>JAYODI010000012.1:0-3758 GCA_038279365.1 Candidatus Latescibacterota bacterium | reverse complement strand
TTGATTGCGTGATAGATTCAGTCTTTTGTTTTAATGATTTGTAAAGGTTTTACATTTGGCGTTTCACGTTTGGCGTTTCACAGATTTGTAAAGGTTTTACATTTGGCGTTTCACGTTTGGCGTTTCACTGACTTTAGGAGATTGCTGTGAAGCAACGGTTTTGGAAATCGGGTGTGCCTTTTATTTGGTTGACGGGTGGGGCTTTGTCGATGTGTTTGTTGATGATCATTGGGCTTGTGTTGTTGGTGTTTTACAATGGCATGGGCTTTTTTTGGCCATCTCATTTGCAGGCCATTACGCTTAAGGATGGTCAACAGGTGATGGGCTTGTTGTGGGATAGGCAAGAGATTCCAACATCCAATCGAGAAGGTTCTGATGCTTTTCGGATTCAGATAAAAACGGGCAACCGAGATGTGTATAACAGCGATTTTAGATGGATTGATGAAGCAGCCATCCAGTCGGTAGACTATCCAGAACTTGCGGTGGTTTTTGAACGGCGTGAATGGGGAAATATGTATGGGTTTTTGCAGGCGGTATTTGAGGGCGATGTGCGTGTTGCAGAAGGCCCCGAGAAAAGTTGGGATATGTTGCATCAACAAATGGACAAGACCCAAGCCTTATTAAATAAAATACACCAGATGGAAACCAATGTGCTTGGTGACCTGAACCGTGAGATGGAGGCCTTACGCCTTCAAAAACGGGAAATGGAACGCAATGGGCACAGCGCTGAAGAGATTGCGGTTGTGGACAGCGAAAGTCGAAAATATTGGGATCAATATGAAAAAATGGCTGACCAATTGATGCAATTGCGCCAAGAGAGTGAAAAATATCAGGTGGAAGTGCGTCTTATTGGGGGTGAAGTAAGGCAGGTCGCTACGGCAGATATTGTGCGGGTATATCGGCCCAATGAGTTGGGTGTGGTGGGTAAAGTTGGGGTTTATTTGGCCCGTGTGGGTGAGTTTTTATTTGATGAACCGCGTGAGTCAAATACGGAAGGGGGCGTATTTCCTGCCATATTTGGCACGGTGCTGATGGTGTTTTTGATGAGTTTGGCTGCTGTGCCATTTGGTGTTTTGGCAGCGCTTTATTTAAGAGAATATGCCAAACAAGGGCCTGTGGTTCGCATCATTCGCATTGCGGTAAATAATTTGGCAGGGGTGCCGTCTATTGTTTTTGGGATGTTTGGATTGGGGTTTTTTGTGTATGGTGTGGGAGGCAGTATCGATCAGTTGTTTTTTCAAGATGCATTGCCCGCCCCGACATTTGGCACGGGTGGTATTTTATGGGCATCATTGACTTTGGCATTGCTCACCGTTCCTGTTATGATTGTGTCTACCGAAGAAGCTTTGGCGGCGGTTCCCCGTGATGTTCGGGCAGGGTCTTTGGCTTTGGGCGCAACCAAGTTACAGACGATTTTACGGGTGGTGTTGCCGGGAGCATTGCCAGGTATTTTAACGGGCGTGATTTTGGTTATTGCACGCGGTGCGGGAGAAGTGGCACCCTTGATGATTACGGGTGTGGTTAAGTTGGCGCCCGCGTTGCCATTGGATGGTGTGTGGCCCTTTTTCCATTTAGAGCGCAAGTTTATGCACTTGGGTTTTCATATTTATGACGTGGGTTTTCAGTCGCCCAATGTAGAGGCGGCTCGCCCAATGGTGTATACGACTACTTTGTTGTTGATGGGGTTGGTTTTGGCACTTAATTTGGTGGCTATTATGGTGCGTACTCGGTTGCGAAAACGGTTTGCTGGGTCGGCGTTTTAGAGGCGAAAAAATAAAAAAGTGAAACGGCAAAAGGCAAAAGTGGGAGATGTGCGAGGCGATGGGGGAGGTTGGACATTTGGTGGGGTGGGCTTGACTTTTGGGGGGGATGATTTAGAATTGTTTTGGAGATATTGATCACAGAGGATATTATGGCTGAAACGGAAAGTGTAGAGACCAGCAGTGCTGCAACATTGCCAAAGATTGACAACTCGGTTGTTGATGTGGATCATATCAACTTGTTTTATGGCGAAACACAGGCGTTGTTTGATGTAAGTTTACAAGTGCCAGAACATCAGGTGATGTCTTTTATTGGCCCGTCTGGATGTGGCAAGTCGACGCTTTTGCGTTGTATGAATCGGTTGAATGATTTGATTGATATTGTGCGCATTGATGGCACCATACAAATTAATGGCGACAATATTTATGGCCCTGGGTACGATGTCATTTCATTGCGCCGGCGTGTGGGGATGGTGTTTCAAAAGTCGAATCCATTTCCCAAGTCTATTTATGAAAATGTGGTTTATGGTTTGCGCATTGCAGGAGAAAACAATCGTGCGGTGTTAGATGAAGTGGTAGAGCGCAGTTTGCGAGCGTCTGCACTTTGGGATGAGGTGAAAGATCGGTTGGATAGCAGTGCATTGGGGCTTTCGGGTGGGCAACAACAACGGTTGTGCATTGCACGGGCCATTGCGGTAGAACCCTCGGTTATTTTGATGGATGAGCCTTGTTCGGCCTTAGACCCGATTGCAACTGGGCGCATTGAAGAAACCATTGCCGAGTTGAAATCGCAATATACCATTGTGATTGTGACACATAATATGCAACAGGCTTCGCGCATTTCTGATTATACGGCATTCTTTTATTTGGGGAAATTGATTGAGTTGGCCCCCACAGCAGATATGTTTACGAACCCCCAACTCAAACAAACAGAAGATTATGTGACGGGACGATTTGGATAAGGCAGAGAAAAGAAAAAAGGGAGAAGACCAGTCGACGAATGATGGTTTTTTCTTCTCTCTTCTTCCTTCTTTCGTTTTTAGGAGTTTATGATATGGAACGTACACTCGATCAACGGCTGGATCATTTGAAGGGCGAGTTGCTCAAAATGGGCAGTGCCGTAGAAGAGTCTATAGAACAAGCTGTGCGGTCTTTGGTTGATCGAGATGAGGCATTGACAGAGACGGTGATTGCTGGTGGTAAAGATATTGATGCCTGGGAAGTGGCGGTTGAAGAAGAGTGTTTGAAATTGTTGGCCATCCAGCAACCCGTGGCCAGTGATTTGCGATTGATCGCGGGTGTGATGAAGATTAATTATGACTTAGAGCGCATTAATGACCAGGCGGTGAATATTGCACAACGGGCGCAAGTATTGAACAATATGCCCATTTTAAAACCACTCATTGATATTCCACGTATGGCAGAATTGACGCGTCGTATGGTGAAAGATGCGTTGGATGCCTTTGTGAATAAAGATGTGGCACTGGCCAATGAAGTGCGTCGTATTGATGATATTGTCGATAGTTTGCGCGATCAGATTTTTAGAGAGCTGTTGACATATTTACACGCAGGTGACCCAGAAACCATTGATCAGGCGATTCATTTGATTTTGGTGTCGCGACACTTGGAGCGTATTGGCGATCATTCGTCAAATATTGCTGAGAATGTGGTTTATTTGGTCAAAGGTCGTATTGTGCGTCATAAAAAGGAAGAATTGTAATATTGGGAAGGTTTTTTTTAATCTGATGGTTTAATTGGGTGCTGATAAAATTGAAAATCGCAAACCTTGCTTGGGTTTGCGATTTTTTTCATGAATTTGCGCAATATGCATTTTGAAGCCGTGTTGCGATATGCTGTTTTATGATTCTTCGTTTTTAAAATACTGAAAAAAAATAACTTGCAATTTTGTGGCCATGAAAAGTCAAGTTGCGCAAGTCATCTGGCACAGGCTTTGCCTTTGTTCTTTTGTGAAGAACAAAGGCATTTCTTATTTGAATA
>JAYODI010000177.1:0-3397 GCA_038279365.1 Candidatus Latescibacterota bacterium | reverse complement strand
TACTAAGTAATACAATATAAAATTTAAACGAGATCCAATCCATGACCACTCACCATCAAAATTGGGCTGGCAACACTTCGTTCAATGCCGCTCGCTTTCATCACCCCCCCACCATTGCCGACTTACAAGAGGTTGTGCGCAAAGCCCACAAAGTGCGTGTGATTGGTTCGCGCCACTGCTTTAACGACATTGCCAACACAACGGGTGATTTGGTTTCCTTACACACCCTCGACAATCAGGTTATTATCCATCACGACCGTCACACAGCCACTGTCTCTGCTGGCATCACCTATGGCGAACTTTGCCCACAATTGCACGCAGCAGGGTATGCCTTGCCCAACCTTGCTTCACTTGATCACATCACCGTTATGGGGGCTTGTATGAGCGCAACCCATGGGTCTGGTGATGCCCTTGGCAATTTGGCCACGGCTGTTTCTGGCATCGAAATGATCACGGCCAATGGCGATCTGGTCACGCTTACCCGCACCCAAGATGGCGATCACTTTTTGGGTGCTGTTGTTGCTCTTGGAGCGCTTGGTGTGGTCACCAAAGTTACGCTCGATCTGGTGCCCACATTTTCGGTTTATCAAAACGCCTACCAAAACCTCCCCGTGGAACATCTCCACGATGCATTTGATACGATTATGGCAACGGGCTACAGTGTGAGTTTGTTTCCCACTTGGCAAACAGATGGTATTGATTCCCTTTGGATCAAACAAAAAGGGGCTTCAAATGCAGAAGCCTCTCAGGCTGTGCCCACAACGTTTTTCGATGCCACCTGGGTGCCCAATGGTCATATTTTTGGCGATGCCCCAGACCGTCATTTTACTCCCATGGGCACACTGGGGCCGTGGCACAAACGCCTGCCTCATTTCACGTTTAAAGATGCGCTTCAAGAAGGCAATGAATTACAAAGTGAATATTTTGTTGCGCGCCACCACGCCGTTGCCGCACTTCAGGCGGTTGCCAGTTTGCGCGAAGGATTGGCCCCTATTTTGTCTGTTTCCGAAATTCGCAGTGTTGCCGCTGACCAACTTTGGTTGAGTTCTGCTTATGATCAAGATGTGATTGGTATTCATTTTAACTGGCGCAAAGATTGGCCAGCCGTGAAGAACTTTCTTCCGATTTTGGAAAAGCACCTCGCACCGTTTGATCCACGGCCCCATTGGGGTAAGCTCTTTGCTATGACACCCTCCCAAGTGCAAGCCGCTTATCCTCGTATGGCCGATTTTCAAGCTTTAGCCCAGACCTATGATCCCAAGGGTAAGTTCCGAAACGCGTATGTCGATAAATATATTTTTGGAGTAGAATAATCGAACACCAACAGGTCGCCCCAGTTGTCGATGAAGAACCAACACGTATTGTGGTGATAACCGTTTACACCTTTTATTTTCAGGACGCTGAAAAATGAAAATGACATATGATAAAGCTGCCGATGCACTTGATATTCGTCTGCTTGAAGGAGATTTTGAATGTCGTGCCGTGCAATTGACCCGTGACATTACGCTCGACTTCACAGGAGATGAACAGCTCGTTGGCATTGAAGTTTTAGGTGCCAGCTTGTTATTTGAAAAACCTGACGTTCCCGAAATTGAACTGCAAGATTTACTTCCTAAAATGATGGCCATTTAATAAGACAAATGAGATCTGTGCCAGAACCTTACTGGCAAACACGGTCTATCGAAATTAAATCGGCCAAACCTTTCAAAACGAAAACACTTCCAAATACTGTCGCTTCCTCACCAAACACAGACATCCTCAACAGAAAAACCATCAATTCCATCTTCTTCTCACAATACAACCCTCTTTTTAGTTCTTGAAATTAGTCAATCAATCGTTAAATAACCTTTTGATTATTGATTCAGATATATTATTATGTTCGCATATAAAAAAAAGACTTCCCAAAAGACGAAATTGTGTTCGCATATCGGGACGTTGTGCGCAATATCGCATCAGTCCTTAACCATAAAAGTCAAGGGGGGTAAGGCAAAAACCATTACACCCTTGGCACCCGATACCACTCCCCAAACCAACCCAACAACCCAACCTCCCATGCCTACGGCGTGTTCCTTTTCAACGACGAAAAGGAACCAAAAGTCGCCACTGGGCGTGGTGCCTATGCACTGTGCAAATATCCTTGGTGACTTCGATAAAGCAAGTGGCCTACGAAACTTTATATCGTCCTCAATAGTCGTAATACACGGAACCGTGCACAGTGCTGTGAGCTTTGTTTTTTTGCTATCAACTTAAAATCCCACCTGAGTGTTTGGGGTATTAAGACAAAACATAAAAGCAATGGTATGGCACCCCCTGAGGGGTTGGACTGATTCCAATGCGATACAGACGCACAACACCGTGCAACCGAACCACCCCCAAACCACCCCACCCAAACATGGGCACAAGTGATTTTTCTTTGTGATTACAAATTCACCCTTTAACTTATTTGCATAGGTTGTGCCCACGTCGGTTGCACACAACGTTGCACGCAATTCCCCCACTCCAAAAAGACAAAAACATATAGCACGAAAAAAAACGGACATAACCATTATTTGTAGTGAAAAAGTAATCCGTTTCTCTAATTCTCACCAAAAATATGAAGGTCTAATGAACTATTCAGATGGATTAAGGGTTTTTGTGCGCCATTCTGATTTCTTTGGCCACCCTCCCATAATAAATGAAATCTATCAAGAACTTTCTCGTTTTAATCTGCAATATTTGACGATTATGTTGGGGCAGATAAACGCAGTATTATTCCAAGATATCCCTCCGACAGAGGACATCCAGGGTGATATGGTAAGAAGCTTTTTTGACGAAGATTACTTTCAGATTTTTAGGGATAATCCATCGCCCATCCCAAATGCAAGAACTCACCCTATTCTATTTAACTCGCACCAATGCCTTTGGTTACTCAAGCATGCGACACAAGTCTCTAAACCTCGATATGGTTTAAGGCCGTCTGACAAAACACAGCGAAAACTCGGCCCGCTTTGTTTTAAAGCGAATGAATTTCTCTCCTTTGAAGGTAGAAATCCCAATGGTTTTCAAGGACTACCTGAAAGCGTAGTAAGAGATCGACTTATCTCTGAATTTCTTCCTAACCGAGAACTTTTGAATCCACCACGAGCTCATTATTCATTAGCAAGAGCAGATTATTGGCTCAACAATCTGATAGATGCCGTTTCAATTGATTTTGATTTAAAAGCGATATTCGAAGCTGAAACTGGGATGTCAATAGATCATTACCTTGGTATAACTATTGCGATGTTAGCCCCCTATCTCAGACCAGCAAATGAAATCCGATCTAATCTTGAATCTCTTTTTTTACGTAAGAACTCATACTTTCAGAATGTCCAGTTTTCCAAAAGGATTTGGAAAAAATATTTTCAAATGAATTGCA
>JAYODI010000090.1:16538-23144 GCA_038279365.1 Candidatus Latescibacterota bacterium | reverse complement strand
GGCAAACGGGTGATTTGATAATGTGATAGATTTGGTTTTTTGAAGTTAAAGGTTTGCCGTTTCACATTTGCCGTTTCACAGATGTTAAAGGTTTTCCTTTTGCCGTTTCACTGACTTTATGAAAGGGTTTAAAAACTTGACTGAAATAACAGGACAAGAACTGGCACCACTGCTTTCTCCTGATGCATTTGTTGGGATAGAGGGGATTGCGCATTTGTGTACGGGCGGTGAAGCACCTTGGTTGAAGTCACAGGCGCAGGTATATGAGGAATTTTCTCGCCTTAAAGGGGGGAGCCATCAAGGCCGAGATGCCATTTATGCACGTGGCGAGCGATGCCGTGAGCGCATGGGGAAGCTGTGGGGGGTGCCGGCCAATCGCATTGCGATGATGCCTTCGGCTGCCGAGGGAATGAGCTGGTTGGCTCGGGGCTTAGACTGGCAACCAGGTGATAATATTGTGACGGCCAATTTGGAGTTTCCGTCGGTGGCTTATGCATGGCGTAATTTGCGTAAAATGGGTGTTGAGGTGCGGTTGGTGCCACATAAAAATTGGACGGTGCATGAGGCAGATTTGTTAGATGCTGTAGATGCACGTACGCGTGTGTTGGCCATTTCTCATGTGGGCTTTTATACGGGGCAGTGTCACAATTTGGTACAGTTGGCGGAAGGAGCCAAAAAGAAGGGTGCTTTGTTTGCAGTAGATGCCACACATTCGTCGGGTGCATTGCAAGTGCCTGCACACGTGAGCGATTTAACGGTGAGCAGTGCATACAAGTGGTTGTTGGCCACGCATGGTGTGGCGCCGTGTTATCTGAGTGAGCGTGCAGAGGCGCAAATTGCGTCTACATCGTTTGGGTGGCGCAATTTGGCGGTTTGGCCAGCGCAAGCTGCCGAGCGACATGCCGATGTGGCTGAACAGCCCATGCCCGAAAAAATGGAACCTGGCAATCCTGCGATGCAGGTGGTGATGCATCTGGATCATGCATTGGGCGTGATTTTGGATATTGGCATTGAAAAGATTGAAAACCATGCTCGTGATTTGTCTGAGCAGGTTTCCGATGGGTTGATTCGGTTGGGTTATAAAGTGATTTCACCAGGGGTGCGTGCAGGGCGTTCGGGCAATACGTGTTTTGCCTGTGAAGATGGGCGTGGGCTTGTTAATCAGCTTCGGGAGCGCAATGTGTATTGTTGGGGTGAGTTTGGACGGGTGCGCGTTTCAACCCATTTGTATAACAGCAGTGAAGATGTGGGGCAGCTTTTGGATGCTTTGGTTGATATTGGATAACGTGGCTTGGTTTCAAATGAAGCTGTATGAGGGCAACGGGGGCGAGAGCCCCGCAGAGGCTTTTCCCTTTGCAGGCCAGATGCTGGCTCTTGGGTTTGAACCATCTCGATAAAGTCACAGGTTGATTATTGTATGCTGCATAAGGCGTCTCCTTTTTAGGAAGGAGACGTTTTTTATTTGGTATAGAGTTCGACATCGCCATAAGCAAGATGGTGGGTATGTGTGCTTTCTTTTTGGTGGGTGGATAAAGACGTGAGTGGGTGTGGCAATGTGAGTGTGCGTTTGCCTTGGGATGTGGCCACGAGCATGGCTGTGTCTTGGCTGGCCATGACAATGTCGGGTTGATCACTCCACAGGTGTGCGCCTGATTGGTGGGTGAGCCAGCGTAGAACTTTTTGTGGGAGCGGAGCGGTGCCTGCATAGATGGAGGTGTAACCATGGGTTTGAAGGCGGGTGAGGGCAGGTTCTTTGTTGTCGGTCCAATGGCCGAGGATGTCGCCGTTTTGGGGTGAAAAACGGGGTGAGCGTGTGTCGTTGATGCCAAATGTGATTTTGCCACCTTCTTTGCCAGGAAGGTCGGCGTGAATGAGCAGGGGGCCGGGTTCTGTGTGGATTTTGAATTGGAATCCTGTGAGGTGTTGCATGTGCTCAAGGTCTAACTTATTGGGCGATATGAAGCCCGGAGCATAATACCAGACAACGGTTGCACCGCTGTTGTGAAAGATGTTGTGGAGGTGGTCTATGTCTTGTGTGGTGAGGTAGAAGGTGTTGACCATTAAAAAGAGTTTGTATTGGGTGGCATCCGATGGTTTGAGATCGAAGCGATAGAGTGAATCTACCGGAGCACCCAGGCGATGGAGTGATCGCGATTGGGAGTCGAGATACCAGGTGGAGAAGAAGTCCATACTTTTTTCTTCGGCGGCCCAATAACGGGTGGTGAAGAGGCTTTTGGCATCGTAGACAGCGGCAATTTGAGCAATGGATGAAAGGTCTAAGGTGGCGCGTTTTTCACCTAATTGCACAAATTTTTGCACAAAGCTGGTGAGGTCTGCATCGGCATACCAACTTGTTTTTAATCGCAAAACGGGACCAAAGTCGAAAAGCCAACCCCCGTTGCCTTTTACGAATACTTGACCTAAGTCGCGTGAGAGAATGCGAAAGGTGCCTTCTTTTGTGGTGGTGCCTTCACCGCCGAGCATGCAGAGTTCGTTTTCAACATCGGTGCCCCCTGTGCCATCGGGGTTGATGGGCGGGGGTTCGAGGTAGGTATTGGAATCGAGTTCTACAAAGTAGAGCTTGTTGTGGCGTTTGAGCGATTCCCACAAGATGCGATATCCCCCATCGCCGGCCACGCCACGGGCACGGCCTAGGTTGTTGTTGGCACCGTCTACAATGTCGTGTTCCCACGGATGGCGACCTGGAATGTTGGTGCGTTGGTAGGTGTAAGGGCTTGCGAAGAAGTCGATGTGTGGGCTGCTGAGTACTTTTTCTGGGGCGAGGTGTCCACCGTCTTGTATCCAAACGTTTTCGAGCAGGTAGCCATAAAAAGCACCGATGATGACTTGGTTATCGGTTTCTTGTTTGGCTACTTGTGCAAAGTGCAAAAGTGCGTCGGCACAGATATCTTGATGAAAGCGTTGGAAATAGGTGATGGTGTCTTGTTCTTGGGCAGGGTCTCGCAAGAGGCCAAAGGTGGTGTGGTTGCGGGTTTTGAGGTCGGGTATGTGACCTATTTTTTGACGTACGGGTTCACTAAAGTCGGGCACGTAGGGCGATATGAAGTAGTGCCATTCGCCGTAAATGCCTGCGCCAATTTGATAGCCTATGACTCGGCTGGCCAGGGGTGAATTTTTGATGTGTTGCAAGAGCGCGGTTAAGAGCGTTGTCATGTCTTGTCGCCAAATGGTAGAGGCGATGGAGGGTTCACGTGTTTGGAGGCCCCACAACCAACCGCCTTCACTGTTTCGACGAATGGGGCGAAAGGCTGGGCGATCTTTTGGAAAAGGACGTGCGACTTGAACCAGTTCATTGGGATGTTTGTCTTTCCACCAATCGGGCACGTCGAGCAAGATGCGGGGTAAAAAATAGGCATTTGAATTTTGGCGCAAGAGCGTGGCAAAAACTATGTCGTATTCGGAGAAGTCGAAAGTGGTAGGGTTTTCCCAAGCAGCATTTAGACCCAACACGGGTTGAAGCATGTTGATGCCAGCTTGCTTGAAGTAGGGGGCACTGTGTTCTAAGCCCCAACTCCACGCGACAAGCGGGTAGGTTTCTCGGTTGTTTAGAAAAAGGCGGGGTGCGCCCCGTTCTGTGCGAATGGCACAGTGAACGGGCAATTCATGTTTGAGCTGGGTTATTTCTGCGTGTGTGTGTTGTTTGTGTTTGATGGTCATTGGGGGTTACTTTCTTCATGCGAAATGTGCCATTGATTGTTCAAGAGTTGTGCGTGCCATTTTCCCATATTTGTTTGCCATGCAAACCCATTGGGCAATGGGTCTATTTGTGATGGGGCATGATCTTTTGGGCGTGCAATTAATATTGCGAGGTAGTTGGATTGGGCAGATGCGGATGTGTGTAAGGTGAGTGCCCTTTCGCCCACGGGGCCATATGTTGCACCTTGAGGTGTCATCCAGTTGGCACCGCGCCACCACCAAGCCGGTAAACGAGGTTCATCAAACCCAAGGTGTTCAAAACTGCCAACAGACCATTCTGTATTTGGGGGATGGATCATGTAAACGTCGAGGTCGATGTCAAATTGGCCACAACAAGTTGCACGGTTGCCTTTGATTTTTATCGCATGGGCAAAGACTTGCAAATTCCAATCGGTTTTTTGTTGGCCATTGATGTGGTCGTGGATTAAGATCGTTTCACAGTCGCGTACATATAAGATATCGCGTTGCCAAGTGATGGGTTCAATGGTGTGTGGTGGGGGCAGTGAGCGAAAATCAAAATCGGTTGTACGTATGGGGTGGTCTGCCCAACGGTGTAAGCGTGTGATGGACATGGTGCCACAAATGGTGTCTGCATGTGGTCCAGATGTGTAAGATTCTATTTGAAAGCTGTGATCATTTGTCTCGTTCCAATGATCAAAGCTGATGCGGTTGTGGAGCCACGCACATTCAATGTTGGGATTATATTGGCATCCAAAATCGGCAAGGATGGGTTTGCCCCAAGCATACCACAAGATGGATCCTTCATCGGGGTCGTAGTGTCCACGTGAAGGCCCCATTTTGACAAGTACATAACCGTTTGTTTTGGGTGAACGAAATATTGCACCAAGGCCGTGAAGTAAACCACTTTTTTGAAGTGCTGTTTTGTGAGGTAATGCTGGGTCGATCAAGCATAAGGGCGGCCACCAAATCTGTCCATGATAAAAGTCGTGCCACGAAAAGATGGGCGATCCTGCACGCTTCCAAGCGGCCATCATGTGTGCCGAGAAAATCTTGTCGGTTTGTGCGGTTGCTTTTGCCGCCCAGGCAAAACAAGCCTGCAAAGATTGGCCCCATCCATAGCTTGTCACATGTCCTACTGTGGGTAACATGCAAAATCCCACACGGGGGTCGTGAGGGGTTTGCACGGATGCGAGAAAGTCAAATGATTGTTTGAAGATGGGTTCTGTTTCAAACAAATCATCGTGTCCTGCCCGATGCAATGCAACAGCCAATAAGGTGAACTGAGCGATGACATTGAATTGGTAGGTTAAAGATTCACGTGCACAACCCCCATCAAAATGATATTGGCGTAAAAATGCAGAGGCTTCTTGGTGTGTTTGCATGAGCCAAGCATGCTGTTTGGGGTGCCCCTGTAATAAGGCGGCCGCGAGCCCACGTGCGCTGATGACATTGGCATGAAAGTTTAGATTTCCTCGGCTTAATCCAGAATCTGTGTCGGGCCAGGCATCTTTGGAAAAGAATACTTCTGTTAAAAATGTGATGTGTTGCAAACATGACAGACGCTCTTGTGGAGTGAGGGCATCTGCAATTAAATCGAAAGTGATGATGGCAGAACGAAAAGGGCCTGCAAATGCAAATCCGATGAGTGCGTCTACGGTTGGGCCAAGTGTGCCGAGTTCTTTAACCCACTTTTGGAGCTGTTGGTGCAGGTGGTCAAATGCCTGCTGTGCGTATTTGACTTTGGCGGAAGCAAGATATGCACCTGCCAAGTCGCGTCCTAATGGTGCATGTTCGTGGTTGATTTTGAGGGTGGGTTGTGTGTTGGAAAAAAACAGTTGGTCATCCACATGGTTTTGAAATGCGTTGTGAAACCAATGCCAATTTTTTGCTTGTTCTTGGATTTGGGCCTTGTCTATGGGGTCTATAAACAAGCGTGGAAAGTGTTGCTCTTCATGCTCTAACCATGCGAGATTCATGTGCAGGTAGGCATTTAAGTCCAAGCTGTGCATGTGTCGATACAGGTTTTCGATGTGTGGTGTATGTGGGTTAGATGTTGTTGCGCTTTCTGAACGTGATAACAGGCCAATGGCGAGTGTAGTACAACCGTTTTGGGTGGTGATGTTGAGTTGTTTGCCATTGCGAATGTAATGGGGTTGGAAAGGCCCATTGCTTTGGGTTTTGGATGGGCGTGTGGCACCCAATAACAAGACATCGGATGTGTTTGTTGATTCTGACCAGCACGACCAAAACATGGCACCATTGCGATGCCAGTTGTAAAATGGCTGTAAGAATATGTCGTCAGGTGGTGTGGTTTGTTGAATGGCATACGTTTGTCGGTGATGATTGTCTGCTGTTTTTTTACCGCGCCAAGCATCCGTTGAATGAGGCCGCCAAAATGCGTGGCTGGGTGCAAAGTCGTCAAATTGCCAAATTGTCTGTAGACCTTCTTGTGTACTTATGACATCTATGTGCACATAGGGAGAGACGGCGTCTATGTGATAAACAAAAGAAATGTCGCCATCTTGGAGCGTATAGGTTTGTTTGACTGAGGCAACAACGGGGCCGTCATATATGATGTCACATTGGAAACCATGGCATGGAAGCGGAGCTTGCCAACGACCTTGTCCAAACCAAATTTTTTGGGAACCACAAATTTGGGCAATGGGAGGTGGGCAGTCGGTTAGGATACGTGGATTTTGATAATGTATAGGTGTTTCTGTCCACGCAATTCGAATGCCAAATTGAGCATGGGTTAATTCCAAATGTGTGTTGTTGGTTTTGATTTGGAGGGATGTCGGTTCTGGTTTTCCAACTTTGAGATATAGATTCTTTTGTGTGTGTGCGGGGAGATCTGTGATATAAAACAGGTGGTCACGCACCCATTGTGCAGCCCGAAAAGTGCCCAAATCATCACAGACACGGTAAAGA
>JAYODI010000090.1:9803-16528 GCA_038279365.1 Candidatus Latescibacterota bacterium | reverse complement strand
CACATAAGGGTGCATGTGGTGAGATTTTCAAGTTGTGCAAGGGGTATGTGACCACCTGTTCGTTCCAAGACAAACCCAGTGGTTCAGCAATGTGCCAAGATGCAAGCGTGTCGGTCATCAAATTATTTTGGACCACTGGCTTCGTTGTTTACGGCTTGTACAAGCGCGCGCATATAAGCAATGGAGTAAGCCACGCCCACACGGTGCCCCCCTAAGAGTGATGGGATGTGGTCGGGAATAATCGCCCCATCAAATTCGACATCGCGCAGCGCTTTCATCACGTTATACATGTCCATATATCCATCGTCAATTAAGGTTTCTGTCCAAGGTTCGGGCATGGGGTTGGTGACGTTGCGAAAGTGTACTTTGAAGAGTTTTTTGTGTTTGGCAAAGTAATGAATGGCTTCAATGACATCGCCTCCCATGCCTTGTTTGCCGCCTTCGAGCCAGCATCCCACACAAAGACACACGCCAATGTTGGGGCTGTTGGCAATGTCCATGGCGCGTTTGTAACCTTCGAAGTTGCCAAAGATACAACGGGGAATACCACCGAGTGCATAAACGGGTGGGTCGTCTGGGTGAATGCCAATAAACACACCTGCTTCTTCGGCCACGGGGGCGATTTTACGAATCATATATTCATAGTTTTCCCAGAGTTCGTCTTCGGTGTATAAACGCCCGTGTGTGAGTTCACCTTCATATTTTTCGCCATTCCAGTGTCCTGTGGCGTTTTTGATGTCGAGGGTACGTGCATCCATACCTCCTCGGCGCGTGGTTCGCCCCGAACTCCAAATGCCATTGCCCATGTGCGCATATGTGTTATAGGGTATACCCGCTTCTCCAAGGTTGCGAATGAAGGTTGCAAATTCTTCAATTTTTTCGTCGCGCCCAGGTAAGTTCAGTGTGACTTGGGGGATGTTGTGTACGCTCAAATTGGCAATGCGATAAATTTGTAGGTCAAATTTTGCAAAGCGCGCAACGAGGTGTTTGTAATAATCGGCATTGTGATTTTGTTGTTCTTTGATGCCTACCATAATCCATTCGACACCCATTTGTTGCAAAAACTGCAAATCTTCATCGGTGGCTTGGTCATTGATTTGTGCTGCAATTTGGATACCTGGGTACGTAGAATGAAAGCCAGGTACGGCGCGAAGGGCAAATTTTTTGTCGGGCATGGTGATTCCTTTTGGTTAGAAGATTGTCGCAGGTATCAGGTCTGCAAGTCAAAGTCTAAAAACGGGTTTTGACCTGTGACTTGTGATTTGTGACTGATTTCATTTCATATGTTTGTCTGCAAAGTTCATATACTGATCCCAATCGTAATCGGTTACGTTGTGACCGCCTGCGCGAATGTGGTATCCGATGCGACTGGTAATTGGTTCGTGAACATTGGGCATGGTTTCGGCATCGAGGCCGTCTGTGCCGAGGAGGCGGTAGACAGCGTCGGCATATTTGGCACCTAAGAATTCACCTTTGGGGTCTGCCCAGAGGTCTTCTTCGGCACTGGCCACATAAACAGGACGTGGTGCCATAAGCGCGATGAGCATGTGTTGATCGACGGGTAAGGCCGATTCGTTTTTGTTGTATTGCCGAAAGTTGTCGCAAAACCAATGGGGAAAACTGGTGTTGATGCGGCCCACGGTTTCACCGATGCATCGGCGTGAAAGGGCGGCGCCTCCACAGCCCGAGTCGTTGGAAATGGTGATGGCAAAACGCGGGTCTTGGGCACCGGCCCAAAGCGATGTTTTTCCTAAACGAGAGTGTCCCATCACAGCTACGCGTGTGTGGTCAATGTGGTCATCGGTTTCAAAGTAGTCCATGGCACGCATAAGGCCCCACGCCCAAGCACCTATGGTGCCCGCTTCGTCGGGGGCGGGTTGGGTTTGGCCCTCTTTGTAAAAGAGGGGATGTACACCATTTTGATACCCATCATCAAAGTCTGGATCGAGGTCACCACAATAAATGGTGGCCAAGCCGTAGCCACGAGATAAGATGCGTTCAACTGGCCAGCGACTGGCTGCGCCCCCACGAGAGCTTTCAGTGGCACGGTTGTTTTCTACACCCACGGTTTTGGATCGCATCCACCGATCTGAAAGGGTGATTTCTGGGTCGGGATGAATGGTGTGGTTGCCCCCAAAGTTGAGGCCCACAAATAAGGGAACGGGGGCGTTGGTTTTGGGCAGGTAAATGAGGATGTCCATCCAAGGGTCTTGTTCTTGGGTAAAGTGAACGCGTATTTCTTTGCGTATGGCCTGGCCTTCTAATGCGTGGTCGGTGGCAGACCGTTCTTCAAAGTGCATGTGTTTGGGTGGGGCTGGCATTTTGCCGTAGACGTGGTTTTCAAAGAGGGCGAGTATTTCGCCACGGCGTTTGTTTTGCCAGTCGGTTTCCGTTTCTACTTTGGAACCGTCTGTGTTGATGAGTGGATCGGGCAGGGTGTATGCAGGAATTTTGGATTCGTCGTAGTTGGCTATGAATTCGGGCATGTGTTGCTCCCATGGATGATTGCTGAGGGTTATTTGCGGGCCATTCCTTTGGTAAAGACTTTGCCTTGAATAATTTTGTGCGCGGGTTGCCCCCCATACATTTTAAATCGGGCAAATTCTTGATTACACTTCGGGCACATCATGTCACCGTTTGTATGGTCTTCGGCAATGCGTTCAACAATGCATTTGACCAAACCACCATTCCCTCCTTTGTGATATTTGTAAAGGAGGGTTTTGCATTTGGCGCAGAAAATAGAAATGGTGCGAATGTCTTTACGAGCCATAAACAGTATCGTATTCTGAGTGTAAGTTGTAATGTATAAAGATGATGTCCTGTGTGATATATTGATGATTCGGATTAACGCAATTGTTTCTACACGTGGATAAGCGGATTGCTGATCGTTTTTAAGAAGCCATACCGTATGAACAATAAAATGAACCGTTGCGCAAACTGCGCGCAGAAGTTGTTTGTATGTTGCCAAAGCCTGCTTCTGAAAAAAAAGTTTCGATTTGGGTGACGGTATAACCGCGTAAGCCTATGTGGGTAAAGCCGTATAGGTCGAGCAGGTCTTTGGTGTTGTAACACAAGTAGAGGGTGCCGTTGGGCGATAAAACGCGTTTGCACTCGGCTAAGATGTCGATGGGGTTGGGCCAAAAATAGAGCGCGTTGATGGAGCAAATTTTGTTAAACTGCCCCGCATCAAAAGGGAGGGTGGTGGCTTGGGTTGTGTGTAAATGGATGCGTCCTTGATTGATGAGGGGATGGTATTGTTTTTCACACAAGTACAAAGCTTCTGCAGAGCGTTCGAGGCCCGTAAATTGATTGGGCAAACCCAATTGTGCAAGTTGTTTTATGAGATTTCCGCCACCAAACCCAATTTCCAATACGTGGTCTTGGTCAGAAGGTTGTAAGCACGATATGGTTAAGCGATTCATGGGAGAGTTGGCCCAGTTTAGAAATCGCAAGAGACAGTGGCCAAATCGCCCTTTGGGATGTCCTAATTGTTGATATAAAAATGATCCAATACCCATCCATCCCACCTTCACCCGCATGATAACGCGATGCATTTATAATACTCAAAACAGAAACATTTATTTTTAACCCGTTCAATATACTGTTTTCAGGTCTTTTTCATCAAGGTTTTGATTGTGAGCCTTGTGTGCGATTATGAAGGGTGAATATTCAAGGGCAAACCACGCATTGACAGCGGATATGTGACGTTCTATATTGGCAAGACAATTTTGTAATTTGATGTGATGATTTCGCGTAAGGAATGGGGCTTTATATATGGCAATTTTAAAATCGGATATGGATATCAATCCACAACTCGATCAAAGGCCACGCATTACGGGGCGGTCTGTTGTTTTGGCACTTGTGACTGCGGTGGTCATGTCATATGCCCAAAATGTGTTAGAAATGGTGTTGCATGCGGGTTCTTTGGTGAAGTCGAGTTTTCCTGTGGCACTTATTTTGGGCTTTTTGGTTTGGTTGATGATCAACATGATCATCGCTCGTGTTTCCCCCAGGTCTGTGTTGTCGCGCCATGAGATGATGATTATTTTTGGCACGATGTGGATTGCGGGCATGATGCCTGGTGTTGGGTGGATGGGATATTTTATTGGGGGTTTGCCTGCGCCTCATTTTTTTGCCACACCCGAAAACCGTTGGGCCGAATTGTTTTTGTCCGACTTGCCTCGTTGGGCATTTCCTGAGCCAACGCCGTGGATTATGGATCGGTTTTATTTTGGTTTGCAAACTGGTGAGTCGATTCCCTGGTCTGGGTGGGTGATGCCTGTTGGGTGGTGGTTTTTGGGGTCTGTGGCATTTGTTGGGGCTGGTTTTTTTGTGATCGTGATTTTTCATCGCCAGTGGGCCGATGCCGAGCGCTTGACTTATCCACTGGTCAATTTTCCTATGGACTTGATGGATGGATTTGGTGAAGGACGTGCCGTGCCTAAAATTTTTCGCAACCCCGTTTTTTGGGTGGGGTTTGCTTGGACGGCGGGCATTATTTGTTGGAATATGATCAATTATTGGTTTCCCAATGTGCCACGCATTACTTTGTTTGACAACATCAATACCAAGGCCATGACTGTGGCCCAAAGCTTTCCTCCTGTTTATTTGCGTGTGTTGCCACTGGTGATTGGGTTGGGGTATTTGTGCAGTTTGGATTTGCTGTTTAGTTTTTGGTTTTTTGGGTTGTTGGCGGTGGTTAAAGTGGGCATACTCAATCGCACGGGGTTTGTGGTGGGGCTTCCTGGGCAACCCGCCAAGGCGGGTGAAATCATCAATTTGGAGAGTCATGGCGCCATGACGGTGTTGGTGATTTGGTCCATATGGATTGCCAGACGCCATTTAAAACATGTTTGGCAAGCCGCCAAAGAAGGTGGGCGTGGTGATGGCCCCATTTCTTATCGGTTGGCCGTGGTGGGTTTGGTGGTCTGTACGGTTTATTTATGTGGTTTTTTTATGGCGTTGGGCATGTCATTTAAGTTGGCTGCGACCCATTTGATTTTGATGTTTATTGCTTATTTTGCGACATCTAAGTTTATTGCCGCCAGTGGTTTTGGTTATTTGTTTCCCGTGTGGATTAAAGGCTCTGGGTTTGTGACTTCGGTGATGGGCACCGATACATTAACGGTGCGTGACTTAACCGCGATGCAGTTGGTAAACAGCAATATGTTTTATGGGGGCAGTCGTATTCAAACGATGCAGATGTTGCCCCACCACTTTAAAGCGATGGACGATGTAGATGAAACCCACGGGCGAAAATGGGTATCGAGCACTGTATTTTTGGCATTTGCGGTCAGTTTTTTGGTGTGTGCAATGACTATTATTTATTATTGTTACCACGAGTCGGCCCTTTATTTGCGATCTTGGGCTTTGTGGGAAGGTCCGTTTGGCATCTTTGGTGGTATTGCCACCTTATTGGGTGAAACGGAGAAGACGTCATTTGATCCTCAAAAACTTGGCGTTTGGTTGTTTGGTGCCGGCGAAGCGGGTTTGTTGGCCTTGTTGCGCACTTGGTTTCCGTGGTGGCCACTTCATCCGTTGGGTTTGGCGTTCCAATATACCACTGGGCCACGGTATTATGCCTTGAGTATCTTGATGGTGTGGGCGGCCAAACTCATTATTATTAAGGTTGGTGGCCCGCATTTATATGAGCGGTCGAAGCCCTTTTTTTATGGCACCGTAATCGGATATTGCGCAGGCATCGGGTTGGGCATTGTGGTCGATTTGATTTGGTTTCCGGGTGCAGGGCATGGATTTCACAATTTTTAGGTCATAAAATGAGATAAAAATTTGCTGTATACGTTGTTGCATCTTTTTGTGAATCAACTTATCTTATGCGGTAAATCCCCGAAGTTCGTTTAATCTCATCGAAAGGAAAAGTACCATGCGTTTTGCAACCATCGGCTCGGCCAGTGTTTCCGGTCTATGCATCGGTGGCAATCCCTTTAGTGGGTTTTCGCACCAAACCCAAGAACGCAGTAAAGAAATGGTTGATTGGCACACGCCGTCACGTATCAAAGATGTTTTGCGGCAGGCCGAAGAGTTGGGTATCAATACATTTTTTGGCCGGACCGACAATCATGTGATGGACATTTTGGAAGAATACTGGGATGAAGGGGGTACGATTCAATGGTTTGCGCAGGTGTGTATTGAGCGTGGCAAACCAGATGCCTGGCGCTTGTGGCTTCGCGATTCGATCGAGATGGGTGCAACTGGCGCATACATTCATGGCGGTGTGGTGGACAATTGGTACGCCAATGAACAGTGGGACAATTTTAACGAAGCACTAAAAACCATGCAAGATGCAGGTGTGATGGCCGGTTTTGCAGCACATCAGCCCGCAGCGCATGAGTGGATTCGTGACAATATGGAAGCCGATTTTCAAATGTGTAGTTATTACAACCCCACCGATCGTTCAAAAAACGCACATCATCAGGCCGATGGTGAAAAGTGGGAAGAAGAAGATCGGGCGAAGATGTTGGAAGTGATTGCTACCATTCCTTGCCCTGTGGTGCATTACAAAATATTTGGTGGAGGGAATAAACCCATTATTGAGGGTTTTGAAACGTTGGGCAAAAATATGCGTGAAGACGATGTGGCTTTGGTCGGCATGTTTTTAAAAGACAATCGGGATATGATTAAAGAAAATATCGCTTTGTTTGAAGAATATGTCGATGGGGTGGGGGTTTCGGCGTAGGAATGGACGAATAGGCGAATAGGCGAAT
>JAYODI010000090.1:7678-9703 GCA_038279365.1 Candidatus Latescibacterota bacterium | reverse complement strand
CGAATAGGCGAATAGGCGAATGGACGAATCAAAACCTAATTCACTGATTCGTAGATTCGCTGATTCGTAGATTCGTAGATTACTCGCTACGCTCGTTGTAGGCATCACCTGTGCACTGATTCACAAACAGCAGGCAGTTGGCACCTTTCGCCTCTGCCTGCTGTTTTTATTTTCATTTCTTACAAGCAGGTTTTTATGAATTTTCCCAAATTGACAGATGTTGAGTTGCTCAATCGGTTGCAACCGCCATCTGGAAAAGTGCGTATGGTATTGGATACCGATACCTATAATGAAGTGGATGATCAATTTGCAGTGGTACATGCTTTGTTGTCACCTGAGCAAATGTCGGTTGAAGCACTCTATGCCGCACCATTTTACAATGGCCGATCAAATGGGCCAGCAGATGGCATGGAAAAAAGTTATGAAGAAATTTTGCGGTTGCTCGATCGGTTGCAAGTGGCTTCTGAGGGGTTGGTGTTTCGTGGTTCGTTAGGGTATTTGGAAGCGGCCACCAAACCCCAAGAGAGCGATGCGGTTCACGATTTGATAGAGAAAGCGTTGGCTTCTGGCGATGATGATCCATTGTATGTGGTGGCCATTGGGGCCATTACCAATGTGGCTTCAGCTATTTTGTTGGCACCCGAAATCATACAAAAGATTGTGGTGGTGTGGTTGGGCGGGCATGAACATCATTGCCCGTCGGCACGTGAGTTTAATTTGAAACAAGATATGTTTGCTTCACAGTTGATGTTTGATTGTGGTGTGCCGTTTGTGCAGGTGCCGTGTCGCAGTGTGGCATCTCATTTGTTAACGACTTTGCCAGAGTTAGAAGCTTATGTGGCTGGCAAAAGTGCTGTGGGTGATTTTTTGACCGAGACGGTGCGCGGTTATCACAAAGATCATTTTGCCTGGGCCAAAGAGATTTGGGATATTTCGGCCACGGCCTATTTGGTGAACCCAAGTTGGGTGAGCACACGCTTGGTACACAGCCCCATTTTGACCGACCAATGCACATATAGCCAAGATGCAGGGCGTCATTTTATGCGTGTGGGCGTAAACTTAAATCGCAATGCCATTTTTGCCGATTTATTCCGCAAGATGGAAAGTGCGCCATAGAACGTTTTGGTGTTGGCAAATAATGTGATTGAACGATGTGTTCGACTTTGTTTTGAAACGCCTGTCCCAAGCGCGGTTTTTAGGGCAGGCGTTTTGGCATTGGGTTTGCATATTCGGCGAAGGAAATGACAATTGACCATCGCGCCGGAATAAATTCCAGCGCTACGATAGGGATGTCCGCCTTTGTCGGATGGAATGGGATAAACCAAATATGCCAAAGTATTATACAGAATTGTATTATCACCTTGTTTGGGCAACATGGCGACGTTATCCGTTTATGGTACCCGATATTCAAACACCCATTTACAGATATTTGAATTACCAGTGTCGTAAAAACGACTTCCATTTATATGCTGTTAACGGCATAGAAGACCATATCCATGTTGTGATAAGCCTCAACCCAACTGTATGTATCTCTGAAACAATCAAACAATTAAAAGGCAGTACTGCCCATTTCTGCAATAACCGCCTGCGTCTCGACCATATATTCAAATGGCAACAGGGTTATGGTGCCTTAACCATCGATAAAAGGGCACTACCCAATGTTGTATCTTACGTGAAAAATCAAAAACAACATCATAAAAACAATCATCTCCATTCCTTCTTTGAAATTCAAGAATAAATTCCAACAAAGTCCGAAGGACGTTTCAACCATCCCGAGGGAATTGTGAAAATTTTTTGATTAAATCGACAATGATTTGATTGGGCCTTTGACTCTTAGTCCAAAGGACTTTTCATGCATAGCGAGGGAATTCATTCCCTTGCGATTATGATGCGATTCATGATGTGAATATGATGCGATTATGATACGATTTGTGATGTGGTTTATGACCTTAAGTCCAAAGGACTTTTCAAACTTAGCGAGGGAATTTATTCCCTCGCGATGTATGATGCGATTCATGATGCGAT
>JAYODI010000090.1:0-7578 GCA_038279365.1 Candidatus Latescibacterota bacterium | reverse complement strand
ATGATGCGATTATGATGCGATTTGCGATGTGATTTATGATGTGATTTATGATGTGAATTTTAACACCCTTTCGAATATGAGCGATATGTCCGATCCCAAAACGATATTACAAAAAACCTTCGGTTTAGACGATTTTCGCCCAGGGCAAGAAGCGGTGATTGCGGCTTTGTTAAACGGCCGGTCTGCTTTGGCGGTGTTCCCTACGGGTGGGGGAAAGAGTTTGTGTTATCAGTTGCCTGCTTTGATGCTCGATGGCTTGACAGTGGTGATTTCGCCACTGATTGCATTGATGAAAGATCAGGTGGATGTTTTACGTCAAAAGGGTGTTGTTGCCGCGCGTTTGGATTCGACCCTGACATATGATGAGGTGCGTGGCATATATGCCGGCATGAATGATGGATCTCTAAAATTGTTGTATGTGGCCCCTGAGCGTTTGGGCAATGAGCGTTTTTTAGAGCGTTTGCGGCGTCAGCGCATCGCTTTGTTGGCTGTAGATGAAGCACATTGTATTTCGGAGTGGGGGCATAATTTTCGACCCGATTATTTGAAGATTGCCCGTCAGGCACAGGTTTTGGGGGTTGAACGCATTTTGGCTTTGACGGCCACGGCAACACCTGTTGTGGCCAAAGATATTTGTGAGGCGTTTGGTATTGATCAGGCCGATCATGTGCATACGGGATTTTATCGGCCCAATTTGACGCTGAAGGTGACGCCTTGTTATCAAAACAATCGGATGGATGTGTTGCGTGGGCGTATTAAAAATGTGAGTGGGCCAACCATTGTGTATGTGACGCTTCAAAAAACGGCTGAAGATGTGGCACACCGTTTGGCTCAAGATGGGATACGGGCAAAGGCGTATCATGCAGGGTTGAAAGATGAATTGAGGACGGAGGTACAAGATGCATTTATGCGGGGCGATGTGGATGTGGTGGTGGCGACCATTGCGTTTGGAATGGGGATTGATAAGGCCGATATTCGGGCGATTGTTCATTATAACTTGCCCAAGACACTTGAAAATTATGTGCAAGAAATTGGGCGGGCAGGGCGAGATGGTGCCCCATCGGTGTGTGAGCTGTTGGCTTGTGCCGATGATTGTGTGACACTGGCTAATTTTACTTTTGGCGACACACCCATAGCAGAAAGCTTGTGTGAATTGGTGGCACACTTGTTGGGGCAAGATGAGGTGTTTGATGTGTCACAATATGATTTGTCATCGCAGTACGATATTCGATCCCTTGTGGTTGCGACGGTGTTGACCTATTTGGAACTAAAGGGTGTGTTGCAAGCAACAGGACCGTTTTATAGTGCTTACAAATACCAATTGAAACGGCCCATAGCAGATATTTTGGCGGGGTATGATGCAAATCGGCAGGCGTTTTTACAGGCGGTGTTTGATGCTTCCAAAAAAGGGCGAGTGTGGGATCATCTGGAACCTGCCGTTGTGGCTCAAGAATTGGGTGAATCGCGTGAACGTATTGTGGCTGCGGTGACTTATTTAGAAGAGCAAGGTGATTTGGAAGTGCAGGTGACAGGGTTGCGCCATGGGTTTCGGCGGGTGGGAGATCCCGATGCGGTTGCGCTGGCAGAGGAATTGATTGAGACGTTTTCTCACCGCGAAAAGCAAGATATTGTGCGCTTGAATCAGGTGGTGGCTTTTGCCGAACATGGCGGTTGTTTGACCCGCCATTTGTTACGCTATTTTGGCGAAGATTTAAAGGCCGATTGTGGTCATTGTGATGGGTGTGTGAATGCGGAACCGCGTGTGTTGCCGCGTTCACCCAAGCGGGCGTTGGGCGATGTGCATCGCGATGTGGTGACTCATGTGCGTGCCGAAAGACATGAGGCGTTGCAACACCCACGTCAATTGGCTCGGTTTTTATGTGGTTTAACCAGTCCGGCAACGTCGCGCGCACGGTTGTCACGGCATCCGAGATTTGGTTGTTTTGCTGAATTACCTTTTTTAGATGTGTTGGATTTTGTCGTTAAACTTTAGGAGTGTGTGATGAAAAAGATTGGTTTGATGGGGTGTGGCACAGTGGCCAATTATGGACATGTGCCCTCGCTTCAAAAGACAGATGGGTTGCATTTACATGCGCTGTTTGATCCCAATGAACAAAATTTAAGATCGACACAGGGTAAGTTTGATGTGCGCAATGCATTTACTGATGTAGATGCGTTTTTTGATTCGGGTATTGAGGCGGTGGTGATTACATCACCTGCAACTTTTCATTGTCAGAATGTGTTGGATGCGGCCAAACAGGGGTTGCATATTTTGTGTGAAAAGCCATTGGCAATGACCGAGGTTGAGGCCGAACAAATGATTCAGGCGGCCCATGATGCAGGTGTGATGCTTTTTACGGGATTGGATTATCGCTTTAGCCCCGTTTCGCAAACAATTCGTCAGATGGTGCAAGACGGAGAGGTAGGAGAGATCCGTTCTTTGCGCCTGATTTATATTTGGAACAACCATGGCAAGTTTTTAAAGGGCGATGATGGGCAAATGCAGCCCAATGCACGACGCGATTTTCGGATGATGGAAGGTGGGCCAATGGTGGACTGTGGGGTGCATCAAATTGATTTGGCGCGTTGGTGGCTTCAAAGCGAAGTGGTGGATTTTCGGGCCGAAGGTGTGTGGGTTGATGCATATGACGCACCCGACCATATGTATGTGCATTTGGATCATGAAAATGGAGCGCATACCATGGTGGAGATGAGTTATTCCTATTGTTTTACGGCCAAAGAACCGATTCATCATTTTACATATCAGTTGATTGGTACTGAAGGTTTGATTCGTTTTGATCGCGAGCAGAAGATATTTGAGGTGCGCAATACCCAGGGTACACGACAATTGCCTTTTGCGGGAGAGAAAAATTTTGCGGGGATGTATGTGGCGTTTTCTGAAGCATTGGAAAAAGGCGGTTCAGATGTGTTGCCAACCGGTGAAGATGGACGTATTGCAACCCATATTGCCCGTACCGCCACCGAACAAGCAATAGCCACTCGCAAATAACCGTAGGGGCACGGTCCTCGTGCCCAATCTTGATTTACCAAAGCAGATCGCAGTGTTCCTCGCTTAATTGATGAAGCGATGGGATAAAGGTTTTCAAATTGTTTTGATATAAAAAATCGCGTTGTTCTTAATTGAACAACGCGATTTTTGTAAGTTGTATTTGAGGTGCGTTATTGTTTTTGCACTTGGAAGCCTGCATTTTCCAAAAGTTCTATAATGCGGTTTACTGCAGCAATATAATTTTCGCGACCTGACACATGAAACTTTTCACTGTGTAAGAGATGGGGTTCGGCTGTGATGGTGCCTGAGTAGCCCATTTGTGCAAGACCCTTAAATATTTCGGGGTAGCCACATGCGCCATCACCCGCAATGCAATAGGTTTTGGTGTCGCCAGGTTCACGAATGTCTTTGACATGTACATTGCCAATATAGTCTTTCAACTGATCAAAGAGTTGGATGCCAACTTCACCGTGGGCCCCAAAATTTCCTGGATCAAAATTGAGGCGAAAGTGGGGCGAATTGACGGCTTGTAGGGCTTCTAAACATTCGGGTGCCCAGCAAACGGCAGCGTTGTGTCCGGGAGGATTTTCGAAGACAATGGTTTTGTTGCCTGCTTGGGCAATGGCTGTCATGTCTTTATACATCCATACGGCACGTGAAAACCAGTCAGTACCGTCGTCCTCTCCTTTTTTATAGCCCATGGTGCGCAGCTGGTTGGTGCCCATGTAATCGGCACGTTTGACGGCGCGTTCGATCCATTCGAGGTCGCGTTTGCGAATTTCTTTGTTGGGCACATCACGCCCCACCTGGCCAAGGTATGTGGTGACGGTAAAACCACGTTCTTTAATGCGGTCGGCAATGGGGTAAAACATGTCGTCATCCATTTGATCGACCATTTTGCCATGTGCAGCACGCAGTTCAATAAATTTGATGCCGAGTTCATCCAGAACATCGAGACCTTCATCCAAATCCCAAGTGGGGCTGGGTTCATCGTTTACGCCTGCAATGCGAACGGTTGGTTTTTCTTGCGTTGTCATGTTTTTTTCCTGACTTATTGGGCAAATGTGGCGTTTTGGAAAATGTGTTCTAAGGAGAGTGTGGCGTCATTTTCAAGGGGGAGGTCGATGCGTTGGTTGCGTTTGGCAGAGGC
Source organism: Candidatus Latescibacterota bacterium (assembly GCA_038279365.1). GTDB lineage: Bacteria > Latescibacterota > UBA2968 > UBA2968 > UBA2968 > JABIFK01. The sequence goes on along the minus strand of JAYODI010000090.1, from coordinate 3,418 downwards.
AAACGTGGCGTAAATGAGTTCGGTGGCTTTTAGGGCGTGTGTGCTTCCGTGAAGGGGTGTCTGACCCGATTGTAGACATGCAACGGAATGTTCAAGCGATTTTTGAACTGCCAAACTGTGGTCTTGTACGGTATGGGGTATATCTAATGGTGGATTTTCCCAGTGACCAGTTCCGCCTTCTCGCAACATGCGAAGGCCTTTGGGGCCGTGTGGAAATATTTCTAAGATGCCGTTTTCACCTATGACCCGAATATAAGTTGCATCGCCTTTGCGTGGTTCGGTGAGCATGAGACCTTGGATGCCATTGTCAAAACAAACGCGGCTGATGCCTCGGCTTTCGAGTGGGGCATCAAAGACGGTTAGGGCATCGGTAAAGTCGGCTTGCCCCAAGACCCATTTGGCTTGTGGGTCACCCAATAGAAAGAACCACATGTCAAACCAATGTGTGCCCCAATCGAAAAAGTTGGAGCAATAGCCTTGAATTTCTGTGATGTCACCAATGGCCCCTTGGCTGAGCAGTTGTTTGGCTTTGGAAAAATCGGTGCGAAACCGGCGTTGGTGTGTAAAGGCCAGTTGAATATTGGCTTTTTCACATATTTGATGAATGGTTTGTGCATCGTTCCAAGACAAGGCCATGGGTTTTTCACATTGAATGGCTTTGACTTGGGCATCCACACATTGTTGGATGACGTTGAGGCGTTGGGCGGGGCGGGTGCAAATGGCAACGATGTCGGGTTTGATCTCGCTGAGCATGGTGGGGGTGTCGCTAAAGGTTTGAATGTTTTCGAACTCTTGTGCGAGGGTGTTTGCTGCTTCTATGAAGGGGTCCGCAAATGCGACGAGGTTAACACCTTCGATATTGGATAGTCCTTTGGCGTGGATTCTGCCACGCTTCCCACAGCCGATAACTGCTGCTTTGATGCTCATGTTTTGCCTTTCCAGTTTGTGAGCGGTTTCGCTTATCGTTTAGGCACCCGTGAGACACTGTAAACGATAGACTTCGGTGCTGGCGGTTAAGAAGAGGGTTTGCAGGTCACTACCGCCCCAACCAATATTGGCGGTTGAATTTTCGGTGTGAATTTTGCCCAATACATCGCCGTTTTTGTTGAAGACCCACACGCCACCTGCGCCCGTACAAAAGACGTTGCCGTGGCGATCCAATTTCATGCCATCGGGTGCACCTTTGCCTTCGCCAATAAGTTCAGCAAAGATGCGGCCATTGGCAAGGGTGCCATCGGCTAAAACGTCGAAGGCGCGAATGTGTTTGCGGGCAGTGTCGTCGATGTAGAGTGTTTTTTCATCGGCACTGATGGCCAAACCGTTAGGGCGTTCGAAGTCATCTATGAGTAAGATGGGTTCTTGGGCATGGGCAGGTAAGCGATAGACACCAAAAAAATCGATTTCTTGTTCGAGCATCACGCCGTCTTTTTTGGGCAAGCCATAGGGTGGATCGGTGAAGATCACATCGCCATTTTTGCAAACAATGATGTCGTTGGGTGAGTTAAGACGCTTGCCTTGATAGGTACTGACCAATGTTTCTACTTGGCCGTTTTTTTCTATGCTAACGCGTCTGCCAGAGTGTTCACAAGAAAGGAGTTGGCCTTGTGCGTTGAGGGTGAGACCATTGGTGTTTTGACTGGGTTCGCGATGCACCGAAAAGCCATCTTGTTCGGTCCATTTGTATAAAATGTTTGCGGGAATATCAGAAAAGAACAAACATTGTTTTTGGGGGTGCCAAACGGGGCCTTCGGTAAATTTGAAACCGTCGCCAATTTTTTCTAATTGGGCAGATGGTTCAATGAGCTTGGCCATGTCGGGGTGTATGATTTCGATGCTCATGAATGTCCTCTATTTGTAGACGTCTTGAATGAGTGCACGAATGTAGCCAATCGCAAAGGCTTTACCTGCAAGTTCGGAGTGGTTGTGTGCAAATTTAGGGGTATGATCCATCATGAAAGGGCCGTTAAAGCCGTTGTCTCGGTAGACTTCCATGGCTTTTTTCATGTCTACTTCGCCTTCGTCCATAAAAACTTCTACAAAACGTGGTATTTGACCTTTTACGTTGCGAAAATGTACCCATTGGATTTTATTTTTAGATGCCATTTCGGCAATGGCGTCGTAAACTTTTTGTGGGCCGAGCAATTCGGTCATGCATCCTTGACAAAAGAGCATGTTGTTGTTGGGGCTGGGCGCAATTTCGAAGAAAGTTTTACGAAACTGTTCCAGTGTGGAACAAATTTGAGCAATGCCTCCCAAGGGTTCGGGCACGGGTGGGTCATCGGGGTGCAAGGCCATTTTGACACCTACTTTTTCGGCTACGGGAATAACAGCTTTGAGAAATCTTTCCATATTGGCCCACATTTGTTCTTCAGAATAGGGTGGGTCGTGTAATTCTGGGCGGTTTTGCATAAAAACGTCGTAGTCGAAGGTGCTGTAACTCACACCGCCACGACCAATATCTGATGGAGTGCGAAAGTTGCCTTTGGGTTTGAAATTCCACCCCAAGCAAGGAATACCCGCTTTGCTAATGGATTCGAGCATTTTACACCAGGCATCAATTTTTTCGGTGGCATCTTCTTTGCCCAGCGCAATTTCTTCCCAGCAAGACATAAAGACATTGTTGAGCTTCATGCCGTGTGATTCGACCTTTTCACGAGCTTGTTCAAAAACTTCGGTGCAATCTTTGCCTGCTTTCAGGTCTTGTGCCAGTTGGTTATTGGCTTGTCCTGTGCCACTGCTTTTGTTGGTGGCAGAGGGGGCTGGTTTGCCACCACGTAGTTCCAGGTGAATGGAATCGACGCTGATGGCTTTAAAAAAACTGAGAGTTTCATCATTAAAGTTTTCAAATCTTACCTGGTCTTGGATATACATGTGGGGCACTCCTTGTGATGGTATAATTTTGAAGATGTAAACACATGAATGTTTATATTTAAGAGGGTATATTATTTCAGATCAGATGTGGGTTCTTTTATCTGTTATATTGGCGAAACGCTATATACAAAAAAAGATACGGTTTGCAAAGTATAGAAATAAGATGTGTTTTTTATAAAGGCAACCTTTATAGATATGGAATACACTTTTAACTTGTAGAAGGTATATGGCATCTATAGACGAACATCAAAATTACATTGCCCTTAGAGGTTATCGTGTAGAACGGTGGGCTTTTTATTCCTATGTCCTTTTGGGTATGTATGGTTGGGTGGTTTTAACCACTTTTTTAGATTATGGTTTAACCGTTGATGAACCGCCTCTTTTAAATTATGGTCGTGATATCATTCATTGGTATCAAAGTGGTTTTACGTATCAAGGCATTTTTGAAACGACCAATACGTGGTTATACGGCGGGTTTGTGCATGTGTTGGGGTATGTTCTGAGTCAAGTTTTGCCCTTGTCGCCTTACGATGCGTATCATTTGTGT
>JAYODI010000176.1:0-3450 GCA_038279365.1 Candidatus Latescibacterota bacterium | reverse complement strand
TTGCTTAAATATGAAAACCAAAAACGCATTATGGAAGTGGGCTGCTCTATAGGCAATATTGCACATGTTTTTCGTGAGTTTAAAGATATCAGCTATACGGGAATTGATATAGATCCGGCCGTAATTGAACATGCCCAAAAAACATTTGCTTCGTGTCCCAATTTCCAATTTGTATGTCAAGACTTGAAAACATATGAACTTTCAGGTGAGCCATTCGATTTTATTCTTTTTGCGGGTGTGTGTCATCACATGTCCGATGAAGACTGTGAGGCCTTATTAAAAGCCGCACGTAACTTGCTTTCAGATGATGGAAAATTGGTTGTTATTGACATTCTTCATCCAGAACCAGAAGATGCTTGGCTGTTGCATCGTTATATCAAAATTGATCAAGGTGAATATATTCGCAAAGATGCATCGCTTCGCGATTTAATTCAGCGTGTTGCCAAGCTCGAGAATTCAGAAATCCATTATGTGGGTGCCTCACCCTATTCTGTGCCTATTATTGCTCGTTTTGGGGTTTATACACTTGCCTAAATCGGTGTTTATTTAAAATACGAATGCATTTTATGTTAAGATCTGATAATCACGAACTTGCGCTTATGAAAAAGACCATTCAGTTGATGGGATATACCCTGTCTTTATGGAAGGCTCTTTTTGTAATAGTGGTCTTTATCCTGTTTTTTTTAATTACGTTTACCTTTTTGGATTATGGTATAACGATAGATGAGCCACCTCACGCGCGTTATGGTGCCGATATTGTCAGGTGGTATGCGTCGGGGTTTCAAGCCGATGCTTTTCTCGATGCCGAGAATATGCTGTTTTATGGTGGTTTGTTTGACACATTGGTTCATCCACTGACAGTGCTTTCACCATTTGATGTTCACGATACCCGTCATTTGTGCAATGCGTTGGTGGGCTTGTTGGGTGTGGTGGCCGTGTATCAATTGGGAGCCTATTTGGGTTCTCCACTTACGGGTTTGTTGGCAGCTTTATTTTTGATATTTATGCCAAGATACTATGGCCACAGCTTTAATAATCCCAAAGACATTCCGTTTGCAGTGTGTTATATCTGGAGTTTGTATTATCTGGTTCAAAGTGTGGCTCAATTGCCTCACTTGTCTCGAAAGATGTTGTTGAAAGTCGCGGTGGCCATAGGCTTGACAATGGCCATTCGTGTGGGTGGTTTGATATTGTTGTTTTATGCAGGGCTGGTGTTTTTTGTGCGTTATGCCCAGTTGGTGTATCAAGAAAAGCCATCTAAGGCTCAGTGGCGGGTGTGGGTGAAGCAGTATGTATTGGAGCTGTGTGTGATCGGCGTGATCGCGTATGTGTTGATGCTGCTGTTTTGGCCGAGGGCCTTATTGGATCCACTTGTGTATCCATTTCATGTGCTGAGTGTGTTTTCCAATTTTACGTATTATGTGACCACATTTTTTGAAGGTGCAGATATTACGTGGATAGAGATTCCGTGGTATTATGTGCCCAAGTGGTTGTCGATGATCGTACCAGAATATGTGTTTTTGGGTTTGTTGTTGGGTGTTGTGGGTGTTGTGGTGCGTGTGAAGGAATGGTCATTTGATGTTGTTGGTATTCAGTGGGGTTTGTTGTTTTTTGCGACAGTATTTCCTCCCGTATATGTGATCTTGAAGGGTTCTCCTTTGGGAGATGGTTTGCGTCATTTTCTGTTTATCTACCCGTCGTTGTCGATCTTGTCTTTGTTTGGTGTGGTGTCTTTTGTAGGTTGTGTGAACAGGTTATGGGTAACGCGTGGTGTGGTGTGTGTGCTGGTTGGTTTGGTGGTGCTAACGGGTTGGGATATGGTTCGTTTGCATCCGAATGAGTATATCTATTTTAATCGTTTGTTTGCAGGTGGTTTGGCGGAAGCATCTAAGGGTTATCAGACGGATTATTGGGAAAACAGTTACAAGCAAGGTGTGAGGTGGTTGGATAAGTATTATCAGCCTCAGATGGGCAGGCGTTTGCGTGTGGGAGGTGCCAGTGACAATGTCCAGTATTTGTTGGATGGGTCGCGTTATGTTTTTGTGCCAGTTCCAGAGCCATCACTGATGGATGTGTATATGAGCACGACGCGTGCCGATGGTCATCGTATGGTGCCTGGTGAGGTGATCAAGACAATTGATCAAGATGGTGTGCCATTGCTTTATATCATTCGTCCTGATTCTTCTTATAATCACGATCCGTTTTTTGCTTCTGTTTTTGATCGCAATTTTCGGTTGGGTTGGTACGCCAATAAAGCCAATGACTTAAATATGGCCATTCGTGCTTATCAACAAATTGTTGCTGCTGGCGAAGCGAATGCGGTTGTCTTAAACAATCTTGCGGGATCGTTGGTATTGACCCAACAATTTGAAGAAGCCGCAAAGGTTTATGAGCAAGTTTTAATCATCCAGCCCAATTATTTAAAAGCGAGAATTAACTATGCAAGTGTATTGATGGAGTTGCATCAGTTTGGTGCTGCTTGTGAAATTCTATCAGGGATCGTGCAGGAGCATCCCACTCATTTTCAAGCAATACGCAATTTGGGTTTGGCGTATTACCAAGATGGGCGCTTGCAAGAAGCGATAGAAATGTTTCATCGGACGATTCAAATTCAGCCTCAAATATCCGATATGCAATATCACTTGGGAATGGCTTTGTTGGCTCAAAAAGATACTTTGATGGCTATGCAGGCTTTTTTGAAGGTGGGGCAAGAACAGGAAAAGTGGTATGCTGCACAAATGCAAACAGCAAATTTGTTGCAAGATCGCGGAGATTTACAAACGGCAAAGAAGATATATGAAGCTTTGATACAGTATGCGCCTCATATGATTGATGCCTATGAAAAAAAGGCTGCAATTTTATTGGCTCAAAATGAATTGCGTGAAGCCAATCTATTATTGGAACGCGCGTTGTATATGGATGAAAAACATGCAGGACTTTGGTATTTAAGAGGACAAGTTCATTTGTTACAAGGTCACATTCATCTTGCAACGACAGCTCATTTGAATGCTGTAAAATTTGCTCCCAAAGATCTTTTGTATCAAGAGGCACTATTTCGTGTAGGTGCGATGTGCCAAGAAAATGGTTTTCCAGATTTGGCACGTACGGCTTATTTGCAAATTCTTGAGGTGAATCCTCATTTTGTTATGGCTTTTGTCAATTTGGGTATTTTAAATTTTTCTGAAAAGCAGTTTGATGAAGCCATTAAAAATTTTTCCAACGCAGTGACATTGCAGCCTCGAGATATTGAAGCCTTGTTGGGGTTGGCGCAGGCATATGAGATGTCTGGTGATCTGTTGTTGGCTCGGAAAACCTATCATAAGGTATTGGTTTTGGATGACAATAATGTCGTTGCTCGAGAGCAGTTGGCGTTGATAGAGAAACATTAGGCTCTAAAAGCATTTGCCGATTTTATAATGTGATCTATTTCAAGATCTGTCAGTTCTGGAA
>JAYODI010000175.1:0-3466 GCA_038279365.1 Candidatus Latescibacterota bacterium | reverse complement strand
TGAGACTGAGATTTTAAATCAAAAAATGGATACGTATCAAAAACAGGGGACAAATCAACACGTTCCAATATCAAATCTGGCAAATCTTGAATGGGGCAAGTAACCCGATGCTCCAACTCTGCATCCAAATTATGTAACACAATCACACCCTCATCCGATGTATAACGCACATAGGCAAATACACGATCATGTGTATCACCCAAATGCCCAGCATGAAAAAAATAAATATGTCCATCACGCAACACATCCAAGCCACTCACATCTTTGCGCAACGCATCATACGCCACCATCAATTTCACATACGGTTCTCTTTTTGCCCATTCTGGGTGTAACAATGTAGGGTGCTCAAAATCCGTACGTTCTTCTTCACCCCATTCAGATCCCCATTCCAAAGCATACGCCATATTTACACTTTTTGCCGAACCGACTGTTGCATCAATCAGTGAACATTGCACATTACGCAACAAAGCCATCACTTGAGCAGGTGCGTTAGCGATACGCTTCAACCACGTTTGTTTTAGAGCTTTGTTTTCAGACAAGAGATGTTGATACCGATCATGCCAAATCTTTGTTGCACGCAAACTGTCGTGGTTTTCAAAATAGGCCATTGCCACAGTGCGAGGTGCAAAGGTTGCAAAGGTATGCTCTAAGAAAGCGATATATTGATGTGCATGATCTGCATCACGGTGAAAATCAACCAACAGAGCATAAATCATATCCACGGGAATATCTACCGCATCATATAAATCACACAACGTCTCACCCAATACAATAGCATCGGGTTTTACCATATTAATGCGATTCTTAATCTGCTTCAAAAAAGGCCGGTCTACCGTTTGACTGGCATCAATGCGCACCCCATCCAAATGACACGTACGCATCCAAAATGGGGCAACACCCGACAAATAATTTTGTAACGGTTTGTTAAATGGCAAATTTAAAAGAGCCACATCCGAATAGATCAACCAAGCAATTTGATGAATTCTGGGGTGCCCTTTTTCATCCAACACATACCACTCTGGATGTTCTTCAATTAAGTCGCAATCTCGACTCGTTTGCATCAATACCAAATCAAAAATAACCTGCTTACCCAATTCATGTGCCCGCGCCGTTAACGCGCGCAATTCGGCTCGCCCAATCAATTGGATCAATGTATCCATACCAAGCCAATTGACCAGTTCTTTATGAGTGCGAAAATTGTTAAAGTCATCTACTTTCTGCAAACGCGTCAGTTGTCGTTCATTTAATAATTCATGCAAATCCAAATCCACAAGTAATCCTTCAGACACCAAAGCCAACATATCCACATCTGCAGGTGGGCTAACCAATTCGGGGTCAATCCGAAAGAAATCTTTTACCGCATACACACTTCCCAATTCACCCTTGCGCACATCTTCACCTGTGTGCACATCTTTAAAACCGGGTTCAAAAAAAGGTAATAAATACACCACATCAGTTACCATATTTTCCAAACAAGCTGTTACATCAACAAATCGCCCACTCACAAATTGACCATTGGCATCAACCTTAGCTCCCACTTTCCGCACACACACTTCCGTGACAGACGGGCGTTTCCGCATCTCTTCTGGACTTATGACGATCACACCATCGCGGTTGTGTGCAATATCATTCACAGAAATCCAAGCTTTAGAAGGATCTGCAACCCACTTTTCATCAGCCGAAAATTCAACCGTATAATGAAACACACCTGTTTGAGAAATAGTCAATATATCCGACTCAAATATGAGGTTATTACCCGATAACACTGGATATCCGTACACATCTGTCACCAAATGCATCGGCACATAATGCCCTGAAGCATTGCGAAACAAACCGCGTTCATCCACAAATCCTCTGTCATTGATATCGGTCCAAAGGCGCACGTCAATATCACCCTTGCGACTTAATTTCAAATCTAAATTGGCAACGTAAAGCTCTGCGCGTACTTGCCCAACCACGGTTTTATCTGTTTCTAAAAAAGCACGTGCCATCGTCGTATCAAACGTAACACCATCCAACTCAATCGACAAATTGCCCGTCCACACATCTGTGTTATCAAATGCGCGCACAGCATATGTATGATGTAATTTATGCCAAAACTGTTGTCGTATGGGTTGCATAAATCCCCTTTATGTTAGCCTTTTAGATGCCAGATCAAATACCACAATAAGGCTATAATATACCTATTTTAAGATGTTTCAAATATTAAAAAAACACATCCAATATACACTATCGTTAACCTAAATTTAATAAAGCAGAAATCATAAAGAAATAAATGCCCAATATATTCAGTCCTATTATCAAATCAGGACTGGCAAAACGCCACCAGCAAATGTCGTCTCAGCCCCAGAATCGACACTTGCCCGCAGTCCACAGGGGCACAAGAAGGAGATCTCTCACCATGAAACTCGTAACAGCAATCATCCAACCACATAAGCTGGATGATGTTCGTGCCGCCCTCAATGACATTGGCATTCAGGGTATGACAGTGGTTGAAGCACGTGGTTTCGGTCGCCAAAAAGGCCATCGAGAAGTCTATCGCGGTGCTGAGTATGTCGTTGATTTTCTACCCAAAATCAAGCTCGAGGTTGCCATTAATGACGATTTAATAGAACGCGCCGTTGATGCCATTGAAGGCGCAGCCAAAACGGGTAATGTGGGTGATGGCAAAATTTTTGTCTCAACCCTTGATCAAGCGGTTCGCATTCGCACTGGGGAAACAGGCCCCGACGCACTTTAAACACGTTCTTTCAACGCCACCCATCGAGGGAGACATCAACTATGTTCAAACGCCACCTTATTGTTTTGTTTTTGGGAGGTCTCGCACTACTCGGCCTTCCCCATACGGTATTAGCCGCAGATGGACTCAGTGCTGGTGATACCGCATGGATGCTCACGGCAACAGCACTTGTGCTTTTTATGACCATTCCAGGATTGGCACTTTTTTACGGTGGATTGGTTCGCACCAAAAATGTGCTTTCCGTCCTGATGCAGTGTTTTGCACTCACTGCACTTATGACCTTGGTTTGGGTTGTCATCGGTTACAGCATCGCCTTTAATACCTCGGGTATGGAAGGCGGCGTTACCAATTTTAATTCTTTTGCAGGTGGGTTAGGCACCATGTTTTTATCGGGTGTTACCGTCGATAGCCTGTCAGGTAGCATCCCAGAAACCGTCTTTATCACCTTTCAAATGACCTTTGCGATCATCACCCCCGCACTCATCTGCGGTGCCTTTGCCGAACGCATGAAGTTTTCGGCGATGATCTTGTTCTCACTCCTTTGGTCTGTCGTTGTTTATGCACCCGTATGTCACATGGCCTGGAGTGGCGATGGTGCCTTCTTTTGGGATTTGGGTGTACTCGATTTTGCTGGCGGTACAGTCGTACACATTAATGCGGGTATTGCCGCCCTCGTTGCCTGTATCGTCATTGGCAAACGCCAAGGCTATCCAGAAACCCTCATGC
>JAYODI010000089.1:14172-23503 GCA_038279365.1 Candidatus Latescibacterota bacterium | reverse complement strand
TGGTTTTCCGGTTAAATGATGGAAAAGAGTATTCAGTGTCTGATACCATTACAGTAAATATTAGCCCAACACCTGACCACCCCATTGCAGTGGTGGATACGTTTGAAATTTTCGAAGACACACCCACCGTGTTAAATGTATTGGCTAACGACTGGGATCCCGATGGTGATGTAATTTCTATTGAATATATTCTAAATATCACAAATGGTACGGCTCAAGAGTCACAAACAGGGTCAGTGATTTTTGCGCCCGACAACAACTTTTTTGGTGATGCAAGCTTTTCTTATCAAATACTTGATGCAACAGACAGAGGCAGCCAGCTAGTACCAGTGATGGTTCGGGTGCTTGCTGTAAATGACGCACCTTTGGCAGGAGAGGATGTCGTTGAAGTCTTGCAGGGAACGTCTGCCGTTGTGGATGTGCTCTCCAATGACACCGATGCTGAAAATGGTAATTTGTCTTTGGTAGGCGTTGGCAGTGCTTCTCATGGCAACGTGAGTATTCAAAACAATAAGGTCTCTTACACACCCAATACTGATTATTATGGTGAAGATGGTTTTGAATACCAGGTAAGCGATGGCGATTCGATAGGAATAGGCCTTGTTAAGGTGATAGTGAATCGTAAAAATACCGATCCTGTGGTGATGATTGACGAAGTTGTTTTGACTCCGGATATGAAATTTGTCAATGTGGATGTGCTCACTAATGACACCGATGCAGAAGGTGATGCACTGGTCTTGACGGGGGTTGGTGATGCCACTTATGGTCGGGTGGTTCAAAATGGAGACGGAACAGTTTTTTACCAGCCGAACGAAAGTTATGTGGGGCAAGACGGCTTCACTTATGAGATTTCTGATGGATTTGGTGGTGTTGGACAGGGTCAAGTAATTCTAACCATGCAAGCGCCTCCAGGTGCACCAGTGGCTTCACCCGATGTTGTGACAACCACGGAGGAAGTGGCCATTACAATTGATGTGATGGCAAATGATTCAGATGAAGGCATTGCAGGTATGCGTATTTCGAGCGTAGAAAGCCCTGGTAATGGTGAAGCAGTTTTGAACGCAGATGGTACGATAACTTATACACCGAATAAAGATTTTGCTGGCGAAGACAAGTTTGGATATATCTTAACAAATGAAACAGAAAAGACGACCAAATCTTTTGTAACCATTACTGTGACCAATGTTAATGATGCGCCAGTAGTTCAGGATTTGGTAGAGCAAACAGGTCTTGAAGACACCGAATTTGTGCTCGACTTAAGAGGGTTCATATATGACTCTGATAACAATTTTAATCAGTTGCGTTGGGAAGTATTAGATGTTATTGCACCGGTATTGTATGCAGACGTGGATGATCACGTGATTACGGTGAAACCCATTCCTCTGGCCAGCGGAACGGGTACGGTTAACTTGCGCCTCATAGACAAAGAAGGTGCATCTGTTGATGCAGATTTGATGGTGCATTTCGTAGAAGTGAACTCTTTGCCCGTTTTTGCTACTGATGGCTTTTCGCCATCCGATGGGGTTGTCAATGCACCCGTACGGAGTCGGCAAGATTTGCGTGTGCAACTGTCGTGGCAGGCGAGTGATTTGGATAATCCAAACCTTGTTTATCGTGTACTGGTCGGCACAGAACCCAATGTCTTTAACACTGTTGGTCGTGATCTAAAAGAGCCTGAATTGATGTTACCCGTATCTTTTGATCAAACTTTTTACTGGCAGGTGGTTGCCAGTGATGGGATTGCTGAAGTGAAGAGCAAGGTTTTATCTTTCAATGTACAAAGAGATACTTTTGCGCCCATATTTGTAAAACAGTCAGAACCCAAGGTCACCCATGATGCCGTGCTGTTGTCTTGGGAGTTAAATGAACCTGTGTCTTTTTCGGTTCGTTATGGCATAGAAAGTTTGAGCGATCTGTATACAATAACAGAACGTCAGCCAACAGGCGTACTTGAATTATCGGGCTTATCTTCAGATGCATTTTATACCTATGAGGTCACTGCCACGGATGAGGCTGGCAACAGCACGGTTGTGACGGGGTCATTTGTGACTTTGCGTGCACCAGATACAACACCGCCAGCATTTTCTCAGGAACCTGCTGTATTTGATTTGCGCGATAAAATGGCCACAATTCGCTTTGAGGCACTCGAGCCTGTAAGTGTTGAGGTACGTATTGAAAATCAAATTATAACGCGTTCAGATTTAAAGTTGGCATACGTGATTGGTGTGGACGCACTCTCCCCGCAAACTGATTACGTTGCCAACTTATCATTCAAAGATGGTGCTGGAAATATCAGTGTTCGTGATGTGTCGTTTACCACGCTTGCCGAACCAGACACGCTTGCCCCCATATTTGTGAGTCGTCCACAGGCCGATGCTACGCATAATCAGGCAAAGGTTGTATGGGTGGTAAATGAGTCGTCAAGTTTTGTGATCTATTATGGCCTTGAGGCATTGACAGATTCTGTGGTGGTGTCAGATGTAGGTACTCGTGGTATTGCATCGCTCGATGAATTGCTTTCAAACACCTCATATATGTATCGCGTTTCTGCTACAGATGCCTCTGGCAATCGTGTAGAGTTGGTTGGGGAATTTAAAACACTGCTAGCACCAGATGTGACAGCTCCCGAGATTCTTGCTGGGCCATCTGTGCAAGGAGTCAATCAAACGCAGGCTACTGTGGTGTGGGCAACTGATGAACCTGCATTGAGTTATGTGGTATATGACACTTTAGACTTGTCGAATCGCTCGTTTGAGACTTTGTCTTTGTCTGTGCCAACAAAGCAACATTCACACCGTTTGGGCAACCTTACTGCGGGGGTAGTTTACAATTACTTTGTGGTCAACACCGATGCTTCTGGCAACGAGTCTCGTAGCGTTATTGGGCAGTTTATGACCCTTGTTGCACCCGATACGCTTGCCCCATTGATGGTGTCAAGTCCTGTGGTTTCTGATCTGAGCTTTGATAGAATGACCGTGTCTTGGCAAACCGATGAGGCTTCCAACGCCTCTGTTCGGTTGCTATTGGTTGATCAAGTTGTCTTTAATCAAGAATATATGAATCTTAAGCGTCGCCACGAAGTGGTGGTGCCTGGTTTAAAAGCCAATACAGTTTACAATGTTCGCATTGGCAGTGCCGATGCATCAGGCAATCTTCGAGAGATTGTGCTTGGTGATGTTCGCACACTTGCCGCACCTGACACGTTGTCGCCCGAAATTCTGGCTAACCCTCAGGTGCAGAATTTGTCTGACACACGTGTGACAATTTTTTGGAGCACAAACGAGCCGTCCGATGGGTTTGTTGTAATTGATACCTTGAGCGATTTGTCAACGGCCCGTCGTATTGGAACAACAGATCCAACACTTGCTCACAATGTGACTGTGACCAATTTGTTGCCAGATCGCGCGTATTATTATCAAGTGTCGTCACAAGATGTTGCCGGCAATAAACCCACTGTAAAACCTGCAGATCGTGTGTTGTATTTTAAAACGAAGCAGGCTCCCGATGTGTTGCCACCAGTAATTCTGTCTGGCCCGCTTGTGTCATCCAGCACACATCAAACTGCCCAAATTGAGTGGCAAACCAATGAGCTATCTGACAGCCGTGTGCGTTATGGCTTAGATGAAGCTGCATTGTTAGAGGATATGAGCATTTATCTGGGAGACCAAACGCAGCAGCATCGAGTATTCTTGTCAGGCCTTGTTGCCAATACGACCTACTACTATCAGGTGCTGAGTGTTGATGGGGTTGGTAACGGGCCCGTGGTGAGTGAGGTGCGTTCTTTCACTACAAAAACATCTCCAGATGAGTTGCCTCCGGTTATCATTGCAGGGCCTGCGGTTATTGATGTTACGCCGACAACTGCGCTGATTGAGTGGGAAACGGATGAGAATTCAACCAGTGAGGTTCTAATTGACGGGAAACGTTTTGGGCAAAGTGAGTCGGTGCGGATACACCGCGTTATGATTACAGATTTGTTGCCCAACAGCGCGGTAGATTATGAAGTTGTAAGCACCGATGCGGTGGGTAATACACTGCGCCGGTCAGCGGGGTTAACGTTTAGAACATTAGACCCCAATGACCTGGAGCCTCCATCTATTTTAGAGGGCCCGTGGCTGCAATATGTAACAAATACCAATGCTGTTATCCAATGGACAACCAACAAACCCACAACAGCAGAAGTGACATTTGGTTTGTTATCAGATTTTTTGACCAATAACCAATCACAAACCCGCAACAATTTGTCTCGCTCGCATAGCATTACCTTGACCAATCTCAACCGAGGTGCAGAATATTTGTTTCGAGTTGTGAGTACTGATGCCCGTGGTAATCAAGTGGTTGCAGGTTCGCTAATTGGCTTTGTTCAAAAACCAGGTGTGTTGACCAAGTTTGCTGCTCCAGGTGAAGATGGGAAATTTGATACGGCCCTTTTGCCCGATGTGAATCCGCCCATTATTTTGTCTGGTCCCAGTGTTGTCGGGTCGACTCCAAGTACATTAACCATTGAGTGGACCACCGATGAAAGCAGCGACAGTGAAGTTATATATGGTCTGTCGGGCCTAACGGAGGTAATCCAAGAAGGCAACGACGTACAGACACATCGTGTGATTTTGACAAATCTTTCTCCAGGTACGTCCTATCAATATCAGGTGAAATCTACCGATCCATCGGGCAATGGTCCTGCTCAAAGTGCTGTGTTTATGGCCACCACACAAAAAGATGTAGACCGCACTGCACCACGCTTGGGTGGGCCACCCGTGGTTTTAAATGTGACAGATCGGTCTGCAGTGATCGATTGGCAAACTGATGAGCGCTCTATTACGTTTGTTGAATATGGTGTGGGCAAGATGGAAAAACAGGAGTCAGTTGCCGATTATGTGACTGATCATCAGGTGACATTGACAAACTTGTTGCCAGAGACGACCTATCAGTTTCGGGTGCGTGCTGTTGATCAGCATGGCAATGGCCCCACCCAAAGCGAGGTGATGACGTTTGTGACAGAATCTGTACCTGATGTTGTAGCACCTGTGATTACGAAAACACCCTATGTGTCTCTGATAACACAATCTTATGCTGTTATTCGCTGGCAAACAGACGAATTGTCAGACAGTGTGATTGGTTATGGTCAGGACCAATCTTTGGAAAAAGTGTTGGGTTCGGCACGTGATGTAATTGAGCACGAAGTAACAGTGAGCAATTTGTCTGAAGGCACCACATACCACTATCGGGTGCAAAGCACCGATCGCAGTGGCAATGGCCCGGTATTCTCAGACGTTTTGACCTTTACAACGCCATCTGTTGCCGATACCATTGCACCGGCAATTCCTGTAAATTTGCGCTCGTTGTCTGGCAATGGGCAGGCTTGTGTGGTGTGGGATGATGTGTTAGATAGTGATTTGATTGGTTATCGTGTGTTGCGTGCAGGACCTAATGAGGCTTTTGTTGCTGTGGCAACGCTGGTTAAAAAGGCTGAATATGTCGATGATGGCCTCTTGTCAGATGTGTCGTATCGGTATGTTGTGCAGTCTGTTGATCAGGCACAAAACGTCAGTGCATCTTCAAATGAAGTGATCATTTTAGCCGATGGCAAAGATGTGTTGCCAGCTCCAGTGGGGCGTGTGGACGCAAGTGATGTAAATGCTGTGGTTTTATTTGCCGAACATGTTAAGGCCTCAGGGGATGAAACCTACAACTTTGAGTTGGCATTGGATAATGGGTTCACGCAGGTAATTGCATCTGCTTCGGGCGTGCGTCGCGGTGACAAGGAAGCACGTTGGCAGGTGGATGTGCCACTGACAATGGATGGGGTCTACTACTGGCGAGCGTGGGCATTTGATGGCGTATTTGATGGCATCTATATGCCGACCAAGCAAGTGGAGTGGGCACAGGCACCAGTTAGTGCCAAGGGCGACGGTAACGGTGACGGCATTATTGATTTTAAAGATTTTCTCGATTTTACATCAGTTTTCAATACCCAGATAGGAGATGGAAATTATAACGCTTTATTTGATTTTGATGATGATGGATCCATTAGGTTTTCTGATTTCTTAGCATTCAATAAAGTTTATGGTACATAGTATTTATAACGACAGTACTTTGAGGGGCAAATATTCCTAATTTGAGAACCCGATGTGTTGTTGACATCGACAATATGAGCCAAAATGCAGTGAAAGATGAATGGTTATGAAATGGATGCTCTTTCTTTTGATTATGGTGTTTTGTGTCGGGTGTAAAAAACAAGTATTCGTTGAAAATTATAAAAATGGTCATGTTCGTACAATGTATGAATTTTACCGTGATGACAACGGTCGCCTGGTTCGTGACGGCTATTACCGAACCTATTATGAATGTGGTCTTCCAAAACATGAAACGACATATCTGGATGGAAAAAAAGAGGGAAAATGGATTGAATATCATCGCAATGGACAACTAAAGATGGAAGCTTCTTATGTTGCGAACCGCAAAGAAGGCACATGCATATATTATGATGAGGATGGAAAAAAAATCGTGGAAGAAACTTATAAAGCCGATGTTCCTCACGGGCGGTTTGTGTTTTTTGGAAGCCAAGGAACCGCTGATAATGTGGTTGTGTTTCATGAAGGGAAATTGATTCACAAGTAAGTTGAATTACGAAGAATATTGTGTAAGTAGTGTTCATAAGGCTGGCATTAGCGTCTCTCAAACCTGAGAGACGCTTTTATTTAATAAATCAATTTACTGAGTGAAATTTGAATTAGGAGTGATTCTATGATTCTTAAAATCGGGATGATGGTATGGGGAGCATTATGTGTTTTTTGGACAACCGGAAATGCTCAAGATTTTCAGGTTATGACCAGTAAGGCGCCAGACATGACGTTTCAGCAAGGTGAAGTGGGTGATATTTATAGCGGCTTTAAATTCGTCCCTCCTGAGGGGTGGGTGGTTCGCAATACACCAGAAGGTTATTTAATTGGGTCTCATACGAAGCCCGGGTTTATTGTTGTGTTTTTGCATGGACACAACACTTTGGCACAATTGTATGAAGGAGCTCAGGCGGGCGTGCATGATGCGGGTAACATATTGACACTGGCCAGTGAGATTCAGCCATTTGAAACGCATGGGATTGCAGCTTTGTATACGGGCACGATGGATGGCATACAGGCAAGTGCTTATTCTATTGGATTATTATCTACACATGGTGGTGGCGTGGTTATTTTGGCAGCTACAAAATTTGAATTGTTTGATGAGTCTTACATCTATTTGGCGCAATCCATTGCGCGATCAGTTGTCTTTTTTAAGCCCAAAGCACCTGCTGAACTCAATGCGTGGGCAGAGCGCTTAGATCAGGTTCGTTTGACACACTTGTGGCGATATGGGAGCAGCAGTGGCGCTGGCGGAGCGTATGTTGGTGGCGGTCAAAAAATAGTTATTGATTTATGCCGCCAAGGATATTTCAACTACTTATCTCAATCTGATTTTTCTGCCGATGGTGGACTTGGAACATCTGGTTATACGTCGGGAAATAATAAAGGGAAGGGTGCTTGGGAAGTGACTCATCGAGGGCAAAAGCCTATTTTGCGTTTAAAATTTCACGAAGGCAACATTTATGAATATGTGCTTAGCATGCAAGCCGGCAAGGTGTATCTTGATGATAAACAATACATTATCACTGGGGCCGATGCTTACTTAATGGAACATCGACCACAATGTGACTGATAACATCATGCATGAAAGAAACACTCCAATACATTTTTTAGCAAATAAGGGTTGACTCTTGATTGTGAATTGTTGATATTTTTCTAAATGTCACAAAAGTCATAATAACTCTTATTTGCATAATAGAAATTATTTTCGTAATATTTATTAAATATACGATTTAAACAAAAAGGTTTTTTTGTGAAAATTACACAAAGTACATCACAGGAACATCTATCAGTGTTGTTTGTGGATGATGAGGCGAATATTCTGAAATCCATTCAGCGCCTTTTTCGCAAAGAATGCTTCAATACACACTTTGCGCAAAGCGGACGAGAGGCCCTTTCTTTGATTGAAGCTGGGCTTCATCCATGTGTGATTGTTAGTGATCAACGCATGCCGGGAATGAATGGTGCGGAATTTTTGGCTTTAGCCAAAAAGCTGGTTCCGCAAAGTATACGAATGATGCTGACGGGGTATTCAGAACTCGATGCAGCCACATCGGCTATCAATGAGGGTGGTATTTCTCGATATATTTCTAAGCCTTGGCATGACAAAGAGTTGCTCGCCGATGTGAATGATGCAATCGCGCGTTGGAAACTGCTACATGACAATGAACGCCTCACACTGGAATTGAAGCAAAGCAATAGCAGGCTAAAGAATTTGAATGAAAATTTGGAGAAAATAGTTGCAGATCGCACAAAAGCACTCGAAGCTAAACTAAAAGAGTTGGAAGGGCGAAATTTGCTACAGGAGCACTTGTTAACCATTCATCCATTGGAGGAAACTTTATCAGTTGTGATGCAAGTTGTTAAAGATGTGCTTAGCGCTGATGGTGTTTGTGTATACCTAAATGGCAAGCAAAATGATTTTGAAATTTTTGGCAGAAAAGACAGAGCCGAGTCGGGTGTGGGTGAGCTGTTGATGGCAAAGTTGCAAGAAACCATTCACCAGCGCAAACCCTGCTGTTTCAATAAATGCACGGAACCGTTTCTTTTTGAAGGTCCAACGATTTTGATGCCCATTTTAAGTCAGAAAGAATGTCTGGGGGTTATTGAAGTGCAAAATACAAATAACCCATTTTCAGCAGATGATATAACTGCCTTGCAAGGCTTTTCGATGCAGGCTGCGCTGGGTATTCGCGATTCAAAATTGCAGGATCAGATGCCTGACTGGGATAAAGATTTGGGTGAAATGTTCGAAGAATTATCATAAATACAGCTATTCTAAAAATAGGTAATGATGTTGTGGGACTCGTGATTTCTTCCAATAAAGAAACGCTTGGTGAAAAACCATTTTCAATGACGACTTACGTGATTGAAGCAAGCTGGGGCAAAGCAGTTTTTCATGCAGATACAGATTTAATGCATCTGTTTATGACTTCCTTGGATTTGCAAGGCAATGGTGTCGGTTTGTTGGCAGATATGATGGAAAAATTACGTGAAAAAGGAATCATTTTTGGTATTAAAGAAGATATTTTGGCCAGAGTTTGTATGACTGCAGTTAAGTTAAAGAAGTGGCAGGGCAAAGAAGTGGTTGCATGTGGTGTTGCGGCACAAGATGTGGTGGATTGGGATTTTCCTATTTTGAATGGCACCACAGATTTTGAGAGTGAAGAAGGGTTCTGGCGAGTTGGGAAAACAGTTTTTGATTTTCA
>JAYODI010000089.1:6411-14162 GCA_038279365.1 Candidatus Latescibacterota bacterium | reverse complement strand
CTTTGTGAAAAAAAAGGCGAACTAGAATCTCTGGCAAATGTCAATGTTCTAGCGGTGGAGGCGGGCAGTATTATTGCGCGGGCACGAGATTTGAATTCAAAATTGGGAACAAATATTCTGGGAGGAATTATTTATCCCACTGGTCAAAAAAGCTTCATGCCTGGGTGTGTAGATGTTGCCTTGGGTGGATATTTGATGATTGCAAAGCACTATGGTTATCTGTGTGTTTTGGAAAATACACTGTCTGTTGTTTCGCCGGTAGTTGTTTCGGACGACTGGATTTACGGTTACTTTCTAAATTGTCCTCAACCTTTTGAACGGCAAATACCCGATGAAAAAACACTGGTATTTTTGTTGCAACAACGCGGTGTGAGTATCGCATTAGATACCAATTTGCTGCAAGGTGTTTGTTCGGAATTGGCAAAACCATGTCAGCAAACCGTTTGGCTAAAAACTGCTGAAGGTAAAGCGGCTGTAGATGGTCAATCTGCAGAAGTAGCCTACAATATCGATTTCAAAAGCTTGCCTGGAGAAGTGAAACCCGATGGTTCAATAAATCTGGACATTGAACATATACCCAACAAAGTTCAGGCTGGTGATTTGATCATAAAGAAAGTCGAGCCGACAGAAGGTTCGCCTGGTTTGAGTTTGGATGGCCGACGTATTGAGGCGAAAGATGGAGAGGATGAGGATATTGTTGCTGGAAATGGCATTGAAATTGATCCGCAAGACGGTGTTTCTCGCTTTGTCGCCAAATATGAAGGGATTGTAAGACAAATTGGAAAAAAACTTGAGATAAGTGCTGTTTTGAGCTTTGAGGGTGATGTCGGCCCAAATGAAGGTGTTATCGAATCAGATTCTGACATTTACGTAGGTGGTTTTTTGCGTTCGGGTGCCTCATTGCGGTCAAAGGGTAATATCATTGTTGCCAAAGGAATAGATCCTGGGGTGGAAGTACACGCCAACGGCCATGTGACCATTGGACAAGGCATTTCCGGTGAAAGTTCGAACCTTGTTATCGGAGGGGATTTGCGAACACATTCTATACAAGACGCGCAAGTGTTTGTGAATGGCGATATATGGGTGGGAAGTTTTGTTCAAAATGCCCGAATCAAAAGCGGTGGTTTTATCAAGGTATGTGCTTCAGATGACAGCCGGGGAGGGAGCATTGTTGGCGGCGAAGTTGAGGCTGTTCGGGGAATGGAATTTGAACAAGTAGGTGGCACATCTCAAGCCAAAACAACCCTTAAGATAGGGTATAATATGCCGCAACAGAAGAAGCTGGAAGAACTGAATAAGCAGATTACATTTTGTGAAGAAAATGTGGCCAAAATGATGCGTACTCTAAAAATAACAAATCTCAACCCTGAGACCATTAGGCAATCTTTGCTGAGAATGCCCACGCATAAGCGCAGAGTGTATGTCGAAATTGCAAAAAAAATTGGGAAGCTGGTTTTACACCGGTCTCAAGCAAACAAACAAAAATTAGACTATGAAGCCCTCTCTGAACGAGAGATGGAGAGCAGTGTTGTTCGTGTCAATCGCATCGCTTTTCCTGGTGTTGTTCTCAATTTCAAAAATGTTGAATGGGTTTTAGAAAAGGAAGTAACCGCGACAACTTTTCGTCTTAAAAACGGTGAGATCACACCAACTTAATTATTGTTTGAGGGGCTTTATAATGTCGCTTGCTGATACGTCTGTTGTACCTAAGGTACTTTTTGTTGATGATGAAAAAGAGATTCTCAATGCATTGCGCCGTGCTTTGAGAAAAGAGAATTGGGAGAGTATTTTTGTTGAATCGGGTTCTGATGGCATAAAAGTTTTAGAAGAACAAGAGATAGATCTGGTGGTGTCAGATATTCGAATGCCCTATGAAGATGGTCTTTCATTTTTGAAAAGGGTTAAAGCGTCTCACCCTCGTGTTGGCCGCTTGGCATTAACAGGTTATGCAGAATTAAATACGATCCAATCGGTTATTGTAGAGGCTGGGGCCATTCAGGTTTTGACCAAACCATGGGAAGATCAGGAACTGAAGCAGGTCATTCATGAAACACTTGAAAGTCAAAAACAACAGAAATTTGTTGGGGATATGTTTCAATGTATGGTAAATGATACCGAGTCATTCCCTGTCTTACCCGATGTGTATTATCTGCTTTGTGAGCAGTTACAAGATTTGAACAAAACCTCGATTGATCGTATCTCAGAAATTATTGAGTCTGACCCTGCTTGTAGTTTGCGATTGCTCAAGTGGGCAAACAGCACCCTTTTTGGCCAAAAAAAGAGAGTGGATTCCATTAAACGGGCCATTGTTGTGTTGGGATTGGAGATGGTGAAAGGACTCGTTACAACACTGTTTGTATTGGATACGTTGGCAGATAAGAAGGTTGAACCTGTTCTCAAGAAGGATGAATTTTGGCAGCACAGTTTGGCTACAGGATTATTGGGGCGCATGCTGGCTGACAAGGCCGGTTATTGTGAAGATCAAAGAGATCGTGTGTTTATTGCCGGATTGCTCCATGATATTGGAAAACTCTTGCTGGCTATGTATATGCCTGAGCAATTTAAATTGGCCCTTAACAATTCAAAACGCCTCAAGCGACCTTTGCACTGTGTTGAGAGAGAATTATATCAGATAGACCATGCTCAGATTGGTGGTTTGTTGGCAAATTGGTGGATGCTTCCAGACTTTATTTCGGATACCATTACTTATCACCACCAGTGTGATTTGCAAAAGCATGGACGAGAAGTTCATATAGTAAACTGCGCGGATGTGTTGGCCCATCTTTTTGCTGAGCCTGAAGATTTTGAACCTTTAGATGATGTTTACAATCTTTTGTGCGATATTGGGGTTTCAAAAGAAGATTTTCCAAAATTTAAAGAAGTGTTTGATGGGTTTATAAAATCTTATTCCAAAAGTGATATGGTGAAATGAAAACCGTGCTGAGATTGTGGGCGTTAACGTGTTTTGTGCTGGTTGTTTGTGTTTCGTCAAGGGTTCAGGCAGAAGAGGTTATTCGAATCTATATTGACGCCGATCAAACGCATATGTCTGCTGCGGGGCAGGCGATAGAGTGGGGTGTAAGAGCTGCTCTGGCAGGTGTTGAAAACATGTTGTGTGGCTATCGAGTTGAGGTTGTTTCATTGAATCATCGAGGCAATACACGCCGAAGCAGAAATCATATCCAACAATTTATCGAAGACGATCGGGCCATTGCAATGGTTGGGGGGGGGCATTCTGTACCTGTTTTGGAAAACCTGTCTCTTATCAATGAATCGGGTGTCTTGTTTTTGGCTCCTTGGAGTGCGGCTGCACCAATTACGCGTTGGCAAGGAGATGAAAATTGGGTTTTTCGGCTTTCTATTGATGATGCAAAAGCTGGGGAGTTTATTGTCAATTGGGCACAGCGTGAAGGCTATCGTCGTCCTTTTTTGTTGCTGGAAAATACGGGGTGGGGGCAATCGAATAAGGTCAACATGGAAAAAGCACTGAAAGCACATTTGGTGAAGCCTGTTGGTCTTGAATTTTTCGATTGGGGGGTGTCGGATCATACTGCAAAACTCATGGTGCAAAATGCAATCAATGCCCGCGCAGACGTTGTGCTGATGGTTGCCAACACTGTTGAGTGTGAGAAAATTGTTCGGGCACTATTGGCTTTAGGGGGTAAAAAAGATCTGGCGGTGCTTAGCCATTGGGGCATTTTGGGGGGGGATTTTTTGGGTCGCATTGGCCCACACATGATTTCGCAAATTGATCTGCAATTCATTCAAACAGATTTTAGTAATTTTATCAACCAGAGCAATTCTGTTTCAAGACAGGCGTTTGATGAACTAATAAAAATGAACAGTTCTCTTACAAAGCCTTCTGACCTTAACCCTGTGGTTGGATTTGTGCATGCCTATGATCTGATGCGTATTTTTATTGCCGGAGTTCATCAGGCAGGGCTTACTGGCAATGTGGTGACAGATCGTTTGGCAATCAAGCAGGCCCTACAGAATTTGCAGACAAAGATTGATGGTATCATGATGCAGTATGATAAGCCATTTAATGGTTTAAAAGCACAAAGTGATGCCCATGAAGCATTGACTGTGGCCCATTACAGAATGGGCAGATTTCGACCCGATGGATCTGTGGTTTTAGAAGCGGGAGTAATTACGGAATGAGATTTCCTAAGTTTTGGCAGTTACCTACAATTTCTCAAGCGTTTCTCTTATTCCTTTTTATGACCGTGATTGGCATGGGGGTGCTGTCTGCATCTTCGGTGTTTTTTTTGGTCAATAAAGAGGTTACCAATATAGTTCGGGAGCACCTTGAGCACAACCTGGAGAACATTGTTCGTCACTGGTATAAAATGCAAGATATATACCTGATCATTCTGGAAGATCACGCTAAGATACCTATTTTGGTGCAAGCGGTTATGATGCCAGAAACAAATCGAAATCGAGCGATAGATATTTTGGAAACGGTTACCTTTCTCCGCAAAAAACACAGAATGATTTTGCTTGATTATGAAGGTGAAATCATCTGCGAATCGCGGTCATCACCTGCTTTTACATATCGGGACCGCTCATTTATCTCAACCTTAATCAACAAAGACAGGCACGGTGTTGTTGAGTTGGACATTTTTCAGGGTGAATACTATTGGCGGTTGGTTGAGCCTATAGAATATCAGGGTCAGGTTGAGGGCTTTTTGGTATTGGAAGCTCATGTAAATGAAATAGATTTTTTGCTGAATTCTAATTTGGAAGGGAATGATACAAGATTTGAATTTTCTGTAAATAATAATGTAATTAAGACATATGGTTCTATTACTGAGAACTATCAGATGGCACAAAAAGAGATTAAGGATCAGATTTTTCGGGTTAAAGCATCCGATTTACCCATAAAAGTGCTCAAAAAAAAATTGCTGAATATTGTTTGGCAGGGAGGTTTGATTTTTGCTTTGGGTGTCATTGTGTTGGGCTTCTATTTGGGTGATAAATTTATAGTAAAACCATTGCAATTCCTTTTAGAGCAGGTGGAAAAATTTGCCCGATCTTCTTTTCTAGAATTTGCATTACCCAGGTATACTTTTCGCGAAGTTTTTGTGCTACACGTTGGTTTTAAGCACATGGCCAAAAAAGTACGAGATCGTGAAACCGAATTAAACATTATGGCAAGTGATTTAAGAGTTGTAAATGACGCACTCAAGCAAGCGCAGGTCAGTCTTGTGCAATCAGAGAGGTTGGCCGTTGTGGGACAATTATCGGCAGGGGTTGCCCACGAGATTAACAATCCTATTGGCTTTGTGAAGAGTAATTTGGGGATGCTTGAAGAGTATTTTGGAACGCTAAAAAAACAGGTTGAAGATTATAAAATCTTACAAAGTCATCCTGAAGATGATGATCGTAGACGTGCTCTTACTCGGGTGTTAGACGATCGCTATGATAACGAGGTTGTATTTGTTGTAGAAGATTCGACTGCTTTATTTGAAGAAACAAATAAAGGTATTTCACGGGTGCAGGAAATAGTTGAAAGCTTAAGAAGCTATTCGAGAATAGACAGTAAGGGGATGGAGTATGTGTGCTTAAATGATTGTGTTGAAGAAACGTTGTCTGTTTTCTGGCCTTCTCTGAATAGTCAAGTAAAAATTAAAAAAGAGCTATCAAAAGTTCCACGGGTTGCATGTTATGTTGCAGAGATAAATCAGATTATTGCCTGTCTTTTATCAAACGCGGAGCAAGCGATTTCTGGAGATGGAGAAGTGTGGGTAAAAACATATGTTCAGGGAGATGAGTGTGTTCTGACTGTTAATGACAATGGATGCGGTATTCCTGAAACATATTTGGATCGCATATTTGATCCTTTTTACACATCCAAAGATGTGGGGCAGGGGGCAGGACTTGGTCTGTCTATTGCGAAGAATACTATTGCAAGTCATGGTGGTAGAATAGAGGTGGAAAGTGTGGTGGGTGTAGGATCAACATTTCGTGTTTTTTTGCCCTACAAAGAACATTCATTATCTTTTATTGATGTAAATTAAAAAATGATTGGGTCAATTATGAGCCAGAAACAGAAGGATGCCAATGTACGGAGCGATATTTCAGAGAAGGGCAATTGGGAACAGTTAAATAAGATGGCCACTTTGGGGAAACTGACCGCAGGTGTGGCGCATGAAGTTAACAACCCAATGAGTTTCATTTTGAGTAATTTGGCAACCCTTAGGGAATATGTTGCTGAGTTGGCAGAAGATTTTCAGTCTGGAAGTAAGGGAAAAAGTTTTTCAGAAAAATATATGACAATTATGGAAGATATGCAGGCTCTTGTTGACGAGACAGAAGATGGGGCATTGCGTGTGAAAGAAATTGTTTTGGGGTTACGCGATTTCAGTCGGCCTGACGCAGACAGGCAATTGACAGATATCAATGCTTGTTTGACAGAGACGCTCAAAATTCTGGCAAACGAATTGAGATATAAGGCAGATGTGGTGACTGAATTTGGAGATGTGCCAGCATTTTCGTGTTATGCAAATGAGTTGAAACAAGTATTTACAAATTTAATTATTAATGCATCACAGGCTCTCGAAAGTTTTGGACAAGTAAAGATCAAGACGCTTGTAGAGAATCAAGATATTGTGATTTTGATATCTGATACGGGTAAGGGTATTGCACCGGAACATCTAAAACATTTGTTTGACCCCTTTTTTACAACCAAACCCATTGGTCAAGGAACTGGTTTGGGGTTGTCGATTGTGAAAGGTATTGTCGAAAAACACCAAGGGCAAATTGGTGTTGAAACCCAATTGGGTGCAGGTACAACGTTTTACATTCGGTTTCCAATGGATAGAACGTGAGCATATGGATAAGAGCGTCGTTCTTTGTGTTGATGATGAAAGTAATGTTCTTAAGGCTCTTTTAAGAGAGTTAAAGGATATATGTGATGACATTGTTTTGGCCGAGTCGGCTATGGATGCGCTTGAAATTTTAGCACATAAACAGGTGGATGTGGTGGTTTCTGATATGCGGATGCCTTGTATGAACGGTGCCGAATTTTTGGGAAAAGTGCGTGATGTTTGGCCAAATACTTTTCGCATTCTCCTGACAGGATATTCAGACTATGAAACGGTTGTGTCTGCTGTTAATCAGGGAGAAATACATCGGTTTTTAACAAAGCCCTGGCAAGCAACAGAATTGTTTTTGGCCGTTAAGAGTGGGATTGAGAGAAGTAGATTGTTACAACAAAACAAGCGTTTATTGGTGCAGCTTGAAAAAAAGAACACGCTGCTGGAGCAAGCCAAAACCGAGATGTCTGTATGTTTGGAAGATCAGAAAAATCAGCTTGAAAAAGCCTATTTGGATTTGGTGCGAAGTGAGAAGTTGACGGCTGTTGGACGCCTGGCTGCTGGGGTTGTGCATGAAGTCTTAAATCCTTTGACTGTTGCGATAGGCCGTTTAGATATGGTGTTGTTAGATTCTGACTTGTCGGATCACAGCTGTGGTAACGTTGAAATCGCTATAGAGCAAGTGCGTCGAGGGGCACATATTCTTGACAATCTTAGAGATTTTTCAAAGCAAAAAGTTACACAACAAGAAAAATTAGATGTGCATGAAGTACTCTTACACACAATTGATCTTTTGCTCTATGAGTTTCGAAAGAAAAATATTCAGGTGCATAAGTGTTTGGGAAGTTTGGCCCTTTGTATGGGAGATGCAGATCAATTGGGTCAGGTTTTTCTCAATATATTGGGAAATGCAATTGATGCATTGTCTGATTA
>JAYODI010000089.1:0-6401 GCA_038279365.1 Candidatus Latescibacterota bacterium | reverse complement strand
ATGGGGATTTATGGATCTATACGAAGCAGGTGGAATTTTCGGGTGATTTTCTTATTGAAATAGAGTTTAGAGACTCTGGATGTGGCATATCTGATGAGGATATATTACATGTTTTTGATCCTTTTTACACTACCAAAGATCAGGGTACGGGATTGGGTTTGGCTATTTCTCAAAGCATAATCGAAAATCACCGAGGTTGGATGAATGTGCGTAGTCAATTTGGAAAAGGTACTTCTTTTTTTATTTATTTGCCTATTTCGCCTTAAGAGACATACTAAATGGAACCGCGACAAATTATTTATCGGTTTGAGTTTTCGGCCGAAAACACTCGGGAATTTATAGTCAACATAGATACAAATGGGAACGCAATTCAAAAGGTGTTGAGTGTAGAATTGCCAGAGTGGACAGATTTGAGCTTTGCAAAATGTTCTCATTGTCCATTACAAGACTTTGAACATGCGAAGTGTCCTTTGGCTGTCCAAATCGTTCAGGCAATTGAAGCATTTCAGGCGGTTATTTCTTTTGACAGTGTTTGTTTATCTGTGGTTACCGAAGAAAGAACAATTACGCAGCGTACATCTGTGCAAAGAGCATTAAGCTCATTGATGGGTTTGCTTATGGCAACAAGTGGTTGTCCTTACACTGACTATTTCAAGCCTATGGCGCTTTTCCATTTGCCATTGGCGTCTGCAGATGAAACGGTTTATCGCGCTTCTTCTATGTATATGCTTGCTCAATATTACCGTGCCAAAGCAGGTCAAGAAACAGATGTAACGTTGGGTGGTTTAAAGCAAATTTACCATTACATGGATGAGTTGAATCGGTGTATGGTCAAACGCATTCAGGGTGCGATCAAGCAAGATGCTGCAGTAAATGCCTTGGTGCTATTGGATTTTTTTGTAAAATCTTTTTCATATAGTTTTGAAGATGAGTTAGAAGAGTTTCAAGGATTGTTTAGACCATTTCTCAATATGGATGCAGGTCGCTAAACGCGGTGTATTTGCCATGCTCTGGTTTGCAGATAGGCATACAATCTAATCCATAAAAAACAAAGTAAAATGATGCCAAAAGAAATTCGAAAAGACTTAGATCAATTTTTGGATTCAATTGATGCAGAGACGGACTTTTGGGAGGACCCTTGGGCGCATACACCAGAACCCACTCAAAGCAATGCACACCGTAAGCTCGTTGTTAGAGTTGCGACTGATTGCATGGCTGCGACATTAGATGCCGTTTATCCTGACACCCAAAAAGATGAAGTCTATGATGCGATAGATGCGCTGGGCATTGTGGCGGGTATAGATAATCAGGCTATTTTGGACGCGCTCCAACGTGCAGGTGAAACGGGTCGTATGCAACCCAATGTCCTGGTGGCACAAGGGAAAAGCCCGATTGGTGGTAAAAGAAAACAACGCATTCGTTTTTTGAATTTTGCGAAAAACAAAATTGACCACAATAATCTGACTGAGCATGATGCGTTTACAAAAATAGCGCGCATGATGCGTTTGCCATCATTGCACTTGTTTGGTAACTATCGGGGGCCTGTTGTGGCGGTATCGCAAGGGGCGTGCTTGGCCGACTATGAACAGATAGAAAATGAAGCAGACGGTTTTACCGTTTTAGGAGAACCATTGGTGCCTGAGCTTGAGAGAGATAAAACACTTGAATCTGGTTCTGGTGTTGTTATGATGGGTGATGGTGGGATTTATTCTGATCGTTATGGTTACCTGTCTGTGGTGGATCAAGAAATATCAGTTGTTTCGCCCATTTGGGTTTCCCCCGATCGTCTTACGGTTTACTATTTCAATTTTGATCAATTGGGAGCATGTGTTTGGCCTACCTACGATGGTCTCTTGCAAGAGCTTGATCATTTGGGCGTAAAATTCGGTATTTGTCATGAAACATTGAAGCTGATTGTATCTGGTGATCCAAAAATTTTGCAAGAGACCTGCATTGTCATTGCAGAGGGAAAGGAACCTGGAAAACGTAAGAGTCTGACACAGTTTTTCTTTGAGAAAAGACATCGGAAAATTGATGATGGGATTGTGGACAGATTTTCTGCAACGTCTCTCGCGCAAATCATGGAACCCATTGATCCTGTTTTACCCATCTCGGCAGGTATGGTCTTGGCCGTGCGACAGAAAGGTTCGTTAACGTCTTTGGATGGCATGGACATTTACGGACAGGTTTTGTCGCCAGAAAAAGACGAGGATTACGAAAACAGAGTTTATAAAGCAGGGTTAAATGTTACCGAGTGCCATGAAACGGATCGCATTTCTTATGTTGCAGATATTTGTGGATACCCTGTGCTTGATGGCGACCATATTCGGGTTGTTTCACCTGTTTGGACGACAGACGATTGGATGAAAGCATATTTCGTATTGTTGCCCCATTCTTCGTCCATTCGTCCATTCCAAAAGAAAGATATTTTAAATTTGCTGGAGCGAGCCAATGTGTCGTTTGGTATTGACGACGAGGTGATTCATAAATTGTGTCATTATAGATCCACATCATCAGACGTTCAGGTTTTTCTTTTGGCTTCAGGAATAGAAGCTGTGCCTGGGCAAGATGGTCAAATTGTTTTGTATTTTGATCAGAGCCAATCTGCAGGACAGGAATTGGAAGATGGGCGTATGGATTTTAAGGAGAGGGGCACTGTTCAAGAGACAATGGCCAACGATTTGATTGCAGAAAGGAAGTTGCCAGAACCTGGTACGCCTGGGCGAAATATTCGGGGTAAAGAGATACCTGTGCAAATGGGTAATCGAGGATTGCTGTTTGTGGGGCGCAATGTGCGTGTAGAAGAAGATAGTGGATTGCAGAAATACTTTGCTACGGCTTCTGGGTGGCCACGGGTAATTAAAGACACACTTGCTGTCAATACTCTTTTAAAAACACGCGGCTTTGTCTTTTTTCATCCGGCCACCCTCCACTTGGTGGGTTTGGTGTAATTTGCGGGCTATGTCAAACGGGGTTAAAAAATACACGCGACGGGGTCTGTCATTATTCATGGTGGCGTAGAACGCAAAGCCGAAATTTTTTCTGAGGAACACGTGGTGATCAAGGGGGGGGTTATTGGTGCTACATTGCGCTCGAAACTGAGCCTCGAAGCTAAATTTCTGAAAGAGACAAATGCCTATTGTGGTACTAACCTGCTGGTTCGCAATTATATTGAAGATTCAAAAGTTGTAGCAATGGAAAATGCAATGGTACAGGGAAATGGGGGTGGGGAGCGAGGTTTGTGTGTTCTTGGGGGGCAGGTTTTGGTTGCCAAGACGCTGGATATCTTGGGGGCTGGTAGCCATACTGGGAGAAGAACTCAAATTGCCGTGGGATTTAATCCCACACTAAAAAAAGAGAGAGAAAAACTTACTAAGGGACTTGATATACTGAATAAAAGAGTTTCCGATTTAGAGCGTTTTTTGGATGTGCGGGTTCTGGGCGGAAATTGGAAAAACAAGGTAAGGGAGAAAATAGGCAACATTAAATCTCGGGCACAATTCCATGCATACCTTGAAAAAGTGAAAGACTTAGAAAAAACAATGAGCTTACAACAGGAGATAATGCTGCGAATAGAGCTTGTAAACCAAAAACAAGAAGATATGATTAAAGAATCTAAGCTTGTTGTAAGAAGGAAAGTCTATGCAGGCACACAACTTCAGGTAGGTAATATTACGCGTTTGTTAGACCGAGATATTCAAGCCACCTTAATTCGTTTGGATGAGACGGGGCGGCGTTTAAAATCTTATTCTTTGGAGTAACTATGTATTTATTATCAGTTGTACCGCTTCTATTTGTCATTGGATTGCGTTTTTATGCCGTTTTTTATCAGCGTTCACAAAAAAAGAAATTATCGGTTCAAACAGCAGAAATTAAAAACATGAGGAAAAACTGTCGTCAGCTTTTGAAAGAGAAAAAAAATTATGAAATAAAATTCCAAAAATATCAGAATAAAACAAAGTCTTTAGAGTTATTGCTTCAAGATCTCAGGGCCAGATTGGCAAGCCGATAACATACGGGGAGTCTGGAAATGGATTGGTGGGTTCATGCAATAATGATGGTTGGGTGTTTGGTTATCGGCGCACGTGTCTATAGCGATTTTGCAAAGAACAGCGGTAAGCTTATGCCTACGGTTAGTGAATTGGAAAGCCTGCGTTCAGAACTGACAAAACAACAACAGGAACTGCATGACGAGTGTCAAAAATTATTGGCTGAATTGGATACATATGAAAAAAAAATTGATATGTTTGAGCCCGAACGTCAGGCACTTCAGGGGCAGGTCAATGAAAAAGAGATGATTGAGATACCGGCAGGTAGTTTCTTAATGGGAAGTTATGATGGTGGTGTAGACGAATCGCCTGAACGGGAGGTTTTTTTGGATAGCTATCTGATTGACAAATACCCAGTTACCAATCAAGAATACAAATTATTTGTAGATGTTACAGGGCAACGCTTGCCGCCTCATTGGAGTGGTGGATCATATCCTATGGGAGAAGGTAATCACCCGGTTGTTAATGTGAGTTGGGATGATGCATTTGCATATGCACAATGGGTTAGCAAACGCTTGCCAACGGAAGCTGAATGGGAAAAGGCATCACGGGGTACGGATGGTCGTGTTTATCCTTGGGGGGATGCATTTCGGAAAGATCAAATCAATGCAGGAAACAACAATGATGGCACAACGCCAGTGAATAAATTTCCCGATGGGAAAAGTATATTTGGCGTCATGGATATGTGTGGAAATGCACAAGAATGGTGTTCTGATTGGTATGACCATGGCTATTATAGTGATGGACCATTAGAAAATCCAAAGGGGCCCATGGGTGGACAAACCCGCGTTATTCGTGGAGGTGGTTTTGTTGAAAACAGTGCTGGCGTTCGATGTGCTGCACGGCATCAGGCCGCTCAGGCCAGTTTGCAAGAGAACATTGGGTTTCGATGTGCAAATGATTTGGTTATGAAAACAGAGAACATATGAGTGTCATGAAAGATATTTTGATTGTAGAAGATGATCGAGACCTCGCTTGTATGCTTCAAGATTTGTTTGTTGATGATATGGGGCTTCAAGTGGCGGTCTGTTATACGTTTGAATCGGCCAAAGCAGTGGTTA
Source organism: Candidatus Latescibacterota bacterium (assembly GCA_038279365.1). GTDB lineage: Bacteria > Latescibacterota > UBA2968 > UBA2968 > UBA2968 > JABIFK01. The sequence continues at coordinate 1,291 of JAYODI010000089.1, read as the reverse complement.
TGTCTGAGAAATTTAGTGTTGTTCTATTAGACATTGGTTTGCCCGGAGAAGGTGATGGGTTGGTACTTGCAAAAAAAGTTAAAGAAGTGCAAGGGCCTGACACCCATATCATTATGATGACAGCATTTGGTCAGATAGACGCCGTAAAAGAAGCACTGCGAATTGGAGCTGCCGACTTTTTCGACAAACCCTTTAGTTTGGGTAAATTGAGAGAACGGGTATTGCAACTTGTTTCTCGATCATCTGCCATGAAAGCAATAACGCCGGACAATATATGTGAAGGTGATGAGGCAGATTTGTTTCCTGAAATATTGGGTAAGTCACATACTATTAATGGGATGCGTCGGTTGATGAAGCGGATTGCACCTTATGATGTGGGGGTATTAATTCAGGGTGAAACAGGAACAGGAAAAGAGCTTGTTGCCGATGGCATACACAAGGCCAGCAAGCGGGCAAATGCGGAATTTATTCCAATTAACTGCGGGGCTATACCAAAAGATGTTATGGAAAGTGAATTGTTTGGTCATGAAAAAGGTGCATTTACGGATGCTCATGTGCGCAAAATTGGTTTATTCGAAAAAGCCAATCAAGGCACCGTATTTCTTGACGAAATTTCGGAATTGCCCTGGGCATTGCAGGCCAAATTGTTGCGTTGTCTTCAATCTGGAAAATTCTACAGAGTTGGTGGTACAGAATTGATTCGGTCGGATTTTCGCATTTTGGCAGCAAGCAATCAGAATTTGAAGGATTTGGTTAATAGGGGTGAGTTTAGAGAAGACCTGTATTATCGATTGTGCGTTTTGGATATTTACACACCGCCTTTGCGAGAACGAGAGCAGGATGCTGTTTTGTTAATGGAATATTTTTTAAATCATATTGCAGACCAAGAAGGCCTACCGACTCTTGTTTTGACAAATGATGCCAAGGCGTTTTTGTGTGAATATGAATGGCCTGGAAACGTTCGTGAATTGGAAAATTTGGCTTGGCGCTTAACCCTTCTTGAAAAAAAAGAAAAAGTAGATATTCGAACCATAAAAAAAATGTTGCGGGTTGATAAGATTGCTCCGCAAACTTTTTCACCATTTTCAACGCAAATGGTTCAACGGTATGATGTTGCGTTAAAGCAATTTGAAGATTTTTATTATTACAATTTGAGAGAATTTACAGATGGTGTTGCCAAAGACGCTGCGAAATTGGCAGGGCTTTCTTTGCGGCAAGTATACAAGAAGTGGGAAACGCTTGAGAAAGCAGAATATCAAGATCGAAAGACTTAGATATTATCACTAACGAT
>JAYODI010000088.1:0-23521 GCA_038279365.1 Candidatus Latescibacterota bacterium | reverse complement strand
CTGAGGAGTGTGTTATGGGTCGGAGAGGATGTGTGATTTGGTGCTGCTTGTTGTTGATTGGGGCAGATGTGAGGGCAGATAATGCAAAGCGTTCTGTGGCGGTACTGCATTTTGATGCCATTGGGGTGAGCGATATGGAATGTGAAGTGATTACCGAACGCTTTCGAGCCGAGTTGTCGCGCACGGATCGTTTTTTGGTGACGAGCAAACAACAAACATTGGTTGAAACGGCCAAGACCCAAGATGTGACGCTTTTGGGCAAGCAGTTGATGGTTGATCGGATATTGGTGGGCAGTGTGTCAAAGATTGGCACGATGTTTTCGGTGGTGGCCAATTTGATTGATCCGGTGTCAGGAAAAACGGTGAAGACGGTGGTCGATGATTATTCGGGGGGCATTGACGGGGTATTGCAAGAGGTGGTGAAGCGGGCGTGTGAGAAGTTGGCCGATTATGAAGGGACGGGCTACTTGGCTTTTGTAGGACCACGAGGGGGGGATACAATTGATCATTTGACGGTGTGGTTTAATGAGAAACAATTGCACGTGTTTCCCAAGGCCGACTTTTTATTGATTAACAAGGTGCCCGAAGGTGTTCATTCGCTGCGGTTAGAATGGCATCGCCCTGGCATCAATGGCCGTCGCCCACCATATACGGTGCGTGTGCAACCCGGCAAAGTGATAACTGTAGAGTGTAATGCGGTGCGTTATAAACCGACACTGCGTGTGTCACAGCCCGTAGAGCCGTTGTCAATGGATGAATGGCATGCTTTTTATTGGCCCGAGGTATACCCCGAAAAACGATATATCCGTGGCAAACCCACATCATTGATAGAAATGGATTTGCAAGATGCAATCAAATAATTGTGTCACTTTTGAGGAAAGGAGTGGTTTGTGACCTACATGCGAGATCCCCCGCTGTATTTGTTTTGATAATTGTAAACGTTTGTGATTGGTTCTTAACACCTTTGGAGGATAAGATGAAAAAGATGACAGCTGTTGCGGTGGTGGTGGCCTTGTTGGGGTGGTTTTCAAACGCCCAAGCTGAAACGACGTTTCGATTGGGAGGCGGGATCAATAACAATTCGGCCCGCGTTTCTGATGGGATGGTTTTGGGTGTGCAGGGGGCATTGGATTTTTCGTTGGGTGATGGGCCGTGGTCGTTGGGTGTTTTTGGTGAAGGTAATTTTGACGAGGCAGCCGGCAAACCCTTGTTGGCGGGGTTGAATGTATTTTATAAAATGAGTTTGGGGAATACACATTCCGATGGTTTGGATCCCAAAATTTATATCGGACCCAGTGTTGGGCTGGCGTCTATTGATGTGGGCATGCGAAAAACGGCATTGCTCTTGGGCGGCACATTGGGGGCAGAGTTTCCATTGAGCAGGCGTTTTGGATTGTTTGGCAATGGCAAGTATTCATGGACAAATGACAAAGATGGTGTTGAATTGGTGAAGGGGTTTTCGGCCCACGCGGGTGTGATGTTTCATTTGGGGAATTAATTCACGACCCCTTGGCGCAAATACCTTAGAGGGTGTTTGCGCCAAGGGGTTGGGTTTTGTGAGGTGTGCAATGAAAATGTGGACGTTGTCATTTGTTGTGGTTTGTGGTTTTTTGGGGGCAACACCCGCAGGAGCCCAGTCTTTTCGTGTTGTTGCCGATGGACAAGGTGAGGTTATATTACCAAATACCATGGGACATCTGCTGGTAGAAACCAATGCGCCCAACAGCCGTGTGTTTGTCAATGGCACTTTTCGAGGGGTAGCGGTGCCGAATCAACCGTTGATGTTGTTTCGGGTGGGGGTGGGCAAGGTGGGGTTAAAGGTGGTCGCGGATGGATTTGGTGCTTTTGAAAAAGACGTTGAATTGCAAACCGATAAATGGCGTTTGGTGGTGGCCTCTTTAGAAAAAGTGATGCCCATTCAAAAAGTAAACCGTGGAGATGGGGTGGGGCCATTTGGTAAAATGGTGCCTGTTAAAGAATTGAACATTTGGATGGATCAATATGAAGTGAGCAATGCACAGTTTGCGCAATTTTTGAATGCAGTGGGCAATCAAACCGAGGGGGCGTTGCCCTGGTTCGATGAAGAGGGGGATGGGGTTGGTATTGTTGTGCAAAATGGTCAATTTATACCAGGGAATGGTTTGGACCATCATCCGGTGGCTTTTGTCACTTGGTTTGGTGCACAGGCCTATTGTGAGTGGGCGGGTAAGCGATTGCCTACTGAGCGAGAGTGGGTCAGCGCGTGTCAGGGCAGCGATGGGCGCATGTATCCGTGGGGCAATGACTTAAATACGGTACCTGCCAACATACAGGGTGAACAAGATGGGTTTGTCCAAACCGCCCCTGTTGGGCAATTTCTCACTGGGGCAAGCCCTGTGGGTGCCTTGGATATGGCGGGCAATGTGTGGGAGTGGACGGCTTCGGATGATGTGGGACGAGCAGGATGGCACGTCACACGGGGTGGTGGGTGGAACGATACGGGGTTTGTGACGGCCTGTGTGAATCGGGCGGTGCATTCGGCAACGACTCACCGGATGGACGTGGGGTTTCGATGTGTGCGCCGATTTGATTATCCCAGTGTTGTGCAAAACAAGTAATTCATTTTCTCCAGATAAGGCAGGGCATATGAAACGCATGATTGTGTTGATGGGGGTGTTGATGGCTTTGCCGTGTTGGGCGCAAGGTGTGGTTGTTTTGGAACGCGGTGAGGTTATTTCCAAACAGTTGTGGGTTGGGGCTTTTGCCGAGGTGATTTATCAGGGAGAAGATGGCAAGCCTACAACGGCCAATGGAAAGGTTAGAGAAGTTCTGCCACACGCTTTGATTATTGGCAAAGGGTTGTGGAAAGAGACCATTGCGTTTGATAGAATTGATGTGATTATTTTGGGTGACAATTTAGAGCGTGTGGAGAGGGTGAAGAAACTGCGCGATGATCCGTTTCAGAAACGGCGTATCTCAAGCAATGGATCGGTGATTTTGGGGCAGTTGTTTTTCGGAGGTGGTGGGGGATTGGTTGGTGGTATGGTGGGTGCGGGTACAGGTGCACTGATACGGGCAGGTACGTCGGGTGATCGCGGAAGTGACTTTTTTTATGTGCCTCCCGAAGTGCTTATAGGCACTGTTGCGGGTATGGTTTTGGGAAGTGCTATGGGTGTGCGCTTGGCCAGTTCTGATAAGTTTGAAAACCCTGTTTGGGGGCGTGCTTTGTTGGGCAGTTTGGTCGGTTTTGGTGCAGGAGTGGGGCTCACTTATCTGTCTGAAACGGCTTGGCCTATGCTTTTTATTGCGCCCCCGGTCATGGCCACGTCGTTTTGTTGGATTGGCAATGAACGCAGTGCATCATATGCAACGCTCAATATGGGTTTGATGCAAAATGGTGGACAAGGCGTTTCTGTGATGTATCATTTTTAGGCTTGATTTTGCGTGTTTGGCCGATATCCTTGCCTGATATTTATTGTGGATTTATGAGGAGGTTTGGGTGAAATTGAAATGCGAGTGGTGGTTGCTTTTTGCTTTAATTTGTGTTTGGACAATTGATTCAGGTGCAGATGATTTAGGTGTAAGGCGTGTAACTCAAGATGAGTTAATTGCCGCGATGAATCAGGTCAATGGCTATGATCCAACTGCAACGACCAATGGGGCACGGTTTCAGGCCGAGGTGATGTTTGAGTTGTTTGGTAGTGTTGCTGATTCGGGGCGATTGGATAAAACCCTGTTTATTACACCCGACGATTGGTTTCGGGCGTTTTTGGTTAAGACCCATTTGACAGAAGAGACCGCGCCGCAATATGTGAAATTGGCCCATGAACATCAGCAATATATGTGGGTTGATACCCGCTTTGATCGGGTTATTGCTGGGGTAAAAGAAGGCCCACGTCCTGAGCGGGCATTTAATGTGATTTTTGGGTGGCCAGAAACACCCGGTGCAGATGGTGAATATTCGTATCGAGACACACTTTCAACACCCCATCTAAATGTGACAAATCATCAGGTTATTACCTATCGGTTGTTGGATTTTGGCGATCGGTTCTTTTTTGATAAAATTGAAGGATTAACTGGGCGCCCCACAACGGGTTTATTGGGACTGTTGTTTAAACTTATTGGGGAAGGGCGTGTGGTGGTAACGGGTATTGCAATTTCGGAAGATGGTTTACAAGTGGTAAGAGGCACGGCCAAGAAGGCTTTTATGGGGGTGACAACCACTGCGACCATTGCTCCCGATGGACAATCGGAAAAAGATGTACCAGAGGATCGACCCGATTTGCAAGCATTAGAAAAGGTGTTGCAAACGCCGTTTGAAATGGATTACAAACCCCTGAAATGGTCTGCTGATATGGATCGCCTGATAAAAACAATAAAAGATGATAATTAACGATTTTGTCGCGCGGGTGACACCCAATTGTAACACGCGATTTTTATTATGTGTGTGCACGACGTATTCTCCCTCCGGGGGCCGGACCGCGACCCGGCCCCCTCTTTATTGCCCTAAGCCATCTGCTGGCTTGGGGTTTTTTGTTTGACCGACAGATTGGTGTGCTGTATTATATAGCGGTTTTGCATAATCTATGTCTTTGAAAACTAATCGATTTAGAGGGTTTTGTGGCAATACCACTGGAATCTACTGCACGTTTTTGCGAACGGTGTGGTGTGGCATTGATCAAACGCAAGATTGAAGACCGTTTGCGACCTTGTTGCCCTACGTGTGGTTTTGTTGCTTACCTAGACCCCAAAGTTGCAGCAGGGGTGATTGTGACCTTGCATGACAAGGTGGTTTTGCTCAAGAGAAATATTGAACCAGGGTTGGGCAAGTGGGTGTTTCCTGGTGGCTATGTAGATGCAGGAGAACCGCCCGAACAAGCCGCTGTGCGCGAAGCGCGAGAAGAAGTGGGCTTGGATGTTGAATTGGACGATTTATTGGGGGTGTTTTCCGTAGCGGGTGAGCGTGTTGTGTTGGTGGTATTTACAGGGCATGTCACAGGGGGGGATTTGCAAGGCAATTTTGAGTCTCAAGCCGTTGAGACATTTGTTCTGCAAGACATTCCTTGGAACGATTTGGCATTTGTGACAACAACCGATGCATTAAAAACTTATCTGGCGCGTGGTGCGTCTTTATAATGACCTGAAGATCATCGAGAGAAGATGGATGGATGGTGGAAGATGGTTTTTCGCTGATTTCGTTTTTCTGCTCTCATTTTACCGCACTAAAGAGAAAGGTTTGATATGTTGGAATCCATTGAAGATGTTGAAAAGCGGTTTGCAGAGCAGGGTTATATTACCGATAGAACATTGGCCACAACCATTTATTTGTCACTGGCATTGGGCAAACCCATTTTTTTAGAAGGTGAGCCTGGTGTGGGTAAAACAGAAGTGGCCAAAGCGATGGCCAAAATTTTGGGTACCGAATTGATTCGGTTGCAGTGTTATGAAGGCATTGATGCCAGCACAGCACTTTATGAATGGAATTATCCACGTCAAATGTTAGAGTTGCGCCTTGAAGAAGCGCGTGGCACAAATAAAGATGAAATTGGGCGCAATATTTTTCGCGAAGAATTTTTGCTTAAGCGGCCTTTGTTAACGGCCATTCAAGCCCAAGAAGAACATCGCCCTGTGTTGTTGATTGATGAAGTGGATCGTTCGGATGAAGAATTTGAGGCCTTCTTGTTGGAGGTTTTGTCTGATTTTCAAATTACAATTCCAGAAATTGGCACGGTGAAGGCCAAGCAGGTACCTTTTGTGGTGCTTACATCCAATCGCACACGCGAGTTGCACGATGCCTTAAAGCGCCGTTGTTTGTATTTGTGGATCGATTATCCGACCTACGACAAAGAAATGGATATTGTGCGTTCACGCGTATCGGGCATTGGTGATGAATTGACACGGCAGGTGTGTGGTTTTATGCAACTGTTGCGCAATCGCGATTTTTATAAAAAACCAGGTGTGGCAGAAACCATCGATTGGGCGTTGGCCTTAATGGCCATGAAGATGGACGAGTTGGATGCCGCAACGGTAGATGCCACGTTGGGATGTGTGTTGAAGTATAAAGAAGATATTGAAAAGATTCAGGAAGACGGCGTGCCACAACTGATTGAAAAAGCCAAGTTGCTGCGTGAACGTACGCAAAATGCCCGATAAGGATATTGCCCATGCCAAAAACAATGCTTGGACGTGTGGTGCGTTTTTCGCGTGTGTTGCACCGCGAAGGCGTAGAGGTCAATGCCGGTAATTTGATTGACCTGTGCAAAAGTTTTGAGCACATCAATTTGCAACACCGCCCCGATTTTTATGCTGCGGCCCGTGCCACATTGGTGTCGCGGTTTGATGATTTGGAAACGTTTGATCGCGTTTTCAATTCATTTTGGTCTTCTCCACTCATTTCGGAAGACCTCACCCTTACCGATACCGATACGGGTGGAAACCCTGATCTTGATGTGCAGGCCGAGGTGAATGAGTCGGTGGAAGCAACCGATTCAGAAGAAGATGTTGATGGCGACAGTGATTCTGAAGAAGTTGGGTATAGTGCCGATGAAGCCTTGATGCAAAAAGATCTGGCCGCGATGTCAGACCGTGAGATTGAACAGGCACGCAAGGTGATTCACGAAATTGTGAACATCATTGCCAATCGGCGCAGTCGACGGCGTGTACCCGAAAATCGTGGGCGTGAATTGGATTTTCGGCGCACGTGGCGGCGCAATGCCTTGTTGGGTGAAGATGGCGTACAGTTGGCCATGAAGCGGCGGCGCATTAAAAAAACCAAATTGATGTTGTTGTGTGATGTAAGTGGGTCGATGGATTGTTATAGCAAATTTTTGATTCGGTTTATTTATGCACTTAAGCGCGAAATTCGCGATGTAGAAGTGGGTGTTTTTTCCACGCGGATGACGTCTATTTCACGGCTGTTAAAAACCAAAGGTATTGAAGAATCTTTGCACGATGTGGCCGAACAAGTACACGATTGGGCGGGGGGGACAGACATTGGTGGTTGTTTGCGAGAGTTTAACGATACATTTGCCCGCGACATGTTGCATTCGCGTTCGGTGATGATTATTGTGAGCGATGGGTGGGATCGCGGCGATCCTGAACTGATGCGCCAAGAAATGGCCCGATTGCGAAAGCGTGTGCACAAGTTGCTTTGGCTTAATCCATTGTTGGGTACGCCAGGTTATCAACCCTTATGTTTGGGCATGAAAACGGCATTGCCCTATTTGGATTATTTTTTACCCGCTCACAATGTAGAAAGTTTAATTGAGTTGGCCAAAACATTGCGGTCTGTGTGGAAGTAAGCAGGGCATATAGGTGGGGTGGGTTGATGTGCCGCAATGATTGGGTATATTTGTGGAATAGCAAACGGCAAACGGCAAACGGCAAACGGCAAACGGCAAACGGCAAACGGCAAACGGCAAATGTAAAGCGATCTATAGTTTTTGGATTGGTTTTGAATTTTTTGCCATTTCACGTTTGCCGTTTGCCCACATTGAAATAGGTGTTCTTCATGGCAGGAAAAGATGTTTTTACAGAAGCCCTGTGTTTGTTGGAACAGGGCGAAAAGGTTGCTTTGTCAACCATTGTATCGAGCAAAGGGTCTTTGCCTATGAGCAAAAAGGCAAAGATGTTGGTGCGGCCCGATGGTAAAATTGTGGGTACTGTGGGAGGCGGTTGTCTGGAAGCCGATGTTTGGGCAGAAGCACGGCGCGTGGTTGAAAGTGAGACGCCGTCTTTACAGAAGTTTATTTTGACGGAAAAACATGCTGGTGAAAATGGTCTAAATTGCGGAGGGAACGTAGAAATTTTTACGGAACCGCTTTTACCTAAGCGAGATGAAGTTTTGCTTGCCGAGATTAAGCGTATTGTTGACGCGCGTGGTTCTGCCGTTTTGGCGACACTTGTGGCTGGAGGGGATGCTCATCGCAAACTTTTAATTGATTCTTCGGGTGAAAAATGGGGCAGTTTGGGGCATTTTGAGGTGGATCAGTTTGTGCTTGGCGAGTTTGATGCCTTAGAGACCATTCCTGAAGGTTTGTTGAAGGTGATTGATTTGCAAGTGGCGGGGCAAGTACAAAAGATTTTTTTGGAGTCTATATGCCCAGAACCTACGCTGTATTTGTTTGGTGGTGGGCATGTCTCTTATGCCATTGCACAAATTGCGCATACTGTTGGGTTTCGCATTATTGTTATTGATGATCGTCCTATGTTTGCCAATCGCGAACGATTTCCAATGGCCAGTGAAACCCTCACCTTAGATATGGACACGGCTTTTGAGCATTTGGTCATTGATGAGTTGTCTTATATTGTAGCGGTGACGCGTGGGCATCAGCACGACAAGCCCATTATTCGCCAAGCGGTCAAAACAAAAGCGGCTTATATAGGAATGATTGGCAGTCGGCGCAAGACGGCCTTAATGTGGAAAGATTTAGAAGGCGAAGGCATCGACCGTCGTCTTTTAGAGGCGGTTCATGCGCCTATTGGGTTGGATATTGGTGCCGACACACCGGAAGAAATTGCCGTAAGTGTGGTCAGTGAGCTGATTCAAGTGCGTCGTCAAAAAGGCAAACCCGTTCATGAGGCCGTTTCTTTGTCGGGTGCCAAATCTGTTTTTTGATATGTTGTAAAAGGTAATTTTATGTGTATTTGGTATTATTTGCTTGACGTTAGACTTGAAAATTGCTCTATTTAAGCATATTGTGTTTTCTAATTGTTGATGCATTGTTACAATTGTGACACATGTATGACAAGTTGCTCTTGTATCTTGTCAGGTAATTCGTGTAAGTTGTTAATATTTCACATGTGTGAAACTTGGTTGAAACATCTCAGCTTATATTTATTGTTATTGATTATTGTTTTTTATTATATATTTTACGGTTTTGCTTTGATTTCTTGTTTGCTTTAAAGCGACCATATAAGCCACTTTCTCTTAAGTTTTAGCACGAGATCGGTGGCTTTATGCCCTGTTTTTTATCTGAAGTTCATTGCCGTGTCCTTCAGGCAGGGGTTTGTTTAGACGGTTTGATTTTAAAAAAGTTTCACTTTTAGGGCATGTAAAACAGGCCACCGCCTAACCCATTATGAGGTTATGCAATGACCTGCGTTTCAAAGTAAGAACATTGCCGTGTTCTTATGTGTTGTCTCTATACAGAAGCAAATAGCAATTTCTGTACCGTATGTTTATTGGTAAAACTCACTTTTAACCCAGACTCTTGGTTTTAAAGCGTTTATGGTACCCCGTGCACAAACGGGCGGCTTTTATTTTTTGTCTATTCTGATGATAACATGAGAATAGGTGTATCAAAATGAAAGTCTTGTGCATGATGCGTGTGCCATTTGCTTTTGACCGTGTTTTATGCCAAAGGAGGTGTCACTACATAACATAGAGTAAACGCTTAATTCGTTCTAACAGCCGGGATTAAATGGGTTTTTACCGAGTTTCTATTCACAGGAAAGGGTTCAATCATGAAGAAACTCATCGCACTCGTGGCGATTATGCTTTTGCCTGTGTCTGCAATGGCAGGTACAACAGGCAAAATTACGGGTCGCGTTGTCGACAAGGATGGGGGCGGACCACTACCAGGTGCAAATATTATTGTACAAGGCGCTCCCAGTGTGATCGGTGCAACCACCGACACTGACGGACAGTACGTGATTTTAAATGTACCAGCTGGTACATACGATCTTAAAGGTAGTTTTGTAGGATATCAAGATGTGGTTGTAACGGGTTTTAAAGTATTGCCCGATTTGACCACGGTTCTCGATTTTACATTGGCACCACAAACATTAGAAGCCGATGTGTTGGAAGTGGTTGCCTCCCGTCCTTTGGTTCAAAAAGACAACACCAGCTCTTTGCGTTTGGTGACAAATGAAGAGTTAGACTATATGCCCATCCGTGGATATGCGGCGGCCACCTCCTTGCAGGCTGGCGTCACAAGTCTGGGTGGGCAGTTGTATGTACGCGGTGGTCGTTTTTCTGAAGTGGATTACATCGTAGACGGTGTTTCACAAAAAGATTTGCAAACAGGTGCTTCTTCAACCCAATTGAGCAACAGCGCCATTGATCAAGTTTCGGTGATTGTGGGTGGTTTTGAAGCCGAATACGGTCGTGTGATGTCGGGTGTGGTGAAGGTTGTAACCCGTGAAGGTGGCCGAAATTATACGGGTTCTGCCGAATACATTACCGACGAAATTACAGGTCGTAGCTGGTTAGACACGCCTTCTTTTGGATATAACAATGGCGATGTTACATTGGGTGGTCCTCTCATTCCGGGCGGCGATAAGCTGTCCTTTTTTGTTTCTGGTGAACGCAGAGATCGTTTGGATCGCGACCCGCGTTGGGGTGTGACAGCCCACCAATGGGAATTGGACAACAACCTGTTGACACAATCTGAATATGATATGCTCAAAGATGGTGTGTTGCCCCACTATTCGTTGGATGGATGGGGTTGGCAAGCCAAAATGAGTTTCCGCTTGGGTGAAAATGCCACCTTAAAAGCGGGTATTGTAGGCTCCTCTCAAGATCGATACAGCTACAGCCACACATATCGATATGATTTGGAGCACTCTTGGCGCGTGAAAAAGCTCAACAATTCCGTTTTTGCCAATTTGACCTATACGCTCAATGCCAAAACATTTTTCACCGTACAGGCCAATATTTACGATAACAACACCACTGCTGGTGATGGTTTGTATTTTGATAACTTGTTTGACTATGGTCGCCCCAACGGCAACCCGCGTTTTGATCCCGAAAACTTGTTTGCTTTAGGTGATGTTGATTCAACAGCAATTTCACGTGATGCCGATGGGTTTATTGTGGGTGACGAAGGTCGTGTATTGGACGAATTTGATAAAACAAGTTCCTTTTATATCACGCCTATCGACTTTGATCTGACCAGTCAGATCAACCGCAATCACCAGTTTAAAGCTGGTTTTGATGTACAAATGCATACGTTGCGTTCATACAACCATATCACACCTATTTTGGTTTACCGCGGGCCATTTGTCGATACAAGCAACCCGGGTGGTTTTCAAGACGCCAACCGATATGGGTATGAATTTGATTATGCAAAGCAACAAATTGTGCCGCTCAATTCTACACGTGATACCAAAAAAGAACCCATTTTGGCCGCTTTTTATGTTCAAGACAAAATGGAATACGACGGTCTCATTATCAACATGGGTCTGCGTTATGACTACTTAAATGCCCGCACCGATGTGCTTTCAAATGAAGCGGTGCCTTTGGGTGGTGACTCCGATTTGGATGCCTCTGATTTGGCTGGCAACAGTGTTTATCACAAAATTAGCCCTCGTTTGGGTGTGGGTTTTCCAGTAACGGATAAGACCGTGTTCCATATGAACTATGGTATCTTCTATCAACAACCCAACTTGGAAGATTTGTATGTTGGTTTGGATTATTTGGAATACAAAGCCCCATTGGGTGGATATTATTACGCTTTTGGAAATCCAAACTTGAAGCCCGAGAAAACCACAGCTTATGAAGTGGGTTTGGTGCAACAAGTAAGCAACAACGCCAGTGTTGATGTGACGGCTTATTACAAAGCGGTCGAAAACTTGGTACAAGTGACAACCGTTCAGGCAAACCCTGCATCGTTCAGCTCCTATCGCAACCGCGATTTTGGTACCATCAAAGGTTTCGACTTGGGTGTGATGATGCGCCGTAAGGGCCGTGCCAGCGCACGTATTTCGTATTCATTGTCTTATGCAACCGGTACCGGTTCAAGTGCAGAAACTCAGCGCAACATTGCTTGGACATTCCAAGCAGGTGTAACCGAGCCCCCAAAAGGGACTGCGCCATTAGACTTTGATCAGCGACACAAAATTTCAGGTTCTGTCGATTATCGTTTTGTTGATAAAGATGGTCCCAAATTTATGGGTGGATATCCATTGGCCAATGCAGGTTTAAATGTTTTGGTTTCTGCTGGCAGTGGTTTTCCATATACACCCACATTTACCTTTAATGAAGTAACCACGTTGAGTGTGTCTTCACGCCCATCGGGTCCTATTAACTCCAGTTATGGACCGTGGTCCTTCCAAGTGGATGCCAAGGCCAATAAAAATTTCAAGCTGGCTGGCATCAATGGCAATGTATATGTATGGGCCATAAATTTGTTTAACCGTGCAAATGTGACGGGTAGTAACACAGACGGCCGCGGTTTGGAATCGACGGTGTATTCCTCTACGGGTGATCCGTCAACGACGGGCTGGTTAAATACAGCTGAAGGTCGTCAGTTTGTAGACCGATTTGGCACGTTGGGTGAGCAAAAGTTCAAGCTTGCAGAGCAAAACCCGCTCAACTATGATACACCACGCCAAGTACGTTTTGGTATGGCCTTGAATTTCTAAATTGGCGCATTATGCGTTTATTGTCATCATTCGTAGTCTCATATGAGATCCTCTCTATTTGGAGGTCATTCAGAAATGAATCGTATTTTTAAGACATTGGCGTTGGCATTGCTTTCGGTGGGGGTGGCAGGTACGACACTGGCCGCACCACCCAGCGGTGTTCCAAAACGCCTTGCAAAAATTGATAACAGTACGGTTATCGACATCAATAGTATTTCGATGTTCGTAACCAACCAGGGGTCATTTGGTTATGACATTCCTGGTGGGAGTTCGGGCTTAGAGTTCCCTAAAAACACAGGCAAAACAGCTGTATTTGCCGCTGGCCTTTGGGTTGGTGGCAAGGTCGGTGGCGATACACGTGTTGCCATTGCTGAATATAGCAACGAATATGCACCGGGTCCTATTTTGCCAAATGGCACACCTGCCGACCCGCAAGATGACCGGTATCGCGTATATAAAATTTCGCGTGGTGATGATGCTTCAAACCCAGATTATGCTGCGTGGCCTGTTGCCGATGGTGCCCCCGTCAATGCAGACGGCACACCTCAAGTGATTGGCGATCAAACACTGTGGGCTGTTTATAACGATGCAGATCCCAGTGTGCATAGCAATATGCAAACAGCGCCTTTGGGCATTGAAGTGCAACAAACCACATTTGCTTTCAATCGCACAGGTGCTTTGGGCAATGTGGTGTTTTTGAAGTTTTTGATGATTAACAAAGGGGGCAATCAAATTGACAGCACCTACGTGTCGATTTGGTCAGACCCCGATTTGGGCCAAGCTGATAATGACCTTGTTGGTGCCGATGTGGCCACCAGCATGGGCTATTGTTACAATGGTTCCAATACCGATGCCGTCTATGGCTCCAACCCTCCAGCTGTGGGATATGACTTTTTTCAAGGTCCCATTGGTGATGATGGTGTGCGGTTGCCTATGACATCGTTTAACAAATATATCAACGGAACAGACCCTCATACGGCAGAAGAAACCTACAATTATATGAAGGGTATTGATGCCAATGGTGGGTTGACCGATCACACCGACCCCATTACAGGGCAGATCAAAGCCTTTATGGTGGATGGTGATCCGGTTGCGGGCACAGGGTGGAATGATGAAAACCCTGCTGACCGTCGTTTGATGTTAAGTTCTGGTCCCTTTACCTTTGCACCTGGTGACACACAAGAAGTGGTTTGTGCCGTTATTATGGGCCAAGGTCAAGATCGTTTAACATCGATTACGGCCACACGCTTTTTTGATACCTTTGCCCAATCTGCATTTGATGCCGACTTCCAATTGCCCACCCCGCCACCGGCACCCAAAGTGACCGTATCGGCATTGGGCGATCGTGCAGGTAATGGCAAAATTGCACTGACTTGGGGCCGTGATTCAGAAGTTGCTGATAGCGGAGATTATAAGTTTGAAGGGTATAATATCTATCAGGGCGAATCGGTTGCTGGGCCTTGGCGTCGTTTGGCCACTTATGATGTGGTCAATGGATCGGCCATTATCTTCGACAGCGAATTCGACTCGGGTTCGGGCGTGGTGATTAACAAGCCCGTGCAATTTGGTGGTGACACAGGTATTCGTCACTATATCGAATTGAATGACGATAAGGTTTTGGGTGGCCGTTTGGTAACTGGAAAGACCTATTTTTATGCCGTAACGGCTTATTCATTAAATGAAGAAAAGTCTCCCAAAACATTAGAAACGGCCTTAAACGTTTTGAATGATGGCCGTATGCAACCCATTCCATTGTCTGATGAATTGGAATTGGCACCTGGTATTGTTCCGCGTTCTCCAACGGCAGGTTCAAACTTTTCCGTGGTTGCCGTAGACAGCATGGTGCAACATTCTTCCGGCACCAGTGACGGTCTTGTGTCCGTGCAGGTGGTTGATCCCGGTTTGGTTACGGGTGCCCGTTATGAAGTGCGTTTCAAAGAGGTTGATGGATCCACCTTGTGGGATTTGGTGAATTTGTCATCTGGGCAGGCTGTGCTTTCTAATATGATCCAACATGCCGATATGGCCACCGCACAATCCAACCCTGTTGTTGATGGTTTGTTGGTGCGTGTTACGGGGCCTCCATTGGGCATGAAAGATTGGGATATTCCTGCTGGTGAGCGTTGGTATACCTGGGCCAATACAGACTGGGGTGCCGAAGGCTTTAATGGTGCGATTACGGGTGATGTCAACAATCAATGGTTTGGGCCAACATCTGTTCCTCCTTCAAAATTGGTGAACATTGAATTGCGGTTTACCAGTGTGATTGAAGAACCAGGTGAAGACCAATATAAACCGTTGGATGTGAATAATGCCAATGTGTCTTATGGTTGGCGTTATATGCGTGGTGCAAGTGGCACGCCTCCAACACCTGCAGAGCAAACCTCTACAGTGAATGCTTATGACTGGAGCAAGTACATTGTCAATACCACCGGTCCTGGGTCTTATGTATTCCAAGATCGTGTGCCTGTTGCCTTGTCGGCTTGGGATACCGAAAACAACCGTCGGTTGGAAATTGGTTTCTTAGAAAACAACCAACCAGGTGGTTTGGTCAACGGTGCTTATGGCCCAGCTTTTTACAATGATGTGAGCAATATTGCGGGCGGTGGCCCGCGTGAGTGGTTGTTTGTATTTGATCGCAACTACACAGAACCCACCGATGATACCAATATGGCGGAGTTGTCTCAGGGCTTGATAAACGATGCACCTGCACCGCCCATTATGTATATCATATTTGCTGCACGTCGTAGCGCAACGCGGTTCCCACAAGATGGCGATGTGTTTTCGATTGCGGCTAACCATGTGAATGGTACCAGCGATGTCTTTGCATTTAATACCACTGGGGCCATTGTGGATGATACTGAGTTGGCCAAAACAGATCTTTCAAAAGTTTTGGCTGTTCCCAATCCTTATTTGGGACGTTCTTCTTACGAGTTGAGTTCTTTGGCGCGTCAGATACGCTTCACAAATCTGCCCAAAGCTTGCACGATTCGTATTTTTAGTTTGACTGGTGATCTGGTGCGTACCATCCGGCACGACAACAATTTGTCTTTTGAGACCTGGGATTTGAAGACCGACCAGGGCGTGTTGGTGGCCAGTGGCGTTTATGTGGCACATTTTGATGCGCCAGGAATTGGTTCACACTTTGTGAAGTGCGCAGTGTTTATGGAAGCAGAGACCCTTACAGGCTTTTAATCGAATCGTGATGAAGGAGGTATAAATATGTTTCGGCAGATCCTTTCTGCATGCCTGCTGAGTTGTGCGCTTGTTGTTTCAAGTGCCGACGCAGGTGATCAAAGTCGTATTGGTACTGCAGCCGCTCAAGAGTTGCGCATTCCTGTTGGGTCTCGAGGCACGGCCTTAGGGGGTGCCATCTTGGCCAGTGTAAATGGTGCAGATGCCATGTACTGGAACCCTTCGGGTGTGGTTTTTGGCAGCAGCAAACGCGAAGCCATATTTTCATATTTGGATTATATGGCCGATATGAATATGAATTACTTTGCAATCACCACCAAATTGCGTGATGATATTGCTGTTGGTGTGAGTGCCAAAGTATTTTCAGTTGGTGATATTGTGGTAACCACCGAAGAAGCACCTGAAGGCACGGGTGAAATTCTTCAACCCACATTTTCGACTGTGTCCTTTACTTACTCGCAGAAGTTGACAGATCGTGTTGCATTTGGTTCGACCATCAAATACATTCACGAAGGCATTAAGCGAGAAAGTGCAAATGGTGTGGCTTTTGATTTTGGTTTTCAATACAAAACGGCCCTCCAAGGTTTGACCTTGGCCATTGCAATGCGCAACTTTGGCCCCGACTTGCGGTTTAATGGGCCCGACTTGGATCGCACCGTAAGTTTGTCTGATGCACTTCCCAATGCCGATCCGCAAGCCACATCGCGTATCTTCCGCACGGCTTTGGCTTCTGCAGAATTGCCCACATCGATTGAAATTGGCGTTGCATATGATTTTTTGGCCAGCGATTTGGGTAAGGCAACCTTTACGGCCACATTTCGTAACAACAACCTGGCCACAGATGAATATCAAGCCGGGATTGAATACGATGTGCGTCAAATGTTTCAATTGCGGGGTGGATATGTGTTGTCTCCTACAGGCGATACTTTGCCCAACGGATTTAACAAAGAATACATCCTTGGACCATCATTTGGTTTTGGTTTGAATGTGCCAATGGGTGGTGAAAACAGAGCTTTTCGTGTTGACTATGCTTATGGAAAGACTGAGTTTTTCCAAGATAATCATTGGTTAACTGTGGGCTTGGGCTTTTAAATAAGCCTCCCGGCGCAGGGAAATTAAAAAGGACGTCAGAAGGGTAACTTTCTGACGTCCTTTTTTTATTTTGTGTGTATGGGCGTGTATATTTTGAATAGTCTTGCTTTTTACAAATAGAATTATTTAATCATTAAGTTGTTGAATTCTTGTTGTTTGTGAGAATTTTTCTGGTGACGGTGAAAATTTAAATCGAAAAAAGGTTGCTTTATAGGGTGAGATTTGCCACCTTTGAACTATACGTCGGGTATTTTTAATTGCGCAAATCATTGTCGGGGAGAATGAATATGGCGCATCATCTGAGTTTGGCTTGTTATAACGATGCACTCAAAAACCCTCAAATTCAAAGTTGGCAATATGCCGATTTAAAGCACTTATTGGGGCGCTTAGGGGTTTTGGAAGGTGTGTCACCTGCATCTGTGCCAGAGCGTTTTGATTTTTTAGAAAAACCAGCACAGTTGCTTATTGTAGAAGATGAGTTGCAGTTGGCAGAGATGATTTATGAGGTGTTGGTTTCGCGCGGATACCCAAAAGAAGCCATTGCCATGATGCCAACAGGTGAAAGTGCCGTTGATTATGTGCGCAATCACCGTGTAGACATCGCACTGGTCGATATCAAGCTGGGTGAATCTGGTTTTGCACAGCGTGTGTATTTGTCGGGCATCCATGTCATTCGGGCCATTCGAGAGATGACACCTAAGGCCAAGGTATTTATTTTGTCTGGGTTTGCCACTTTCCAAATGGTGCGCGAAGGTATTTTTGATTTGGGTGTATCATACTGTTTGACCAAACCTTTTAAGTGGGTAGACTTGATCCAGCTGTTACATTGGGCTGCAGAAGAGATGCAACCCAAGCGCCCAATTATTTTACCCCCTGATGTTGGAGCACCAAAGGCCGGGCGCATTTTGGTTGTAGATGATGACAGTGAGGTGGCTCTGAGTTTATTGGAAGTGTTGGGTGAGCAAGGTTATTTGGTTGATGCTGCGTTTAATGGCCAAGAGGCTTTAACGAAGTTGGCGAGCAAATCTTTTGATGCGGTGTTGCTCGATGTTTTTATGCCAGGGTTAGATGGTTTGGAGGTCTTGCGTCAATTGCGTGCACGAGGTGATCAAACCAAAGTGCTGATTTTGACAGCACTTAATGATGCCCGCATTGCCGATAAAGCCATGTCGTTGGGGGCCGACGATTTTATGACCAAGCCGTATGATGCTTTTCAGGTGCATTTGAAGTTGGAGTATGCGTTGGCTGGCTCTAAATAAGACCTCACTCAAATCCTCTTAGTGAGATCGTCCACTGTTTTTGGTGTATTCAACCGCCCAAGTTGGTGTATTTAACCAATGTTATGGGCGGTTTTTTTTGTGGAAAAATATATAAAGCATTGTAATTAATTGGTTTATTTTTTGTTTAAACAGGGTCATTGGAATTGGCACAGGGCTTGCGAATGATTGGGGTGTGATTTTACCCCGAACATTGAAAGGAGCAAGA
Organism: Candidatus Latescibacterota bacterium; assembly: GCA_038279365.1. GTDB lineage: Bacteria > Latescibacterota > UBA2968 > UBA2968 > UBA2968 > JABIFK01. Next base: position 5,404 of record JAYODI010000088.1, on the reverse strand, counting down.
TATGGCAAGAGGTGCTTTAACCCGGATGGCAGATGTGGTTCGTGCGGAGGTGGACGACTTTTTAACCCGACTGGAAGATCCTAAAAAAATGGTGCGCCAAATGGTTTTGGATATGGAAGGCGCATTAGATGATGCGGTTGCCGCAGTGGGGCGAGCCGTTGCAAATGAAAAGATGTTGGAAAAGAAATTGGCCGTTAAAAAAGAGGCTGTTGATGTCTGGCAAAACAAAGCTGAAACGGCCATGGAAGCTGGTGAAGAAGAGTTGGCCCGCAAGGCGTTGCATCAAAAGGTGGTGGTCTTTGAAGTGGTCACGGCATTGACACAAAGCCTTGAAGAGGCACGTGAAGTCTCAATCACTTTAAAAAAGCAGTTGACCGAATTAAAAGCAAAACTGGAATCTGCCAAAACGCGACAATGTGCCTTGATTATACGAAAAGGGAATGCTGCTTTGCGATCTGACATGCACCATTGCACGGGCATCAGAGATGCTGAAGCGTTTGCACGCTATGATAAATTTTGTCAGGATGTTGCCCATGAAGAGGTGGTTGCCGAAGTGTATGCCGAGGTAACGGGCGCTAACAACCCCGAATTGGATGAGGCCTTTGATCAATTGGAACAAAAAAAGAAGGTTGATGCAGAAATATTGGCACTCAAATCTAAGTTTAAAAAACAATCATAGCATCGTACTTTGAATAGGAGGGTATTGTGATGTTGGCAAAAATATTTGGTGTGTTGTTATTCATTGTGGGTGGTATGATTGCTTTGAGTATATTGGTTGCTTTGGTGGGAACGGTTATTGGTATAGCGGTGTTTCTTCTCAAGTTGGCCATTCCAGTATTGCTGGTTTATGTGGGGTATCGCTTGGTTACGCGTGAGCGGAGGCAGCCCATTTATTATTAATGTCCATTGTAACAGCATATGTTTTTATCCCGAGTGTTTTAAGGCACTCGGGATTTTTTTTAACTGAATTGACAGAGACAGATTGAAGTCATATTATAGGCGCTGAATAGATTGGTACTTTTAGGATGATAGGAGGTGTTAGTATATGAAAATTACAGATTTAAAAACCTTTGTGGTGGGCAACCCTTGGAAGAATTGGATTTTTATAAAGCTCTATACCGATGAAGGGCTTGTTGGGTTGGGGGAAGCAACGGGTGGTTTGGCCACCAAACCCAATTTGGGCGATGTAGAAGAATTGAAGCGGTTTGTGATAGGTGAAGATCCTCGTCACCCCGATTATTTGTGGCAGAAGATGTATAAGGGGCGTTTTGCCAATTATTCAACGGGTATGAATGGCATCGAAATGGCGTGTTACGATATTTTGGGCAAATCTTTGGGTATTCCCGTTTGGCAGTTGTTAGGAGGTAAGCAGCGCGATTCATTGCGCGTATATGCCAACGGGTGGTATCAAGGGCCAAGAGACCCCGTGTTTTTTGCTGAAGAAGCAGCCAAGTTGGTGGATCGGGGATACACGGCAATGAAGTTTGATCCTTTTGGTGGCGCACATCGCCAAATTGATCGTCAGAGTGAACGGCTGTCTGTTGCGATTGTAAAAGCCGTGCGTGATGCGGTGGGGCCGGATGTGGATTTGTGTATTGAAGCACATGATCGGTTTACAGTATCACACGCGATTCGCATTGGGCGGGCCTTGGAAGAATTTGCGCCAATGTGGTTGGAAACACCCGTACATTCGAGCGATGTGGCTGCGACGATTGAGGTGGCCAAGGCCATTGATGTGCCTGTGGCAACGGGTGAGCGTTATAAGCGCATGGGGCCATTTGTCGATCTGTTGGCATCGAAGGTGGTAGATATTGTGCAACCTGAGGTGTTGGCATTGGGCGTGTCAAACTTGAAACGTGTGTGTGGCATAGCAGAAGCCTCAGAGGCTTTGGTGGCGTGTCATCAGGCCCAAAGTCCTTTGTGTACGGTTGTGAATGCACATATGCATGCATCTATTTCTAATTTTTTGATTCAAGAGAATTTTGATGATTCATTAGAGCCGTGGACTTGGGATTTGCTATCGGGTGTTCCGCGCGTTCAGGATGGGTATTTGAACGTACCCGATGCACCGGGTTGGGGGGTAGAACTCAATGAAGCAGAGGCCGAAAAACACCCCTATGGGGAAAAGAATTTTTTACGGTTGTTTCAAGAGGGGTGGGAAACACGCAAACCTGAATCATAACCTTTGTTTCGGCCATAACACGTGAATGTTGCATACCCATTTAATTTAGGTGGAAAAGGCGATCTTGGAGTTTGTCGAGTTCGGTCTCAAATCGATGGATGAGCATATCAGCATCTATGAGATTTTTGGCGCGTGCCAACTTTTCAATTTGCAAGGCCAAGTCAAGTGTTGCTGGCGGACTCAGTTCGCCCAATAGGGTTACGAGGTCGTGGGCGACTTGTTCTATCGTTTCGAGATTTTGGGTTGAAACGGCCAAACGCATCAGGCGAAGGTTATGATGGCATAAGGGGAGTATTTCTAAGGCGCGTTTTTTCAATTGCGGTGTTGAGCCGTGGCGTTGCAATGCGGCCTCTTGGTCGAGGCTTTCACATCGAATATTCATTGTTTTGTGTCCCATATAATATGCGCTGAGGTTTTAAGCCTCAGCGCATTTTTTGTTATTTTAGCAAGGTCATGTAATTGCCGATAAAATTTGAAAATTTCATTGTGTGTTATCTCCTGTTTGATGATCTGCCAGGTAAATCATCAAATTGTATGCCAAGGGATATATTGCGCGTTAATAGACGATTATTTCCTTTTTTTTGACAAATTGTCATTGTTTCTATGACGTGGTAGGTCATCGTGTCCTGCATAATAAAAAGCCCCCTATAGCAACTTTGCTACAGGGGGCTTTGTCTTTGTGAGTTTTTAGACCTGTTCCTCATATTCTTTCAATTTGCGTTGCAGTGTGCGCAAACTGATGCCCAACTGGTCGGCGGCACGGGTGCGGTTGTTTTGGGCTTGTGCCAGTGCGCGTTCAATAAGAAGTCTTTCTACTTGCTCTAAGGCAAGACCTGTAAATGCCATCAGATGGTCTTCCACGGGTTGCGAAATAGAGGTTTCTGCAAGCACATCGGAAGGTAAGTCTTGAAGCGTAATGGTTTCGTTTTTGGCTGTGATGGCCATGCGCTCAGTGAGGTTTTTGAGCTCTCTCACATTGCCTGGCCAACGATATTGTGTGAGTGCCGTTAACGCTTCGGGTGAAAGAATCTTGGAGGGGCGGTGGTTTTCTTTGGCAAAACGATCAAAAAAAGAACGCAACAACAAGGGAATGTCTTCACGGCGGTTGCGCAGAGGCGGGAGAGAAATGTTAAGCACATTGAGGCGGTAGTAGAGGTCTTCGCGAAAGCGTCGATCTTGAACGGCTTTTTTGAGATCGACATTGGTTGCTGTGAGCAAACGCACATTGACTTGAATGGGTGTATTGCTGCCCAAACGGGTTACTTGGCGTTCTTCCACGGTTCGAAGCAACTTGGCTTGTGCTTCAAGAGGTAAATCGCCAATTTCATCTAAAAATAATGTGCCATCTTTGGCGGCTTCAAACACGCCCTGATGGGTTGAAATGGCACCGGTAAATGATCCCTTTTCATGGCCAAAAAGTTGGCTTTCAACCAGTTCGTGAGGCAATGCAGAACAGTTGACGGCAACAAACGGTCCTTTGCCATACGGGCTAAATGCATGGAGCGCGCGTGCAACGAGTTCTTTGCCTGTGCCACTTTCACCCGTAATGAGCACTGTGGCTTTAAATGGTGCGCAGCGTCTGATTTCATCAAAGATGTCTTGCATGACTGGCGATGCACCCAATAATCCACCAAAGCTTGTAATTTCTGCTTCCGGTACTGCTTGCTGAGTTGCTTTTAAGACTTTGTGGCGTTCTGTGGCGCGTTCTAGGGCACGCAACAAAACGGCTGGTAGGATAGGGCGAGCAATAAAATCGAAGGCACCGCTTTTTAACGATTCCACAGCTGTTTCTATCACGCTTTCTCCAGATATCAAAATAACGGGCACTGGAGGAATAATGGCAGATGCTTTTCGCAAGATCGCCAGCCCATCGGCACCTGGGGTGTCCATGTCGGCAACCACCACATCTATGGCATTTTGCTCAAGGGTTTCGATGGCTTGGTGGCCATTGGAAACGGGATGAATGTTATAGCCGGCTGATTGAATGATTGTGGAGAGATGACGCCTGTGGTCATCATCGCTATCGGCTATCAAAATGTGCTGTGTTTCTGGCATCAATAGCACTCTAATCTTGAAAGTTAAAATATGACCAAACACCTTTATAGTAGGTTGTGAATGAGAGATTGTCAAGTCGTTAGGGGTGAGACATTCTCCTGATTGCAAAGAGCTATACAGACTTAAGTGCCGTGTTGGCAAATCGTCGTGTTTTTGCATGGACCAGACAATTTGACACGGCATTTTGTCATTTTTGGAGTCGGGTAAGGGCTTTATATGGTGTGTTTCATATTTGGTATGTCTCTTGCATTTGGTATAGGTCATCTGCGTGCATAGGGCACGAGAGACTTCATTATCAAGCAAATGAAAAGGACCTGATGATGTTAGATCACATTTTGGCTGTTTCGGTTGTGATTGTCGCAATGGCATTGGTGACGTGGTTGCGGTGGACACGCAAAGTAAAAATAGGTCGTACAGACCATTTTCTACCTTAAGAAACTTCAATGGTGTAGACACGCCCGTTGATTAAGAAGTAAAACAATTACTGAGATTTCAGACATTGTTTGCTGCGTATTGAAACACGGGTATTCGGGTGTTGCGAATAACAGATAATGACAAATTGTCTTAGACAATTTGTCGAGTATGCTGAAACATTGCTGTCACTCTGTCGTGGTAGATTAAAAAAAAACAGGTGAACTGTAACAATCCAAAAGGTTTTGATATATGGCACAGCGTTTGCATTTACCTAATCGTGGATACCTACTCCTCATAGCGTCTGTAACAAAGCACACTTTTAAATTTCATAGGTCATTTGTTTGGCGTGGATTGGAACGTCAACGCAACGGTCTTATGCCACAAGATTTCCAACAGGTGATACTGGAACTTTTGAGTGGGTCTTGTTACAGGCGCTTTATGTATTTCGGTTTTGTTCATCCCGGCATTTTTATGGCCGGTTAATTTGCAGATGTAGTGGCTCTTGAAACAGTGATGCGCTGTTTTGCGCTTATGAAAGGAGGGCAGCCTATCGGTGCTGTTTTACTGAGCCGGGGAAAGTTTAAGCCGTTGTCGTCATATCATCCTTGTTTATGAGGGAGAATTTTAAATGAATCAGAAAAAGTTATGGATTTATATATCCGGCTTTTTTGCCGGAGTAGGCATGTGCTTGGCTGGTTTTGTGACCACCGCACAGGCTCAGTGGGGCAGCAGCACGCGCATCTCATTGTCGCG
>JAYODI010000087.1:0-24217 GCA_038279365.1 Candidatus Latescibacterota bacterium | reverse complement strand
TGACGTATGAAGGCACCTTACGCGAAGTCGCCTTTGTCAAAAACCAATTTGTCGATCTCAAATATTACGCCCTGCTCAAAAAAGACTGGTTAAAAACACAATGATTCGCTATTTCAACATTGCACCCACAAAAAAGTCCCCGACCATGTTTATCCTGTCGGGGACTTTTTGAATCATACTTGGAAATAACACACTTGCCATATCAACACATCAGCGCAACACCGCCGATCTGTCCTCACCAATCACCACAGTGACCGACTTCACCTGTTTGGGTTTCCCTGCCCGAAGCAAATCCTGTACAGTAACAGATATTTTAACACGCTTCACCTCTGTTTCGCTCAAATCAAGGGCCACATGAATCGGCTCATTATCAGAAATCCCTTTGTGCTCATAAGAAACCTTCACACCTTCACCATCAGGCGTCACACCCAACAAATGACCCAGCCCTCTCAACAAACGAGACCCCACTTTTTCCGACACACCCTGCACCGCATAATCCACTTGAAAATGCGTTTGCCCCACATCGTTGCGAAACAAATGATACACCTCATAATACAAATACACCGTCTGTCCGGGTAAAATGGTGTGCGATGGCAACGGCACCACTTCCACATCACCACGCACAAATTTACCAACATCAGACGCGCCCAACTCCTCAATCTTTCCAGCCACCACCAAATCACTCACCATCAATATGGGCGACACATAGGGTTCCACCTCCACCTCTTGCCGAAAGATTTGCAACCTTCCCGAATTCGGATCAGTTACCCGCGCAGCCAAAAAATAACGCCCCGGTGCCACATCAAACCGCGCCTGATCCACCCACAACTGATCGCCAACCTCCTTGTTGACCATCGCTTCAGCCTGAAGCGTATCGCGCACCTGCTCAACACCTGTCGAATCAAACAAAACAAAAGTACGATTTAAATGTGCCACAAAACTTCCACCGTGTTTCTTCACCTGCAAATCTTGCCACGCAACACCCAAATACACATCCAATATGGAATGCTGATCCATACCTTTAAAATCTGCTGTAGACAAATACAATGACAACGGATCGCCCCCATAATGATATGCATAAACCGATGGGGCTTTTTGAATGGCACGCCCCACCACAGTCTCAGGTGCCAAATGTTGCCACAACCGATAATTGGGCGAATTCACCGGGGGCATTGGAAATTCAAAATCATAATCGCCCAACGCATCGTGAAAAGTCACCTCAAACCCATCACCAATATGGGCATAAATCCACGACTCCCATTTGGAATTTAATGAAGCACCATCGCGAAACACCGAACCTTGGTGTGGCAATGGAAAAATGGGAAACCCTCTCACTTCTGCCATTTCGGCGCGAAACATATTGTTCCCAAAAGACTCCGCACCATTGTAAAAACCCGTGGGTACGACCTCATCAAGGGCATCAAATGCCAAATTGGATAACCGATTCTTCACCTTAACCACATCCTTATCGGTTTCAAAAACCAAGTGATCCGACCAACTGCGGTGGTCGGGGTGGCCAAACCGTATGTAAACCTCACCACGCTGATCCCAAGGCTGTTTCCCTTCTGAGTAATTTTGTCGGGCATAATGCACACGTCGATAGTGTTCCAGTTGCCGTTCATTAACCGGTGTGGTGGGTGTGGGATCTTTTTTGCGCCAAAACCACGCCAACAAATGCCGTTTCTCAAGCCCACTCGACCATTGAAGTGCTTGTTGCTCTTCTGGTGTTGTCAAAAGGGATACATCTTCATAATAAGCGCGTTCCGTTTCTGCCAACAAGGCCAAATACTTTTTGTACGCCTCACCAGAAGCTTCATATTCACGTTCTGACAGCTGTTGTGCCGCCAACAAAGGCAAGTATTGTTTGGGATCTTTTTCAATCAAATCTTGCAATTCGATGGTCGTATGTACAATCTCATTCATGTATCGCATCTCCAAACTCACACGGGATAATTTACCCTTTGCTGCTTTATGCGCAGGGTTGAAGGCCACCTGTTTGGAATAGGCCTCCACCGCTTTATTGAAATACCGCAAAGATTCATAAAACACACCCAACTTATAATACGCATCGTAATGCCTTGGATAGCGTTTGACCACATTGCCAAAATGATGGTTGAGATCCACACTGCGCATAGCCAAATGACACATAGCAAAATTATAAACAGCCGCTTCATAATCCGTATCAAGCGATACCGTTTCCCTAAAGTAATTTAATGCTGTGCGCACGCGCTTGTGTTGAATCAAACACGCCAATGCCCGCCCATGCCGGGCCGCCAAAAAGTGTTTGTCCTTCTGAATGACTTTCAAAAAGACCCGCTCAGCTTCAACACCTTTGCCCTGTTCCAAAAGCCCATAACCAAGGGCACATTGGGCCACCAAATCATCGGGTGCTTCTGCCAAAATGCGTTTGCACAAAGCCACCGATTCATTCACCATATGCCCATCGGGTGCAACTGCATGAAGTTTATATTGAGCAGGAATCAAATCACCTTGCTCAAAAAAAGCATCAGACACCGTCAAATACCGAAACCCCAAATGATAGCCATAATATAACCGCCCAAACAACGGATTGTGAGCCTGCCAAAACGACTGCAAATACACTGCTTTTTCTTTTAGATCCAATTCCCGATAGGCCTGAGCACTGTCTTCACCTGCCCATTCCAAAATCAATACCGCAGCCAAAGCATCTTCGCGTGCCCCAAACCGATCACCAAACATCAATGCATCGGCGTTGAGCGAAACCACGCCCATAAAAATTAAGACCATCACAAAACCAAGCGTTTTAATCATACCTAAAACCCTTATAAGGATACCTATCCAAAGATGTGAACGCTCAACCACACCACTATAAAATTAATTGTCCAAAGCTTTTTTAATGTATAATTGCTCATGAAACACTGGTCGGCTCCACCCCCGGTATCCATCTGCCGTAGTGCTCTCTTCTGGCACATTGCCCAACCGCGTGCTGGCTCCCCAAACATGATATGCAAAACCAGGAATAATCAGTGCCACGCTTTCGGCATAAATGTCTCTAATCCGAGTCATATTCTCTCTCACTTTAACCGTATCTACTGTCGTACCCACTTCTTCAAGCAGTCGTGTTGCTTCAAAAAGCCATTCTGGGCCTTCTTTTTCAGCATTGCGATGCCATCCGGGTTGGTTAGGCCCCGTGATGCCCCAATCTCCCCGATTCACAACCGCATCATCCGACCACCCCCACCACCAAAATATTTCAAACTCACCACTGTTCCATCTCGGAAAAAGAATGTCTCGTAGCGCAATGTTCAAATTTACATCAATGCCCACATTGCGCCAGTAATCACCTACCAACTGGCAAACATCCACCCCCATGCCCGGAATCACATCAATCGTAATCCGAAATGGCTCCCCATCACCCAATTCGCGAACCCCATCACCATTAGCATCAACATAACCGGCCTCATCAAGCAAGCGCCGTGCTTTTTCTGGGTCGTATTGAGCATGTTTTTGAGCGGCTTCTGCAGAATAATAACGGCTGGACGGCCCAAAAGAATGCCCAGCAGGTTCAAGCAATCCGTGATACAAAATTTGGCTCACCTCTTCACGATTCATCGCCAAAGACAGGGCCACACGAACCCGCTTGTCTCGAAAAGCCTTGCGCAATTCAACCCGAGGTGCATCCCAGTTGATACGAAAAGTAGAAACAGGAACCGGCGTTCCCAACCGAATCTTAAACTTGCCATTTCGTTCTTCTGCTTTGAGGGTCGAAAACATATTGATCTGTGCATATCGCCCCAACAAATCCAACTCACCATTCATAAACCGGAGCAAAATTACTTGCGGGTCTTGAATCACATTAAAGACCAAACGATCGGCATAAGGCAACTGATTGCCCGCACTGTCTACTTTAAAATAATAAGGATTTCGTTCATAAATAAGCCTTTGTCCACGTATCCATTCAACCGGTACCCAAGCCGACAACCGAGGCACATGAGGCTTAAATAGTATTTGCGCCGTTGTCGTACTGTCGCGCAACGCTTCATAAGTGGCACGGGAATTATACTTAGGATGATACGAGGCATACACATGTTTGGGCAACGCAATCCAATCGCTGCACAAAATATCAAGAATGCGCCCCAATGGTTTGTGAGATCGAAACCGAAGGGTATAATCATCCACCTTTTCCATGTGAATCGGCTTGCCCTCAACCAACCATGCATCCGGAAACAATGGGCTGCTGCGCGCATCGTCGTTCAAGGTCATATCTTCATACCAAAAAAGAATATCATCTACCGTAAATGGCACACCGTCTGACCATTTAATGCCTTTCCGAATTTTAAAAATCGCTATTTTACCATTTTCTTGAAATTCGTGGCTTTCGGCCAAATTATATAAAATACGATTTGGCAAAGGGCGCTCGTAGCCCATTAAATTTTCATTAAGGGTTTTGCTCACACCGGGCGTTTGAACAATATCACCTGTCAATGCACGCTTTATTGTCCCTCCATACTGTCCAATTTCATCCAATGGCACAATCACCAATGGATTGTCTGGCAACCGCTCAGACACAGGTGACAATTCTCCCCGTTTTACTTTTTCAGCCAACATGGGGGCTTCGCCAAATGTGCGGGCTTTTAAAATAGATGCATCCAAAGTAAGAGGTGCAGATGTCCCTTGGTGTTTCACTTGGGTCTCGGTATCTGCCGTTCCCAACGATTCATAAATGGGATCGGGTGCCAAACACCCCAAAAAACAAAAAACAAATAAACACAAAAAACTTTTTCTATACATCCCACCCATAACTTTGTGACCCCTCTTTTTATAAATCTACGATCTCAACGCTCTTGCCAAACATGTAAAAAAACAGTGGTAGGACGCAAGGTCCCACCACTGTTTTTTTCTTATAAACCACATCTAAAGCTTACACTAAAAATCGACACCCACTGTCAAAACGTGCACAGATGAAAAGAAATGGGCATCAAATTTTGTATAGGCATAATCCAATTTCAACCCCCGCCCAGCTTCGGTCATATACTTCACCCCGCCCCCAAACGAATAGCTTTCCGTATCGTGATTGGTTTTATACCCTCCACGCCCCGAAAAACCAAGTGGGCTGCCAGCGGCTTGATACGTATACTCCAAACCAGCCAATATTTGTTCATCAAAATCGACAGGATTGGTCACATCCAGCGCCAAGTTGAGATGATGGGGTACAGGTGTATTGCCCGCCATCGACAACACATCAATTAACAGGCCCAGTCGAATATTGCGTGGCAACTCAAATGATTCGCGCTGATAAGTCAACTCTTGGCTGAAGTTTTGAACCGTCATCGCCAATACAGTATTTCTAAAACCCGTATTAAAATACGTGCCCAAATCCACAGCAAATGCATTTTTCGAGTTGCTCACCGACGTGCGGTTACTCCCAATCAACACATTCCCCGTACCCAAATCTTGATGCGCCAATTTAATATTGGCCCCAATCGCAAAACGGTCGGTAATCTTCATACCATAACCAACCGTTAAGGCATAGTTGGTTGTGGTAAATGGGCCGTCGTCTTTAAAACCTTTCCCCGCAGGATTTGGGTCTATAGACGTGCCGTTAAACGTACCCGCATCATAGGTCTGAAAACCAATGCCCACAGTACCACGCCCTGGAATGTTAAATGCCGCACCCACCACTTCGGCTTTGGTATCCGCAATCCATTCTACATGGGTAAAAAACGCTTCTCGGCCTTCAAAAAATGCCAAGGTCGCGGGGTTTAAAAACACACCTGCCGCACTCCCTATTTGCCCCACTCCAGCGCCAGACAATGCGGCATTACGCGCATCGGTAGGCAATTTTAAAAACGTAAAACCTGCCTGGCCAACCTTAATAAAAGCAGGATCCAATTCTGGAAGGCCGGGCAACACCGGTTGAAGGTCTTGAACTTGTGCTTCTGCTTGATGAGCCACCAAACTCACCCCTATAAAAAGGGCGATCATCATTGTGGCCAGTTTGATCTTTTTCACAACAACCTCCTTAATTTCAAGGCATTCAGCATGTCAACCATCGATTTACCATTCAAAAGAATCAAGCTGACTGCTGAAAGCTATTCATTATCTGACCACAACAAATCGTTCAATGTGTTTTTCGTTCGTATCGGGGTTCTCTATGTGAGCAAAATAAATCCCACTCGTGAGAAATTGATTGTTATCTGTAATCATCAAATCCCAAGATTCATCACCCGAACCAGAGGTGTGATCAATACGGGTGATCAAATCACCCGTAATGGTAAAGATGTGAATAATTGCCTTGGCAGGCAAATTTACAAACTGCAACTTATTCGGTTGCCCCGTAAAGTTATACCCACCAGACCCCAAATCACCTCCCTGAATCTGGAAGGGATTGGGCACAATACGCACAGATGTGATATCTGCGACAGGGCCACGAAAAGGACTCACACCATCGGCAAACGTGCGCGTGGCAAACCGAGAACTTTCACGTCCGCTGGCATCTACCGAAGTAACCGAATAAAAATAACGCTGGCCACGAATGACATTGGTGTCATTATATGTCGTACCACTTATTGTGGCCAACAACTCGGGTGGGGTTGTTTCAAAACCCACATGCTTGTAAACCTGATACGATGCAGCACCTGACACGGCATCCCAACTCAATTCATTTTGGTCAGGGCCGGAAGCCACCTCAAACCGAGCTGGCCAAGCAGGCACAGGATCGAGCTTGGGCATAATGCCCACCCGATTGTTCCAAGCCTGGCGCGCCACAGCAACAGACGCCATCAATGAGTCATACCCACTGTCCAAAAACGCTTCTTTTTGTGCAAATGTGATTGTGCCATCTAACCACTGTTTGCCCACGCGCTTGTTCTCCGAATCTGATGGTCCATTGACAATAAATGCAGACACAATGTGAATGCTTTGTCCCAAGGCCAAATCCCAAGGGCCAAAGGTATTCAACCATTGATACACTTGCTCTGTTGTCACATAACCAGGCTGATCCACATCGTTACCCTGTATGCGTTGGTCACGTGTGGTACCCGGCTGTACATAAAAATCATACACTGTTTTGCGATCGGCAGTTGTTGTGCTTGTCCAGGCTTCACCTTTTACCCAACGCATCTGCCGAGGCTGTGCATTTTCAGGATCGCTGTTGTCATCCAGCCAGTTATCTCCCAATACATCAGGGTTATTGGTTGGTGTTTTGTCTACATGTAAAAACACGCGCCCTTTGTAGTGCGATTCCATAAACTCACCCGCACTGATGCGGGCTTCACTGGCACTGTTAAGCAAATCGCCAGGACCCGGGCCAGGTTCACCTCGGTCATCACCATCAGCTCGAAAACCCACCTTGCCACTGTCATCGCCATCGCGGGAATAGACCAACTTTTGTGTATCGTCATAATAATGCACATCATCCCAAACACCACCCAACAACCCCGCATCATAGGCACGCCCACCGTCTTCGGGTGTGATGGTAATGTGGGCACCACCAGCAGGGCCTTCACCACCTCGTTGCAAGAAATAATCCAAGCCAAAGTGAAAATTGTTAATCACAGGATTTTTTGTGGCCGTTTCTGGGCTGGCGGCCACACCGCGTTCACCCGCTCGAAGGTCAATCACATAAGGAGTGGTCGGATACGTAATCGTCACCACTTCAAAAATGATGTCATCGGCTTCTTTGTTTGCCCACGAATATGTCTGTGTGCGCACCGTCAATCCTTCTGCCGTCACAAACTTACTGTCAATCAAAAAATCGGCACCCAAATCGGAGCGAACCGCATCACCTAAATTTGAAAACAAACGCCAGTTGTTGCTTTGTAACGTATTGCCATCTTGTATCACGGTTGGCGGTTGAATCCGAAAAAACTTAGGATTTGGCGTGTCACCCAATCGTGGAATTTTCCCTGTAATATCTGTCCCCGAAAAATCTGCCAAGTCATCACCCAAATCATTGGCCCACGACGTCAACGTGGTATTCACAGCACTGGGTGAGGCCTCGTAATAAGAGGGCACATTAAATGATGAATACAACAACGTCGGAGACATATAAGAATTTGCAACCCGATAACCAATATCGGGGGTCGTTCGGCTTTCTTCAAACCCACCAGGCCACACAGCCTGATTGTTGGTCCACAATTGGCCCATTTGATGGGACTGGCCATAAGCACTGCCAAAAAGCAGCCCTACTACCAGAAGTGCAATCCATCGTTTCATAAATCATCTCCTCGATAAATTCCAAACTCAAAACAAAAGAAAACAAGGGTCAGGAATCAGATATCACACCTGATTCCTGACAACTTATAACCCCAACCATTAAAATGAGAACTGCAAGCCCATCGTCATATCACGACGATCCAAATACGATAAATAAGGGCGTCGTAAAACCGTCTGTTCATTCTCATCAATGCCACCACCAGGGCGATCACCATTTTGCAACTTGCCACTGCTATCAACCACCCACCCCAAACTTTCCATATACAACCGAAACCGCGTTGAATCGCTGGTGCCTGGGTGGTCAAAGGCTTCGCCTCCCCTGGCATCATTGAGGTGATTGAAGTTTTTAAAGTTGAAAATATTGTGTACTTCCAAATACAACAGAGGGGAACCCTTTACATCAAATGCTTTTGAAAGACGAAAATCTGCCATATTCGAATCTTTCCACTGCACATTCAGCACATTTTGCAATGCAATGTCATTGGTTGGGTTATAATTCATCCACCAACCTGCCTCTCGCCGGAAGAAAATATTGGCATCCCACCCGCCCTTCCACAAACTGGCATCACCGCCATAATCAAGTGGTGTGCGGAAGTTCAAACCCAATTTCCAAATCGGGCGTGCCTTAAACGGTGGGTTTGCCGAATTGGCATTGTCTTCAATAAGCAACGTTGACGCATCTGATCCGTTCACAACATCACGTATATGGTTCCAACCAATGCGACGGGCGCGTTCTTGACGAAAGTCGTAAGACATATACCCCGTAAAATGTTTGCCACGAGATTTCTTAAGTGACAGCTCAAATCCGCGCACATCTTTAATGCGTCCTTGGGTTGTCCACTGCGTATTGCCATTGTTAAACTCTGCATAGTAACGTGTTGCATCTTCGAGTTCTTTGTCGACATCTTTAAAATACACCGTGCCCGACGTCAAATAAGTGCCACTAAAACTTTTTTCAAACCCAAGCTCATAGGCAATTGTTTGAGGCATCTCAACCCACGGGTTGCCAAAGTTTTCCAATGGTTCACCCGCACCAGATTGTGCGCGATACAATTCTACAGTGGTTGGCACCTGATAGAAGTGACCATAGTTGAAAAACATCTTCGATGTGGCCGTTGTGGGGTGCGACACACCAAAACGAGGGCTCCATGCCCAGCGTGTGGGGGCTTTTGCCGCTTCACGTTTTTCATACAAACGTGTCGTATTAGAACCCAAATATTCATCGTGAATATCATTTTCCAAATCCCAATAGGTTGCAGGTTGATGGAAGTCTAAACGCACACCTGCATTCACCACAATCTGGCGATATTCCATGCGATCTTGCAAAAACAATCCGCCATACTTTGGATCTCTGGCATGGTAATTGTGCAAATCTGCCGTTTGTGTAACCAACAATTTTGCAGGATCATCATCGTCAAGGCCTTCAGGTCTATCTGGTAAGGAAGATACATAACCCCGAAACTCACGCAAATGAAATGCATGTAATTGAATACCTGCTTTTACCTGGTGATTTGGGGTCACCTGACTCGTCATATCAAAGGTAATATCACTCTCCTTGATCCACGAATAATCTGCACTGCGACTGGCCCCACCGCCACCACGCAAACGATAAATACCCAAAATATCATTCTTTTGATTGGTATAATTCCAACCCACAGGGGCTTCATCCAAAATCACCGCGCCAGCAGCTTGTGCGGCTTGGTAATTGGCTTCGGTCACATCTTGAACCGATCCATCGGGAAACACAGCAGCCACAGGAATACCCACTTTTTGTGTACCTGCCCATGTCGCTTCCCAGTCGGTCTTGCCATATCGCGCCGTCACATTGTAAAACGTTTTGGGCGATAGTGTGTGTGACCAATTCAACGTATAATAATTGCGGGTGATCTCTTCGTTGTTGTTTTGAGATCCTGGCGCAAATTGTTGCACATCGTCAAATCGGCGCGAGGCTTCCACTTGAGACCGCGCAAATGTGCCCAAAAAGTTGCCGTTTTTTGTACCTTCGGCAAAGCCGTGAATATAGGACAACGTCAACTTTGTGGTTGCAGTAGGTGTCATGATCGACTTAACCTGCACCATGTTGTCTAAATACGATGTCTTCGACAAATCATAAGCGTAAGCCGTACGCTCACGCTGATTGGTCAGCATAATGGCCCACTTGTCTTTCAACAAAGGTCCACCCACCGTTACATCATAAAAATAATCCGACTCTCGATCCGCCGCATTGGTGTTGTACTTGCCGCCTTCCAGTTCATAGCTTCGATGTTGAAAAGCCCAAATGCTTTTGGCCTGTGCCACCGTGGTTATGGGCTGATCAAAAATACCTGCCGTCCAATTACCTGCAGAGCCGCCACGGTCTTGAAACTCTTGGTTCCACCCCTTAAAGTCAGCAACACCATCGCCATCTTTATCGGCAGACGGGCCATCACTCTCAAAACGGCCAACGTCCCACCAGTTATCAGAGCTATAAACCTCTGGGCCAAAATGTTTGCGCCCTGCTGGGTTATAACGTCCATCGGCACTAATCATAATCTGGCGGGGTTCTTTTGTTATAATATTGACAATGCCACTACGAGCATCACCATATTCAGCACTAAAACCGCCCGTCAAAATCTGAACCTCTGCGAGGTTTGTTTTACTAAATGAGGAATACGGGCGGTTGTTGCGGTTGTCTTTTAAACCTACACCGTCCATTGTATACATGATCTCTTCTTCATTAGCACCGCGAATCGTCAAGCCCCAGTCATCGGTGTCTACACCTGCTTGGGTGGCAAACGCATCGCGCAAACGTGGGCCAACAGGGGCTTCGCGCACTTCTGCAGCTTTCATAATCGTTTGTGCATAAGACACTTCCAATTCGATGGGGGGACGCTCTGCCACAACCGTAATTTCAGACAACGCCAAACTGGACTCGGTCAGGGCAAAATCTACAGCAGAAGTACGATCGACACTCACCACCACATTGGTTTTGCTCACAGTATGATACCCTACCAATGAAGCCTGTACCTCATATGCTCCGGGCCTTACCAACAAAATAAAATAATCACCATTGGCATCCGCTGTTGCACCTTGATTGGTTCCAACCAACACAATATTTACCCCAGGTAAAGGTTCTCCAGAACCTTTATCAGTAACACGCCCAGATATTTTACCCGTTGTGGTCTGCGCAAACACCTCACTTCCCGCCCCCATCATCACCGCAAATGCCACAAGAGTAAACAACATAACTCTGAAGCAGTTCTTCATAGAAGCTCTCCTTTTATTTCCCTATTTCCCTCTTCCGGCCAAAAAGATGAAATAAGTGAACGAACATCGACTGTATGATTAGCCGATTCGACATGTAAAAAACAATCACTGATACGGTTTGGACCATCTGTTCAACCCGACATCAGATATCCTTGCACCACCTCCTTTTATGATCGTTTGAAAGATATCAGAAAAATACGAAAAAAATGATTGCCACAATGTTTTGCATCCCGACAACCCAAAATCACCATTGGCTATTTTTGCGACAATTTAGAGTGCTAAATTTCACATGTCAAGCACTATAAACACCTTTGTAAACAATTATCCAACAACAATTTACCAATTTTGTTAACTTTATATCACTAAATAAATTAAAAAGACTAATAATTCTCGAAATTCACATAAAGTGAACCCCAAGAGCCATTCCAACTCAAACTGTTTTAATACAACAACTAACATCAACTAATAAAGAGACAGGGAATGCCCTCGTTGCGGAAACCAAATCAAATCCACCACAAACGACACACCCACCCCCGTAAAATACCCAATCATCAACCCTAAGAAAAAAGGAGCAGCTTTGCGATAAAGATCGATGCCTCCCACGCGCAAAATGGCAAACTTGGCCACCCATGCAAAAAAAATGGAAAAGACAATGCGGTTGACAGGATAGGCTGTTGAAGCCGCAAACCCGATGGGGTGCAACGGCCACCAAGGCAACACATACCGCAACCCCAACATCAATGCCGTAGTCGCCATGCCCAGCAAGGCAATATACATGCGGTCGCGCTTGAGGCTAAATGGATCGCGAATATAACCCGCAATGGTATTGTATGTGCCTTGCACATAAGGGCCATAAATGCCGCCATAATTAAACGCCCCCGTATCATAGCTCGACGAAATTTGGTAATAGGCACTGCCCAATATCACCACTGCAATCGCCAACCCCAGTCCCAAAACCAATCGGGTTCGCTCATGTCGAAACCCATCATAAAGCCGTGTGGCATTGCCCAAATCGGCCATCAAAATCGTCTTAATATCATGGTGCCATGTTTCGGTAAGTGCAAAAGCTCCCAATTCTCGTGCGGTCATCCCTTCAACACCCAATAACCGATACGTCACAAATTGCCCCTGAATCATACGACTGCTAATCAAGCCCCCTTCCACACAAATGCGCGTCATACCCAACCACACCACACACACCAACACAAAAAACACCACCGCCACAAACACCGACATCCCCGACGTGACACACCACCCCACAATAAACACCGCACTGCCCAACAACCCAATAACCATGGTGCGATACGAAAGCAACTCACCCGAATCATCGACTGCTGCATCGTTAAAAATGGCCTTGCGAAACACATCTTTTAAATGCCCCCGTGCCATCCACAAACTCCATGGCACCAACACACAAATGGCCCCAAAACCCTGCCAGTTTTCAAACTCAGAAGAAGGCCACACATGGGTTGGCCCAATATCGACCCCAAATTGGTTAAAAATGCCCATCTCAAATGTCAGCAACAAATGAAAAACAATAATGCTAAATGAAATATCCAAATTCATAAAATAGGTCACACCAATAATCAACGAATAAAACCGCGTATGAATGGGTGGAAAATTTCTGCCAAATTCCAACAGTGCAAACTCATCGGGAAGCGTGGGAAACATCGGTTCAAAATAACTGACCATATTCCAACAAATAGGGAAGAGCGCCAAACCAAATCCCAGCCAAAACACTGGACGGTTCATGATGCCTACGGGCCAAAACCCACCGGGTTCGTGTTTCACCATTTCAAGTGGCAATGTCATCAACGGAAAGGTGAGGCGTTCGTGCTCAACCCATTGTTTGCGCAAAATAGACACGGCACAAAACCCAAACACACCCACCATAAACACCAAACTCAACCGCCATGCCATGGGTATCAACCACGGCCCCCACGGAATGTCCGTGCCCACTGGACGGCCTTCAAAAAACCAACGCGCCGTGGTTTGATCGGTCAGCACAGCCCAATTGGGCAAATTGGGGTGAATATCTTCTGCCCAGCGGTTTTCCGTATTGGCAAAATAATAAGGTGCCGCCACATTGGCAATTAAGTGCCCCATAAAATAGCTGGGCAATGCCGAGGCCGTAAGGGCCATGCTAAAAATGACCAGCAACTCGGTGGGTCGCAACATCCACTGAGGCCGCAACACCTGTAAAACCTTGTTCACAACAATGGCCAAAAACAAAAATGGTACCACAGCCCCCCAAGGCAAATGGTCTTGTGCCATTTTGGAAGTATGACCAATATGCCGTGTATAATGCCCACCCCAGGCCAAAAACGCCGCACACATCACACCCAAACCCAATGCGCGATAGGTAACAGCTCGCCGAAAAGGTTCCATTGATACACGTTCTTTTATATGCATTGCCATAACCTATCCATTTCTCAATATGGTCTATCACCTACATGCCCAATCGTTTGCGCCCCGCCTCTGCCGATGGATGATTGGGCACCATTTCCAAAACAGCATCCCAAGCTGCACGCGCTTCTTGTACACGCCCAAGAGCCAACAAGGCCCATCCCATATTGGCCCGTGCATTATGTGCCAAAGGTTCGCGTGTGAGCGCTTTCAAATACATCGCAATGGCTTCTTCATACTCTTTTTCACGAAACAACATATTGCCCAAATTCACATAGATCTCCATCTTATTGGGGCTGTAAATTAGAGCCGTTTCGTAAGCCGTTTTTGCCTCTGCTACATGCCCCAATCGGGCATATGCCAAACCCAAGTTATAATAACGAGCGCCGTCCTTGGGCCGATATGCCTCTGCTTCTTTAAAAAAAGCCAAGGCTTTTTCATTGTCATTTTCCCACAAATACGACGTACCCAAATTAAATGCATCGCCCCCCAAATCGCTCTGTTTAACCCACCCGTTCAGATCTGCCCGATATCCCACCCACAAAACCACAAGTGCCCCACCGGCAATCCACACCGATTTCCAATTTTTAGTTTGTATCCACACATAAAACGTCCACACCCCATATCCTGCAAACACCATCAAAATCGGAATAACTGGCATGCGATAGCGAGAGGAAACATGAAACATGATCACACCCAAAGCATATCCAACACCCCATAAATACAACAACGCATGGCGATCAAAGTTTTTAATAGCCACAAACATACCCAAAAAAGCCAATGGAAAAATCACCCAAAGCTCTGTGACTGGTATTTGCAACAGCCTTGAAAATTGCCGTTGATAATAAAAATTGTAATTCAACGGTACCTCATACCCCGACACAAACAAACGTATCTTGTGCGCAGTGACCAGCAAAGCGTTTAGTGGATGGTGCACCCAAAAATTCCACCCTTTTTGAAACCAATAATCCGACACCTCCGATGCATTCAAAGAACGTCCCAAAGCCGCTTCGGCAACCCGCCTTGGCCCCTCCAAATTGCCTTGCACACCATCAGGCGTAATCTGTGCATCCACGCCTTCAGGAGCCGAAAACCACCCAGGCGCACCTTCGTGATTGCCCATATAAAAGTTGATGCCGCCGTGAGCCGTCACAAGCACCCAATCATCTGAAACCAACCCATTGCGCAAGCCACAAATAAACAATGGCACCGCCAAAAAGAGCATGAACCACCCCGCAAATTGCACCCCAAATTTATTTATACCGACCTTGCGCGTTACCCACCAAATACCTAACAATAAAAAAGGGATCACCGCCAACACATTGGGGCGCATCAACACCGCCAGCCCAAAAACAAAACCAGCCAACCCAGCTTGCCAGTTGCTTTTGGGCATTTGCACAACCCCCTCATCCAAAAATGTAATCCCTACCAAGCACAAAAACACTGCGCCCGCATTGCCCAACAGCATGCCTTCAAAAAACAATTGTGGGCCATAAACAGCAAACAATACCCCAGCCACACACCCCGGCCAAAGACCAAAATGCCGCCCCCCCAAACGGCAAACCAACATCGCACTCACGCACCCAGCAAGGGCTTGTAACACAACAACCGTGTGGGGGCCATATCCAAACGCCGCATAAAAAACACCCACCAAATAAGGATATAACGGAGGCAATGAAAACACCTCAGAGCCCCCCAACCAATCCCCCCCAGCAATCCGTTGTGCCCAATCGTCATAGATGCGCGCATCAGAAATCAACTTTTGAGAAAATGGATTGGACGCCCAAAAAGACCACAGGTAAAAACATCGGATCATCAAAGCAAACAGCCCCACACACCAAGGGGCCCATCGCACCAGCCAGTCGATTTTATCAATGGGGTATTGTTCTTGCACAAGTCTATTTCCCAATGCCAAACACAATTTGCTTTTTCGTTTTTTGCCCACTGTTCAAATCGGTCACCATCACTTCCAACTCATATCGCCCCGTCTCCGAACCACTCACATCAATTTCCAAATAATTATACTCTGTTTCAGCCGACCCTTTTTGTTCATAAGAAATTGTCACAGCTTTTTTTTCATCAATGCCCAGCAATTGCCCCACAGCACGTAAAATAGTCACCGCAATGGGTTTGCCCTTTTTGGGCTCTAATCGATAATCCATCTGATAATGTGTCTGGCCAAATTCATCTTGTGTTAAACCATACACCTCATAATAAATCCCCACAGGCTGTTTGGGCAAAAAGGTTTTAGATGGCATGGGCACAACCTTGCGCCCCCCTTTGTTTTTGAAAGACACATCTTCAACCACCGATCCCACCAACTCAATATCACTCACCTGCAACGCATTGGCATGATACCCAGTCACCACCACATCTTGCATATAAGCCCCTACCACATTGCGATCGGGATCACGCACCTCCACACCCAAATGATAGGTGCCGGGTGAAACATGAAGCGATACCTCATCAATGAGCAACGTCCCTTCCGAAACAGCCCCTAAGCTGGCAACGGCAAAAGGCACAGATACCATTTTGCGATAAACCGGCGTCCACACACTGTCAAACAAGGCAATACCACGCAAAACTTGGCCTTCCAACCGCGACGAATCGACCAACGTCTCAAGCGGTATCCCAAAATAGACCTCCAACCGCGACCATGTGTCTTCGCCTCGGAAGTGGGCCGAGTCAAAATAAAAATCCAAATCTTGAGTGCCTGAACGATATATTTCAGATTGTTTGTGAATGGCCGCTGCCACCACCCGATCTGGCCGCCGAGATGTCCATATTCCCTGATTATTATTGGACAACGCACGCCCTTGTGGCATATCGGGAAAACCGAAATTGCCACGGGCATCTAAGGCCGTAAACACCACTTCTATCCCTCCTGCCACATTTGGGTAAATCCAATATTCCCAGCGCGTCGTGCCATCAACAGGAAACAATGGATAGCCACGAATATTATCGGTGCCTTGCCGATCTCGATGTGAATCTTGGGCATCATCATAATATTTGCCATCATTGCGATCTTCACCCCCTCCAAAAAACTGGCGGTTGGGATTGAGTTCAAAATCAATCGACTCAAAATCGGAGACCACCAAATCGCCAGCATCTTCACCCTGATAGATCACATCTTGTGTAGACGTGCGCAACCGACTCATCCGCGCCACGATCTCTTTGCGCCCATCCGCCGGAATGCCCATCAGCAACCGATCCTTCACCTTCACCACAGCCGGGTCGGTTTCATAGCGTACATCCCCTTTTTTGCTGATATGTGCAGGTGGGCCATACCGAATATAAATTTCTCCGCGTTTGTCCCAAGGTTTTTGCCCTTCAGAAAAATGTGTCATGGCATGCAATACTCGGCGATAATGTTCCACCAGCCGTTCATTGCCCGACGTCACTGGGGTTGGATCACGTTTTTGCCAAAAAGCGCGTTCAAATGCGGGGCGCATTTCACTGGGCAAGGCCTCATAGGCTTGCAATTCATCAACCGAAGCCACCAAGCGAATATCTTGCAACAAAACCCGCGTGGCATCATCCATCATACGCAAATACATTCCAATGGTTTCTTGTGCCCCTGCGGTATCCCCTAATTTTAAATAAGCACTCAACAACGGCTCCAAACAGGCCGATTGAAACTCGGGATGACTTTTTAACAACGATTGCCAAATGGCAATGGCTGCTATATAGGCTTCTTGCCGAAAATAAATACGTCCCAAATCAAACCGTGCCCGCACATGCGCCGGATTAATCGCCACCTGATGGATATAGGCGGCTTCGGCCCCAATAAAATCACCTTTGCGTTCTTTCATGCGCCCTTTTGCATACCCCCAAGAGAGGTCACGCGGCATCACAACCAGCAAAGAATCCAGTGCCTGTACACCCTCACTTTTTCCCAACAAAAAAGAACCCAACAAACGGTTGGCCAGCGCAACCGTCCAACGGGGGCGCAACACCAAGGCTTGGTCAAATGCCGTTTGTGCAGCCCTCCCATCTTTGCGCCCCAATTGGGCAAGCCCCAGCCCATTATAAACTTCGGGCAACGCCCCACCCTTGCGCTGGGCTTTTATAAAAACCTGCTCACCATTGGGCAAATCGCCACCTGCAAAATACGCATACCCCACCGCTACTTGCGCAAAAAAGTCATTGGGATCATGATTCATCACCACCTTCATCACATCACGCGCTTGGCGTGCCAACATGGTATCGGGTAAGGCCAAACGATCGACATAAGTCGCATCGGTACGCTTAGCAAGCAGATCTCCCAGACCAATCGCTTTTAACAATTCGGGTGAGGTGTCAATGTGACCATATCCCAACAATGGGCCATAATAGGCCTTGGCCACAATAGGATTGTGTGCCAACCAAAACCCATAAAGAAAAGCCCCCCGCGCCACACGGTCTAACCCCTCATACACCTTGGCCACCGCTTCATTTCCAAACCGCTTTAACAATTTTTGTGCATGGTCTTCATGGGGCGCATCAAATGTTTCTGCCGGAATGATCACATCGCCTAAGACCTGAAAATTGCGTTTGGAAACCACTTGCTCTTGACCTGTATTTATGGCCACCTGTAGTGCATAAACCCCAGGCAAAAGTCCATCCAGTGGCACCCCCTCAGCAAATTGGGCATCACTGCGGAACCCCGTAAAAGATCGTGTATCTTGCCAAATAATATGGTCATAACGATCTAATATCTGCATCGTCACATCGTGTTTTTGAAACCCCAAATGATACACTTCAAAATAAAAAAACAAACCTTCATCAGATCGATATGCCCGCGAAGGATTCGGCATCACAATACGCCCATCTTTTGCAAAAATATTCATATGCGCATCTTGACTGGGTGCATCAAACCCCGAGCTCAAATACAAATCACTCATTGCCAGCTTTGCAGGAACATACTCGGGTGCTTCAAATGAAAAGGTGGCTTCCCCAGATCTGCCCGTTTCCAAATCGCGCAATGTCAACACACCCCGATACCTTCCCGGTGGCACCTTCACTTGTACCATATCTACAAACACACGATCAGGATCGGTGGTGGCCTCCAAAGATTCTGCCGTCATCTGACTTTCTGTTTTTAGCTCTTGAACCACCTCGCCCGACAAGTTCATCAGCTGCAAGGCAGGTTGATACCGCGCCACAAACCCCAGTGTATCTTTTTGTGCAAAAGCAAATTGCGCCACCGGAAATCGCAACGTTATTTCGACAAAGCAGTCATTTTCTTGCCAGCGAAACGCACAGGCATCCATTTCAAAAGTGAGAACCCCATCACTTTTAGGCGGTAAAGCCTCATCACCGGCCCAACAGGGCGTTGCCATCACCATCAAAACAACCCATATCATTTGGTGCATACCAATCTCCTCAATACAGCGGTCATATCCATCACACGATGCGTCAGGTGTTTATCACCTCTTGATACATGTCAATCCGAAAAAGGAATACCATGCCCTTGTCCTGGAAACCAAATCATATCGACCAAAAACGACAGTCCTGCACCCACATAATGCCCCATAATCAACCCCAGAAAAAAAGGCCGTGCCAACCGATAGGTCTGTCCACCCCCAAAACGCAAAATCAACGACTTGGCCAACCAACCCAAAAACAAAGGAAAAATCACATTGGTCACCGGATATGCCGGCCCCGCCGCAAGCCCCAACGGATTAAGGGGCCACCCCGGAAAACGAGACCTGAGCATATATAGTCCAATCGTTAAAACCATCCCAAACACCAAAAACATCCACTTATCCCACGCCACTTCAACAGGAGTTCGTGTGTGTTTCACCACAAGGTCCCAAGGCAACCGCGCCAAACCACCCGACAACTGCCCCCCATAATTACCAGCTCCGGTTTGATACGCCATATAAATGATGTACCAAACAGACACCAACACCCCCACGCCCATGGCCAACCCCACAGCCCACACCAACGGACGTTTATATGTATGCACCGTATCCATCAACTTCACCGAATGCCCCAATGCGGGCATCAACGTCGTTTTCATATCGCCATACCAGCCATAGCTCAACCCCAATGCCGCCATCGTTGGCCCAGACATGTTGCCCGTACCAAATCCAAACATCAAAAAATGCTGTGCCACAACAGGAGACCGAATGGTCAATAACCCCGCTTCAGCCACCACGCGTGTAATGCCCAAAAACGTGACCATCATCATCACCAAAAAAATCAAAACCACCCACAACGCCATACCAGAAGCATACAACCACCCAGCCAGGTAAAGCAGACCCAAAATCAAACCAAACACAGCCATTCGATATGATAACATCTCACGTGAATCGTCTATCGAAGCATCGGCATAAAATGCTTTGTGAAACACCTGTCGCAAATGAGGACGTGCCACCCACACCCCCCAGCCTACCAAAACCAACCACGCACCAAAAGTTTGCCATCCCACGGCGGCAAAACTGGTGCCATAAGGGTCAGGGTTTTTAACCTCTAACCCAATGCGATTGAACAACCCCTCTTCCAAAGTACCCATCAAAAAGAAAAACCAGACGCTAAATCCCACATCCAGTTTGATAAAATAGGCAAACCCAATCACAGGCCAGTACAAATTAAGTTGAATTGGTTGAAAACCACGCCCCAGTGACACGGCACCATATTTCCAGGGGATATTGGGAAACATCGGGTTAAAATAAGACACCACATTCCACATAATTACAAAAAACGAAACACCAAAACCACACCAAAAAATAGGATTGCGCATAAACTCTGGCCATCGGCTACCTGGTGTCACTTCATTGACCATGGCCAATGGCAATTCCAACAAAGGATAATCAATTCGCTCGTGTTCAATCCAAGGTTTGCGCAAAATAACCACTGCACAAAGCAACACCACACATAGAGCCGCAATCAAACTCACCCACCAAAACAAGGGCACCACCCACACCTCCCACGGAATGGATGCCCCCCGTGGCAAGCCTTCAAAAAACCACGTAAGTGCGGTGCCCTGCGGAATGACTGCCCAAGAAGGCAAATACGCATGGGTAAATTCACCCCATCCATTGGTGGGGTCGGCCAAATAATAAGGCACTACCAAATTGGCCAACAACTTGCTCAAAAAATAGGTGGGCAATGTCGATGCAATCAACCCCATCGCAAAGACAACCAACAATTCACCACGGCTCAATTTTAAAGGCCGCCGCAAAAACAACACCGTCATCACAAAAGGAAACACCACGGCCAACGACAAATGGTTTTGTGCCAATCGGCTGGTGTGCAACACATGTCGTGCATAAAATCCACCAATGGCAGCCAACAAAACCAGTACCAAACCCAATCCCAGAGATTTCCACGTTAATGCACGATCAACAGCTTGGTGTTCTTCAATGGGTTTCAAAACCTCGGCCATATCTTGCCTCTCTAAATACGTTCAATGCCCAACAATTGTTTGCACAAAGAGGATCGTTCTCGGGCAAGACGTTCACGAAATGCACCCTTGGGTATACAATCGTCATATTGCTTTTGACCAAAGTGGGTATAGTTGTAAAGCAACATGCGCCGCGCTTGGGTATCGGTATTGTCCATGGCCGTGTGCCATATACAGCCATTCCACAAAATGGCAGACCCCGCAGACCCTGTCAAACGCACATGATCGGGCATCGCATTTAAATCATCCAATACAGGAATCTCCCGATCAATCCATCGATGCGAACCCGGCACCACACTAAAAGGCCCCGTATCAAAATCGACATCATACACAAAAAAGAAAATCTTAATCTTGTGAAAAGGCGTGTCACAGGCTTTCATAGACGCCCAGGCCTTGCGATCTGCCTCAGACCATTCGACAACATCATGCGCCCATATTTTAGAATCTTTGTGCCAACGCGTATGGGCTTCTTTGCCCGGTGGTTTTACATGCAGGGCATTGTCAATCATCATCATATCTGGGCCTTGCATCTTCTGGGCAATGTCGATGGTTGCAGGCAATTCCAATAAATCGACAAACACATCATCACGATCAATCACTGGTTCCACCACATGAGCTGTGGGGCCCACACCATAAGAACCGCGCTTGGGGTCTTTAGCAATGCGTGCCAACCAAGCGGGGCGCGTTTCGTGTTCAACCCGATCAAAGGCCGCTTGAACACGCTTAAGCAAATCACCCGAAATGGCATTTTCGATCACCACATAACCATCGTCATCAAAGCGTTTAAACAGATCCATATCCATTGCCCGATCTCCTAAAAATTACACGCAAAAAAAAATTCCCGCGATCAACCACCACATAATAACATCATTGCAATGAAACAACAACACCCAAACAGCCACCCACAGTCTGGTAAATAAGTTCTTTATTATAAAGAAAAAATATCATAGATTGTCTGTCAACTATTCCCAACGGGGGTATTGCATAAACCCTGCTTAACCATTGATAACAAACAAAAAAAGCCAGTAAACATTCTTCCGGTGTTTCTATGACAACCGCCCAACCCAAATCCCACTGGATCATCACACCAACCGTTGACCTTCTGTGTATCTCTCTTGGATGGTTGGCTTTTTTTTTAATGCCATACTACTTTGCAAACCATGACGAAACATTCCGCATCATAGCCGTCACATCCTTTGCGGCCCACAGATATTTTACATTCCCACTCGTTTATCTCGACCGCATTGAATTTCACCGCCAAAAAACCATTTACACCATCACCCCCATCTTGTGTTTGGGGTTTGTGGGGCTGTGTTATTATTTTCGCATTGACGAACCCGAGATGTTTGCCATTTGGTACCTGTTTAACTACTTTCACTTTGTTCGGCAAAAATATGGCATCCTACGCATCTACTCAGGTAAAGCACGCTGGGGGCACAAACGCCTCGATGCCTGGACATCTTATTTGTGGGGCATGGCTGGGTTTGCGTTTATGTTTGCGTATCAATCCGATGTAGAAGGCCGTGTGATGCACTATTTGCGCACCGTATCAGGGGGTACCCCCATTCCCACAACCATCGCCCAGCTTATCTACGCAATTGCCATTCTCACCACCCTCATCTGGTTGGTCTATGAATGGCGCAACCCTGTACAAAAAAATTACCCTAAACTCATTTTTTTATTTTCAATCATTTTTATGTATGGCATCGTTCCAATCCTCTCAACAGACGCCCTCTTTATTGCCACCAGTTTTAGCCATGCCGCCGAATACATTGCGCTTGTGGGACTCGCCATCAAAAACAAAAGCCAACAAAATGCACTGGACTCTCCCATCCTCACACGTGCATCAAAACACATTGTTTGGTACATTGTCGGATTCATAGTTGTTGTGAGCAGCTTGTTATACGGTTTAAAAACACTGTCACTGCTCGCCTTTCTTGTCTTCACCTATGGCACCTCTTTTATGCACTTCATCTTCGACGGCATGATCTGGAAATTGCGCCGTCCGCGTGTGGCACAAGAGGTGGGTACTGTCGTTTAGGATAATCCAATGCGTTTAATCTCTTATTGCCTTTTATCTTTCATATTCCTTATGGGGTGTACCGAACGCCAAATACGTGTACATTTCGAAAATGCGGCTCAATATCAAGCCCGTGGACAAATAGACTCTGCTGTGGCCGAATATCGTACCATCTTATCCCTCAACCCCAATACAAGTGATGCCGCCAATGCCTTGGGCATATTGCTTGCCCAACAAGGCCAACACAGTCAAGCCATTAATTATTATCACCAAGCCCTTGCACAAGAGCCCAACAGAATTGAAATCTTATTTAACCTCGGTACCGCACTTGTGGCCGCAGAGCGTCCTGACAGTGCCGTAACAGTCTATCAGAAAATCATTGCCCTTGATCCCAAAAACAGCGAAGCCCACAACAGCTTAGGCGCAGCGTATGCCATTGGTGGCCAGTTGGACAACGCGCTAAAAAACTATCAAAAAGCACTCTCATTAGATGCCCAAAATGCAGGTGCTTATAACAACATTGGCTTGCTCAACGCCTACCAAGGTGATTTCCAAAATGCTGTGTCCTACTATCAAAAAGCCATCCAATACCGACCCAACTTTGCCGATGCCCACAACAACTTGGGCAGTGCCTATGCCGAAATGGAACAGTTTGAAAAGGCCATCACATCTTTTGAACAGGCCCTTGTACACAACCCCAATTACCCACTGGTCCGTAACAACTTATCAATTGCAAAAACACTCCTCACAGAAAAACGACACCGCCAAGCCGCAGGTGAAATGCGCGTGCGTCACATTGTGGTTCCCTCAGAAACCGAAGCCCAAAACCTCATTGCCCAACTGCAAACCGGTACCACTTTTGAAACACTGGCCAGACAATATTCCCGAGACCCATCCAATCGTTTTGGTGGGGACATTGGCGGTTTTTTACCAGGCACACTCATGCCCGAATTTGAAAA
>JAYODI010000086.1:20741-24371 GCA_038279365.1 Candidatus Latescibacterota bacterium | reverse complement strand
TTTGCCATTTGCCGTCTACCGTTTGCCGTCTACCGTTTGCCGTTCTAATTTTACTCCACAAATTCTTCAACAATCGGGTCTCGCGACGCATCCGTCAAAGTGCGCTGTAATCCAATACTGTCTTCCTCTGAAGATACCTCAAAGTCGATAGGTAAATCAATACGAAAAACAGCCCCCGCACCTTCTTGGCTAATCAAACGTAATGTACCACGGTGTGCCGCCACAATACGCGCACAAATACTCAACCCATATCCATTGCCCTGTTCACGGGTTGAAAAGCCAGGGTTAAAAATGTGTTGTTGCACCTCATCGGGAATACCAGGTCCATTGTCTTCCACTTCAATATACACCGAATTGCGCTCCCCATCGGCACCCACCTGAATCACCACTTTGCCGTCTTCTGCCACGGCATCAAGGGCATTGAGTGCCAAATTGGTCACGGCCTCACTGAGCATTGCAGCGTCGGCTTTCACATGAGGGACCTGATTTTCTGCGGCAAATGTCATTGTTTTTTGCCCCGTGCGCGGTTGAATCGTTGCCACAGCACGCTCAACCACCGCCACCACATTCACCAGTGTCAAACTCATCGCCTCTTGTTTCATAGAACGCAAATAATCAACCCATTGATGGTAAACTTCTTCTTGCTCCTGGGCTATTTCTTTTAAATCTGTGATGCCAGGTGCATCTTCAGGCAACTTGCGCAAGGTTCGGCGCATACGACTACCCGACAAACCCATCAAATTTTTAATGCGATGACCGTGTGTATACAAACTTTCATACACCTGTACGCGACCCAAATCAATCAATTCAAGAGACAATCGCGACAAAATAAAAGGGGCTTGTACACCAAATTCTTCTGTGATATTTTTAAATTCCACGGCCATTTGTGCCGAACTCATATGATGAAAAAGTAAGCGGGCAAAATTGCCATAAGGCAATGTATAATCCGGCTCCAATTGAATCGCAATTTTAAACTCACCCAACGCAGGCAAAATCTGTCCCGTTTTCATCAACAACACACCCAAATTATTATGCCCTGGTGCAAACAAAGGATCTACTTCCAACCCACGTCGATACACATGAATCGCCCGTTTGTTTTGATCTGCAAAATCATCGAGCAAACTGGCCAACAAAAAACACACCCGATCCAAGGCCGCAAACTCAGCCCCATCATCACAAGCCTTTACAATGGCCTCCAACTGTGCAACCGCCTTTTGGCGGTCATTCGATTTGGGTGCCGCACCCCGCGCATAAAGCAATGCCAGTTGAAACCGTGCCCTTAAATGATTGGCATCACATTCAAGAGCCTGTGAAAATGCACGTTCTGCCTCTTGATCTTGCCCTTTTTTAACCGCGCACAGACCCCATAAAAAATGAAAATCGGCACGTTTGGGTTCGTGCGCCAAACACACCTGAAAATGTGCCTGAGCAACGTCCCAATCTCCTTGCCGATAGGCCACCACACCCAAATTATGCAATGCCCGAATATCGCCCGCATCAGCCAACAAAGCCGCTTCATAAGCTTGTTGTGCAAGTGCCAACTCATCGGCCAAAAGCGCCGCATCACCCTCACGCGTTTTCAACCGAGCCGTCTGATTTGCCGATTCCGATAAATCCAAGGTAGGATCTATACGATCTGGAGAACGCGACAAATTATGCGTGATATTTTCTTTTTCTGCCATAAACCAACCATTGTAAAAGGGTTTGTTTCACATACCCATAACTATAGGGTATATGCAACATCCCATGCAAGTGTATTTCCCTGTGCTTATCTTACCCCGGTTGCAAACCCAATTTACGAAACTCGCCCTTCAATTGTCGCCGTGCTCTGCATAGCCACGTTTTCACCGTGCCCAATGGCACCTGCAAGGCTTGCGTAATTTCTTCATATGACCAATCCAACACATACCGATACCACATCGCCTTGCGATACCGTTCAGGCAACTTATCAATGCTTTGACGCACCAACTCTGCCCGCTCTTTGTCCTGTACAAACCGAACAGGATCGTCTATTTTATCAAAATCACACATCACACCACCCAACGCTTCGGGGTCTTCAGATGTTTGAATCCAATTTTGCCGAGACTGCACCGAGCGCAGATGCGACCGATAGACATTCAATGCAATTTGGGTAAGCCAAGTCGAAAACAAAGCATCACCTTTAAACGTATGTAATGAGCGAAATGCCCGCATAAATGTATTCTGCACCAAATCATCCAACGTATCTCTGTCGCGCAACCGCTGGGCCAATATCCCATAGACCTGATCGCGGTGTTGGTGATACAATTTCTCAAAAGCCTTCCGGTCTCCCGCCAACGATTTTTGAATCAAAACACCATCCATGACAACCCCCTTTTTATTCTATTACGTACTCAATTTTCTATATGGTATTTTTGAACACGTAAAACGACATCCATAAGCCCGAAACACCTATTAGTCTTCTCTGTTCACCAAGCGCAATCCCACCATCACGCACCCAATGGCCAATGCCAATTTAATCAGCAAAAAAGCCATACCCAACACAGAGCCAATCAACGGAAACAACGTTTGCAGTGCAATACCACCACCCACAATAATCAGTAATATCCCTATCAATTTAACAAGCATGGCCAGTCTCTTTTCTATATAACACCTAACAACGGCAATGGTTTTAACAAATTAAATTTTTTCGTTTTCTTCAACCTTGGAATAAGATTGCGTCTCCACCCGACTCATCTTCTCATCAATGGCAATCACAATATCTTGAATATCCGATAAACGTTTTTCCAACTGTGCAATGCGTTTGCCTGACACATCTTGATCGGACGACTTTGGCTTCTTCCCATTTTTATCAAAAACAAAAACATTCGTTCTATTAATAAACTTCAACATGATGCCCCAAATAATGATCAACAAAAGCCCACCCGCAAACGTTGGATGATCATGCACATAATGAATAGACCCACCCGCCAATATCACCAAACAAACACAAATCGAAAATTGAAAAAATTGATGCATGAAACCACCCTCCCTTAATTCTTCTCTGCCACGTCAATCTCTGACAAACGTTCAAACCAGTTGTCTATTCTTTCCACTGATCATCCAAACCTAATATTTATGTACGTTTTAAACGTCGATCCAAACGATCATCAATTGACAACAAAATATCTTGCAAATCATTCACACGATTTTCAAAATGGGTCATGCGCACATTTAAGTCTTCTTCTACATGCGTGTCACCTTCACCATTATATCTACGCCAAACAAAAAAACCAAAACCAGCCAAGAACAACACGGCAAGAGCCATCGCAATGCCACCAGCAACTTTTGCAATTTTCTGCAAAAAAGAAGGCTCCGAATGTGCGTGTGAAAGATCAACGGATATTTCAGGTATATGAATCTCAGGAATTTGTACATGAATTTCGGGAATGTGAACTTCTTGCCCTGCCACCACCGGCTGACCAGCCTCCCTCATTTGTTTGATGTATTCGGGCTTTACTTTAAGCGCATAAAAGCTGGTTATTTCTCGAATTGAAATATCGTCGTAACCCAAATCGCGGATTTCTTTTACATAACTGGGCGGCACTTTTAAAGCATATAAACTTATAACATCTCTCACCGACATATTGGGAAACAACGAACGCATCTCTT
>JAYODI010000086.1:0-20641 GCA_038279365.1 Candidatus Latescibacterota bacterium | reverse complement strand
ACGCATCTCTTTTAAATACTCAGGCGTCACCTTTAATGCATATAAACTCGTAATATCCTTCGCCGATATATTGGGAAAATATGCACGCATCTCTTGCACATATTCTGGCGTCACCTTCAAAGCTGCAAGTGTGGATATATCCCGTGTTGAAAGTTGTAAACCCTGATATTGATCGGCAAAAGCATTACAGGCAGTAAACACAAGAAGTAAGGTTGCAAAAATATTTCGGGAGAATGTCATCATCAAATCCTTAGGAAAGCTCACGAGCGGTAGGCGTAGTCACATTTTGGGAAGGGCGTTTCAACTGGTCATCAATAGAAATGACAATATCCTGTATATCGCTTAGGCGTGATTCAATCGTTTGAATACGATCTTCAAACTGATTAATTTGTGCAGAACTCATATTCCCTTTGGCTTTTGCACGCTGAACAATATAAAAACAACATCCAGAGGCCAAAATAACCATCACCAAACTAAATCCTAAGACAGCAATAACATCTTCCATGTAAACACCCTCCCTTATTTCCGATCCAACTTATCATCTATCGTAATCATCACGTCCTGAATATCTGTCAGGCGTCGATCCAGCTCATCCATCCGTGCAAGCAACCGTGTTTCAGCATCCGATGGCACACTGCCTTTACTGCGTCG
Organism: Candidatus Latescibacterota bacterium; assembly: GCA_038279365.1. Classification (GTDB taxonomy): domain Bacteria; phylum Latescibacterota; class UBA2968; order UBA2968; family UBA2968; genus JABIFK01. The sequence goes on along the minus strand of JAYODI010000086.1, from coordinate 19,990 downwards.
TTCTACATATTTATGAACCGCCGAAGCCAGTGTAATCAGGGCAATCATAATGCCCACTTCAATCATAAAACCCATGAAAGCACCCTCCCGAATGGCCTCAAGTCTTTTATATCAAATCATCTACGCGTTTTGCCCAATGGCGTTCTTCCCACCGCTCAATTTCTGGGAAAGAATACACAATCATGCCCGATTCTGAAATACGCATCTCTGCATGGCCTCTTGCTGCAAGCTCTCGCAAAATTTCTTCAGATTTTTCCACTGTTAACCGAAGGTCTGTGGCCACTTCAAGCACAGTTAAACTACCATCTCGATCTCGTGCCAACCGCAAAACGCGATGTTGATCTCTGGCATAAGCACGTCCATCAGCAGACTTTTTAAACCGACTGCCACCCCACCACAAAATTTGTGAAAACACCAACAGACTCAGTCCCACACTCACGGGTTCTAAATTTTGCTCAACCGCGCCCACACTGGCCGCAATCAATCCCCCCAACCCCATCATGAGGCCAAAACCTTTCATCCCATAGGCCATTAAATAACGCATTGCACATCCTCCATCGGTTGCAAAGTCAGAAAGGCGGTCAGGCACACGTTTAAGAGAGTCGGTTGTCGAGCGAAAATCATCTTTTGAATAATGGTTTCGAGATTCCCACTGAATCTTAACTTTATTCTTAACCTTGTTTTCTATCTCATTCACTGCCCGATCAATCTTGCGGGCAATTTCGTCGGCGAGTTTTTCAAATTCACGCATTGTTTTGTCCCAGTTTGTTTTTCAGTGCTTGTAATTCATCTTCCACCGAACCCTTGCGTGCCAGCTTAGAAAACTGTTCTTCCAATGAAGGATCTGCACCCGCCATCGCCTGATGGGCATCGGCTTCTGCTTCTTCCGATTCGATGCGTGAACGAAAACGATCAAAACTTGAAAATGCATCATTGCCCACACCCGACAACCCCTGTGCGATCTGTTTGCGTGCTTCTGCAGCCCGACGACGCGCCACCAATGCGCCTTGACGGGTGCGTGCTTCATCAAGCTTGGCCTTCAACTGAGACAATTGTTGTTTGAGTTGGGTCGAGGTTTTTCGACTTTCTTCCAAAGCCGCTTCCAAATCACGAGCGGCCTCTTGCACTGCAGCCTTGCGTTCCAGTGCGCGACGGGCCAAATCATCTTCACCCGCCTCAACGGCCAATTCGGCTTTTTTCTGCCAGCCCTCGGTTTGATCTTGTTTTTCAAAATATTGACGTTCCAAACGCTTTTCATTGGCCACGGCCGTTCCCACCGATGCCGTTGCTTTGTTTACAGCTTCTTCCATCTCCAAAATCATCTGGCGAATCATCTTTTCGGGGTCTTCTGCGCGTGTAATCAAATCATTCACATTGGCCTTCACGATATCCGCCATCCGTGCAAAAATTCCGCGTGCCATAGGATGCTCCTTTCAGTTAAACAACCGTCTATTTTGTTTTTTAATAACCATGTTGTGGACGCCTCTGTATAAGGCAATGTGCGTGCCACTTATACCCAGCAAAAAATAAAAATCGTTACTTTTTATTTTTTAACAACTTACAACAATTAAAAATATATTTATTTAAAAACAGATGTTGGTAAAAAACACCAACTCAATGGTGCATATAGCCATGATATACACCAAATATATCTTTGGCGATTCTGCATACACCCCATTGCATCATTCTCATCCCTAAATCAAACCACAGATCATAAAATAAAACCATCCACAGGCGATCCTTAAATTTTAAAACCGTTTTCCAAAAAACCGTTCTGTTGAACCACCCTTGTCTTATCCCACCAAAACGTCTATTATTTGTTGTCCCCTCATCATTTAGCCCATGCCATCATATCGCCATCATCCAAAGCAGGTTCCGTTTTATTTATGCGCTTATTTCTTGTATTCCGACATATTCTCTCATTAAGCCTGTGTTTATTTTTTGTCTTATCCACACATGTATCTGCCCTCACCCAAATTTATGTGGTGCAAAAAGGCGACTCACTCTGGGAAATTGCCAAAAAATTTGACATCAGCCTCGAAGAACTCAAAAAATTGAACAATCTGCGCTCCAACCGCATCTATCAGGGGCAAAAACTACACATCCACGTTAAAATGCCCGAATACCCAGCAACAAATGGCCCCTATTTTTTTTCCAAACCCAAAGCCGACGTGCAAGAATCCCGCAATTATCGTGAAGCGCCCCAAAACAAACCCATTGAAGACTATCAAAATGCCATCGCACTCCTAAAAGCCTTTGACGCAACCATAGATGCCGAACTGCGCACATATAAACACAAATCTCAATTGCTCAATGGATGGCGCATCGTCATCGACCCAGGTCATGGAGGACGTGACCCAGGTGCCATTGTTTCCAACAAAGACGGCATAGACCGTGCTGTTCATGTCGTAGAAGACGAGTATGTCTACGACATTGCCATGCGCCTATACAAAAAACTCAAAATGGAAGGCGCAAAAGTCGAATTGACGGTCATCAGTCCCAACCATCACATTCGTGAAAACTTACGGGCCACCATTACCTTTGTACATGAACAAAATGAAGTGTATAACGATGAAACAACAAATCGCAAAAATTCTTTTTCTGTGCGCCCCGCATTAGCCAATATCAACCAACGTGCGCGTATTGCCAACCGATTTTTCAAGGGCGCACGCAAAGACAAAACCCTCTTTATCTCCATTCATGCCGACAACAGTCCAAACCGCCCCAAAGGACCACTTGTACTCTATCAAGATCGAAAAGGCAAAATAGACACCCGATCTCGCGCCTTTGCCCAAGTCATGCAAAAAACATTGGACCACCCAGGATTGGCATCTCAAATAGGCGGGCGCAATTTAGCTGTGCTCAGAAACAACACGGCCCACGCCGAAATCTTGGTCGAAATTCGCAACGTTCACGACCAAGGAGAAGCCTGGGCACTTCGTTTTCACAACCGCCGAGAAGAAGATGCCGACCGCATCTTTCAAGGCATATTAAACTACGTTAAGAAAAAATGAAACAACGAATCTGCGCACAGCCGCAGGCTAAAACGAGCGAAGCGAGTAATCAGCGAATCTACGAAACTGCGAAATTGCACACAGGCGAAGCCTACAATGAACGCAGCGAATAACATTGCCCACAGTGAACGCAGTAAACCTACCCTTAACGAGCGAAGCGAATAATCAACAAATAGGTTTTGATTCGTCTATTCGTCTATTCGTCTATTCGTCTATTCTGCCTTTGCCTTCTCTTCTCCCTTCTCCCTTCTCCCTTCTTACCGCCCCTCCCAAACCGTCTCAATCTCAGCGCATTGCTCACCACCGATACCGAACTCAACGCCATCGCACCCGCCGCCAACATCGGCCCACCCAACGGATTGAGCAACCCCAATGCCGCCACGGGAACCAAAAGTGTATTATAGGCAAAAGCCCAAAACAAATTTTGTCGAATAATGCGCATCGTTTGCCGCGATAACATAATAGCAGTTTGCACACCCAACAAATGCCCAGACATAAGCGTAATACCCGCACTCTCTATGGCCACATCTGTACCTGTGCCCAGTGCAATGCCCACATCCGCCTGGGCCAAAGCAGGCGCATCATTGATGCCATCGCCCACCATCCCCACACACTTGCCATCTTGTTGTAATTTTTTAACCTGCTCGGCTTTGTCTTCGGGCAACACCTCAGCCAACACCCGATCAATCCCCAACGCTTGAGCCACGGCCTGTGCCGTGCGTTTGTTATCACCTGTCACAAGCGCCACTTCAATATCCATCTTGTGCAACCCATCCACCAGTGCTTGTGCTTCATCCTTTAATACATCAGAAACGCCTATTAATCCTACCACCACATCATCAATGGCCACAAACATCACCGTCTTACCATCCAATTCCAATGCTTCGGCTTTTTGCGTCCACCTTTCATCCACCAATGCACCCAGCAATCGCCTGTTGCCAAGCCGAATGCGCTTACCTGCCACCATAGCCAAAATACCCTGCCCGGGTACGGCGTCAAAATCCTTTGCTTCATAAAAATCATCATCAGCCATTGCACGTACAATGGCCTCACCTAAAGGGTGCTCCGAGCCTCTTTCTGCCGAAGCCGCAAGCTTTAACAATTCCTCTTTATCCACCCCATCAACAACCACATCTGTAACCTGCGGCTCGCCCACTGTCAGCGTGCCTGTCTTATCCAAAATCACCGCATGCAACTGATATGCTTGCTCCAGCACATCCCCCCCCTTAATCAACACCCCCAACTCGGCCCCTCGCCCAGTGCCCACCATAATCGCTGTAGGCGTTGCCAAACCCATCGCACATGGGCAAGCAATGATCAACACCGCCACCGTATTGATCAATGCCACCTCAAACCCTGCCCCCACCAACCACCACGCCACACACGTCAATGTGGCCACACCAAAAATAATCGGCACAAAAATACTCGCCACCCGATCGGCCTGACGTTGAATAGGTGCTTTTGACCCTTGTGCCTTTTGCACCATATCCACAATACGCGCCAAAACCGTATCGGCCCCCACTTGTGTGGCTTCAAATGTAAAACTACCCGTCTTATTCAGCGTGCCCCCAATAACCCGATCGCCCACCCCCTTATCCACAGGTATCGGCTCACCCGTTAACATGGCCTCATCCACCGTCGAATGCCCTTCTTGTACCGTACCATCCACCGGAATATTTTCACCCGGTCGCACCCGAATCACATCCCCCATCATTAACTGTTCTACAGGCACATCCACTTCTTTGCCATTGCGTATTACACATGCCGTATCGGGCCGCAAATCCATCAGCTTACGAATCGCATCCGATGTTTGCCCTTTTGCCCGTGCTTCGAGCCAACGCCCCAACAACACCAATGCAATAATCATTGCCGACGTATCAAAATAGATCTGCACATTTTGCCCACCCAAAATCTGCGGAGCAAATGTGGCCACACTGCTATACCCATACGCAGCCAAGGTACCCACTGCAATCAAACTGTTCATATCTGCCGAACCGTGTCGGGTTATAGACCACGCACCTTTTAAAAATTGCCACCCACACCAAAACTGCACAGGCGTAGCCAACACAAACAACAGCGCGTGAATCTGCCACGAGGCAATAGCCACACCCCACATCATATGTGTCATGCCCACCACCATAATCAACCCAGACAACACCGCCCCCACCACAAATCGATTGCGCAAAACCAATACGTCTGCATCGCGCTCGGCTTGATCGGCACGTACATCACCCGAAGCCACTTGGGCTTCATACCCTGCATTCTCAACCGCCTGCGTCAGCACCGAGATTTCCACATCTTGAAACCGCACCGATGCTTCATGGGTAGCAAAGTTCACATTGGCTTCCACAACTCCAGGTATTGCCGACAAGGCCTTTTCAACACGCGCCACACACGCCGCACAACTCATACCTCTAACAGCAAGTGTGGTCTGATGTGTATTTTGTTCCATCATTATACAAGCCTCTCAGCCATCACAAGTTATATCCCAAACAATCTCGGCATTTGATGAAATAACCCAATGGTCATATATACGGTTATTCCTCTCAAACACAGCTTCAAGTAAAAATATACCGCATCACTCAGCTTCCGCAACAGATAGAAAAATAGCCCAGTATTTTTCAATACTGGGCCATTCTCATGTTAACCACATCCATTTTAACCCTCTAATCGAACCACATCTCCCACCCGAATTTTACCAGCCGTTTGTACCACACACGTCACCCCTGCACGCCAATCGGGTGTGAGCGCATCTTGTAAACCTGCTTGTGCTTCTTCCATACGTGGGCAAGGCGTGGTCTCACCTGTAATTTGAAGCACCACGCTCCCTACATGCAATTGCTTACCCGTGGTCTCACTCAAATCCAAACCTTCAACCAATACATTGGCTCGGCGTGTTGTCCAGTCCACATCCAAACCCAATTCGCGACACGCAGCCTCCCAAGCTTCACGCACCACCACAGTCACCTGTCTTTTTGGAACCGCACCACGAAAATCACCCACAACACCCTTATCTTTTGTCACCTCTGCCACATCCAAAACCTGCATCGGTGCACGCGATGCTTCGCGAATGGCAATTTGCAACACTTTTCCCATATCTTTACCTCAGCTTAAGCGATAGCAACACATCACAAAGAGCCTGATACTCTTGTGCCCCCCGCGATGTCGAAGCATATTGTGTAATGGGTACCCCAGCCAAATTGGCCTGATTGAGTGATTCACTCTTCGAAATAACCGTCTGCAAAAAATGTTTGTGATGATCTTCCAACAACTCTTCAACAATGGCATTGGTACGTGTGGTACGCACATTAAACATCGTCCAAAACAACCGATAAGGCACCACATCCTCTTGGCGCAACTCACCAGCCGCTTCAAGCAAAGCATCCAACCCATTAATTGCACCCACACCAGGTTGTACGGGCACCAACAACAAATCGGCGGCCACAAAAGCATTGTAAGCCAAAATGCCCAACACCGGTGGACAATCAATAATAATGTCGCGATAACCATCCACAATGGGCTCCAATGCCCGTGCCAAGCGTTCTTCACGTCGAATACGGGTAGATAACAACTCCACCGTTTGTGTCAGCCGATCGGTTGCAGGCACAATATCCAAATTGGGCGTCTCGGTATGCATAATGGCACGCGGAGCCAATGAGGGTTTGTCCATAATCAAATCAGACACATCGCGTTCCAACTCCACTGGCTGATCATTTTCTGTATACGGCAAAAAACAACGCGTGGCATGTGCTTGCGGGTCCAAATCAATCAACAATGTACGCCGATTGCGATTGGCCAAAATCGCAGCCTAATTCACCGCCGACGTTGTCTTGCCCACACCACCCTTCGTATTGGTCACAGCAATGATCATAAAAAACTCCTTCTTTTGGGAGAAGTCGGTCTCAAGTCTACAACTGACTTAGGTTTTGACCTGCGACCTGCAACAGATTTTGGAGATTCTAATCTGCGACTTGCGACTTGCGACAGATCTTCATTTCAAATTTTCAGGGTTAAGCCCTTCTAAATCAGGCACCGCAAAAAGCCCATCTTTGCGAATACATTCATCATCAAAATAGATTTCGCCTCCACCATATTCGGGAGTTTGGATAAAAACCATATCCCAATGCACCCCAGAGCGATTGCCATTGTCGGCATCTTCATAAGCTTGCCCAGGGGTAAAATGAAATGACCCCGCAATTTTTTCATCAAACAATATATCCAACATCGGTTTGGTAATATATGGATTAAATCCGATAGCAAATTCACCAATATATCGGGCACCATCATCCGTATCCAATATCTCATTCAATTTTTCCGTATCACTGCTTGTAGCCTTTACAATCTTGCCATTTTCAAAGGTCAAACAAATGTCAGAAAAAGGCGTTCCGCGATAAATTGTGGGCACATTATAACAAATCGTTCCATTCACCGAATCTTTAATAGGTGCAGTAAAACACTCGCCATCGGGAATATTGTGCGACCCCGAACACGGTATAGCAGGTATATTTTGAATGCGAAATTGCAAATCGGTACCCACACCCGTAAGTCTGACGCAATCTGTTTTTTCCATACGAGTTTTTAATGCCAAAGCCGCCTGAGCCATTTTGCCATAATCCAAAGTACACACATCAAAATAGAAGTCTTCAAATGCCTCTGTGCTCATTTGTGCCTGTTGTGCCATAGACGCAGTAGGCCATCGCAAAACCACCCATTTTGTTTTGGGCACCCGAATGTCATAATGCACGGGCTTAAGCCAATGCTTTTCATACAAATCCATTGCCCCACCCGATACATCCGACATTTCCGCAATATTGTTGCTGCCACGCAAACCCATATATGCCTGCACACGGTTCATTCGAAACGCTTCATATGCACCCACTTCTTCCATCGTGCTTGCATCACCCGCCCGAATGAGTTCACGCTGTACGCGGTTATTCTTAACCGTTACCAGGGGCACACCACCCACTTCACGCACTTTGCGAATCAATGCCAGAATCATCTCCTCTGGCATATCAAACCCTTCAATGAGAACCTTTTCTCCCGCCTGAATTTTTGTTGAATGACGAACCAAAACATCTGCCAATTTTTCCAACCGTGGGTCTTGCATAATACCTCTGTTCATTTATCATGGTTTATATATCAATCGTTCTTTGCTTATGATAACAAATCCAAACAGCGTAATCCACCCTTTTTATTAAATTGTATTGACAGCTTTTTGGGGTCATGATATACTCATTCTGCACCATCATGAGACAAATAACCATCCATAATTAGGTCTTTAAAAATGCGATTTAGACCGTGCATTGATCTGCGCAATGGCCACGTGGTACAAATTGTGGGCGCTACGCTAAGCGACGATCATTCAGAAAACACCGTCACAAACTTCGAAACCGAACAATCATCTGCACACTTTGCACATCTTTACAAAACCGATCACCTCATTGGTGGGCATGTCATTGCCCTTGGGCCAGGCAATGAGCAGGCCGCCTGTCAAGCCTTAGCAGCACACCCCAATGGATTGCACATGGGAGGTGGCATCACACCCAACAATGCCAAAACCTATCTCAACGCAGGTGCGAGTCACATTATTGTCACATCTTATGTCTTTCGCAACGGCCAACTAGACAAAGACCGCCTTCAAAACCTCGTCAAAACCGTTGGCAAAAAACAGCTCGTATTAGACCTAAGTTGCCGCAAACGCGATGATCATTACCTCGTCGTAACAGATCGCTGGCAAAAATTCACCGAACTGGCTATAACCGAACAAACCCTTTCAGAATTGGCCACATCTTGCGATGAATTTTTGGTGCACGGCGTTGATGTCGAAGGCAAGCGCACAGGCATTGAAGAACCCCTTGTCGAAATGCTTGGCAAATGGTCACCCATTCCCGTCACCTACGCCGGTGGTGCACACACCCTTGCCGACTTAGACCGCGTCAACACCCTCGGACAAGGTCGCGTAGACCTCACCATTGGCAGTGCCTTAGACATATTTGGCGGCAATGTACCTTACAAAGACGTCGTCGCTTGGCACAAAAAACACGCGTAACACAAAAAAGGTCACAAGTCACACGTCTGCAAGTCACAAGTCAAAACCTTAATCCATAACTGTTTTTTTGACCTGCGACCTGTTGACCTGCGACCTTCAGACCATTTCAAAGATTGCCCTATGTCAGACTTCAAGTCCATCGGCGAATTTGGTTTCATCAATCAAATTGACACCCACCCCACCCCCAATCGGGTCTTATGTGGCATCGGTGATGATTGTGCCGTTGTGGCGCACTCTGGTAACCAAGTGCGCCTTATTACAACCGACATGATGGTCGAAGGAGTGCACTTTTTTACAGATACCCCACCCGAAGGTTTGGGCCACAAACTCTTGGCAGTCAACATTTCAGATATTGCGGCCATGGGTGGCATTCCCACAGATGCTGTCATTTCACTTGCCGTTCCCGCGCACCACGACGCAGGTTATCTCGAACGCTTATACAATGGTCTATATGCTTGTGCAGACCGATTCGATATCGCCATTGTAGGGGGCGACACCACCCGAAGCCACAACCAGCTCGTTCTGAATATTGCCCTCACAGGTCACATGCATCGCGACCATGTCTGTTACAGATCTGGCGCACAAATAGGTGATCTTATTTATGTTTCTGGCACCTTGGGCGATTCTGCAGGTGGCTTGGCACTTGTTCGCCATCAAATCAAAATGAACAGCGAAGACCGCACACATTTGCTTCGTAAATTTCACCGCCCAGACCCGCAACTTGCACTGGGGCAAACACTGGCCCAAACAGGTGCCGTCACAGCCATGATGGACATATCAGATGGTGTGGCCTCCGACTTGCGCCACATTTGCAAACGCAGCCAAGTATCTGCCCTGCTTCACGCATCAGATCTGCCCTTATCCGAACCCTTTCTGCGCTTTTGCAAAAAAACAAAACAAGACACCACCCAATTGGCCCTATCAGGTGGTGAAGACTACGAATTGTTATTTACCGTCACCCCCAATCGTGCAAAAAACATTGCACATCTTCTACAAAAGTCCGATCTTCCACAAATCACCTGCATCGGACAAATCACCGATCAGGACAACGACATCTTGCTCACACAAAAAGACGGGTCAAAAACACCCTTAACTGCAATGGGATATGATCATTTTAAAACCCCCGGCGAGGAATAAGCCATGCATTTAAACGTGTATTTTTGTTTTTTATTGATCATGTTTACATTCACAAATATTTCGGCGAGAGACACCCAAATGGATCACGCGCAAAACAATCCCGATGTCTTCTTTTTTGAAGGATTTGAAGACAGCACCTATACCACGCATTTTACAAACGTGAGCCACACACAAAACCAAACCTTAAGTGGCGGTGCATGTGATGGCAACACCTGCTTGGGCATCCGCATTGGCAAAGACGACCATTATGGTGCCTCCATCCAATATGCGTTTTCCAAAGCAGGCAGCCCCGAACCCGAAGCACTTTATGGCCGTTATTATGTCAAATTTGGCAGCAATTGGGATCCCGGTCGAGGTGGCAAATTGCCTGGCCCAGCAGGCACATATGGCCGTGCTGGCTGGGGTGGGCGCAAAGTCAATGGCACAGATGGTTGGTCTGCTCGTATGGGGTTTCAACGTTCAAAAATACATGAAAATGAAACCCAACTCTTTTTTTATACCTATCATGCCGACATGAAAGGCACCTATGGCGACAACCTCCATTGGGATATTGAAAACCGTGGCTCTCTCAAAAACGAGCGATGGTACTGTATTGAAACCTATGTCAAAATGAATACACCAGGCAAAAATGACGGTATCTTGCGCGGTTGGGTCGATGGCCAATTGGCCATGGAAAAAATCGATCTGCGCTTTCGCGACATCCCCGACCTCAAAATTGAAGGCTTTTGGGTCAACCTCTACTACGGCGGCAAGTGGGCCTCACCACAAGATATGGACGTTTATTTTGATAATGTGGCCCTCTCATACCAACCCATTGGCCCTATAAAAAAGTAAAAACAAACATAAAACAGTCGTGAAACAACCACAATCTGCCGATCAAAAACATAGGCATATTTTCATGCCCTGTGATCCAAATCACGTCATGAAACTTGCAAATTGGCGAATTTGTGATTTATGTCGCAAATATTAAATTGAAATGAACAGAGCCACATGTAAAATTAAAACATCATAAACATTTAATAAACAAACCATTATGTGACGGGTGCACTTGAGGGGGGCTTCATGGCACCACCAGAACAGAATGGACTGTCTGTTGTACAAACAACAGTACCCATTCAACATTTTAAGCAACAAATGGCCAAAGCACACCGCTGGTATGACGTGGTGCGTTGTCTGCGTGTTTTTTACGACCATTTTCGCATTGCTTTTCCACATCTTGAAGAACTTTCAAAATCTTATACCGACGATTGGGCAGAACAATTTAAGGAATCTGCCCGTGAATTTGTACGTACAGAAGACATGCATTCTGTACACAAAGTCTTAACGGGAGCTGGTTATGGCACCGACAAATGGGTACATATTTCGGCCAAAGAAGCTGTCGAAATAGAACAAGCATTTGCCCGCCTCATCGAAGCCGTAGAACACGTTGATGATTATGAAATTACAGAAGAAGACCTCTCCGCGTCCAAAATCATTCCACTTACACCAAATACAGCCACTCAAGACACCGGTTTAGAAGCCCTCCAAAAACGATACGACCAATCACGCGCCGAAAACCGCGCCCTCCAATCCGAAATCACCACACAACAACAACGCATTGCCGAGCTTGAAGGCCAGATACGCCGTCAAAACCAAGAGGCCGAAGATGCAGAATCGGCAAAAGTATACCGCGTTTCTCAAAACGATGGCGACAACAAAGAACTCGAAACTCTCCAAAAGCGATTCGAAAAAGCCAAAAAAGAAAACCACGACCTTCAAGAAGAATCCAATGCACAAACCAAACAAATTGCCAATCTCGAAGGCCAAATCAGACGCCTTAAAAATGCAGGCGTAGAACCCATTGAAACGTCGCCCAAAATAGAAACAACACCCACGGTAACAGATTCTTTAGAATTAGACAAACTCCAGCATCGTTATAACGAACTCCAAAAAGATTACCGAGAGCTCCAAGACACACTGGCCAAAAAAGAAGAAGAAGTGCGCAGTCTCAATGCCGAAATGAAAAAACTCTTGGCAAATTTTGAAAAGACTTCTGAACCCACACCCGATAAAACCAAAAAATTTGAAACACCCAGTTCCATGGGTGCACAAGTGCGAGAATACGAACAAAAGCTCAAAGCCAACGAACTCCTCATTCAAGGATTGCGCGCCGAATTAGAACGGTCACAGCAAGCCATAGAAGAATACAAAGACGAAATGCAACGCCAGCGCGAACGCCGTCGTATATTTGAAGAAGAAATGGAAGAAGAACGTCAAAATTTGCGCGAACAAATGCACAAACTCAAAGCAGTCATGGCAACCGAAAACCGCGACAACCTCTCATTAGAAGAACTCGAAGAAATGGAATCTGAGGAACTGCTCAGTTATATTGAAGATGTCGAAACCGAAAAACAACGTGCCATAGCAGGCCTTGAAGCACTCGATGCCCAAGAAGAGAGTTATCAAAAACAGTTGGATGCCCAACAAGAAGAATTGGGCACCATCCAAAACGATTTAGACCGCTACAAAGCATCAAACTTGGCCACAGAAGTAGAAGATGCAGAAAAAACCATCCATGCCCAAAGAGAACAACTCGAAACCCTCCTAAGCTTTTCCAAAAACCTCAAAGCCCAAATTGCACACCTCAAAGAACGCCAAGATCCCATGCGCAATTTGGTCGAACGCCTCAACATGCAAGAAAAAGCACTTATTCGATACATTCGCATCAACCACGACCGCGCCTTTATGCCCCACCAAGCCTATACCAAACAAGAAGAATAAAAAAAGCGATTGGTATATGTTACCCAATCGCTTCTAATCAGAATGCATCTGGCGTCGCCATTGTTTTTTTTGTGCCAAATGGCGTTTTTGCTCCAATCGTTTTTCACGCGCTCCCCGTGAAGGTTTTGTGCCAATACGGGGCTTTTTCTTTTTGAGCCGTTCCTGCAACCGTTCGCGCAACCGCTCCAATGCCAACTCTTTGTTGCGAAGCTGAGAGCGATGATCCGATGCCACAACCGTTAAGCCTGTGGGCACATGAACCGCACGCACCGTGGTCTCCACTTTATTGCGATGTTGTCCACCAGGACCACTGCCACGTAGGGTCTGAAATTCAACGTCTTTTCTCAACGCCTCTAAATCTATCGCATCCATTCCATCACCTAAAAAAATAGCGGTCAACGCACAGCTTATCAAAGCCGATTGCTGACCGCTTATGATGAACAGTTACCCTATTTTAACCCTGCCCGACGCAATGCTTCTGCCATTGCATTGTCAGCCTCAGAGGGCGATTGGGTTTGCTGTTGGGCTTTAAAAGCAGCCATATCTTCTGCTGCCGCTTTTTCTGTGGCATCTTCTTCAATGGCCCGCATCGACAGCGAAATGCGTTTTTGACGCCGGTTGATCTCTTGCACACGGGCTTGTACTTCTTGGCCAATAGAAACCACTTCTGTGGGTTTAGAAATGCGTTTGCCAGAAGACAGTTGGGAAATGTGAACCAAGCCTTCAATGCCTGGAGCCAATTCAACAAAGGCACCAAAATTGGGTGTTGAAACCACTTTGCCCGTCACCACATCGCCTTCTTTAAACTGTTCTGTTGCTTTATCCCAAGGATCGGCTTCCATCGCTTTCATCGACAAAGAAATACGCTCTTCTTTGCCACCCAAGTCTTTTAGCTCCAAAATCTTAACCCGAAGCTCTTGCCCTTTTTGTAACACGTCATTCGGATTTTCAACACGTGTGTGGCTGATCTCAGAAACGTGTACCAACCCTTCAACACCACCCAAGTCCACAAATGCGCCAAATCGTTCCAAGCGGGTTACCTTACCCGTGAGTTCTTGATCGACAGCCAACTGTTTGCGCAATTCATTGGCTTTTTTGCTGTTTTCTTCTTCCAAATAGGCGCGGTGTGACACCACCACATTGTTGCGCCCACGCAATTCCATAATCTTAAACGTTAGGGTTCGCCCCGCATAAGAAGCAGGGTCCTCCACAAAACCCATATCAATTTGTGACATCGGGCAAAAAGCACGTGCACCACTGATGTTAACCACCAAACCACCAGGGTTAAAACCCGTCACCTTACCTTCAACTGGAATGCCTTTGTCTTTTGCTTGTTGCAACATTTCGGGGCTTGACGCACGCATCGAAAGCGTGAGACGCACCTCACCCTCAGTGCTCACCACATAAGCCTCAATCACATCACCCGAGTTGTATTTAAGCTCGCCATCTTCATCGCGCAATTCTTGCATTTCAATAGACGCTTCACTGCGCCCACCATAATCGACAAAAGCAACCGAATCACCCATCGCCTGTAAAGTGCCTGTCACTTTTTCGCCCAAAGTCACTTCGCGGTGATTTTCTTTTTGCTCACTTTCGGCCAACAATTCGGCAAATTCTTTGCTGGGTCCATCATTGTTATACTGCTTGTCCAATTCTTCAATATTATGTGATTCGTTTGCCTCATTCATGCCACTACCCTTGGTGGTTTTAGATGAAAAAATGTCATTAACTTGATAAATATGAATCTATTATAGGCATCCAAAAAGCGCAACCGCTTTTTTTATTTTTTAAGTAACACTTTCAACTTCCAAATGTGTTATAGTAAATGAAATCACGAGAGAATGCTTTTCAAAACAAACAACTATGAATGTCGAAACCCTTTACAATACCTATGGGCCCATGGTTTTGCGTCGGTGTCGTCAACTGTTGCGCAACGAAGATCGTGCCTTAGATGCCATGCAAGATGTTTTTGTGCGTGTGCTTCAGCGCCAAAATCAACTGCATTCAGGCTATCCGTCTAGCCTGCTTTATCGCATAGCCACTAATATTTGCCTCAATTATATTCGCGACCAACGCACCAACACACCAGGTGATGACATTTTAACACACATTGCAGGGTTTGAAGAACCCGAATCGCGTATAGACGCCAAATCGCTCTTAGACACGCTATTTGGTTGCCATCAAATATCCACACGTACCATAGCTGTCCTTCACTTTGTTGACGGACTGACCCTCGAAGAAGTTGCCCGCGAAGTCAATATGTCTGTTTCTGGCATACGCAAACGCCTCCGTGGCCTTCGAGAATCGCTTGTAGATTTGCTGGAGGAACCATGACCTATCACTGTGACACAAAAACCATTCCCGACTTAACGCTCGAACGTTATCTGCTTGGCGAATTGCCCAAAGCCGAAATGGAATCCCTTGCCAAAACATTAGAAAACGATCTCGACTTACAATCGCGCCTATCTGCTATCAAAACATCCAACGAAAAAATTCAGGCATTGTATCCTTCTGAAAAGATGGTGCTTCAAATAAAAGAACAAATGGGCAATGTCATTCCTTCGCCTTTTCAAAAATTCAAGCCTGCACTCGCATTGGCCGCCGTTCTTGCATTGGCCATTGCAGTGTCCATTTGGATACCAAACAGAGAAGTTCAAATGCTCGACGGTGTAGCACCCGATCAACTCCAAGAACCCACCCGCATCAAAGGCGATGCCCGTCTGTTTTTATTTCGCAAAACAGATCAAGGCACAGAAAGCCTCACCAATGGCAGTGTTGCACATCAAGGAGATCGCATTCAAATTTATTACCATGCCGGTGATCAAAAATATGGCGCTATTTTTTCTATTGATGGCAACGGCATTCTCACACAACACCTACCCGATTTGGGTAACCAATCGGTCATGCTCACACAAGGTAATCCTGTTGCATTAAATTTTTCATATGAACTCGACAATGCACCCAAGTGGGAACGCTTTTATTTTATCACGTCTCAAACACCCTTTGACCTCAAAGCTTTACAAAGTACACTCAAATCCAACACAGATTCATTGCAACGCAACACCACGCTCAAACAATTTGTCTTTACACTCCAAAAAGGTATGAAACAATGATCATAAAATGGATGGTGGTTATCTTTTTATTGTTGTTAAACATACAGCCCAGTCAGGCCAACCAAACCATTCGCCGTTTTGTCTTGGCCACAGGTGCCAATTTTGGTGGTGCCGAAAGAACCCCACTGCGTTATGCCGTTTCCGATGCCGAAAACTTTGTGCATGTTTTATAAACCATGGGCGGTGTTGATCCTGCAGACCGGTTTCTCTTACAAGAGCCCACCCTCACAGAGTTAGAACAAGCCCTTGTTCTTTTACAAAAGCGTGTAGCCACGGCCTCTCTCTCTACCAACCGCGTTGAAATTATTGTCTATTATTCAGGCCATGCCGACGAAAACGGTCTGTTGTTGGGGCACGATCTATTTACCTATCAAAACCTTCGACACGCATTACAAGCATTGCAAGCCGATGTCCAGATTGCCGTGTTAGACGCCTGTGCCTCTGGAGCCATTACCCGTTTTAAAGGCGGGCAAAGGCAACAAGCGTTTTTGGTAGACGAATCTACAGACATGAAAGGCCACGCCTTTTTAACCTCCAGCTCAGAAACCGAAGTGGCCCAGGAATCCGATGCCATTGGTGCATCGTTTTTCACACACTATCTCGTTTCTGGTCTTCGAGGTGCTGCCGACATTTCAGGCGATGGCAAAGTCACCCTCAACGAAGCCTATCAATTTGCGTTTCAAAACACACTCGACCGCACCGTCGATACCCAAGGTGGGGCACAGCACCCATCTTACGACATCAAAATGACAGGCACCGGTGATGTGGTCATGACCGATCTGCGCCAAACCTCTGCGGGTTTGGTATTGAGCGAAGTTTTAAGTGGTCGTTTTTACATTCGCGATTCAGAAAAACGCTTGGTCGCCGAACTCAACAAACCTGCTGGGCGTACCGTCGAACTAGGTTTGCCCCCAGGCACCTACTTTGTTCACTTAGAGCAACAACACGCTTTTACCACATCGGCACTCCAAATTGTAGATCAACAACGCCAAACACTCACCCCCCAAGATTTTCATCGGGCCACACCTTTGCAAACCACCAGTCGGGGCAAAGAATCGGAAGGCGTTCAGTTTGAAGTAAACGAACCCCAATTTTCAATGGACATTGCCAAACACAAAGTCTCCCTTGGACTCTTCTACAATTATCAAAAAGAAGCCTTTACAGGATTTCAACTGTCTCTTTTTGCCAATCTTTCCCAAAAACAATCGGGCAATCAAATTGCAGGCTTGGTCAACATGGGCAAAAAAAGAGTCGATGGTATGCAAATATCCAGCCTCATGAACGTAGCAAATGGACCGTCTCAAAAAGGGCAATTTGCAGGACTGGCCAACTTTGCCCAAGATACGGTTCACGCTGTTCAAGTAGCAGGATTAATAAACGTTGGAAAATTTGCCACAGGCTACCAATTTTCTGGGCTGGGAAATATCAACAAAAAACAAACCGTCAAACTTCAAGTGGCAGGTGGCGCAAACATCTCCGGTGGATCTACCGCCATCGGACAATTTGCAGGCTTCAGCAACATCAATCGCGACACCGTCGCCTTTCAAATAGCAGGCGGCGCAAACATCTCCCAAAACATTCAAATGGGCCAAATTGGTGCCCTCAACGTAGCCAAACAAGTCACCGGCTTACAAATGGGCGTCTTAAACGTGGCCAATCGCCTCTCTGGTCTACAAATGGGTGTGGTCAACCTCTCAAACCACATCAACGGCGAAACCATTGGCCTACTCAACTATGCCAACAACGGTCTGCTCAACATCAATCTCTATCAAGACGAAGTCGGGCTCAGTCATTTTAGCATTGAGTCGGGTGGTCAACATTTATACACATCCTATTCCGTTGCCGTAAAAGCATTTGACCAACACCCCGTTTTTGTTGCCGGAATTGGGTTTGGTGGGCAATTTGAAAATTCATTTGCTTACATAGATCTGCAAGGCCACCAATATGTGGGCCTTGAAGACATAGACACCAACTATGAGCGCAACTACCTGTCTCGCATTCGCGGTGCAGTGGGTTTCAAGTTGACAAAGAACATCTCTTGTTTTGTTGGTGCTTCTGCCAACTATTTGTACAACGGCAAACACAAACCCTTTCTCTCACCTTGGGGCGGGCACAAAAGCGTTTCCGCAAATGGCAAACACGCCACCTGGCCAGGTTATTTCGTGGGCATCAAAATTGGGCGGCCTGCACATTAATCTCATAGCACTACGGAAACATCCATTTGTGGCAATCTCAATAATCTGATTGCTTAAAAAGCTGAGTTATTCCAAACCACAAAGGTCACACCCACACGGTGTGACCTTTTCCTTTTACCAGATACATATCCGCTTTATATTGTCCTTCAACAAAAGTGGATATAAAAACAAAGGCCCAACAACCAAACTCAGTTATTCATATCGTTTTAAACAGGAGCCCTCCATGTCAGAACGCCCCAACATCGTCCTCGTCATCACCGACCACTTTCGCGGCGATTGCCTCAGCCGTCTCAATCACCCCGTGGCCGAAACCCCTCACCTCGACAGCCTCTCCCGCGAAGGTGCCATGTTCACCCGGGGTTACACACCTTGCCCATCTTGTACTCCTGCTCGCCGCGCCCTCATGACCGGTCAAACGCCCTACTCTGCTGGCATGGTCGGTTATCAAGATGGCAAACCCTGGCAATACAAACACACCATGGCCGGCGAACTCACCAAAGCCGGTTACCAAACCATCAACATCGGCAAAACCCACTTTCACCCACGCCGTCTTCACTTGGGTTTTGAGCAACTCATCACCCCCGAAGACTATGAAGAATGGCTGACCAAACAACCTGGCTACGATACCGAAAAATATGCCCACGGCATCGACAGCAATTCCTGGATGGCACGGCCCAACCACTTGCCCGAACACATGCAAGAAGAAACATGGTTCGTCAACCGAGCCCGCGACTTCTTAGACAAACGCGACCCCACCCGCCCCTTTTTCCTTTGCCTCTCATTTAACGGCCCCCACCCCCCCTGGTGCCCCCCCCAAGTCTACTACGACCAATTCATCAACCGAGATCTCCCCGGCCCCGATATTGGCAACTGGGCCAAACACCATGCCGATGAGGCCGAATACCCGCTCGATGTCAACGCGTGGCGCGGGCAAGTACCCGATCATATCATGCACCGTGCCAGAGCTGCATATTATGCGTATCTCGCTTATCTCGACGCACAAGTTGGTCGCCTCAACCGCTTTTTGCAACGTGGCAACAATCGCAATACCTTCCTGCTCTTCACATCTGACCACGGCGAAATGCTTGGCGACCACAACCTCTGGCGCAAAACCTATGCCTATGAAGCTTCAGCACGAGTGCCTTTTATAGTCAAAGCACCTGCCAGCATGACCATCAACCGCAATCGTGAAATTGATCAAGTCGTTGGCTGGGAAGACATCATGCCCACCTTCCTCGACATTGCCGAAGCACCCATTCCCGACACCGTCGAAGGCAAAAGCATCATCCCACTCTTAAAAGGAGAAAACACCGATTGGCGATCATATTATCACGGTGAACACGCCCCGTGTTATCACCCCGAAAATGCCAACCAATTTCTCACCGACCACCAATGGAAATACATCTGGAATCCCATCAATGGTGATGAACAACTCTTCAACTTACAAAACGACCCCAATGAATGCCACGACCTCTCACAAGATCCCACACATCACCAAACCCTCATCCAATGGCGTGCATGTTTGGCCCAAAAACTCAAAGGCCGTGTCGAAAACCTCTCCGACGGCAAAACCCTCACACCAGGCAAAGTTGCCGCTTGGGTCGGGGGCGACACACAAGACGTCCATTTAGGCTAAAATGCTTCACTGTTTTTGAAGTAGATTTTTCTGCCGTTTGCCGTTTGCCGTTTGCCGTTTGCCGTTTGCCGTTTGCCGTTTGCCGT
>JAYODI010000174.1:0-3631 GCA_038279365.1 Candidatus Latescibacterota bacterium | reverse complement strand
TTGATCTGTACCAACTCCACGCGATGAGAAGTTGGGAAGATTTTGAAAAGGCCACCGGTCCTGGCGGTGCAATTGAAGCCTTCATTGAAGCCCGCGAAAAAGGCCAAGTGCGTTACTTAGGCTTCTCCGCACACTCAGACACCACCGCATTGGCCCTCATGGATCAATTTGATTTTGACTCGATCCTCTTTCCACTCAACTGGGTCAACTTTCTCGAAGTCGGTTTTGGTCCCCAAATCATTGAAAAAGCCAATGCCAAAGAAATGGGCATTATGGCCCTCAAAGGCATGGCCCGAGGGCGCATTGAACAAGGCCAACCCCGCCCCTACGACCGCTGTTGGTACGCACCCATTGACGACCCCGACTTGGCCGACTTGGCCCTGCGCTACACCCTTTCACAACCCATTACCGCAGCCGTTCCGCCAGGAGATCCAGATCTCTTTGAAATGGCCCTCAAAATTGGCGAAAACTTCAGCCCCATCACCGAGTCAGAAATAGAACACCTCAAAACCCAAACCGCAGGCATTACCCCATTGGCCAGTGGCGATTGGATCATTCAACCCCGCTAAAACCCAAAAAAACAACCAAAGGGCATCTGATAGGACTCAGATGCCCTTTTTAAAAATTGACGCAATGCCTACAAAAAACAATATTCATCAAAAATACAAAATGCTGTTAATAATCAATTTAAAGTATAAATAATCCCAAAAAATACACTTATTACATCCAGTCTAAAACAATAAACAACCCCAATCTGTCTCATATTCAAAATCAAAATATTAAAAATAAAGCTATTGGGATACACCCCATGAAAAATAAAACGGATCATACCCCCGTTGATCTCAAAGTCACATTCGACAGTGCAGCATCCCTCTATGAAGAAATGCGACCCAGCTATCCCGAGGCGTTAATCAACGATGTCGTGGCACTTTCTCAAATACCCAACAACGGTCACATTCTTGAAGTGGGATGTGGTACAGGAAAAGCGACAAAGCTTTTTGCATCTCGCAAATATCATATGGTCTGTCTCGATATTGGACCCGAGCTGCTTGCCGTGGCAAAAGAACAACTCAAACCGTTTCCAAACGTTTCATTCGTCTTAAGTGCCTTTGAAGACTATCACCCAAATCGCGCATTTGATCTGGTCGTTTCTGCCACTGCTTTTCACTGGATAAACCCCAATGTAAGATTCATAAAGGTTCGTGACGCACTCATCTCCCACGGCTCACTGGCCACTTTTAACAATCATCATATTCGAAAAAACGAAGGATTTTTCAGCGAAGTTCAAAGCATATATAACCAATACTATATTCGCCCCAACAGACCAAGCCTTGTTTTGGCAGATGCATCATCACACACGCCAGGCATCGACGCTTTCAAAGAACCCATTCAACGCACATACCCTTGGAGTCAAACATATACCACAGAACAATATATCAAACTCTTATGCACATACTCCGACCACATTGCGCAATCAAAAAACAACCAAAAGCTTCTATTCGAACATATAGCCGATCTGATCAACAAACAATATAATGGTGCAATAACAAAACATTATGAAGCCGTTCTCACAATGCATACCAAAAAGAGTTAAAACGCCCACAATAACAACCCATCATCATAAATCCCAAAAAGGCCTCCAGATTTTATCTGAAGGCCTTTATATAATGTGAATCAATGTAATCCAATCGTACGTTCCATAACCCCTCTTTATCCAACGGCACACCAACCGACTACCAGGTTCGCTCCTTTAACAAATCCTGAATCGCATCTTTCGGCACAGGCAAATCATCTATATGCGCTTCTAACCACTCAGAAAAATCGCGCTCAATAGGGTCTTCCCACTTGCGATCAATTTCACCCGATGTATACACCCCCTCGCGCAACCGTTGTTGCCCAAATTGGTCGCGCAGTCGAATCAACTCCGACGTTTTCACCACGGCTTCTGCCAAATGCGGCGGAATAAAAATCACGCCATCATCACGCCCCAACACCACATCGCCCGGCATCACCGTCACCTGCCCAATGCGCGTTGGGCAATTCACCCCCAAAAGCATAATCGTTGGCGAAGCAAAAGATGGGTGACATCCTCGAACAAAACTCGTAAATCCCGGCAGTTCTTGAATGCCATCCACATCGCGCACCGCCGCATCATGCACCACGCCATTGCCAGACTTGGCATAAATCGACGTCGCCAAATTATCGCCAATCACAGCGCCCTGATCAATCTTGCCATACACATCGGCCACATACACATCACCCGATACCAGCAAATCAATCGGCCAAGAAATCTGATCGCCCACACAGCCTGCCTCGGCACCTTTTTCTTCCATCAATTTGCGCATATCTGGCCGCCGTGGCATATACATCGCCGTCAATGCACGCCCCACCAACACCTGCCCTGGGTGCGTGCAAAACCAACCTCCTTCATATTGCCACTGATACCCCTTACCGCGCAACACCCCCCACGCCTGTGTAATGGTCACCTGTTTCATACGCGCCAAAATCGCATCACTCACCCACGGTCGCCCATCGTCAAAACGCGCCCCATCCCACTCCCGCGTATATTCGATCATCTCTTCTTTGCTCAAATTCAACGGACAAAATTTTTCCATATTCCCCTTCCCCATTTAATCGTACGCCTTTGATTCCGACCTGCGACCTGCGACCTGCGACCTGCGACCTGCGCCCCACAACAACCTTCTACTTCACATACTCTTCCCCTCTGTGATCACGCAGCCATCCCTTCAATGGCACATCCGCCTCCGTGGGTTGCCACCACCCCTTCACATCCACTCCATCGCCCAACAATTGACGCCGAATGGGATCACACTTAGAAAGCACTTCTTCTGGCAAATTGTTATAATCCAACCCACGCAACCAACGATAACTGTACCCAAAAAACAACACCCGCCGCGTGATATCCGATGTATTTATTCCACGCCGATGCCACATCCGCCGATCAAACAAAACGGCCGACCCCGCCTTCACACACACTGGCATGACGCCTTCTCCCGTATCACACCCTTCAGGTTTGGTATCCAATTTATGACTACCAGGTACAATCTCCATCGCACCGTTTTCGGGTGTGGTCACATCGCTCAACCAATAACTGATTTTTAAAGATAACCTTGGATGTGGGCGTTCCATTTCTGGCACAGGGCGTCCACCATCTTGGTGCCAACCACTTTTGCGAATCTCACCTCCCTTTTGCTCGGGCGGATATATAATCAGGTGTGAAATATAAAGCTGAATATTCCAGCCCAAAATATCCCACAACAATGGAAAGGTTTTGGGGTTGTCCAATAAATCCAAAAAAGTATCATCTTCAACCACCGTTCGAAACTTGATCACCATGTCATCAGGGCCAAGACCATTGGCAGCACGTTCTCTTTTTTCAACATCATCAACAGCCATATTTAAGCGTCCCAACAAATCGGGTGTTAATGCATCTTCCACAATCAAATAGCCTTCATCATTAAATTGACGAAGCTGTTCTTCTGTGGCCACATATTTCAACCATTCTTGTTCATGCATCACGTATTCCTTTCATGATTAATTTTAGCGTATGTATTCTAACACGTTAACATGGTAAAAAAACCACATACGATACCAAAGAAAAAAGGAGTGC
>JAYODI010000085.1:0-24593 GCA_038279365.1 Candidatus Latescibacterota bacterium | reverse complement strand
GGCATGAGCAAATAAGACAAAACAAATGCAATCACAAATGGAAGCAATGTACCTCGAATGGTATAAACCAACCAAGCCACCACACAAATAGCAGATACAAATAAGACCAAGCGCACAATTTGGGCAACCGTCATACCACCCGATCGAGATTCATTCATGCTGCGCCCTCCTCTTTGACCTTTTGTGCGGATTCTACTTCATCACGTGCCTCACGCAGTCCTCTGTTGGTGCGCCTTAAACGCTCAGCAATAATCTGAGACAGTTGCATCGCAATTTTCACCCCCAAATGCGGCTTTTGCTCAGCCAAATTTAACAAGGAATAACGCGAAAACAAAGCCAACTCCGCTTCATCAAATGCAATGGCAGACGCAGTACGTGGGGAGTCATCCAAAAGAGCCGTCTCCCCAAAAAAAGACCCTGTCTCCGATCGCGACAAATGCAACCGTGCCCCATCAGCTTCATCAACCTGAACGATATCTACCCCCCCCGATAACACAATATACATACCTCGCCCAGCATCTCCTTGCTTAAAAACGGTATCGCCAATGGCAAAATCGGCAATCTCAAGCGTTTGTGCCACTTCGCGCAATTCTCGACGACTCAATTCCCGAAACAATGGTATTTCGCGCAACACATTCATCATTGGCGTATCTCGCATCAACCCACGCTGAAGTAATTTTTTTAACATGGATTATCCTTCTCTCACAGTTTGATAAGCTGTTGCACGCTCGGCAGCCATCACTTGCTCAAAAAAATCAAACGCTTTAGGACGATATTGAGACGACATATGATAATCCAAAAAAGACCTCAAAAGACGCGTCACTTCTACTTGGTTTACAGAATTTATACTTTCAATCGGCATCTTATCGGGGCGAGAAACTTGCAATTGTGCCAAAAATTCAACCACGTTTTTAGAAATAGCCATTCCCTGTCCAGCATGTTGCGTGCACAACCCTCCCCCCAAGACTGGGCTAAATCCCAAGTTTACACCATCTAAAAGATTGCCACATTGCACACACCCACCCAAGTGGGGGCGATATCCCAACTCACCTGCAGCTTTCAATTGGAAATACCATACGGGCATATCTAAGGCCATCGTTTCAATATGACCAATCCATTGTAAAGTATCCAATGCCAACCGAAACAACATGGGATTTCGTTCTTCATCTTCCGTCATATGATCCAACAGTTCGCATACCACACTGCCAGCGGCTAATCGACCATTGTGTTTTTTGACCAACTCAAAAGGATAAACAATATCTCCTTCACTGAGTGTTTGAAGCTCCCGATTATGGCGTTGGTAATACACATACCGGCCCCAAGTGATCGACTCGAGGCTTGCACCAAATTTGCTCTTTGGACGTCGTGCGCCTTTGGCCACCACACGCACCTTGCCAAAGTCATGTGTATAAAGAACCACCACTTTGCTGCTTTCGCTCATGCGAAAGCTACGCAAAACCAAACCCTCAGTTTTGACAATCATGGTGTTGTTACCTTTGCCGGTGAACTTGGATACACCATATAAACCCATTCATTCTTTTTGACCATACCATACCGTTCTCGTGCAATGCGTTCAATCTCTGTTAAGTCTTTGGTCAACAATTCAGCATCTTCTTCCAAGCGCGCATTTTCAATCTTCAAATCGGCAATCTCTTTTTCCAATGCAACAATTTGTTGTGCTTGATGCCTAATTTGATAAATACCGCTATCACCTGTTGTTAACAAATACACCAACAAAAAGAAAGGGGCAACAAGCAAAAATTGCTTCATGCGTTTGTTGCCCCACGTAGGCAATACGGGGCGATTTCCTCGATAAAGGCTGCGTTTCACAAGTGACCCTTTTTATTTAAAGAAAACACGTACCTGACACTTGGCACATGACGATATGTTTTTACCTCATCTGTTGTTTAAAAAACCACCATATGATCTCTGTGAATAACTTCAATACTTTGGGCATCTTTCAAAAGATGCCCAATTTCACCAGTTTGTTTGCCGCGAATTTTGTCTACTTCAAATGATCCAAAACGAACCAAGCCACGCGCAATCTCTACGTGTTGCAGGTTTTCTACCCCGATCAAATCCCCAGCATCGAAATCACCCACGACACCAACAATTCCAGAAGGCAAGAGGCTCTTTCCACCTTCTAACAAAGCTTTTGCTGCCCCATCGTCGACTACCACCACACCCCGACGGCGAGATTGCGCCAACCACACTTCTTTGCCACTGAGACTTTTATCATCAGGAACAACCAGAGTTCCCACATCGTTACCAGCCAAAATGTCGGCCAAACGATTCTTTCGTCCATTGGCAATTAATGTCATACGCCCACCTTGCGCAGCTATTTCGGCAGCGCGTATTTTGGTACGCATGCCCCCTCTGCTAACAGAACTGCCTCGGGAACCCACCAGTGCATAAAGGTCTTTAGAAATACCTTTAATATAAGGAATTAACTGTGCATCGGGATTATGGCTTGGGTCATCGGAGAAAACACCGTCCACATCCGTCAAAATAGCCAATAACTGTGCATCCACCAAATAAGAAACCAATGCGGCCAAACGATCGTTTTCCCCAACCGACAACTGCAACTCTTCCACTGCCACACTGTCATTTTCGTTCACAATAGGCACCACACCCAAACGAAACAATTGATCCAAGGTATTTTGTGCATTGACATACCGTTGGCGATGGTCCAAATCATCAGAAGTTAACAACACTTGTCCAACAGACATATTGTACTTCGCAAATGCCAGCTGATAAGCATGCATCACCAATCCCTGTCCTACCGCCGCCGTAGCCTGCAACTCCGCCAATTTTTTAGGGCGATTTGCAAGCCCCAACCGCCCCATCCCCGCCCCCACAGCGCCCGATGACACAACGGCCACCTGAATACCACGCGCACGCAATTGGGCCACATCGGCCGCCAAATGCGCAATAACATCCATGTTCAGTTCGTTGTCTTGTACTGTAACCACACGCGTGCCCAATTTGACCACCACACGCCTCACCGTAGACAAGAGTTGTTTGCGATTCGGAATCGCTTCAGTTTGTGCAAATGCCGTCATCTAAGCTGTCCATATACCAATGTAAAAGGATTAAAGTGCAATTGAAACCTTGGGTCTCACAACAATACCGCGATCAGACAAATAGGCTTTAACTTCTGGTATGCTATACTGCTCATAATGAAAGATGGAAGCTGCCAAAGCCGCGCTGGCCTGGCCAGATGAAAGCACTTCGAACATGTCTTCAGGGCTTCCTGCACCACCAGAAGCAACAATAGGTACATCAACAAGTTCTGCCACCGCCCGATTCAAGGCAATATCATATCCATCTTTGGTACCATCGGCGTCTATGCTATTGAGCACCAGTTCACCCGCACCACGGTCCACCAATTCTTCAGCCCATTCAAGGGCATCTTTGCCCGTTGCTGTGCGCCCACCATTAATCACCACTTCCCAACGCAACAATTCAGGCTGATTTGGATCAATACGCCGAATGGCATCTATCGATCCTACAATCGCCTGCGAACCAAAGCTTTCCGCACCCTGTGTAATTAACTCTGGCGTGTGAAGGGCCGCCGAATTGATTGACGCTTTTTCGGCACCCCCTTCTATAATGGTGCGAATATCTTCAAATGTACGCACACCGCCACCTACTGTAAATGGGATAAATACGACTTCTGAAACCCGTCGGACCAAATCACCCACAATATCACGCTTTTCCGCCGATGCTGTTATATCATAAAACACCAATTCATCAGCCCCTTCTGCATCATAACGGCGCGCCAACTCAATCGGGTCTCCAGCATCCATGTCAGCCGAAAACTTTATACCTCGCACATTGCGACCATTTTTAACATCCAAACAAGGAATAATGCGTTTGGCCAACATCTCAAAAAGCCTTTCGAAAAACGGTCGCAGGTCTTTTTAGATTCAGACTTGTGACCTACTAACCTGTAACAGATAACCGCGCGACTCAAAACCGTGAAAAATTTTGCAAAATCTTCAAACCCGCATCTTGGCTTTTTTCTGGGTGAAATTGAACCCCAAATGCACAATCATTACCCGCCACAGACGTATAATCAATACCATAATCTGTGATGCCCACCACGTCCTTCCTATTTTGCGCGTCCACATAAAATGAGTGAACAAAATAAAAATAAGACCCATCGGGCACACCATTAAATAATGGTGTTTCTTTTTGAAGACGCACTTGGTTCCACCCTATTTGAGGAATCCGCTCTCCCTCTGGAAATTTACGAACTTGTCCCGATAAGACATCTAATCCACGGTGTTTTCCCATCTCTTCGCTTTCAGAAAACATCAACTGCAACCCCAAACAAATGCCTAAAAATGGGCGGCCATCAGAAATGGCCGTCACAATAGGGTCTATTAATTTTGCATTTTTCAAATTGCGCATGGCATCACCAAAAGCGCCCACACCCGGCAAAACGATGTGTGTTGCTTTTTCAATCTCTTTTACCTGATTCACAATTTCTGCCTGTGCCCCAACATGTTGAAATGCTTTTTGAACACTGCGCAAATTTCCCATCCCATAATCCACAATTGCAATCATACTATTTCCCCAATTCTTCAGACCGACGCGTAGCCGCTTCCACAGCATCCATCAACCCCACCCGAACACCACCTCGTTCTAAGGCATGTAACCCTGCGATTGTTGTCCCTCCCGCAGACGTTACACGATCTTTTAATACGGCAGGATGCAAACCACTTTCTTGCACCATTTGAGCAGCGCCCAATACCGTTTGCACTGCTAATTTTAAGGCATCCTCTTTGGGCAATCCCACGCGCACGCCCCCATCGGCCAAAGCATCGATCATTGCATACACATAAGCCGGCCCACTCCCAGCCAACCCAGTGACGGCATCCATCTGTTTTTCATCGACAACAATGCCAGTACCCACCAAGTTTAACAAATCAAGCACCAAAGACAATTGATCTTGGGAAACGTGTTTACCCGCACAAATTCCTGCCCCACAAGCACCAATTTGTGCCAAAATATTTGGCATCATGCGAACCACTGGCACATTTCCCAACTCGGCTTCCAAGACGCCAACGCGCACGCCTGCCATAAAAGATACCACCAATTGTTCGGGGCGCAACCGCGCCTTAAAAGAAGCAACTGTGGACAACCAATATTGTGGTTTTACACCCAAAAAAATGATATCTTGGGCATCTATAATCGCCAAGGCATCCGTGGATATGCGCACACCCAATTCGGTTTGACGCTGAGTCAACAAATCGGCAACCACATCCACCGCCGTCAGGTGTTCCGGCACAATTTGTCCAGATCGCACCCAACCTGCCATGAGTGCGCCGCCCATATTACCAGCACCAATAACGGCTATATTCACATTTTTTATTGTTTTACCCAAAAGAGCCATCCTAATCAACTATTTAGTTGTTTCCGTTTGCCATCCACAATCAAACATACGTCAACCAATTGTAATTGTCATCTTCTTTACCTTCAATCAAATTAAAAAATGCGTCTTGCAATGCCTTTGTAACAGGGCCTCGCGTGCCAGAACCAATTTGAATATGATCAATTTCTGCAATAGGTGTTATTTCTGCTGCACTCCCCGTAAAAAATACTTCATCGGCTATATACAAAGATTCTCTGGGTATTGGCCGTGTTGTAATGCGATACCCCAAAGACTCGGCCAACGTAATCACAGAATGCCGCGTGATGCCAGGCAAAATGGAAGATCCCGTGGATGGGGTATAGATCGCACCATTTTTCACAATAAAAATATTCTCTCCACTGCCCTCACTCACATACCCCGATGTATCCAATGCAATCCCTTCAACATACCCATCGGCCAAGGCCTCCATTTTAATCAACTGGGAATTCATATAATTGGCCCCCACTTTGGCCAATGAAGGCATGGTATTAGGCGCAGGCCGATTCCAAGACGACACGCGAACAGACACACCTTTTTCCAATGCTTCAGGGCCCAGATATTTCCCCCACTGCCACACAGCAATAACCACTTCGACAGGGCAAGGTGCTGGGTTGACGCCCAATTCGCCATATCCTCGAAACGCAATGGGACGTACATAACACGCTTTTAAGTTGTTCGCTCGAATGGTATCTAAAACAGCTTGGGCAAGTTCATCGCGTTTAAATGGAATTTCCATGCGATAAATTTTGGCCGAATCGTACAACCGATTGATATGATCCTGCAATCGAAAACAAGCACCACCCTTATGTGTGTCATAACATCGCATACCCTCAAACACGCTCGAACCATAATGCACGACATGCGAGAGAACATGAATTTTGGCATCATCCCATCCGACCAAATTTCCGTTAAACCAAATTTTTTCAGACTTTGGAATAGGCATATACAAATCCTCAAAAAATGTAATGATCATCCTGCAAACAATGTTATCGCAGGTCTTTTATACGCAACTGAATTCCTTTTCGGCCTCGCCATTCATTTTCTTCAATCACATAAGCCATATCCAAATTGGACTCACCCGGTGCCAATCGATATGCCAAATGCCCCAAATTAAACCCAATACAGTCAAAGACACGACCGTTTTGTCGCGCATTAAAACGCAAGTGATTGTTCCCCACTTGCAAGGGGGCTCCAACCACCTCCACGTTTCTGGATACCATCACAGGACGTGGATTTTCTGGCCCAAAAGGTGCAAAACGCTTTAACACATTTACCAATCGCATATCAATTTGATCCAAAGACAGCTCACTTTCAATATCGATACACGGGATCATAGATTCTTGATGCATTAATTCTTGAGCAATTTTCAAAAAATGTGTGCGAAATGTATCCACCAGGTCAGCACCAATGGTCAAACCTGCAGCATATTTATGGCCACCAAAAGCCATGAGGTGTTCAAGGCACAAGGACAAAGCTTGAAACAAATCAAAATTAGGAATACTACGTGCCGACCCTTTACCACAATCTCCATCAATAGAAATCAGCACCGTTGGCAAATGCATTTTTTCAGCAATGCGCGTAGCCACAATACCAATGACACCAGGATGCCATGACGTTGACGCTAAAACCACGGCACAATCTTTAGACACATCAACCTGTTCTTCAACCATAGTCAGCGCCTCAGACAGCATTTGACTATCAATTTTTCGACGCTTTACGTTTTGTGTCTCCAATGCCTTTGCAATGTTTTGGGCCTCACGTGCATCATCTGTCGTTAACATTGCAACAGCTCCCATCGCACTATCTAAGCGCCCCAAAGCATTAATACGCGGCGCCAAAACAAAAATCAATTGCCCCGTCCCCAACTCACGCCCCCACAACCCGACATTCTTCAACAATGCGATAAAACCCTTATTGGTCGTCTGGCGTAAACGCCGCAATCCATGCATAACCAAAATACGGTTCTCTCCCACCAATGGCACAATATCTGCAGCACAGCCCAATGCCACCAAATCTAAATTTTCATATACAGGCTCAAGGTCACAATTGCGTTTCCGATACACCGCTTCTGCCAATTTAAACGCCAATGCCACACCTGGCAATTCTTTAAATGGGTAAGGACAATCGTCGCGTTTGGGGTTAATAACAGCAACGGCTTCGGGTAAACTACTGGGCTGATGGTGATCTGTAATCACCACGTCCATGCCTTGTTTCTTTGCATACAGCACTTCATCTATGGCTGTAATACCACAATCCACAGAAATCAATACCGTCACACCACTCGCAATTCCCCAATCAATTCCTTGGTGAGAGATGCCATAACCTTGTTCCAATCGGTGAGGAATATAAAACGTAATATCAGCACCCAAAGCAGATAATGTGCGCACCAATACAGATGTGCCCGTCACGCCATCCACATCATAATCGCCATGAACCATGATTTTTTCACCAGCATCAATCGCCTGCCATATGCGGTCTACGGCCAAATCCATATCTTTTAGCAAAAAAGGATCTATTAAATGTTCCAATGCCGGTTCCAGAAAGTCTCGAACAGCCTGAACATCGGCAATGCCCCGATTAATCAAAATCTTGGCCATAACAGTAGGAATATTCAATTCCAACTTGGTTTTTGCCAAAATATCACCATCGGGATTTTCTGCAAAAACCCAGCGCGGTTCAACGCGACGATCAAGCATAGATCTGGCCAATATATACTCCTTTAACGCCTTTTTTGCCAAGCACGTGCAATTTTTTCAAACCCATCTACCGAAACGGCTTCTGCTCGCAATGTCGCCTCGATACCAACCTCTCCCAATATTTCACCCAGCAGAACATCATCTCCAAATAAAGGGCGCAAGGTATTGCGCAACATCTTACGTCTTTGTTGAAAAGCGGCCTGCACCACCTTCAAAAACAGATCGCGATCAACAACCGAATAAAGCGGATCACAATCAAACTGCAACCGCACAGCCGAAGAGTGTACTTGTGGGGGGGGATCAAAAAAGGACGGGGGCAAATCAAACAACAATTGGGGCACACAATTTATCTGTGTAACCGTTGTTAAAACACCATAGTCTTTATTGCCTGCGTTGGCCGTTAAACGGCGCGCCACCTCTCTTTGCACCATAATAATTGCTTTTTGAAAAGCATCACGCGCTTCGAGAATTTGTCGCATCAAAATACCCGTAATTTGATAGGGTAGATTTCCAATTAAAATGGCACGTGAAAAACCCGACTCTTTCACCAATTGCACCAAATCAACATCTAATACGTCACTGGCAATCAAACGAAAATTTTTATGGCCTACAAACGTTCTATTCAGCAAACCACAAAGATCTCTATCTATTTCAATAGCCACAACTTGACCCGCAACGCGCACCAAAAATTCGGTCAAAGCCCCTCTTCCTGGACCAATTTCAACCACCAAATCATCTGTGCCAATCTGAGCTTCATCTATTATTTGTCTAATCGAATGACCATCAATTAAAAAATGCTGCCCAAGAGACTTTTTTGCCTTCACATCCAACCCCTAAGATAGACCAAATAACGACACTGCGTTGGCCGTGGTTTGCTGACAAAGTTGATCAAATGCAACATCACCATGCTCAGCCAAATACTCGGCTACATGCAAAACGTAAGCAGGTTCATTGCGTTTGCCACGTTTGGGCACAGGAGCCAAAAAAGGGCAATCCGTTTCCAATAACAACCGATTAGCAGGCACGCGAAGTGCAACCTCCAATGCGGGTGAATTTTTAAATGTGACAATACCGCCAAAACCCAAATGAAAGTTTAGGTCCAACGCACGCTGGGCTTCTTGATCACTGCCAGCAAAACAATGCAAAACCCCTCCCACATCTTGAGCACCTTCTTCTGCTAACACCTCAAGCACCCTTTCTTCAGCGGCTCTGCTGTGTATAATCAAAGGCAACCCAAAATCTTTTGCCAATCGGATATGCGCCCGAAATGATTTCTCTTGTATGTCGTATGCCACATAATCTCTATAAAAATCCAAACCTGTTTCACCAACAGCAACCACGTTTTCTTTTTTTAATAACGTATGAAGTTGACTCAGACCGTGTGTGTCAGCTTTGTCTGAATCTGCTGGATGAAATCCTACCGAAGCAAAAACGCCATCAGCAGATTCAGACAAAAAAACAGCCTTCAAACTTGTTTCCATGTTGGTTCCCACATCAACAATACGCGTTACACCCACCTCTTTTGCTCGATCCAGAACATCTTGTAGATCTTGGTCAAACTTTTCAAAAGACAAATGGGCATGTGTATCTACCAACATCATCTATCGCACCTCTGCACCATCGGCAATATCACCTTCGGGTGTTAAAAGGGTTAACCCACTGTCATCGGACGCGGCCAACAACATCCCTTGAGATTCAACACCACGAATTTTTGCAGGTTCTAAGTTGGCAACAATTACGATCTGTTTGCCAATCAAAGCATCTGTCTCATAATGTTGTGCGATCCCTGCTACCAATTGGCGTTTTTCTTCTCCCAAACTAATCTGCAATTTCAAAAGCCGATCTGCACCATCTACCTTTTCTGCCGACTCAATTCGTGCCACGCGCAGTTTAAGTTTTTGAAATTCCTTAAAAGAAATCAAGTTTTCTTTGGGTTTTTCAGGTTGTGCTTCTTTAACGGGTTCTGTTGTTTTTGTTTCTTCAGACACAACAACCTCCTCAATACGTGGAAAAACAGGGTCACCTGGCTTAACCACACCATTGGCAGCTAAACCGCCCCACTGTTTCAACTCTGCAACATTTATCTCTTCTGGGGATCCCTTGGCACCAATTTGATGCCAAATTTCTAAAGCCTTTGTCGGCATAACAGGAAATAAGGTAACAGCCAATTGGCGCATCGTTTCTAATAAACCATAAATGGTCACGTGCAATTCTTCACGCCTGTTGTCATCTTTGGCCAAATGCCAGGGTGCTTGCACTTCAGCAAACCGATTGGCCTCGCGTACCAACTGCCATACCGCATCTAATAATGCATTTGGATTTAAGTCGTGAATGGCCTGTGCAACAGCCTCCAACGTTTGGGCACTTTGTGTTTTCAAACCTGTAAGCGCAGGGTGAGATGTATCAATTTGGGGAATCACACCGTTTAAATAACGGTCGGCCATCACCACAGACCGATTCAACAAATTTCCCAACTCATTGGCCAATTCGGTGTTATAGCGTTGTACAAAAGCAAACTCGCTAAAATTACTGTCTTGCCCCAAAGTCATTTCTCGCACCAAGAAATAACGGAATGCGTCCACACCATATTTGGCGGCCAAATCCAGTGGTTTAATGGCATTGCCCAATGACTTACCCATTTTGGTATCATCCACCAACCAAAATCCATGCCCCATCACAGTCTCGGGCAAAGCCACGCCCATCGCTTTGAGCATAGTTGGCCAATACACACAGTGCGTGGTCAAAATATCTTTGCCAATCAAATGACAAGATGCAGGCCACCAATGATTAAAACGGGTCTCATCAGACAAATAACCCGGTGCCGTAATATAATTAATTAAGGCATCAAACCACACATAACACACATAGTCTTTGTCAAAGGGGAGTTCAATGCCCCAACTCAACCTTGTCTTTGGGCGAGAAATACACAAGTCACCCAGTGGTTGACGCAAAAACCCTAAAATTTCATTTCGTCTTTTTTCTGGCCGAATAAAATCAGGATGTGTTTGTATGTGTTCAATCAGCCAATCTTGGTATTTACTCATCCTAAAAAAGTAATTCTTCTCGGTAATTTTCACAACGGGCCGACCACAATCAGGGCAGTTGCCATCTACCAAGTCCTTTTCGGTCCAAAATCGTTCGTCGGGAATACAATACCAACCTTCATAATCCGCAGC
Source organism: Candidatus Latescibacterota bacterium (assembly GCA_038279365.1). Classification (GTDB taxonomy): domain Bacteria; phylum Latescibacterota; class UBA2968; order UBA2968; family UBA2968; genus JABIFK01. The sequence goes on along the minus strand of JAYODI010000085.1, from coordinate 13,302 downwards.
ATATATTTCGCCCGCATCGTAAATACGTTGAAGAATTTCGGTAACCACTTTTTTATGGCGATCTTCTGTTGTACGGATAAAGTCATCATTCGAAATGTTCAAAATCTTCCACAAATCTTTAAAACGCACAACCATCTCATCTGCATGTTGTTGCGGGGGCATATCGCGTTTGGCCGCAGCTTCATCTACTTTTTGCCCATGTTCATCCGTACCTGTCAAAAACAAAACATCATCACCAGCCAAGCGATGGTAGCGCGCCAACACATCAGCCATAATGGTTGTATAGGCATGCCCAATATGGGGCTCATCATTGACATAATAAATCGGTGTGGTAATATAAAATGTTCCCATAGGATTCTCTTTTCATCAAACCGCCTATCCCCTGATACTTCGCCACAGAGATAGTAAGCTCAGTTGTAAATTGACATTTCGCATATTCATTTCACGCAAAGACTCTAATTGGGCAATGGTTTCGCTCAGGCGCCAAACATCAAATGCCTCAGCCAACCGTCTCACATCATCTATGCGCTGTGCATGAACCACATTTGTTTCCATACCAGCTTGCAACAAAAGGGCATCACGAAGCCACACTTCGGCATGTTTGATCACATCAAATACTGCCTGTCGATCTGAGGCCAACTGCTCAAGTGCCGCATACGTAAGCCCATCTGCTCCCCAGACCAATGCATCTAAAAAACGGAATGCACGATCTTGTGATTCAACCAAATTGCCCGTTTGCATTTCCAACGCAAGGCGAAAATTTCCTCCGCACGATCTTGAAACCGTTCTGGCCATTGTGGCATCCAGGCCTTTATCAACCAAAGCTTGTTCAATATCTTCAGACAATAAAGGTGGCAGTTTCAAAAATTGACACCGAGATACAATGGTTGGCAACAAAGCTTCTACGTGGGCCGTCACCAAGATCATTAATGATTGCGGAGGCGGTTCTTCCAAAGTTTTTAACAAAGCATTAGAAGATTCGGGGCGCATACGTTCGGCATGCATGATAACGGCAGTTCGCCAAGCACCTTGGTAGGCACCATAAGCAAACTGCCGCTGTAATCCTCTAATTTGTTCTAAAGCAATGGTTGCATGGTCATCGGGCAATTCATATCCATAAGGATCTTCGACCAGTTGTCGCAAGGTTATTTGTTGGGCTTCTTCTTTTATGCGGGAGGCAAATGGAAATAAAATTGAAAAGTCAGGATGATTGAGTCCTGCAGTTTTTCGGCACCCTACACAGTGCAAACACGGCACACTGTTCGCATTTTCGCAGTGCAATACACGCGCCAATGCCAGTGCCACAGCAGCAGCCCCCGTACCATTGGCACCACACAACAACAAGGCATGTGGCACACGTTCTTTTTCTATAAGCCCACTTAAAAAATGCGTCGCACGCGTTTGTCCTATTACAGCAGCCAAACCATCACCTCTTTTTTATCCCTACATGTTTAAAAAGCCGTTGGAACAGTGCATTCCAACGGCTTTTTAAACATGTCAAACTGCCCGGAATATCTGTTTATACACATACCTTTCTAACATGGATGCCAACAACACGCATAGCCCTTACAGGTGTATGCAAGGGCATCATCATATGCATCATATAGTCAATTGTGCTTGGCATAAAAAACATACTCCTAAATACACATGAAAATACAGCCAAAAGATGCAAAAATGATACACGTTATTTGACTATTTGTCAAGTAATTTCACCAATTTATGATGTATCCAACAATGCTTCCGTAATCCAATCGGATAACTTGCCATGCAAGGGTTTTAACATCACCAAAGCATCTTCTTGTGGATGGGTATAATAATTTTTCCGAATGGCCATTGTTTGAAAGCCATTTTTTTTATAAAGCTCGAGTGCTGCCACATTAGACATGCGCACTTCCAAAGAAATCACCTGCGACAAATCATGTAATTCGCTACATAAGATGTCTAAAACTCGCTGCCCAAAACCTTTGCGTTGCTGGTTGGGGTGAATCGAAAAATCTGCAAGATGAAATTCTTTGTTTATAAAAAAACCTATCACATAACCCAATAATTGCCCATCCACAACAACAATACGACAATATGCATTTTCACGCTCAAGCGCAGATTTAAAATCCCCGTGTTGCCAAGGATTGGAAAACACCATTCTTTCAATTTCTACAACCCCTGTCAAATGGCAAATCTGCATAGGCTCAAGCAGAACTTTGTCCCCTTCTGCCGTCATGATTCTTTGGCCAAACGGGCTTCAAGCACTTTTTCTGCCTGAGAAGCACGAAGATATTGTGGCTCAAATGTATCGATATCGACCTGCTTTCCCAGATGAAGCTGAATACATCCCAACAAGGCAATCGCACCCGCATTTGGACGCCCCAATTCCCGTCCTGCAAAATATGCTTTTTTACCCAAACGGGCTTTAATGGTATGATGATGCGCCCACGCGCCATCGCCAATAAACAACGCAGGGTGCGGCAAAAGGTCTAATAAATCTTCGATGTTCACGGCAAAATCTGGCACCGATGCAACAAATGCCTCCTCTTTCCATTCGTAAATGCCCGCATATACTTGATCGCGTCGCGCATCCAACATCGCACAAACAGGGATACCCTCACAGCCAATAGAATACGCCATGCCTGCCAATGTCGATACACCAACCAATGGTACATTGGCCGACAAGCACAACGCTTTGGCTGATGCCATCCCAATTCTCAAACCCGTAAAAGAACCAGGGCCAGAAGCCACGGCAAGGCCATCTAAGTCTGTGACATCGGCTTGGCGATCTGCCAAAACACGCTCGACCATGGGAAACAAATGTGTCGAATGATGAATGCCCAAATCTAAAGTATATTGGGCACAAACCTGACCATCATCAACAAGCGCAACCCCACAAACAGGTGTGGATGTTTCAATGCTTAAAAGCAACATATTCAGATCACCCAAAATATTCTAAAACAATGAACTCTGCACACCACCTTCGGGTGGCGTTTTACCCAAATGCAAATAAGCTCTTTCGGTGGCTTGCCGCCCCCGTGGTGTACGCACCAAAAAGCCTTGCTGTATCAAATAAGGCTCATAAACTTCTTCAAGAGTATCACTTTCTTCGCTCAATGCAGCCGACAAATTGTTCAAACCAACAGGGCCCCCACCAAATTTATCGATCAGCGTTTCCAAAAGCCGACGATCCATTTCATCCAACCCCAATTGATCGACACCCAAAAGCTCCAGTGCGCGAATGGCCACATCTTTCGTGATTACACCATCGGCACGCGCTTGCGCATAGTCGCGCCCACGCGACAATTGCCTACCAGCTATGCGTGCTGTTCCACGTGACCTGCGTGCAATTTCATCGGCCCCATCTTCATCCACATCAATATCCAAAATCTTTGCAGCACGTATCACTATCGTTTTTAATTCCTCTTGTGTATAAAAATCTAACCGTTCAATAATACCAAACCGCGAACGCATAGGCGCTGTAAGCAAACCCAGTCGGGTCGTTGCGCCCACCAAAGTAAACGGTTCCAAAGGAATTTGATACGACCGTGCACTGGGACCACTGTCAATCATAATATCCAAAGTAAAATCTTCCATGGCAGAATACAAATGCTCTTCAACCACGCGATTCATACGATGAATTTCATCAATCACCAACACATCTTTTTCATTGAGGTTGGTCAAGATACCAGCCAAATCAGCAGGGCGCTCCAAAACAGGCCCTGAAGTCAATTGCGCTTCAACACCCAATTCATGAGCGATCACAGAAGCCAAGGTGGTCTTACCAAGCCCAGGAGGGCCATGCAACAACACATGATCCATTGCCTCCCCACGATGGCGTGCTGCTTCTACTGCAATAAGCAGATGTTCTTTTACTTTTTCTTGCCCAGTAAAATCTTGAAACCGAATGGGGCGAAGACGTTGATCCAACTCAAGAACATCCCCATCTTGATGATTGGGATCATTTGTTCTGTCATTCATAAAAGCATTACCCTATAAAACCCATACCAAACATAACAGTTGCAATAGATACAAAATGGCCAGCTATATGCTTCTTAACGCTTTTTTGATCACTTGTTCAATGGTTGCCTCACCACCCATTTCCTGCAAAACCATCGCAACCACTTTGCGCGCTTGAACAGGGTTGGTACCCAAACCCGCCAATGCCGCAGTGGCCTCATTCAAAATATCAGGATCTGCCGAACCCATTGCATCGGGGCGAAATTCTTCAGGTGCAATGGTATCTATTTTGTCTCGAATTTCTAAGACCAATCGTTGTGCAAGTTTGGGGCCCACACCTTTTATGCGTGTCAATCCCTTAGAATCTTCTGCGGCAACCATTCTTTTAAAATCGGCAATGGGCGTGCCAGACAATATTTTGAGTGCCATAGGTGGGCCAATGCCGGACACACCTATCAACAACTCAAACAGATCACGTTCGGCAACCGTAGCAAACCCATACAAGGCCATGATATCTTCACGCACATGCAAATGTGTTAAAATCCGCACATTGCCATCTACGGCATCAATGGCCTCGTAACTCGACAATGGCACCTGAATATGAAACCCCACGCCCCCCACATCAACCACAAAATGCGTGGGATGTTTTTCGGCCAAGCGACCATCTAAGTAGGCAATCATTTTAACTCAGATCTCTTCATGTTATGGGTTCATAAAAAACTTAACGATTGCGCTTTGGAGGCAATATCAACTTCTGCCGCCCCTTTGCATCCACACCTGCCTCTTTCAGTTTCTCTTCAAACCTGTTGGCACTTCGACGCACTTGTTTGAGTGCTTCAATTTTCTCTGCCAAATTGTTCTTTTGTCCCCCCACATCCAAAGATCCAACCCTTTGATGTGCATGGCACAGTGCGATAGCCACACCGTCTGTGGCATCAAATGCCTCAGCCAAAGCACGTTGTCCAAACAGGCGTTGCATCATAAACTGTACCTGTTCTTTTGATGCCCCCCCTCGACCAACCACAGCTTTTTTGACCTCGCGGGGTGCATATTCAAAAATGGGCAAATTGGAATTGGCAAGGGCCGTCAAAATGGCACCACGCGCCTGACACAGTTTGATAAGAGACTGGGTATTCGCACCATAAAACACAGACTCTATGGCAACCTCATCGGGCGAAACATCGGCAACCAACTCTAAGAGATGATCGTAAATGTGCAACAGGCGTTGTGAAAACGATACATCTTTTTCTGGGCGAATAATGCCGCAACGCAGCAGTTTGTTTTTACGGTTCTGATGTGACAAGACACCATATCCCGTGATAACACTGCCAGGATCGATTCCCAGAATAACCACAAAGGCCACCTTTCACAGACGAAAAGGATGGGGGAGCAAATTTGGTGTGCGTTTTGGGGTAACTTGAGGGGAATTTATGGGAGGATTTAAGCAGTGAGTGCTGCCAACTCTTCATCATCAATGTCAAAATTAGCGTAAACACGCTGTACATCATCATTATCTTCAAGCATCTCCATCAAAACCAACAATTGCTGTGCAATCTTGCCTTCAACATTCACTGAGTTTTGGGGAATACGTGTCAATTCCGCTCGTTCAACCGGAATGCCCGCTTCTTCTATGGCTTTGCGCACAACATCCGTTTCCGACATGGGCGTATAAATTTCAAAGGTGGACTCTTCCTCAGAAATGTCTTCCGCACCAGCTTCTAAGGCAATCATCATCAAATCTTCTTCTTCAACACCTTCTTTGGGCACCACCACCAACCCTTTTTGTTCAAAAACCCAAGCCACAGCCCCACTTTCAGCCATATTGCCATTGTATTTGTTAAAAATATGGCGCACTTCCGAAACTGTTCGATTCTTGTTATCGGTTAATGCTTCGACAAACATGGCCACACCACCAGGCCCATATCCTTCATAAATGGCAGCTTCGTATGACTCTCCGTCAATATCTCCAATCCCTTTTTTAATTGCACGCTCAATGTTTGCCGCTGGCATATTTACCGCCTTGCCAGCCAACACAGCAGAACGCAAACGTGGGTTGGTAGACTCATCTCCGCCGCCTTCTCGTGCTGCAACAGTAATCTCTCGAATCAACTTCGTAAAAGTCTTGCCTCGAGCCGCATCTTGTTTGCCTTTGCGATGTTTAATATTTGCCCATTTAGAATGCCCAGCCATAAACAATCACCTCACAAAATGATACATTTTAAAAAATACAAAACAGACCTAACCCTTTGATAATGTAGCCACAAGTCTATATTTGAGCAATAGAAAAGTCTTTTAAACGGCGTGTTTTAGCAACAACAAATGCTCTTGATTCCCACCGCTGCCCGCAACAGAGGATGGTGTTTGTTTGAGAACTTGGATACCCATATCTTGAAGTGCCTCAACGACACGCCCAACCACACGTTCAACACAATTGGCCAGCACCACACCGTTTTGCAACTCATCGTCATTGGCCTCGTATTGGGGCTTTAAAAGCGCCACCACATACCCATCGGCCCTCACCAAATTTAACGCTACAGGCACAATACGAACCAAAGGCGTCCAGCCCACATCCACCACCACCAAAAAAACTTTCTCTGGCAAAGAAACGTGCAGGGCATTCATTCGCTCCATCACAACAACCCGATCATCTTGCCGAAGTTTCCAATCTAAAACACCATACCCCGTGTCAACAGAATAAACACAACGGGCACCTCGTTGAAGCAAGCAGTCGGTAAATCCTCCCACATTTGCGCCTAAATCAGCCGCATTTTGTCCAGTTACATCCAATTGAAAAACATCCAATGCACCATCGAGTTTGTCCCCTCCACGACTAACAAAACGGACACTTTTCTTGCGTTTGGCCATACACATCCTCAAATAAAAATGGGGCACGAAAATCGTGCCCCAAGACCTTGATCGATTCACAAAACAGATTATGCTTCAACCAATTCACGACTGTGCTCTGATGCATCAATTATCTTTTGAGCCACATCGTGTGGCACGGGATCATAATGCGAAAAGGCCATCACATAATCCCCAGTTCCTTGTGTCATAGAACGCAAAGAAGTGGAATATTTATACAAATCGGACAAAGGGACCTCTGCGTGAATCACTTGGAAATTGCCATCGGGATCCATGCCCTGGATGCGCCCACGTCGTCCATTTAAATCACCCATCACATCACCCATAAATGTATCAGGAACAGTCACGCTGACTTTGTAAATTGGCTCTAACAAAATCGGCTTGGCATCTAAAAATGCTTTTTGAAAAGCATGTGCACCTGCCATTTTAAAGGCCATATCGGATGAATCGACAGGGTGAAATGAACCATCAAAAACAGTTGCTTCAATATCTACCACTGGATACCCCGCCAAAATACCGCGTTGCATTGTTTCAACAATCCCCTTTTCAACGGCAGGAACAAATTTACCAGGAATAGCGCCACCAACAATGGCATCCACAAACTCAAAACCACCGCCACGTTGCAAGGGTTTCAAACGCAAATGAGCATCACCAAATTGCCCACGTCCACCACTTTGCTTTTTGTGTCGATGATGCCCTTCCGCACTGCCTTGAATCGTTTCCCGATAGGGAATACGCGGCACAACCAAATCCACATCGACCCCATATTTACTTTTTAATTTGTCAAAAACAACGGTCAAATGCAATTCACCTTGGCCTTCTGCTATAATTTGATGCAATTCGGGATCAAAACGCGACGAAAAACTGGGATCTTCTTCGTGAATATGTTGCAATCCGGTACCTATCTTATCTTCGTCACCACGCGATTTGGGCTCCACAGCCACCCGAATAAGAGGATGTGGAAACGCAACCGGTGGAATCTCAAGATGCACATTCTTGCTGCACAATGTATTGCCCGTATGGGTATCTTTCAATTTAATCAAAGCACCGATATCGCCAGCACCAATGCCGTCCATTTCTTCGCGTTTACCACCATTCATTGAATAAACTTGCCCAATACGCTCCGTGGCACGCCTATTGGCATTAAAGACATCTTCACCCGAATTCAACTTTCCAGCAAAAACCCGCACAAATGACAAATCCCCAACGGATTCTGAAATCGTTTTAAAAACAACCATCGCCAATGGGCTTTCGTCTGTTGGCGAAATCACAACATCTTCATCCGAACCTTCTTTATGGGCAACTGGCAATGGCAAATCTACAGGGCTTGGTCCAAATGTGACTAAAAAGTCCAAAAACACATCAACACCCATGCATTTTCGAGCGGCCCCACAAAAAATGGGAAACAAAGTGCGATTGACCATACCAATTTTTAGGCCGCGTGCAATCTCTTCTTCCGTCAAGGACCCTTCTTCTAAATACCGCTCGGTCAATTCATCATCACTTTCTGCGGCACTTTCAATCATATGCTCTCGCAAACTTTCTGCTTGCTCTTGATATGCTTGCGGAATATCTGACGCAGAGGATTTGCCATTTTCACCATACGTAAATAACTTCATTTTTAATATATCAATAACTTGATGAAAACCATCGCCCACACCCACAGGTATTTGAAATGGAACTGCACCATTTCCAAAATGCTCTTGAAGCCCCATCAATGCCTTATCATAGTCAGCAAATTCTTTGTCTAAATGGTTAATAAAAAAAACGCTGGCACGCTTAAATTCTTCAGCAAAACCAAAAGCCTTATCCGTGCCAATTTCCACACCATTGGTCGCATTGACCAATGTAACTGCAATATCAGCAGCCCAAATAGCGGTTTTTGTATCGCCAATAAAATCTGCATATCCAGGTGCATCAAGCATATTAAACTTTGTGCCCTTCCAATCACAATGCAACAAAGATGTGCTCAGAGAAATTTTCCGTGCTACCTCTGCCTCCGTAAAATCTGAAACGGTATTCCCTTCGTCTACAGACCCCAAGCGATTGGTAACACCAGCGACAAAAAGAGCCGCTTCCCCCAAAGATGTCTTCCCAGTTCCACTATGCCCAACCAATACAAGATTCCGGATCTTATCGGATGCATATTTGCCCACGGTCAACCCTCCTTCGAACAAGCCTTCACAAATTACAACGAGAGTGTTCTTAAAATGATGTTCAAAATTTATTTCCCCGTAATATTTCACCAGAACAGCGAATATACTGAACAGCATGATTATCAAATTAGGTAAACTTGTCAAGAAATCTTTTGGACAAACACAACATAAAAAAGGCCTTGGATCAATTCAGATCCAAGGCCTTTTAAAGTATTCCTGGCAACGCCCTACTCTCCCACAAGGTTTCCCAAGCAGTACCATCGGCGCAAGAGGGCTTAACTTCTCTGTTCGGAAAGGGAAGAGGTGTGACCCCTCTGCCATAGCCACCAGGAAAAATATCAAATTGAATACGGAAGATGGTAAATTTTCTTGTAAAGCACAGACGCAATCTGCTGAAAACAAGTTTAAAAATTGATCAAGCCTCACGGCTGATTAGTATCACTCGGCTGAACACATTACTGCGCTTACACCTGTGACCTATCGACCTTGTAGTCTACAAGGAGCCTTTAGGTGGGTTATCCCACGGGATATCTTATCTTGGAGTGGGCTTCGCACTTAGATGCTTTCAGCGCTTATCCCTTCCGAACATAGCTACCCAGCCATGCCTCTGGCGAGACAACTGGTACACTAGAGGTTCGTCCACTCCGGTCCTCTCGTACTAGGAGCAGCTCTCCTCAAATATCCTACGCCCACGACAGATAGGGACCGAACTGTCTCACGACGTTCTAAACCCAGCTCGCGTACCACTTTAATTGGCGAACAGCCAAACCCTTGGGACCTTGTCCAGCCCCAGGATGTGATGAGCCGACATCGAGGTGCCAAACCTCCCCGTCGCTATGGACGCTTGGGGGAGATAAGCCTGTTATCCCCAGAGTACCTTTTATCCGTTGATCTTCGGCGCTTCCACGCGCTACCGTCGGGTCACTAAGCCCTGCTTTCGCACCTGCTCGACCTGTATGTCTCGCAGTTAAGCTCCCTTATGCCTTTACACTCTACGCGCGATTACCAACCGCGCTGAGGGAACCTTTGGGCGCCTCCGTTACCTTTTAGGAGGCGGCCGCCCCAGCCAAACTTCCCACCTGACAGTGTCCCCGATCCTGATTCAAGGACCAAGGTTAGAATTCCAATACAACAAGGGTGGTATTTCAAGGTTGACTCCACGAGAGCTGGCGCTCCCGCTTCAAAGTCTCCCACCTATCCTACACATACTGAATCGAAAGCCAATGTCAGGCTGGAGTAAAGGTTCATGGGGTCTTTCCGTCCCGTCGCGGGTATCCGGCATCTTCACCGGAACTACAATTTCGCCGAGCCCCCTGTTGAGACAGCGCCCAAGTCGTTACACCATTCGTGCAGGTCGGTATTTAGCCGACAAGGAATTTCGCTACCTTAGGACCGTTATAGTTACGGCCGCCGTTTACGAGGGCTTCGATTCAGAGCTTCGCCTTACGACTAACCCCTCCTCTTAACCTACTCGCACCGGGCAGGTGTCAGCCCCTATACATCGTCTTACGACTTAGCAGAGACTTGTGTTTTTAGTAAACAGTCGCCCAGGCCGTTTCTCTGCGGCCTCCTTCGGCTTCCAGAGCAAGTCTGGTCACCTAATAAGAGGCGCTCCTTCTCCCGAAGTTACGGAGCCATTTTGCCTAATTCCTTAACAGGGGTTCTCTCGCGCACCTTAGAATTCTCATCCCGTCTACCTGTGTCGGTTTGCGGTACGGACACCCGAGAAGCTCACATAGAGGTTTTTCTTGGCAGCATGATTAAGGTCAGTTGGCTTGCCCGAAGGCTCGTTTCCCTATCACCTCTCAGAGTTATGAATGCCCGGATTTTCCTGGGCAATCCTCCTACAGGCTTCGACCTGCATTTCCAGTCGCAGGCTGACCGTCACTTCTGCGTCACCCCATAGCTCAAACGCTTCTAAGGTGGTATAGGAATTTTAACCTATTTACCATCGCCTACGCCTTTCGGCCTCGGCTTAGGATCCGACTAACCCTGGGCGGACGAACCTTCCCCAGGAAACCTTAGACTTTCGGTGAACAGGATTCTCACCTGTTTTATCGCTACTCATGCCGGCATGGTCGCTTCTATTTCGTCCAGCAAACCTCACGATTCACCTTCGACCTACAATAGAATACTCCTCTACCACTTCAACAAAGTTGAAGTCCGCAGCTTCGGCGGTAAGTTTTAGTCCCGATTATTATCGGCGCAGGTTCACTTGACCAGTGAGCTATTACGCACTCTTTAAATGAATGGCTGCTTCTAAGCCAACATCCTGGCTGTCTACGCACTCCCACATCCTTTATCACTTAACTTACACTTTGGGGCCTTAGCTGGCGGTCTGGGTTGTTTCCCTCTTGGACACGAAGCTTATCCCTCGTGCCCTGACTCCCTTACATCAAGTATACGGTATTCGGAGTTTGGTTAGGATCGGTAAGCGGTGAAGCCCCCTAGCCTATCCAGTGCTCTACCTCCGCTACTCTAATAAGAGGCTAGCCCTAAAGCTATTTCGAGGAGAACCAGCTATCTCCAGGTTTGATTGGCCTTTCACCCCTACCCACAGCTCATCCCCCAATTTTTCAACATTGGTGGGTTCGGACCTCCACGCGAGATTAGTCGCGCTTCATCCTGGCCATGGGTAGATCACCTGGCTTCGGGTCTACCCCATGCTACTAAATCGCCCTATTCAGACTCGCTTTCGCTACGGCTACCCTACAAAGTAGGTTAACCTTGCAACACAGGAGTAACTCGCCGGCTCATTATGCAAAAGGCACGCCGTCAGAATTCCCAAGACCGAAGTCTCGGTTCATCCTCCGACCGCTTGTAGGCAAACGGTTTCAGGTTCTATTTCACTCTCCATTCAGGAGTACTTTTCACCTTTCCCTCACGGTACTAGTTCACTATCGGTCACAGAGGAGTATTTAGCCTTGGAAGGTGGTCCTCCCAGATTCCTACAGGATTTCACGTGTCCCGCAGTACTTGGGAACAAAATCACAGGAGTCTGCTACTGTTTCGTCTACAGGGCTTTCACCTTCTTTGGCCTGACGTTCCAGAACAGTTCGTCTACAGTGCAGATTGGTAACTCCCTGACCGGTCTGTACCCCGATCAAATCTTGTCCCACAACCCCAATTATACAACGCATACAGGCTTTAACATACAATTGGTTTAGGCTATTTCCTTTTCGCTCGCCACTACTCAGGAAATCGCAATTGCTTTCTATTCCTAGGGTTACTTAGATGTTTCAGTTCACCCCGTTAGCTCCAACTACGCTATGTGTTCGCGTAGAGGTAATACGGCATTACCCGCATTGGGTTGCCCCATTCGGAAATCCCCGGATCAAAGGTTGTTTGCACCTCCCCGAAGCTTATCGCAGCTTACCACGTCCTTCATCGCCTCTCTGTGCCAAGGCATCCACCGTATGCCCTTCATAGCTTGATCAAAACAGGTTTTCAGCAGATCACGTTTGTGCTCTGCAAGATTGAGAATCTGTGCTTGAAAAAACAAATTGGCACTACAAAATTGTTTCCCACTACTTCCGTATTCAATTGTCAAAGAACAACTGGGGAAAAATCCCCTAAATATATAAAAGTATAAATAATAAAACTTTTTTGGTGGAGATAACCGGGATCGAACCGGTGACCCCTGCCTTGCAAAGGCAGTGCTCTCCCAGCTGAGCTATATCCCCGAAATATGTAAAATTATCAATATGGTGGGTCTAAGTGGATTTGAACCACTGACCTCGCGCTTATCAGGCGCGCGCTCTAACCAACTGAGCTATAGACCCGTTAAAAAACCAGACATATAAGTCTGGTTTTCTTAAAAACCAAATAACGTGCATATGCCAAAACTTGGCATTGACTTACAGAGTATATGTGAACGTCAGTGACTTCACATACGGTCTCCATAGAAAGGAGGTGATCCAGCCGCACCTTCCGATACGGCTACCTTGTTACGACTTAGCGCCAATTACCAGACCTACCTTCGGCATCTCCATCCCTTGCGGGTTAGGCGAATGACTTCGGGTATTCCCAGCTTTCATCGCTTGACGGGCGGTGTGTACAAGACCCGGGAACGTATTCACCGTGGCATGCTGATCCACGATTACTAGCGATTCCGCCTTCATGCAGTCGAGTTGCAGACTGCAATCCGAACTGAGACCGGTTTTTTGGGATTGGCTCCACCTCACGGTATCGCAACCCATTGTACCGGCCATTGTAGCACGTTTCCAGCCCCGGACGTAAGGGCCATGAGGACTTGACGTCATCCCCACCTTCCTCCTACTTAACATAGGCAGTCTCCTTAGAGTTCCCACCATTACGTGCTGGCAACTAAGGATAGGGGTTG
>JAYODI010000084.1:0-24601 GCA_038279365.1 Candidatus Latescibacterota bacterium | reverse complement strand
CACTGAAGTCACTCCAATTGCTCCCGCTGTCCGTCGAATACTGCCACTTCCCGTTCGTGTTGTCCACACCCACCACTGCGATCGCTTCCACCGCCCCGTCCCCATCCGTGATCGATCCGTCCACCACGATCTCTGCAACCGTGTTCCCACCACTCGTCGTGTTGTCTTCGTTGATCGCGCTCAAAGACGGACTCGCCGTCGTCGACAACACCGGCGCACTGTTGCTCCCACTGCTGATGGTGGCCGTATCTTTCTGTGTCCACCACGAAACCGTAATCGTTTCTGACGCCTGTACCTGAAATGTGGCATCGTAGGCAGTTGCGGCTGCATCGGCGGAACTGATGCTGCCTCTGAAGATTCCCGTATTGGCGCCGGTTTCAGTCAGTGACACGGACTCCTTGTCCAGCCTGCCGTTGCCCTCGAGCGTAATGCTCACAACCTCTACACCAGCACTGTTCTTGTTCATACTTGCACTGCTCAACTCAATGTAAACAGTTCCCGCAAGAGAATAGGTTGTCACATCAGCGGAATAGCCCGAATTCTTGAACGAAATGGTTCCTGAAATCGTGGGTGCCGATCCATCCAGTGCAATCGGATTGGAGAAACCCGCTGAAAGCGTCGTTCCCATGAGATCCGATCCACTGTTGCTTAACGATGAACCCTGGTTCGACGTACCGAAAAAGAAGCGCAATGGATCAGATGCCGTTAAAGGCGCATCCAACCGATTGTCTGTGGCGGGCGTATCGGTCGAAGAATTGTTGGCCGCATAGATATCCGCCAGTGGAACGGCAAAGTCCAGAAAGACATTCGTTGCATTGTTGAGGGTTGTCCCCGCATTGACAACGCGCGAGTAACTCAAAGCGGGGGTATATACTTTATTTTGATATTCCGCTCCATCTGAGGGATCATCGATAGCCCTCTGTTCGTCATTCTGCCCGATGAAAAGTTCTTCGCGGTTCCCGTCGAGCATGACAATCAATTCATAATCAGTCGCATCGCCATTTGTGTCAATCAGGATGCCCCAACCGAATTGGGCGTAGCCGGTAACAACACCCTGATTGTTTGTGACTTGAGGATCGGTTTCAAGGCGCATACGGAAAAATTGCCAGGTGCCATCGTTGTAGATGTAACCGGTCGCATTGGAAGCATCACCGATAAGATTTTTTACGCCACTCACATTGTCAGCAGCATCATACATAATGTTTCCTGACTGGTTCTTCATGGCCTGCCACAGATTGTCTGCGGGCCACGAGGAGGGCTGAGCAAAAACAGATTGCCCCTGGAAAAGAAAAACACAAAACGCTATGAAGAAATAAAGCACACGGTATGCGTTCACCGATAATCTCCCTGGGTCGTGATTTGGTAACAGAAGAGCTCTAATTCAAAAGTCAGGATACAAGCAAAACCAATACTACACACTCACAAATAATACAAACCCATAAAAAACAAATTTTTATAACAAAATTCCGTCATGAAGAAGAATCACGAGCGTCTTTAGTGGCGGATTTGCGCCACCAAGCGAAGTGCGCTTCCTGGCCTATCCTTCTCTCTTTTGCGGATTTTGACGATAATACAGATCAACCGGAAACCTGAAAATCCGCTCACCGCAGGAGGACTTCCCCATGGAGTTAACCAACAGTCTGCTGGGCGCTCAGATTCAGCGACAAAATGCCGTCTCCGATCCGGTCATCAGCGCGCTCTGGATTGGTTTACAAAGCTCTCTTCGACGAAATGATCGAAGAGAAGACGAAGTACTTGATGCCAGAAAACATCGCCCATCGCCCCACATCCTTACGTTTGTGGGGCGACCGGGCGCCATCGCTGGCGCCCGGCTCACATGCGTTCTACACCCTGGAACTACCCATTCTCCAAAGGCGTCCCATCCTTCCCGGGCGGTGGTGCCTCCTGCGGCGGTGCCTCCTCCTCCATACCCCCTAGCCCCGTCTCTGGAACCAGATCCGGCTGGAAGACCTGATAATTCCCACCTGAAACCTGCGGACCTCCTGAATGATATCCCCAAGTTTCCCGATCCATTTCTGAAAAATCGAACTTGAAAATGTCAGGCTGCTTTGCACCATCACCCTCCCCATAGTCCGGGAACGTCATGCTTACCCGCATAGGGCACTTGTCAGCCCCACTGCGGCGAGCTTTGAGGCTTTGCTTGATCGCACCCTCGTCTACCTGCACAAAAATGGCCCTTACCTTCTTCTGGCCAATCATTTTGGTCGCCCAAAAATACTTGCTGGCGGGGCCATCGATATGGAGCTTCTTCCCGCCTCCCTCCTGCCCAGGGGGATGATCGTCCTCTGCTGAAGGCGAGCAGGCAAGTGAAAGATAGCCTAGAAGATGCCCTTCAAATACAGAAAGAGCGAAAGAAACTCGGATATCTTTCCTGACATCTCTTCCCCAACGGGAGATCTTTATTCCTTCAGCCGAAGTATATACCCCAGCTTTTCCCCCCCGGTCGCCAGTATCCACCCAGACGTGGAATTCTCCGCCTTCTACCTGCCCCTTGATTTTTGATCTCGCAAGAAAACGCAAATCTTTCTTACTCCGAGGCAGATATATTGTCATCCGATCGGATGAGGCCCAGAAAACAACGGTATCTTCTTTCCGCTTCTGGTGAAAGGCCGTCCCGTAGGCAGTTCCCTTCCACCAACCGTCGATATCCCTTCCCCAGCGAAACACCTGGCCAGAACCCAGCGTATGGCTGAGATTGAAAATGGGCGCCGAAAGGGCGCCCTTTGTCGCTGAAACACCGGGTTCCTGGGGCATATTCACATCAGATTCAGATAATTCCGGAGACGATTCTCGATCTCCACGGCGTTCTCTTTCACGATATAATCGTCCACCCCCAGCGCCATGATCTCTTTGACGGTGGGCACATCGCGTTCTGCGGTGAGCATCACAACGGGCGTCATCGTCAGCTTTGGATTTGCCCGAATGCGCCGGAGCACCTCAACGCCATCCATTTTCGGCATGTACACGTCCAGCACGATCAGATCTGGGACGTGCTTTACCGCCAGCGCAATGCCCTTCTCTCCGTCTTCCCCTTCGATCACCTGATGCCCATTTGCCAGGAAGACGCGACTGACAATGTGGCGCATCAAACGCGTATCGTCCACGATCAGCACCGTCCGCTGTGCGTCTGCCGGTTTCGAGAGCAGCCTGAGATACGTCTGAAGCTTCTGTCGGATATTTCCCAGATTGTCCTTGAGAATATAGTCACTGGCGCCCTCTTGAATGGCCGACAGAATGGTCTTGCGCTCGTGATCACCGGTAAGCATCACGATGGCGGTGCGTGCAAATCGCGCATCCCCCCGGAGTTCGTGCAGCGCCTCGATGCCACCCATTTTGGGCATATTGACGTCCAGAACGATCAGGTCGGGCGCAAACTGACGCGCAAACCGCAGCGCCTCTGCGCCGTTTTCGGCCTCGATAACGCGGTGCCCTTCGTGGGTAAAGATCAAACTCACCGCGCGCCGGATCACGGTGATATCAAAGGCAAAGACCCTGACGGAAATCATGATTGAGTCGATCAATTGAGCCAATATCAAAGGTGAAATCACATGAACATCTATGTAAGGCGCACTGTAGTGGTGGAATCCGTGCCAGTGATTCAAGCTGTGCATGTCCACCTGTTCGATTTAAATGGTTTAGGTCCTCCGGGACTAGCTATGCTCTTGCAGAGAGCCGACAATGGACAATGGGGATGTATCAACTCCGCAATCTCACCGGGTGAAAGCCCTCGTGACACTGCATTCCGCAGGGTAAATGAAATGATTGGCCACTGCCCCCAATTCTTAATAGATGCACAGCGAAAATTGCGGGTGGATTTAGGGCAATGCTATGCTTCCATTTCTGTTTTTGCTGCCGCAACCTGGGGTAGCCAAGTTCCGGTGCTGAATCATGAAAGCAGGCGTTATCGATTCGATATTCCTAATGAAGCAATAGACCAAATCGATTCTGAGGAGCAGCGCATCAGCTATAGATGGGCTCTTCATGCAATGAGGGCTTTTGAAAAAGCCATGCATCGTGTGGTTCCTGGCCCCCCTGCAACGATTTTAAGTTCACCGAGATATCTTCTGCCGGTATTTAGGGAGACTGCACGGATTCTGGGGTAAGAAATGAATGAGAGGCGACGGGCAACGGTTTTATACCGTCGCCCGTTGTCCCCGCATAACTGTGTCTTTATTGTTTTGCCCCATATTCAAGGAGTATGTCCTAATGTCGATATCAATGAATTCCTCCAGCGGATTCTGGATTGATGTGGGGCGCGACAGTTTCCACCTGTCCCCTGTTCGCGCTTACTCGATCACTGGGCGTTTGATTGCCAAAAAATATTACGGAGGAAACGACCCGTTTGCCCTGATCGCCCCGTTTGATCTGGGCATCGCCTGGGGCAAGCTGATCGAACCTCAATATCACAAACATATGCGTTACAGCCAATGGGACCGCTGGCTCAGCTATAACTGGAGTTCGCTGCCCAGAGGCATCACGGTTGCCTACATTCTATCACATGTCAGCAACAACCACATTGTCCCAGCGAACGGATCCGTCTATTCGGCCTGTGCAAATCTCAGAGTGGGCCAGAGAATAACAATCACTGGTAAATTGGTGGACATCTCTTCTGACGGTTTCTTGGTTTCAACAAGCAGAACCACCACAGACAGTGGTGATGGCGCGTGCGAGATCATCTACGCGACGCAGTTGCAGACGCAAACCCCCAAAACCAAATCCTTTGACACTTGTCCCTATTGCAGCCACAACCCCGGATATGCAATGCATTCCTGTGAATCATGCAGGGAAGTTTTCTGGTATCGTGGGTTTCCCACGTGGTGTCAAAAATGCAGCACGCGATGGTATAAAGTCACCTGCCGTTGGTGCGGAAAGCCGATCTACCTCTGATTGTAATTGCTTCGCCAAAGCTGCCAACGTCGCGACGATCAAGGCCGAAAGGAAAACAGAACGAAATAAAGATACGTAGAATAAATGATGCATTGCACATAGAGGTATAGCATGGATCGATCACACAAATCCAACTTCAAAGCATATGTTTACCAAGAGACCAACGCCGTCTTGAACGGAGAAACGCTCTTGACTCCCGAGCAGGTCATGGCCCGGTTGGGGATCACGAAGCGACAGTTGCAGACCATCCACCGAGGAGAAAATCCCAAAGGGCTTTATTTGCCAGCATACCGACTGGGAAAAAAGACGATCCGGTATCGCCTCAAAGACGTGTTACGGCTGGAATGGGAATCTCTGCATAAAGAATAGTTTCAGTAGGGCAGGTTGTCCATGGGGTGCTGTTCAGGTTCAATGTAGTGGAGATATTCCATCGTGGTCCGTATATCCGAGTGTCCCATACGGCGTTGTAGCGTTCTAACATCCACACCGCTGCGCAAAGCCATTGTCGCATAGGTGTGCCGGAGCGAATAAACAGTGATGTCCGTATCCATCTTCTCTTTTTCAATCATTCTAACAAATCCCTTCTGCGGCTGATCCTGATAAAGTGGCCGCTTCCGGAAATCGGGTTGATCCTTGTTGCCGCCCGGCATCACAAAAGGTCCCAGAATACCCGCTTGTTCCTGACGACTAAACTCGTCTTTCAAATACGAAATACACGCCTCCTTAACATCCAACCTTCGCGCCTCGTAGTCCTTCGGTATCCACACCCGTCCCCTTATTTCACACACTGACTCACGAATGCTGATGATCCGGTTGGTCCAATCGATGGCATTCCATTTCAGCCAGCACATTTCTTCGTTTCGAAGCCCGGCATACAACCCTAGGCGAACCACAGTAGGCACACTCCCGCTGATGTAGTGTCGGTGGTTGAGCGACACCTCCAGAATCTTGCCAACCTCCACTTCCGTCAAAATGCGCCGTTCCTTTGCCTTCTTAGGTTGCTTCAGGCTTACCTTCCGGGCCGGGTTCTCGTGGATCATTCCCAAAGTCATTGCTTGATCCAGAAGAAGACGCAGTTTGGTAGAAAAGTGGTAGACGGTCCACTCGGAGTATTCCCGTTTCATTTGGTTGAGATGAGAAGTGATGAGTTCCGGCGTGATCTTATTCAGTGGACCCGCCTCTTTGAGCCATTCGATGGCCTTTCCCGCCATGCTCATATGGTTCTGATGAGATTTGCGGTCGGGACCGCCTTTGCTCGTATCAATAGCATACTGCTCGTAAGCGTTGAGGATCTGCTCGAAATCGGCGTCATGAACATCCTTGCGATATTTTCGGTTGGCTGTTTCCGCATATCCGGAGAACGCCTGTTCAGTCTCCTCCTGTTTTATCCATCCCTTATCGATCCACGCCGCAATTTCTGTGTCAGTGGCAATGCCCATCTTGGTGGCATCCTCCAACCGCTCAATCTGCCGTTTCAACAGGTTGGCGTCCCACTTGACCTTGGCGTATTTGGCCTTCAATACCAACTTTCCATTGAGCTTCACATAATAGGAAATGCGCCAGGTGTTTCTTGCCTTGAACCAGCTTACAGAGGCCATCTGGATCTCCTTTCACAGAAGGACATCTTCATTCTGTAACAATACATGTAACAATACAAAATGGGTATTTTCGGGTTTTTACGGGGCTTTACCGGTATCTATGGGTATGTCCCATCTGGTCGTCTCATTGAGGTTATTTCCTGCAAAATTCCCGTCTTCCCACCATCAGTACCTGTGTATAAATATAGGTAAAATATATGTTTTTGCAACATACAAAATAAAAACCCTGAGAAGTTGAATTTCACTTCCCAGGGTAATTTTTATGGTGGGCGGTATCGGATTCGAACCAATGACCTCCTGCTTGTAGGCGGAGATCTCACCCGAGACGGTTCTATCCACGATTTCGAATTTGAAAAAGCCAAACAAGAGCTCGAGGCCCTCCCCTATCCTTATTATGCCATTCCTGGCAACATGGACACCTGCAACAAACACACCCAACAAAATGGTGCTACGGGGCGTGAAGATATTCACCTCAATGTCACAGCAGAACAACTCGACAATTTTATCCACCACTTTGGCGAATTTCCTTGGAGTTTTGTACACAAAAACACGCGTTTTAGTGGGTTTTATGCTGCAGTCGCAGGTTCCAACCTGCCTCACGAAAAACGCATGTGGGAGTGGCTCGAAAAAGAACTTCCTTCCTTGCCCAAAACACAATATCATGTGATGACCATGCATTATACACTCTTTGTCGATGCCCTCGACGAACCCAAATGGGACATCACCCAAAAAGAGGAATATCATGATTGGTATTTTTCTATTGATCCTCCCCATCGACAACGCATATTTAAGGCATTCAAACAAAACAATGTCAATATCGTCCTAAGTGGGCACATCCACTGCCGTCGCCCACCGCAAATGGTAGAGGGCATTCGCTTTTACCGCTGTGCAGGCATTGCCATGCCACAGTGGGCAGACAGATGGCCAGATGGCGATGCCACATTGGGATTTTATCGTTTTGACGTCACAGAGCAAGGCATCAAAGATACCTTTATCCCCCTCACACAAGAATCACAGTCTACCAAAGGATATGGCCCTGGTGGTCATCCCAAACCCGAAGAACGCAACTATGCCCTTGCTTGGGAAAAGTGAAAGATAAATTATGAATTTGTCTAAAATTTTTTCAAAAAAAACCGAAAGCAAAAAAGTAATTGTAGCCGATGATGTGGCCACCATTCGCACCATTGTCAGCAGTGTCTTCAAAAAAGCCAAATACCAAACCATTGAAGCCCGCAATGGCGACGAAGTGCTCTCTTTAGCCCGCACACACAAACCCCAACTTATTGTGCTCGATCTCCAAATGGGCAGCCGAGGCGGCATGAGTGCCATAGACGAACTCTTAATAGACGACGAACTCAAACGCATTCCCGTTGTGGTACTCAGTGGTGAAAAAGATCCTAAGCTTATCGAACGCGTTAAAGCCCAAGCAAATGTCACCGACTACATCATCAAAGACCATCTGCCCAATGTCATCAGCAGTTTAGAAAAGCATGTCTAACGAAGGAGTTCACCCATGCCCGCAATCACCATTTCATCACCCACGCCCCCTCCCGATTGGGCACTTTTACAACGCGAACTCATGCGTGCCCAAGTCACCGCCTGCGAAATCTTTTATCACCGTTATTTTGACAACCGAGGGTATCTCAAATGCATCCCGCGTTGGGGAGGCAATGATGGTCCCGATGATGCCATTGAAAACCTCACAGGTTATTCCATGGTACACACTTTAGGTGGCCCCCAACATATTTTTGACCTCTACAAACAAGCATGGGAAGGTCACATTCAGCAATATTCCGAAGCCGTAACCGTTGATGTGCCCATTGCCAGATCGGGCATGTACTACAAAGAATTTCCGGCCTGTTTCGATTGGTTCCACCACGGCGAAAGCCTCACCATCTTTAACCTTCAAGGGCTTTCCGATCCACACGAAATTGAGTTTGGCCATCGCACGCGCCGCTATGCTGGCTTTTACATGGACGAAGACCCACAAGCCACCAACTACGATCCACAGCACAAAATCATTCGCAGCCTCTTTAACGGCAGTCGGGGCCCACTTTTGCGCAAAGCCACCGCCTTAGATTGGGCAGGCGACAACTTTGAAGTTGAGGGACGGTTCTTAAACCCACGGCATGGCGAACGTACATTTGAAGAAATGCTCATGCATTTTCAAGACTATACCGATGTTGTCGGTGATCAGCCGCTCAACTTAGCCGCCACCACACTCGGTCTCAATGCCTATGCCCTCACTGGCGAAGACAAATACAAAACATGGTTGCTCGAATATGTCGATGCATGGGCAGATCGTGCCGCACAGAACAACGGTATTTTGCCCTCCAACATTGGCCTCGATGGCACCATCGGTGGTGAATGTGATGGCAAATGGTATGGCGGATGTTATGGCTGGGGCTTCACCGTTGTCGTGCCACAAAACGGCACCCTTTCAGACCGCAACGCCATCTATCGCGGTGTGGCTGGTTTTGGCAATGCCCTTTTACTCACTGGCAATCAAAAATACCCCAACGTATGGGGCACCATGCTCAACAGCGTCAACAGCAACACCAAAACAGAAAACGGCCAAACCCTTTACCCTCACATGTATGGCGATGACGGGTGGTATGGATACAAATCCCAGCCTTATAGTCAAGGAGCCTTAGACGTTTATTATTGGACGCAAAATGAAGCCGATCTGAAATACGTGCCTCAAAATCCGTGGATCGAATTTCTGCAAGGCAAAAACGACAGCTTTCCCGCCGAGTCTTTGCGTCACGCATTGGGCAGCATTCGCAACAAAATGGAACAAGTACGCAACGACAACACCAGCACCGACACACGTTTATCCGATGACCCCATACCCTACAACCCAGCAACAACCGTTAACACCCTTATCCAACAACAATTGGGCGGTTTGCCTCCCCGTCATGGTGAACCTCTCCATGCACGGGTGCGCTATTTCGACTTGCAAAACCAACGCCCTGGCCTGCCACAAGACGTGGCCGCCTTGGTCGAATCACTCACCGCAGACAGTGTCACCCTCTCACTTGTCAACATCAGCCAAACCGAAAACCGCGACGTCATCATCCAAGCCGGTGCCTATGCCGAACACCAATTCACCAGCGTCGAAACCGATGGCACAACACGCGACTTAAATTCATCGTGGCTACTCACAAGACTCGCCCCTGGCAGCGGCGCAAAATTAACACTTAAAACAGATCGTTATGTCAACCAGCCCACATTTGCCTTCCCATGGGAACGCGATTAAAACAGCACCTTTTTTGGAGATAACACATGCCCAAAGTCAACGTCGGTCTCGCACGGCGCGAAAATCGCCGAGACAACATATATGGCGCACTTGATCTGGTTCGCAAAGATGTCACACCCAAAATAACCGAACAAGTGCTTCTTAAACCCAACTTCTTATCATCCAGCAACACCCTCTCCACCACTCAGGCCGATGCCATGCGAGGGGCCATAGATTTTTTATTAAGCACACCCAATCCACCCAAAGAAATTATTATTGCCGAAGGTGGAAACGAAAAAGTGTCAGGTGATGCCTTTAAAAACTTTGGTTATCACGCCTTAAAAGATGAATATGATATTCCCATTCAACTCATCGACCTCAACCAAGAAACCCGTTGGGAAACCACACCAATTTTTTTAAATGACGGTACCGAATACCACGTTCACATGCCAAAAACCGTACTCGATTGCCCATGCACCATCTCAGTAGCCGTGGCCAAAACACACGATGTATGTGTGGTCACACTCGCGCTCAAAAACATGATTATGGGCACCCTCCGCAAAGAAGACCGCGTCAAAATGCACGGGTTTATGAGCCACAAAGAACGCCTTCGCCCACAAGAATCTCAAGCCATCAATATCAACCTCATTCGCGTTGCAAAATATCTCACACCCGACATCAGCATCATTGATGGCACCGTGGGTCTGCAAGGCAATGGCCCCGATGGTACCGATGCCGTAAACCTCGGCGTGGCCGCCGCCAGTGCCGATGTTTTTGCCGCAGATGCCGTTATGGCCAAAGTCATGGGATATGAACCCCTCGAACAAGGCCTGCTTTATTATGGCAACCAATTGGGCATTGGTGTGGCAGACTTAGAAAAAATAAACGTCATCGAAACCGCCATTGCCGATGTGCAAACTGCCTTCAAACATCACGACTGGATCGAAGACCAACGCAAGTGGCAAAAACCCGAAGCCATGCAATATATTAAAGCCTAAGAAAGAAACCCATTGCCCACTATCGTACTCACAGGCGGCGGTACAGCCGGTCATGTGACACCCAACATTGCGCTTTTACCCGCACTCAAACATGCAGGTTATGACATCCATTACATCGGCACAAAAGATGGCATAGAACGCAATCTGATCGAAGCCGAAAACATTCCCTACCACGCCATTCCTGCAGGCAAACTGCGTCGCTATATCGACTGGCAAAACATCACCGACATTGCGCGCATCAAACTCGGGTTCATCAAGGCATTTTTCACTTTAGCAAGCATCAAACCCGATGTGGTTTTCAGCAAAGGTGGGTTTGTCACCCCTCCCGTGGTCTGGGCCGCATGGCTGTTGCGCATTCCCGTTGTCATCCACGAATCAGACATCACACCCGGCTTGGCCAACAAACTTGCCCTGCCATTTGCCCATCGCATCTGTTATGCTTTTGCCGAAACAGGCAAACACTTGCCCACAGAAAAAGCCACACACACAGGTATTCCTGTACGTGCCGAATTGCGCACAGGAAATGCACAAAAAGGACGCGAAATTTGTAATTTTACATCCGATAAACCCACGCTTCTCATCATAGGGGGCAGCCAAGGTTCACAAGCCATCAACACAGCCATTCGCACCGCCTTGCCCGATTTGCTCAACACTTTTCAAATTTGCCACTTGTGTGGGCGCAACAATATCGATACCCACCTGAATCAAACAGAAGGGTATGCCCAATTTGAATATGTCAGCGAAGACCTCTCCCATCTTTTTGCAATGGCAAATTTTGTGGTCTCACGTGCAGGTGCCACCACGCTTTTTGAACTCCTCACCTTACACAAACCCACCTTGCTCATTCCACTCTCAGCCCGCGTGAGCCGTGGCGACCAAATTCTCAATGCCCAATCCTTTCAAAACTCAGGTTACAGCCTCGTTTTATCCGAAGACGATCTCACACCCGAAACCTTGCGCCAATCACTCACAGAACTCAAAACCAAAGAACCCAACCTTAAAAATGCCATGTCTGAATGGAACGATAGAGACGCCATTGCAGACATCATCCACACCATCACATGCGCACATTCATAATATTTGGCACCTGTTTGTTGCTCTTGTTTTTTGCGTGTAAAAAAGCACAGACGCCTATACAAGTCCGTTTCATCCCCGAAATGGCAGCCATCCCAGAAGAAACTTGGGAACGCTGTGACGCGTCTCAATACAAACAAGTCATGCAACAAGTTGCACTGGTGTGGATTGATCAACGAGAAATCATTTTAAATCAAATTACCGATGAAAAAATTCAAACACTTTCACGTTGGGCACAAAAAGAAATGGCAGCCTACCAACTGCCCGCCATCAAAAACCAATCCTTTTTGGCCACACACATTCACACTGACAACCTACTCATCGAAAGCGTGCTCGACGCACTCCCCTCACATCACCCCCTCGTCACACGCCAACTCAAATTGTATCTCATCTACAATCGCAAACACAACACATTCACCGATGCCATCGTCACCATACGCGGATGGGCGGAAGAGTAAACGCCATAAACAATCGCAAAAACCACACAACCATCTAAAATCTATAGCAATAAAAACCATGTCAACGCCTGCACTCACCTCTGTTCTCACTGCTTTCAATCTACCCCATTCAAAAATTGCGCCACAACTTGATGGCACCAACACCGCATGGTTTATCCATCACGTATCTGGAACATACATCATCAAATGCCTCACATATGCATCAGATGACGATCAGCGTCGCCAACACACATTGTCCTGTAGCATTATGGATCACTTGCACACACACGGATTTACTTGTCCCAAACCACTCAAAAACCGCAATGGCGAATACCTCACGCAACACGATGGAAAATATTATCAAGCCTTGACCTTTATCAAAGGTCAAGCCAGTTGGGATCACATCACCCTTGACCGACTCACCCAAGCAGGCCTTTGCATAGGTCAATTCCATCACCTCCAACAAACCCTACCCAACATTCCTTCTCCAGCAGATCTGCGCGCTCGCATCACCAATAGTCTCAACCGCATTCAAGCCGAGTGGAATACCTTTGGCATGAACCGTTCAGACATTCGCGAAGCCGCAGAAGAAGCTTTGGCAAACCTTGACAATCGCTGGCATCAACAAACAAACTTACCCTATGGTTTCATGCATACCGATGCCACCCCAGGCAATGTCTTATTCGACAACAACCACCTCACAGGTCTCATCGACTTTGAACTCATCCCCGGAACCTTTTTATTTGACCTGTGTTTGTCGGCCATTCGTTGGGCAGGGCACTTTGATCTTAAAACAACAACCAATCATATAGAGCACATCAATCTAATTGCATTTTTTAAAGCCTACAACAAAAGCCGCCCTTTTACCCCAGCAGAAAAACATGTCGTCAAAGACCTATTGCTACTCGCCGCAACCTGGTCTTGGGGGCGACAGCGTTTGCACAAACCCCAAGACCCCATTTGGCGTCTGACAGCGCGTGGCGAAATCTATCTCGCCATCTATAACACACATGTCAAATCATTCATAGATTAACACTTGCCAAAATGAAGCAATGTGTGATAAGTTCACACCATTGATTCACCCATTAAAACAAAATCCATCTCCTCTGCGTTTTATGGTAAGAGGCCTTCAATATGACAGATGCAGAACTCATCAAAAAATATCAAAAAGGTGACAAAGAGGTTTTTGAGACGCTCTTGCGCCGCCACCAAAACGCGCTCTACACCTTCTTGTTGCGTCTTACAGGTGCGCCCGATCGCGCAGACGATTTGTTTCAAGAAACCAGCCTGCGCATCTTAAAGGCCCTGCCCCAATACCGTGAGGAAGGCACCTTTCACCATTGGCTTTTTCGCATTGCCAACAATGTGGCACGCGACACCAAGCGCCGTGATGTTGTAAGACAACGCCACATCACCACAGACGACACACTCATTGATGTGGCCTTTAGCCCAACCTTGCGCCCCGATGAAGAAGCCGAAAGAAACGACCTCACACGCCGTATAGAACATGCCTTATCAGAATTACCCGAAGAACAACGCCGGGTCTTTTTATTGCGCACCCATGCCAACATGCGATTTAGAGAAATTGCCGAACAAGAAGGCGTTTCTATCAGCACCATTATCAGCCAAATGCGCTATGCGGTTGCCAAAATAAAACCCATTCTCAAACCGCTCTTTGATGAACACAAGCAATTCGAATAGCCAAAGTAGAATCAAGCAGTCAGCGATCAGCAGTCAGCTTAAACCATAACCCTGACGTGGAAAGTGGACGGGTTGCTAAACGCTAATGGCTAACAGCCTTTGGCATTAAACCAAATGTTGCACAGGAGCATAGGATGGCCGAAACCGATCAAATTTGTAACCGATTTAACCAAATTATTTGGGCTTTTCTCGACGGTGATATGCCCGAACAACACCGCATCTTTTGGGAAACACACCTCAAAGAATGTGAACGCTGTCAGACTGTAAGAGAAGAGGCCAATGCCTTGGTACTCTCTTACCATACCCTTCCCAGTTATGATGCACCCGAAACACTTTTGCAAGAAATATTGGGCCAAACCGAAACGCGTAACCCCATCAAACGCGCCTGGCAAACCCTTCGTCAACGCATCCCAGTACCTGGAAAACGCGTCTGGCAATCGTCGCTCATTGGTGCCGTTGTTCTGTTCGGTGGTTTTTTATTGGTCACAGCCGTCAAACATCGCCGTTCAGCCTAAAATTCACAATCACCATTGCACCAAACCAAATATTTGACCATATTTATCAAACAATATCGATAAAACTAAACATGGTTTTAAAGATGCCACGAAAGCTTAGAGAATTAATTAGAGATCTCGAAGCGGCGGGATTTGTGAATCGCGGAGGCAAAGGAAACCATCGCAATTTTGTGCACCTGGACTGTTTTATGGTGGGTGTCACGGAGAAAATGCACAAATTGTTTTTGCTGAATTGTGTGATATTGTTGATGATGTGATTGCATCCTATCAAAGAGAAAACAAACCCCTTCCGCCTCCCACATCTGGTCGAGATTACGCCAATAAAATGCTCCATGTTGTCTAACACACTTATAGTTCTATGAAGCGAAAAACCGTTCTTGTTTTTATTAAGAACGGTTTTTTTTATTTCATTTGCTTGAACCTTAACATTTTGTTTAATTTGCCTTGTTAATATTTTACATTACAAAACATAATTTACATTCATAAATATTTACCCATAGGAATGGTCAAAAACCATGACAAAAACAGCAACGACTTATTATATCATCGACTTTGACAGCACCTTTACACAAGTGGAAGCACTCGACATATTGGGTGAAATTGCACTCAAGGATGCCCCAGATAAAAACGAACGCCTCCAAAAAATAAAAGACATCACCGATCGTGGCATGGCCGGCACACAAACGCTTCGTGAATCACTCGAGCAACGTTTGGAACTGCTCAAAGCCAACAAAAGCCATTTGCCCAAACTCATTGAAGAACTCAAAAAAAATGTCTCTACCTCATTTAGAAGAAACACCGACTTTTTTAACCGCCACCGCGAACAAATCTTTATTCTCTCCAACGGCTTTAAAGACTTCATTGTGCCCATTGTAACCGAATACAACATCAAAGCCGAACACGTCTTTGCCAACACATTCGAATTTGATGACAGTGGCAACATTGTCAGCTATGACAAAAACAATGTGCTGTCTTCAAACAAAGGTAAAGTAGAACAACTCAAACAGCTCGACCTACAAGGCGACGTCTATGTCATTGGCGATGGATATACCGATTACGAAATCAAGGAAGCAGGGTTGGCCGACAAGTTTTATGTGTTCACCGAAAATGTCGCCCGCGAAAATATTTTAGAAAAAGCCGACCACGTCACACCAAGCCTCGATGAATTTCTCTATCTCAACAACCTCAACACAGCCATATCCTACCCCAAAAATCGGATCAACGTCCTCTTGCTCGAAAACATTCATCCCAAAGCCGTTGAACTCATGAAAGAAGAAGGCTACAACGTCACCGTTCACGCTGGTGGGTTAGATGAAGACGAGCTGTGTGAAAAAATCAAAAACGTTTCCATACTCGGTATTCGCTCCAAAACCCAAGTCACTCAAAAAGTGCTCAACCACGCCAACCGCCTCATCGCCATTGGGGCATTTTGCATTGGTACCAACCAAATCGATTTAAACGCATGCCTCAAAAAAGGCGTGGCCGTCTTCAATGCCCCATTTAGCAACACCCGTTCGGTTGTCGAACTCGCCATTGCCAACATCATCATGCTCATGCGCCAAGTATTTGACCGCTCTGTGGCCATGCACAACGGCCACTGGGACAAATCGGCCCAAGGCAGTTTTGAAATTCGTGGCAAAACCTTGGGCATTGTGGGCTATGGCAACATTGGGGCTCAACTTTCCGTTTTGGCCGAATCACTTGGGCTCAAAGTTTTGTATTACGACGTAGAAGAAAAATTAGCCTTGGGCAATGCCACAAAATGCGCCACCCTACAAGAACTGCTCAACCACGCCGACATTGTTACCCTACACATTGACGGGCGCAAAGAAAATCACAACCTCATTGGCAAACAAGAATTTGAATGGATGAAAAACGGTGTCATCTTCATCAACCTAAGCAGAGGCCATGTGGTGGATATAGACGCCTTAAAAACAAATATTGAAAGTGGCAAAGTCGCCGGAACAGCCATCGATGTCTTTCCCAACGAACCCAAAAGCAACGATGAAAAATTTATATCTCCCCTTCGCGGTTTGCCCAACACCATCTTGTCACCACACGTGGGCGGCAGTACCATAGAAGCACAAGAAAACATTGCCGAATTTGTGCCCAACAAAATTATGGACTATATCAACACAGGCAGCACATCCATCAGTGCAAATTTCCCCAACCTCCAATTGCCCAAATTGGAAAATGCACATCGCCTCATTCACATCCACGAAAATGTGCCTGGCATCTTGGCCCGCATTAACCACGTGCTGGCCAGCCACAACATCAACATTGTTGGGCAATATCTTAAAACCAACGAAACCATTGGTTATGTGATCACAGACATCGACAAAGCCCATGATCGCGACATCATCAAATCACTGCGCAACATCGATCACACCATCAAATCTCGAGTCTTATACTAAGGCCTCTAAACATAAACAGCCTCTTAGTCCTTTGCCCGGTATAGACGCATTCAAAAAAGCTTTTAAGCCCCAACAAACATTTCTAATTGGGGGGCAGGCGTTCCTCTAAATGATTTTCTAAAAACATCTGCAAGTGATTGGGTATAACATATCCGAAGCAATCGATATGCATGTTTAACCCTGAAGGAGATACCATGGGAAAACTCGAAGGCAAAGTTGCACTCATCACCGGGGCAGGCAGTGGCATTGGTGCGGCAACCGCGCGCCTCATGGCCAAAGAAGGAGCCAAAATCGCCATCACGGGCGTACCAGCCGAGGGTGTTCACGCCGTGGCCAAAGAACTCACAGAGGCCGGATATGAAGCCATTGGCATCCCCACCGATGTTTCCAATGCCAATCAAGTAGAAGCCGCAGTGGCCCAAACCGTTGATAAATTTGGCTCTCTCGACATTCTCGTGCCCAATGCAGGCATTCAAATGCACAACGAAGATGTAAACCTCCATACCTTGCCCGAAGACGTGTGGGATCACACCCACAACATCAATTATCGCGGTGTGTATCTCACCACCAAATACGGTCTTGCACAAATGGTCGCACAAAACACAGGAGGCGTCGTGGTCATTGTCGCTTCCATCACCGCACTAAATGGGTCATCACGCAATGTGTCTTACATGTCGGGCAAACATGGCCTTATTGGCCTGAGCCGTTACATTGCTGTTCACTATGCCAAACACGGCATTCGATGCAACAGCGTGTGCCCTGGCGCACTGGCACGCACCCCCAACCACGACCAACACCCCGACCCAGCAGGTCGCGATCAACGCTTGCGTGATGCCATTCCACTGGGGCGCGTGGGGGTGCCAGAAGACATTGCCCCCATGATCACTTTTTTGGCGACCCCCGATGCAAGCTACGCCACAGGTGCCAATTTTGTGATAGATGGCGGTTTAACAACCACATAGCATCTTCCACACATTCAAAGAAACATCAAAAAAAACCGCCTTCACTTAAGATGTGAAAGGCGGTTTTTTTATAAAAACGAAGGCGACAATGCATCCACATTGTCGCCTTCAGGAGGGCTTACCTTACGCGCAACACAAGAATACCATTTGATCATTGCCAACACATAAACACCATGTGAACAAATGATTAAATTTTTTACGTTGAACGGCGCAAAGATCGCAACACCGACAAAACTTCGGCAGGATCTAAACGGCGTGTATAGTCTGGATCAACAAAAGCCATGCGAACCATACCCACCTGATCAATCACATATGTAGCAGGTACAGGCAAATCAAAACTGCTGTCGCCATTCAATGCAGGCAAATCCAATCCCAAATCTTCATATAGTGCTTGCAATTCATCTTGCACATGGTAAACAATACCAAATTGTCGTGCCACATCATTAAACACATCGCTGAGCACTTCAAAGGTCAAATTTTGTTTTTCAGCAGTGGTCAATGAGTTATCTGGCGTCTGTGGGGAAATGGCCACCACCGTTGCACCCAATTTTTTTATTTCTTCAAACACATTTTCATATGCCTGCAACTCTGCCGAACAAAATGGGCACCATCCACCGCGGTAAAAGGTAGCAACCACGGGCCCATCTTTGAGCAACGTTTTCAACCGCACCCGTTTCCCAACAGCATTGGGCAATTCAAAGTCAGGCACAACATCGCCCACTTTTAAACTTCGCGCCCCAATACCCGACCGAGACAAATCCTCAATAGAATGTTTAATAGCCCCCAATGCCTCAGAAGGCATCCTACTTATTGCACCCTCGCGCAACACATCCAATTCTGCAGTTAAAGACATAACCATACCCTCTTAAAAACCAACGCAATAGAACAATAAAAATCTCCTAAAATTCAAATAAAAATCACGTTATTAAGCCGCTTTGCGCCCAGAACCTTGTAAAAAACGCACCGCGCGTTTGCCCAAACGACGCAACAAATCCAAATCTTGTCTTGCTTTAGCCAACATCAACACACCTTCACAATAGGCCCACAGTGCCAAAGCTGTTTCTTGGGTGTCCATCGGCGCCAAAATTTTATTGGCCACCGCATCGTCCAAAGTTTGCTTGAGTCGCCCAACCACATCGTCAAAAATGGCGTGGATCTTGGTACGAATGGCATCGTCTTGACAACACATCTCAATCGATAAATTGCCAAACGGGCAGCCACTAAACTGCCCCATCTGCTCAAACTCTGCAACATTTTGCTCATAATTGATCTCAAAAAAACGCTCAATGCGCTCTAATGGCGGGCGCGTAGGCGAAAACGCATCATTCCAATTGCGTTCTTTGGCAAAAGCCCACCACTGATCCAAGGCCGCCAGCACCAAATCTTGCTTGGTGTTAAAAAAGTGATAAAAACTGCCCTTTTTGACCCCAGCATGTTCGCACAACTCCTGTACGCCCACATCGGCATAACTGCGCGCGTGAATCAACGCCATTGCAGCCTGAATCAACCGCTCTTTAGCATCACTTGTTCGTCCCATACCATCTCCATAGTTGACCGTTCGGTTAAATTTTAACAATAACCCATCATTTGTCAACCACCATCAGCCATATTTTTTTATCTGGCCCTTAAAAATCCATCATTAATACGTTTGCAGGCGCCAATCGGGGTTATATACCTCACCCGGATAGGTCGAATGCACCAAACGATACACACCCAACCCATTTGAATCGCGAAAAATAAATTCATATCGCCCATAATGCCACACTTCAGATGCTTTTTCTTCTGCAGAAGAAGACACGCGCTCAATATCATCGGGGGGCCCATATTTAATATAAACCCGCCCACGGTCGGTATCGATGGGCTCTTGTGTATTGGTTCTCGAAAAATTGGTCTCCACATAATGCATGCGCTGAAGGTGTTGAATCAAACGCTCATTCACGGGTGTATCAGGTGTTGGATCTTGCGCCTTCCAAAACTGGCGTAAAAAATTTAACTGTGCCGATTCCGGCAAATTTTCATACTGCTTCAATTCCTGAGGTTTGGCCAAATACCGAATATCTTTATAATAGCGCAACTGGGCTGCATCTTGTTCCGATATTTCTGGCGTCGGTTCTTTCAAACTGGCCAAAACAACACGCCGTCTTTGTTTGGCACCCCGCTTACCTGCCCGATCAAAAGCAGCCACTTGCACCCAGTAAATACCTGGTTTGACATCTGTCGTAGAAAGATCGGCCGTTTGTACTGCACTGGCTCCCGATGTGCCATACCGTTTTGCAGGATATTTTTTAACAACCCCCCCCACCGAATCCGTCAAACTGTATTCAATGACAAATGAATTGCGTGTTGGATCGTCGCTCATCGCCAAATTATAAAGCTCATAATAAATCGGAACCGTTTTATCAACCAGATACCGCCGCGTAATGTTGGGAACCACATCCCACTGATACCGCACAAAACGACCTGCATTTTGTGCAGGTGTTACCTCTCCTGCACAAATCAAATCACTAAACAACAACGCATCTTCTTCAAAATTGTAAACATCTACCCCGCCTTTACAAACGCCGCGCTTATCGCCAAACATATCATCCACTTCAACCACCAATTGATACGTTCCGGGTGTCAAATCAAGCCAAACCCGATCGCGATACGGTGCTTGTCCTTCTTGTCCATCGGCAGGTTTTTGAAGGAAAAGATTGCGTGTCCACGTTTGCCGCTTAATGGTTTTTTGGCTTTCATCTACCACACGCAATGTCAAATCGTATTGCGCTTTATACTTGCCTTTTTCAGTTACCAAAGCAAATTGCGTGGCATCAACAAGTAAAAATACATCCAACCGCATCAGACCATTCTCTGGGCCCCGAAACACACCTGAATCCACAAAAAACCGCAAATCACCTGTGCTTGGTGCAAATTGCTCAGATATTATGGTTTCAGAAGATACCGTGGCTTCCTCAGCCACAACGGTCGAAACCAAAAACAAACCCATCAAAACAGAAAAAAAGAATCGCATCGTCAGACCCTTTGAAAACGTGTTATTCAACCCACCCCCGGCACGTCTGGTAAGTCAATAAATCACAGCATGGATAACAGCTTTTGGGCAAACAAATAAATGCCCATCGGCACCTATCCATTGACAACAATCACTTCACCTGGTGGCTTTTGAAATGCCTCATACAGCTTCATCAACTCCAAAGCCGACGCCAAACAACCCCGTGTGGGATAGCGATTTTCCAATATACATTCGGCAAATTCAATCACTTCAAATGCATACCCCAACAAAAAAATCTGCTTGTTATAAAGCTGGCCCAATGACCACTCTGGCTCCCAATAAATCGGTGCTTCATCATCAGATCCCATAAAATTGGTCGCACGTCCATACCCACCTGGCCCACGCCCACCTTTGCGGTAATACGTCAGTTTCACCCCATTGTCCACAATCACATTGGCCCCATTGCCCACCACTTCCACACGCTCAAGTGGCGAGGTACCCGAACGTCCTGCACTTAGGTGCAATACGCCAGTGGCATCGTTCATAAATTTCATCGACACCACGCCTCCACCATTGGGGCTGCGCTCATAATAAATATGCCGAATCGGCCCCATCACATAATCGATAATCGACCCTGGATGCACCAGATGATCCAAAAAACTGCGCATCTTTGTGCTGTTTTCCAAGACCTTTTCATCTGCATCGGGAATATACTGCGGATACTTGATATTGATAGACGTCACCCCTCCAAATTCGGGGCGTTCCGTAATTTCTTTCATCCGTTGAATGGCAGGGAAAAATGCCTTTTTAACGCCCACCAACACAAACTTACCTGTCTCTTTTTCCACTGCCATCATCGCTTCAATTTCGGCGGCACTCGAAGCGGGTGGTTTCTCAATCCACGCATGACAACCCGCCCGCATGCAATCAATGGCCAAAGGTGGGTATAGGGGGTGGTTCTGTTTGTCATAACCCGTCACAATAAAAACCGCATCCAAATCTTCTTTTTCCAACATCTCATGATGGTTGGTATAATGTCTGTGCGCACCAAACTGACGGGCAAATTGCTTGGCCCGACCTTCATCCAAATCACATGTCGCAATCAAATCGACGGGTGCAAACTGAAACGTAGGATACACATTGCGAAAAGCATGACCACCACATCCAATAAAACCAGCGCGAATCTTGCGTTCTTCAGGCATTTTCAAAATCCTTTATTAAAAAACACCGATACACTAATTCAGGTGATTAACCAATTTAATACGCACACAAAACAATAAAAGGATTTTTTTAGGGCATCACATCACCCACTTGAAAATTTATCCTTCGATCTACAAATATCCATTCATACAAAGACGTTTCACTTGACAATTTAAACCGCACGACCGACAATCAAACACATCTCTTATGAGATTACGCAGGGCTAAAAAACACTGCCTTAAAAAGGCAACGGCAAACAGTCTGCACCATTTCGCCCTTTAAACCTTCATTTTTTAATCTACACTGTGCCTCATGATTGACACACACAAAATGTCCATTTTTTTAGCCTTTTGGTTGGGGCTCTATGTACTGGTCACACTCGGTTTTGCCGATGCCTTTTGGGGCATACACTTACTTATATTTTTTCCTACGTGGATGCAGATATTGACCTTGGTCTGTTTAAGCGCCCTATTTATCCCAGCAGTGCGCAACGGTATCATGCAAATAGCCGAATGGCTTTGTCAAAAAATTCCCCATTGGTTGCGTCTTTTGTTGCTCATCAGTTCTGCATTGTTTCTGTTCTATCTTTTCCCATCCACCACCCATTTTCTGGGCGACGGTGCCTTGTTGTTGCGCGAACTGTCACAAACAAACCCCGATGCAACCCATCAACCCGATCGTGCGCCTCTCATTTTCTTCCTCATCGGACAACTCAAAAAATTAGGATTCACTGCCGAGATCACATACCAGATTTACAGTTGGACAGCGGGTGTCTTATATGTCTTGTTGGCGTTTTTGTCCGCTTACCGAGTTGGGCGAATACGAGCAGAGCGTATTGTTGCATTGGGGCTTTTGGTAACGCCAAGCTTTGCATTGCTCTTTTTTGGATATATCGAAACCTATGCCCTGCTTTTGCCCATGAGCTTGGCCTATTTGTTAGCGGGCCAATATGCCTTACAGGAAAAACGTGCTCTTTATTTGCCCGCAATATTACTCGGCATACTCATCCCCTTGCATTTAATCTATGTTCTACTCATCCCATCCCTGCTCATCCTCACACAAAAACAGATCAAACAAGGGTGTATCTCACTGTTTTTAACAAGCATTATTGCCTGTGGTTTATTGTGGGTTTCGGGGCTACCACCTTGGCAAATCTTAAAGCAGTCAGGGGGCGCAGCTTTTTTAACATTCGAAGCAGACTTTCATCGCCCATACAGTCTTTTATCCATCGCACGTGTTGTTGATGTCGCCAATCAATATTTATTGGTCATACCAGCAGGCATAGGCATTTTGTTTTTGTGTGGGCGCAAGCTCAGGCCACAAAATATCACCGAGATATTTCTTGTAACAGCCGCTCTTTTTCCGGTGTTATTTACCCTCATCGCAAATGCTAAAATTGGTGCCTTTCGCGATTGGGATGTCATGGGCGTGGCAACTTTGCCTTTCATCTTTTGGTGCACCTATGCTTTTGTGCGCAAGGGAGCAGTAAAATCAAGCGGCCCCGTTTTGATTGGCATCGGTGCCCTCCATGTAATCCTTTGGATCGGTGTAAACACCACCCCAAGCAAAGCAGAGGCACGATTTAAGATGGCATTACAAACAAGCGCGTTATCGCCCTATGCACAATCGTATGGATGGGAAACGTTAGGAGGATACTATCGGTCAAATAACCAGTTAGACCTTGCCTTAGAAGCCTACAAACAAGCCCTCAAAGCCGACCCCAAACACCCACGACACTGGAATGCCGCAGGCAATTTGTATCGACGCATGGGCCAACCCGAAAACGCCCTGCAACATTTTCTTCAAGCAGTGGCCATTACACCCGATTTTGCAGGTGCATATTCCAACTTGGGAAACGCGCTCAATCAATTAGAACGATATGAAGAAGCCATTTCGGCTTATGAACACGCGCTCAGTTTGGATGCCAACTTATCCGAAGCATACACAAATTTGGGCGTCGCTCACCACGCATTAGGCCAATACAAAAAAGCCGTAGATGCACATCTACAAGCCCTAAAAAACAAACCCCATTTCACGGAAGCCCTGAACAACTTAGGCAACACATATAATGCAATGGGCAATTACCAGGCCGCACGTGACGTTTTGTTACAAGCCATTCAAACTGCGCCCAATCATGCATTTGCCCAAGCCAACATTGGCAATACCTATCTGGGCTTACAAAATTATAATGAAGCGCTCAAACATCTCAAGATAGCCCTCACCTTACAACCCAACTTGGTAGCCGCACATTTTAACCGAGGTCTTGCCCTGGCAGAATTGCATCAATGGAATGATGCCGTTACCGCATTTGAAGAAGTCATACGATTAAACCCACAATTTATATCGGCATATCACAGTTTGGGCATGGTCTACGAACAATTGGGACAACGCGATCAGGTACGCACATATTATCAAAAACTACTTGAAATCAATCCCAATTACCCTCATTCCGCACTGATTCAAAAATGGTTTCAGGAAAATCCATAATCAAAAAAACGAATCACGCACAGCAATTTCAAAATTCCGCACTCACACTCGCAAATGGCAACGCCGGTAACCACCCCTCA
>JAYODI010000011.1:57345-94038 GCA_038279365.1 Candidatus Latescibacterota bacterium | reverse complement strand
GAGGCCGATGGCACGCCTGCTTCTTGTGCGTTGGGTGAGCGGGTGGATGGGTAAGGAAGGTCTTCTAAGTTGTTTGAATCGTATTTTTTAAAAAGAGCACCTGATCGTATGGATCGGGTGCTTTTTTGTGATATCTAAAAAATAAGTGTGAACTGGCTTTTTATTCCTTCTTTTTTGTATTTATCAATGGGTGTGACGGAGAAGGTGTTTTCACCTTTTGTGAGGGTGAGTAAATACGTGTGATTGGTTGTGGTGTGTGGGGTGCCATTTGTTGTGATGTGGTAATGCGAGAAGAAGGGTTGGGTGTTGGCGAGTTCTATTGTGAGCGTGTTTTCGCTTGTGCGTATTGCGCGGTAGGTAGCTTGGTTGAGCGTCCAATAGAAATCGCGTTTGCGTCCACTAAAGATTTTGACTTGGTCGGTTTTGGGTGGGGTTTTGGCATCGACCCAACTTGGGAAGCCGTAGTCTTCGTCGTTGCCTTCGCCAAAAAAGTTAAAGGCGGGCTCGGGTTGTGAGTGAAAGTTGTTGCGGGTGGTGAGGCGCAAAAAACCTGCGGCGAGGTAGCCGTGAAACCACCCCCAGTCGTAATTGGTGGTGAAGGTGCCGTAGTGATACCCTTGATCTTGGCAATGGATGGGAGCGTTTTTGCCACCCTTTTCTTGAATGCGTTCACGTTGTTGCTCCATGGGCATGAGGAGATTTTCGCCCGCTTCGAAGAAGGTGTTGACGAAGATGTTGTGCATTTCTAAAAGGGAGAGCGGTTCACCCGTTTTGGGGTCGGTGTAGTGTTGGTCGAGTGATGGGTCGAGGTAGATCCATTTTTGGAGATCGTTGGACCAAACTTCGACAACCTCGTGGTTCATAAAACGAAAGCCTTCAATGGCCCAGTGGCGCGCGTGGTAACCCAAACCTGTGAGGGCAGAGATGAGGACACTGGCATAAGACATGCAGTGGCCTTTGACGGCGGTTTGTTCATTGTCTTGCTGAATGACCTGATCAAGTGTCCAAGGATAGGCTTCTGACCACATGTTGTGGCGGGTGTTGGGTAATTGGGCAATGTGGTGATTGAGCGCAATAAACCGTTCAAGGTCTGTTTTTTGGTTTTGGATCAACTCGTTGAGTTTTTGGGTTTTGATAAATGCTTGGATGGTTTTTTCGCCTGGGTGTTCGTAATCAAATGTGTAGGATGAAGTGATCAGTTGTTCGTTGTGTTGTTCAATGATTTTGAGTGGGGTGGCAAATGGTTGGTATTCTATTTCGGCTTGGAGGGTGACGCTGTTGAGGCTTGGAGATAATGCACGGTCGGTGGTGGTGAAAACATATTTAAGCTTGAGATAGTGCCCTTTTGGTGATGTGAGCGTGTGGTTTTGCTCAATGGGCGTCCAGTCTGTCCAACTGTTTTCAGAGAAATAAGATGAACCCGTTTTGGCAAAACAGTGGAGCGTTGTTCCTGTGGGTATTTGGGCATCGGTTTGAATGGTCCAACGATGGATCGTGTAGGCGTTGGTAATGTCTTGGTCTGTTGGCGCAATGGGGTCGGTGATGATGATGCCTTGTGTTGAGACTTCTGTATTGCGCTGGTCGAGTTGGACCGTATTGTTTTGCATGCCTACGTGTTGGGCAATGAAGGCATTGTAGAGCATGGATGCGTTTAGTACGATGGTGGATAAAGACATTGTCAATGGGCCTTTAGGATTTTATTTGTGGCAGGTACGGGCATAAACACCTGATGGTTTGTGATTTTCAGTCCGAAGGACATTGTGAAATAGCGCGGGAATTCATTCCCGTGTGGTTTTCGATGTGTGGTCGCATGTTTTGGCTGTTTGAAAATTTACCAGAGTGTGTAACCGCCATCAACGACAAGGTCATGACCGGTGATGTAAGACGCGGCATCGGAGGCGAGAAAAACGACTGCGCCTTGTAGGTCTGAGGGTTCTCCGTTTCGGCCCATGGGGGTATTGGATATCCATTGGGCTTTTTCTTGTTCGGTACAGTTTTGGGTCATGGGTGTGAGCATGTGGCCTGGGCTGATGCTGTTGACACGCACGCCTCGGTTTGCCCATTCGGCGGCACATGATTTGGTGAGTTGTAGAGCACCGGCTTTGGAGGCGTTGTAGTGGGCATGTAATTGTGGGCGATTGGCAATTTGGGCCGACATGGAAACGAGATTGATGATGCTACCTGATTGTTGTTTGAGCATGACGTGTGCTTCGGCGCGGCTGCACAGATAAACGGCTTTAAGGTTGACGTTGAGCACGGCATCCCAATCGGCATCTGGAATGCTTTCGGCAGGGCTGCGAATGGCGATGCCTGCGTTGTTGACGGCAATATTTAATTGTCCCCATTGAGAAATGATGTGTTCAACCATATGGTTGACTTGATCGGTTTGGGTGACGTCGGTTTCAATGGCGAGGGTTTTGACGCCCAGTGCATTGATTTCTTTGGCGGTTTGTTTGGCGGTGTCACCATTGCGATCGACAACTGCGACATTGGCTCCTGCTTCGGCCAATGCCATTGCGAGTGCTCGGCCAATGCCTTGGCCAGCCCCAGTAACGAGGGCATTGCGTTTGATGAGTGAGAAGCGATTGAGTATGCTCATGGTGTGTCCTTCAAAGAGCGGTTGTTGCGATGGTGGATTAGATGTCTAAAAAATCTCGAAAGCGTTCGATGCGATGGAATGTGAGGTAATTGGCATTGTGATAGTTGTGGGCATTGTTGATGGCTGTTCGTGACAAAAAGAGGATGTCGTCTCCATCGAAGAACCAATCGACATATTGAAACCCAACCTTGGTGAGGTCTTCTTTCCAGCCGTTGTCTTGAAAGTTGAGAATATCGCGCACGATTTCCCAATTGTCTAAATCTTTTGAACGGGTGAGGGTAAGGACATTGCGTTGTTTGAGCTGTATTTTTTGAGTGACACGATTGACCAAGGCGTAGTAATAGTCTGTGACGGCATCGTAGCGAATGGTAAATTTGGATAAATTGCCATGAAATTTGATGAGTTTGCCATATTGAGGTGATTTTTCTGGATGGTTGTGGTCAATATTGAGTACAATGGCACGGCCATAGTTGGGCTCACAGTTTTCTGTTTGGTAACGCAAAATGTTGACGATGGTATCTTCGGGTGTGATGACAATATTGCCTTCTAAGTAGCTTCTTGCGATGCCATTACAGACACCTTTCCAATCATTTGAGTAGGGCAAAAATGCTGAAATGGTCCAGTTTTCTGTGACCATTAAGTCGTCGTCTACTGCGATGGATGCCACACCTGCATCGTGAAATGTAGGCAAAGACCAAGAGCCATGTTCAAATGCGGTCCAGAGGCGTCCTTTGAATTCGACAACGGGCATGGGGGCTTTGTGCGGGCCACCAATATCTCGGTTACCCCCTTTGCACATAAGGGTTGGTGCGCTCCACGTTTGGCCATTGTCAGTGGATTTGAAAATGTTCATGTTGCCGTATTCATCATCCATGCCAAAGGCGTATAATGCACCGCGGAAGAAAAACAGTTTGGTCCAGAAGGATGGAAAGATTTCGGATTGAAAAGCCCATGTTGCGCCGTTGTCTTCAGATATAAAAACGTGGGTTAAGTTTTGTGCGGCTTTGCCCCAATAGACATCGTGTGATGCCAAGAGTGCGCCGTTTGGCAATCGAAGTATTGAGGGGCTGGCGGGTGAACGCCCTGAGGGCATGAAGGTGTAATCTTCGGGGTGAATGTAGTTGACCACGGTGCCAGGTACATACCCTGTGCGGAACAATCGCGTGGGACTTTTGGCCAATTCTTTTCCTGATTTGTCGTATTGAATCAGTTCGATCATATAATCTTGATCATTTTGCAAGCCTGTTATTGTGCAAGAATTGGATGATGTGGTGTGTATGGATTGGGTGATGAGCTGGCGGTTGAAATCGTAGATGGTGACTGTGATTTCATCGGAGAGCTGTGTGTTACATTCAACGTCAACGGTGACTTTTTGATCAACGGGTGCCAATCTGAGAATTTTGAGGTTGCCGTGGGCGCGACAGTTTTCTTTTAGGGTTGGATTGGTGAACAAGTGGTACTCCTTGAGGTGATTTTTGAGCTGTTAGATAGGTGATGAAATTACACGGTGCGTACAATGGTGTGGTGCCCCGATCCAATGCCATCGACAGTGATAAAGTCATTTTCTATTGTGCCAAAGATGCGATGGCCATCTACGACAATGGACGGATCGTCGCTGCCAAAACGGGGTACGGCCAGTTGTGCGCTGATGTTGCCTGGGAGATCCACTTCGAGGTGAAAGGATTTGCCAGGGTCATTGTTGACGCGGATGGTAATGGGGCCTCGTATGGTGGGGGTGGTGATCTGTGCCCAGTTGAGTGTGCCGAGTTGGGGGGCAATGCGCAATTTTCCAAAGCCAGGTTCAAGCGGTTGAATGCCCATCATATAAAATGGAATGATACCCGCCGGTGCTGCACCCCAAGCATGGTTCCAATCTTGGTTGGGTTTAAAGCGGTTGTCCCAAGCTTCGAGTGCAATGGTGGTGCCCACGTCGTAGATCATGTGTGCCCAAGAGCGTTCACCGGTGGAGGTGAGCCGTGAGAGGGCATATGAATCGGCACCTGCGGTGTAGAGTGCTTCGAGTAAGATTTGAGAAACATAAACACTACAGGCCATACCACGTGATTGTACAAAGGCCTTGACGCGTTCAAGGTTTTCTTCTGGAACAAGACCACAAGCCAGTGCAAAGATATTGGCATGAA
The DNA here is from genome assembly GCA_038279365.1 of Candidatus Latescibacterota bacterium. Lineage (GTDB taxonomy): Bacteria > Latescibacterota > UBA2968 > UBA2968 > UBA2968 > JABIFK01. Next base: position 89,298 of record JAYODI010000011.1, on the reverse strand, counting down.
GGGCACTGTGGGTACTGTCTTCGCCATCTATGACTATGCCTGTAATGGGATCGATGAGTTTTTCTTGAAATGCCTTTTTGACTTTTGCGGCTTGGGCGCGAAAGCTTTGGGCATCTTTGGGTTTGTTGAGGGCGCTTGCGATGTCGGCCATGTGAATGAGTGCTCGATGGTGGAGGGCATTGACAACGCTGTTGATGGGAACCATGTCGTATCCATCGCGCTCTACTTGGGGCCAATCGACAATGTCTCGAATGCCCGATTTGAAGTGGTCAGATGATTTGCCCGAAAAATGAATGGCGTCTTTGACGGCATCGGTGAGCAGGCCCGTTTCGGTGCTGATGAGGCCATCTTCACGGGCGAGAGCAGACAAAGTTTTGGCCTTGAGGTCTTCATAATAATGCGCGATGGATGCAATGTTGCCTGTGAACATGAGATCGTTGTAGGCAATGAGCACGGTGTAGAGATGCCATTCGGTGGGCCAGGTGGGGGTGGTGATGAGGTATTCGTTGGTGCGACGGGCAAGGGTATATTCGCGATCGGTGCCGTAGTGACCAATTTGATTGATGTAGCCATCGGCTTCGTAGGGAATGCGCTCACGGTCGCCATCGACATAATACCCACAAAAACTGGTGGCTTTCATGGTGTAATGACACATGTTCCAAATGTCGTTGAGCACGCGGCTGGATGACGTGAATTGGGCTGCGGTGTCGTTGAAGGGATAGTGTACGGTGCGTTGGCGAATGGATGCGTGTGTAATGGGAACGGGTGTGCCGATGATTTCGCAATACCGAAAAGGATACACTTCAAAAAGATCTTCGGGCATGAGAATGGCAAAGGCCCCTGTGTTGCGTGGGTCTGTGGGGATTTTGAGCTGATAGGTGTGTTCGCCTTTTTGGATTTGAAGCGGAATCATTTGATACCGTCTGGCACCACCCGGGTTGCGATTGATGGCGTGAGGGCCATCGGGTACTTCGCCCAAGTGAATTTCTATTTCTGCATCTTGTGGGCTGTTGAGGGTGAGCTGAATTGTGGCAAATGCGGCGCGTCCAAAGTCGATAAAGGCGTGGTCTGGGCTTAGATGGACGATGCGTGTGGGGGCCACGTCGGTGACTTCGAGCGGATAGTGCGTTGTGGTGTGGGTGTCGGAGAGTTCACCGGTGTGAAATGTTTGTGGGTTAGACCACGGGCTCACGTTGTTTGCGCCATTCCATGTGCGTACTTTCCAGTGGTAAGTGGTGTGCGATTGGAGTGGTTCACCGGTATAGGTGATGTTGATGGATTGGGGTTCCGATTTCCACACACCACCCGGATTGGGCTCTCCTGAGTTCCACAAATCTCCTTCATTTTGTGCCAGCTTTTCAAGCGATGAGGCCACGAGAATTTGATAGGCTTCTTGATAGGCATTTTTTTGGGTGTCGTTAACGATCCAACTGAATTGAGGATGGCGGTTTTGGGTTTTGGCACGTTCTGGGTGTGCAAGTAAGTCGCACATTAGACCTGTGGGTTGTAATGCGGTGGGCATATCAGACCTTTCTGATCGGATGCAAAGGAATGGAATTATGGTGGTTAAATGGTGGAGATGACAAGATAGTGTGTGATTCAAAGTGTTTCAATGGTTTATTTACGTTTTGAAACAGGAAGTGCAGTGACATTGTCAAAAGGTGATATGTGAATGATTGGTTGGGGCTGTAGATTTTGAACGATCATATTAAAGCAGATAAAAAGCCGCTCATTCTTTAGAGAGTGAGCGGCTTTTATTTACCTATTTAATTGATTTGTGTGGATTTCTTCAGTCTTTTGTTGTTAACGCAAATCATTTGGTTTGTGGGGAACGCATCAGACCGTTTGAGGCATTGCTTCTGCTTCGATTTCTGCTCGCTCTACCGCGTAGCCTGCTGATTTAACATCCGTGATGGCAGAATGAATAGCCGCTTCCAAGGAATTTCCTTCGCGATGAAAGTCAATAGATAAAACACCGTTGCAAACGCCAGGTGTTCCATCATCACAACCCGCCTCGAATAATTCATCTGCAATTTCTTCGGTCAATTCGAATTGCCCTTTGATAATCAGCGTGAATTCATACTTGGTCATTACAATTTGCCTTTTTGGTTTCATATCTATGGCAGATGATGTGGACAACGATCAATAGCTCGACGGATATCTTTGGCATGATCTTCAGGATTCTTTGGGGTTGAATATATGGCTCTGACACAGCCCGTGCGATCACTGTGAGGGCAATATAAACGCCCCCAAGTATGTGCTCGTGGACCCGCTTTTTGACATGTCCAGCCCTGGTCCAATGCGTAAGCAATTACGGCACGAATATGCTTATTGGGATGGTCTGACATTTTAACCTCTTTGCAAAATTACAAAAATAAACCTATGAATTCAACCAATACTTTTTTATAGGTCTTCTCTCTTGTTGGCAGATATACTCACGAAATGTCGATCTGTCAACACGCTCAAAGTTCTGGAAGATGCTTCAATGCTTACTGTTTTTCGAAAATAAGAATTCTCACCATCTAACGATTCTGGCACTTATCGTACACTGAGGTAAATTTTAAATTGCACGTAACATAAAGCTTGAAAGAAAAGACGAGACGTGCTATTTTGGAGCAGATGTGTCACGCCGAAGCACGAAGAAACCACAAAACCAAGAAGCCTTCGTTTAGGAGATATGTATGGGCGTTGTAGCAGAAGAGACTTATCCGGGGTTGTCTGAAGAGGAGCGCGCGCACTTCGACACGCAGGGATATGTTATCATCGAGAATGCGGTAGAGCCTATTGGACTCGAAAGGGTTCAGGAAGCTTTCCACCGAGCTGAGGCCGAAGGGCGTGCCGATTGGGAAGCCATGCTTGCTTCAGGTGCCTTTCGGGGAGGGTATGGCAACAGTGAAAACGCACATACCATAAGGCCCAATTATGATTGGGATACGACCATTCTCGACCTTGCGAACAATCCGAAAATTCTTCCATTGGTTTCAGAAACCGTGGGCATGGATTATCAGGCGATGGAAATGTTGTATCACAATCATCACGCTGGTACCAAAGCGCATACAGGATGGCATCGTGATTGGCCACCCTGGAAACATCCTCAGTTTGTGCTTAAGGTCAAATGTTTTTATGCTGTTGAAGACATTGGTGAGGATCAAGGTTGTTTTAGTCTCGTGCCGGGCACACAGAACAAACCAGAGGGGCCTCCGAAGGATATTTATACACGAGAGAATTTGACGGATATGCCAGGTCACAAAAAAATGACTATGAAAGCGGGCGATGCGATTCTTTGGGAAACCACCTGCTGGCATACGGGCATGCCCAATACCAGTGATAAGGATCGCAAATTGGTCATTTTTGGATATATGCCATTTTTCATCAAAAAATGGAATGCATCTCCACCCCCTCCGGGGATTGTAAAATGGGCTGATACACCCTTAAAACGGCAACTCATGGGTATTCATGCGGTGCATGGCCGAAGTGTTTGGGATCGTACGGATGTGGAATATCTGCCAGAGCACAAGCCCAGACTTGAATAAGATACAGAAATTTCGTTTAGAAAAGAAAATGCCCCGAAGCTTGATATTCGGGGCATTTTTTTGTTTAAGCAGTGGACGATTTCCTTTTGATCCATGTGATATCGGGCAATTTGAATGTGTCTTTTGTGCGGTTGATCCAATCGGCGAGACAGTCTTGGAGGTGTTGGCGTTGATTGCGAAACTGGCCATCGAGGGCGAGGTTGGCGGTTTCGTAGGGGTCTTCGTTGAGGTTATACATGAGCCACGGTTGGCCTTCGAGAATGGCATATTTCCAACCGTCTTGTGTGATTATGCCGCGCCAAGGGCGTTCGCGGTCGGAGGCGAAGCCACACAGATAACCGGGATCGACAATTTGCAAGTAGGCGGAGTCGATTTGGGGAATGGAGCTGTTGCTGCCAAAGTAACCGGAATAATCGGCACCTTGGAATGTGGCGGGTGCATCTATACCACACAGGCCCAATGTGGTGGGGCCAATATCTACGTGATTGATGAGATCGGGTGTGGTGGGTTGGGTTTGTGGGAGGGCTTGGCCGTGACCATCTGAGATGAGAAAGGGGATGCGGATGGATTCTTCCCAAGGGGCGCACTTGAGAATGCGACCTTGAGAGCCGTGCATGTCACCGTGATCGGAGAAGTAGATGACGTGTGTGTTGTCGGCAAGGTGAGTGGTTTTGAGGGTGTCAAAGACGCGTTGGGTGTTGTGATCGAGGTTTTCGATCATGGCGTAATAACCTGCGAGATCTTTTTTGGATCGTTCTTGAATGCGGTTGACGAGTGACACATTTGGGCGCAGTTGGATGTTGTCTGGATTGTGTCGTTGGGTGAATGCTTCAGGTGCAACGTAGGGTGAGTGAGGCGGTTGTACGGCCAATACGGCAAAGAAGGGTTGGTCGGGTGTTTGGCTTTTGAGGTGATCAATAAGGAGATCTGTGAGGTCGTCTGTTTCGTAAGTGGGCAGTTTGTAGTGGTCAATCTCCGTGCCTGATGCATCGTGCCCGTGAACGTAACAATCGTATTGGGCATTGTTGTTTTCATAACCGATCCAACAATCAAAACCACCGCGCCGTTCGGGTGCGACAAAATGATGAGCAGGTCTTGTATCGGGTGTGCGATGGATGGCGCCATCGACGTGCCATTTGCCAAAGTAAGCGGTGTGATAGCCTGCGTCTTTGAAGGCGTGTGCAATGGTGGGCACATCTTGAGGCAGTGGGGCATCGTGACCGGGTATGCATTGGTGGGGATAGATGCTGGTGAGCAATGAACCGCGAAAAGGTGAACAAACGGGACTGCCACCAATGGCTGAGCGTGATGCGCCCATCATGCGGTCGAGGGTGGGGGTGTGGAGGTTGGGGTCACCTGCACTACTGAGGGCTTGTGCACGGTGTTGGTCGGAGAGTATCCAAATGATGTTGGGTTGTTTTGTGGGCATTTTTGAGCCTACTGGGTGGTAAAGAGTTGTTGGAGTAACATTTTTAACTCGGGTTGGTCGGGGTTTAATTTGAGTGCCTGTTTGTAGGCTTTGATGGCACCTATTGTGTTGCCTTCGGCATGTAAGCATTGACCCAAATAAGCAAAGTTTTGCCAGCTGTTGGGTACTTGTTGGGTGAGGGTTTCAAAGAGTGGGCGTGCTTGTGCATATTCTTTTTGAAACATGTAAATGTAGCCGAGTTTAAAGAGGATATCTGTTAAAAGAGGCTCTTGGGCAAGAATGCGTTTGTAGTAATAGGCGGCTTGGTCCAGATTTTTTTCGCGATAATAGAGGCTTGCCATATTTTGAAGTACACCGATGTGTGTGGGGTGTTTTTCAATGGCGAAGAGCAAAAGTTGGCGGGCTTCTTCTATTTTGTTTTGTTTGATATACATTTGGCTGAGATAAACTGCGGCTTCGGGATACCCAATATTTAATTTGAGTGCACCTTGAAATAGGATTTCTGCAATGCGATCTTGTTTTTTTGCCATATTAAAAAGTCCCAAATTAAAAAGCGATATGGCAATAAATTCTTGGTCCGTTGGTGTTTTATCTTGCGTAAATGCTACAATGCGTTCTGTGAGATGTTCGGGGTTAACTGTGTCACTTTGAAAACCGTAAATCATGCGCACTGCAATCAGGATGGTGTTGTTTGGATAATGGGCAATGCCTTGAAGCAAGCTGTTATTCAGAAAGTTTCCTTCGGCCAAGGTGGCAATGAGGAATCTTTCGTACATGGCACTGGAGACCAATTCGGGTGCTTGTGAAACGGCGCTTTGAAACAATTCGGTGGCTGTTTCTTTTTTGTTGTTGACCAAGTAGGTTCGTGCAGAGATGGCATAGGTGAATGATTCGGATTTTTTAAGGCCGATGAGGCTTAAAGTTGTGATGATTGTGATGAAGAGTGCAAGGCAGGTTTTGGATAACCAAGCGTGAGGTTTGATACGTGATATTTGAAGGCTAAGTTGTTGACAGAGGTAGGCCAATAGAATGGCACTGCCTGCAGAAGCGAAATAGAGGTGGCGTGAAGGACCACTTTCAAAATGGGTTTGGTTGGGGTTGGTGATAAATGCGGCAAGGGTTAAGAGCATCCAAATGCCCCAATGTGCAATGGGGAAAATGCGACGGTAATAAAGCAAAATCACACCCATAAAAGCCAAGATGCCCATGGCTAAATCTGTGGTTTGGATGTCGCTCATTTTGGGGAACACGGTAAATGTTGAGGTCCATAAACGCCCCAAGTACCAAAACCCATGTTGCATAAAGTTGATGATTTGCCATTGGAGAACGGCTGTGGCGTGTTCTGCTTGGGGCACTTGAGGAAAACGTTTGAGAAGGCTTATGAGTGCGAGAATGGCAAGGGCGAGGGTGATGAGGATGGGACGTATCGGTTGTTTTTTTTGCCAAGCAAGATAGGTAAGAAAGACAGGAAATACGATGGCTGCTGGGTGTGCAAGAAGGGCGAGCACAAACCCACACACGCTGACAGCAACCCAAGTTGGTCGCGTTTTTTCTTGATAAGCGATATAGGCTAAGATGCCGATACACCCCAAGCTGAGTGCGAGGGGGTAGGCCAAGCAAGAAATCCAGTGTATGGCTCGAAAGTGTGCGAGGTTGATGAGAAAAAAGAAACCACCTAAAAAGCTGAGTTCTTGGCTGAGACCTGTTTTGGTAAATGTGAGGGTGAGCAACAGCGTGGTGATGAGATGACAAAGTATGAGGGCAATATGAAAGGCCGCTGCGTTATTATCAAAGATAATTTGCACACCTAAAAGTGCAAGATCGGTCACTGGGCGACCGGGTAGGTGGCGATCGGTTGATAGGATGGCACTTGGGTCTTGGCGTATTTGTGTGAGGTCTATTAAATAGGCCAGGTCATCTAACTCAAACAGATGCTGTGACAAACTGCCAAAAGCAATGAGGGTTGTGAATATATAAACCACCATTGTTATGGCAAAGAATCGCTTAGTGCTTAGTGTTTTAGATAAAAATATCACGGTCGATTAATTAATGTGTGAAACGTGCGTGCCTTGTTGGGGTTCAAATTTTTGGGCGTGTTTGCCTACGTAATGACAAATGAATGTGCGACGCCAACGATCTGCTGTGATGTTGGCATACGATCCGTGAATGATGCGCCCATGAAAAAAGAGTGCATCACCTGGGTTCATGTCGAGGCCTACGATGTTGGCATTTTGTGGCAAGACGGTTTGTACATTGGTAAATGAAACGTCGGTATCGGCTTTTTCGACATGATAGAGGCCGAAATGATGTGAGCCTGGTACAACAACCATTTGACCGACTTCATGATCGGAGACGTCTAATGGTATCCAAACACCTATGAGGGGATCAAGGGTAATGTATTGTGCGTCTTGGTGTAAGCCTTGCCCGCGTGAATGAGGGGGTTTGAAATAGAGCATGGTTTGGTTGAGCACTGGTTCGTCATTGATGAGTGCTTCTACGGCGTCTAAAATTTTTGGATGGGATGACCATTGTTTGGATGGATCATCCCATTTGTGCATTTGAATCATGCGTGGGTACTGATGGTTGGCGTCATCAGCTTTGTCTTTTGTGCCACCAAAGTCACCGGGTTTTTCACCTTCTGCACGCAATGCCATATAGTGTTTGCGCATTGTATCAATGGTGTTTGTGTCAAATGTTTGGGGTGCGATGACGTAACCGTGTTCGTTGTAGTGAACAATTTGTTCGGATGTAAGCATGGGGGAAATCCTTTGATATGGGGAAATTAAAAATGCGGACAGCAAACGGCAAACGGCAAATGGCAAACGAATCAATCGTGTGATTTGATTGTGTGATAGATTTTATGGATTTTAAAGGTTTTAAATTTGGCATTTCACGTTTGGCGTTTCACATTTGCCGTTTCACTGGGTTATAGAATATTTTCAATTTGATCGAGTTCATCGTCTGAGAATGTGAGGTTGTTGATGACGCCGACGCTGTTTTCAATTTGTTCTGGGCGGCTGGCACCGACGAGTGCTGTGGTGACGGCGTTGTGACGCAAAACCCACGCAATGGCCATTTGGGCCAATGATTGACCCCGTTCTTGGGCAAGGGCGTTGAGTTTTTGAATTTTGGTCAGGTTTTCTTCTGTGATGCGCTCGGGTTTGAGAAAGCTGTGTGATTTGGCTGCGCGCGAATCGCTGGGAATGCCTTTTAGGTATTTGTCTGTGAGCATACCTTGCGCAAGAGGTGAAAAGACGATGCAACCGATGCCTTCATCTTCGAGGGTTTCAAGGAGGCCCTCTTCTACACGGCGATTGAACATGTTATATGATGGTTGGTGAATGAGACAGGGGGTTCCTAAGTCGCGCAAAATTTTGGCTGCATCTCGCACGCGATCGGGGGGATAGTTTGAGATGGCGGCGTAGAGTGCTTTGCCTGAGCGCACGATGTGATCGAGTGCACCCATGGTTTCTTCAAGCGGTGTTTCTGGGTCTGGGCGATGGTGATAGAAGATGTCTACATAATCTAATCCCATGCGTTTGAGGCTTTGGTCGAGGCTGGCTACAAGATATTTTCGAGAACCAAAATCACCATAGGGGCCTTTCCACATCCCATAACCTGCTTTGGTCGAGATGATGAGTTCATCTCGATAAGCTTGCAGGTCGCTTTTGAGTATGCGCCCAAAGGTTTCTTCGGCAGAACCCGGCGGTGGGCCATAGTTGTTGGCCAGGTCAAAGTGGGTGACGCCCAAGTCAAAGGCCTTGCGCACTGTAGCGCGACCTGTTTCATACACATCGACACCGCCGAAGTTGTGCCATAGGCCCAGTGAAATGGTGGGGAGTTTGATGCCGCTGTTGCCACATCGGTTGTAGACCATGGTGTCATAACGATTGGGTGATGGAAATTCTGCCAAGTGAGACTCCTTTTTGAAGCATTATTTTTTGGATGTGTCTTCTGTTTTTTTCTTTTTGTCACCAAATGAAAGGGCAAAACTGGTGCCTATGGTGAAGTCGTTTTTCTTTACGGTGAGGGGCGGGCGGCTGTCTCTGCGATATCGAATGGTGGTGACTTGCTGGAGAGGGCCCGCAACTCGACTTGCTATTTGTGTGTTGAGTAAGAGGCGAAAATCTTTGGTGTTGTTGGGTATAAATTGATAATAGGCCGTGATGGTGATGGTGGCTTTTTTGCGTATTTGAATATTGGCATAGTTGTTGGCGCGAATGACAGATGTGCGTGCAGGATGTGGATCTCCTAAAAGAACGTTGAGACGTTCGTGTTCAAACATAAAACCATTGCCCAAAGTTAACGTAAAGGTTTTGTCTTCAAACAATAAGGTGCGAATGCCACTGCCTAATAAATATCGAAAGGTGAGTTCGCGTGGGCGGGCATAGTCGGCTTGGGTAAATGCTTCGGGTTGAAACCGAGGGGGTTTGGTCCAGGTGTATCTGACGTGTGCCAGGCCTTGATTGGAAAAGGTTTCACCCTCGCGAAAACCGAGCAGACCATCACCTAAAAGGAGCACGGTATAAGTGGGTTTTGCAATGGTGACATTGGCTGCTCCGCCCCCTGTGAAAAAGTCGGAGTTGCCACTGGCCCCCCCTAAAGAAAGGCCAATGTTACCCGATACACCATTGCTGGTGCGATATTGTTCGATGTTGACTTGGGCATTTGATGTGGAAGCGCATAGGCATAATAAAAAGATGCCGAGAATGTATGTTTTAAAATTCTTTTTAAGTGATTTGCGGAAAACGCAATGTGCAAAATAAACCACAATTTCTCCTCAGTGTGTTGAGACACATTCTTTGGTCGAGGACCCTATTTGATCGTCCATTTTTCTGCAATGACATTGGTAAGGGCGGTTTCATCAATTTCGACGCCAATGCCAGGTCGCATGGGGACAATGAGTTTGCCATTTTGCCATTCGAGAGGTGTTTTGAGAATGGTGTTTGCCCGTTTGGCCAGTTCAAATTGAAATTCTTGAATGAGAAAGTTGGGTACGGCTGCGGCCAATTGCCAGGTGGCGGCCATGCCAATGCCTGTACAGACGCCCACATGTGGTGCTACGGGAATGCGTCGTGCTTCGGCTAAGGCCGAAATTTTGAGCGCCGATGTGAGGCCTGTGCGCACCACATCGGGTTGGGCCACACCGAGTGCGGCATGGTCAAACCAGGATTGAAATTCGTAAACGGTGCGTAAGGGTTCGCCAATGGCAATGGGGATGTCGAGTGCTTGTACGAGTTTTTGATGGCCTGCGATATCTTCTGGGGGTAAGGGGGCTTCGAAGAATTCGTATCTTTCGGCATCGAGTAATCGGCCTAAGCGCAAGGCTTCATCGAGTCGACAGCGCCAAAGGAGGTCACAGTAGAGGCGTGCTTGGGGACCAGCCGCTTTGCGCACTTCGCGAATGGTGTTTTCGATGTTGTCACCCGGAAAGAGTTTGATGCCCGCATACCCTTCGGCCATGTATTGACTGGCGGCTTGGCATTGTTCTTTGAGGGTGGGTTGGCGCAAGCCAGAGATGTAGGCGGTGAGCTCTGTTGTGAAGGGGCCACCCATGAGTTCGCAGATGGGTGAGCCATAGTGTTTGCCCGCCAAATCCCATAGGGCAATGTCTGCGGCGGCAATGGCGTCGAGCATGAAACCCGTGCCGTGACCGCGTATGTTGTTGATGTGATAGAGTTGGTCGTAGATCCAGGTGCGTCGCAGTGGATCTTTGCCCAATAAAAAGGGACCGATGAGGTTTTTGATAATGGAGGCGGCGGTTTCTGGCAAGATGGGGGCCTGTGCTTCGCCCCAGCCGACCAGGCCCGTGTTTGTTGTGAGTTTGAGCAAACACGATTCTACTTTTTGGCTATAGGCTTGTCGCCAATGGGGCTCAAAGTAGTAATCGGTTCCGGGCAACAATCCGGGTGTTTCTTCTACGCCACGCAATTGATAGTGCTGGTCGAGTTTGTAGATGTAGATGTCTACTTGGGTGATGTGCATGGAAAATCCTTAAAATTTGAAGTCGCCCCGAAATAAATTCCGGGGCTATATAGGAGAAGTCCTTCGGACTCAAGATCAAAGGCTTGATCATATCATTGAGGATTTGTTTAAACGGTTTCCATCAAATCAGCTCTGCTCTTTTTGCAACTTCTATGAGTTGATTGAGTTGCCATTCATCGGCAAATCCTGGTCGGGGTTCGCGCACCGTGTTTGTGGCGATGATGCCACGTTGCACGAGGATCTCTTTCCAGACACACCGATTGGCATTGGCATTTTCGTAGGCGGCTAAGCGTGAGTAAGGGGTGAAGAAATTCACGGCATTGTCCATTTGCCCTGCTTCGAGCAGATCCCAGGTTTTGCGAAAGATGTCGGGCATGTAACAGGCTGGCATGGCCCCACAACAACCGGCTTGGTGTTCTTCTGGTAAAAAGATGCCGCTGTTGCCGCCAAATACACCGTCTATGGTTTGTGCGGAGGCTTCTATAAGCTTGCGCGATTTGTGGATGATGTTGCCTGCTTCAAGTTTGAAATAACGCAGACGATCCAATTGTTTGGCCATGTCAGCGAGAAAACCGACGGTGAGTGGAATGTCGGATAAGACGTGGTCTTGCAAAACAATGGGGATGGTGATGGCGTCGTTGATGGTTTGAAAGTAGGGCAAGATTTCACCGGGACCACTGCGCCAACGGCCAAAGAAGGGTGGCATGGCCATGACGGCACTTGCACCTTGTGATTGGGCAAAGGCGGCAAATTCTGAGGCGACTTTGGATGCAGGGTGGTTGACCGTGGCGATGACTGGCACACGGTTGTTGATGGTTTCGATGTTGAAGGTGAGCAGGTCGCGTTTTTCGGTGTCAGATAAGAGGTGACCTTCTGAAGCATTGGCCAGTGTGACCAAGCCATGCACACCGCTTTCGATGCAGAAGTTGATGAGGTTTTTTTGACTGTTGTAATCTATCTCGCCATTGGGGTGAAAACATGTGGCGAGAATGGGGTAGATGCCGCGGAGAGTCATGTTTGTTCCTGTTATTTTGTATTGCGATCCAAGTCGATGGAGACGGAGTTGATGCAATAGCGTAAGCCTGTGGGTGCGGGGCCATCGTCGAAGATGTGGCCAAGGTGGGCATCACATTTGGAGCAGGTGACTTCGATGCGGCGCATGCCGTGGCTGAGGTCGATGGTTTGGGTGATGCGATCTTCATCAATGGCGTCGTAAAAGCTGGGCCAACCACAGCCCGAGTCAAATTTTTGATCGGAGCGAAAGAGTTCGGTTTTACAGCATTGGCAACGGTAAACGCCTTCTTCATGGTTGTCCCAATACATGCCTGTAAACGCACGTTCGGTGCCTTTTTGTCGGGTGACATAATATTGCTCGGGCGTGAGTTGTTTGCGCCATTCTTCTTCGGTTTTGGTGATTTTATCGTCTGACATATTGGGTTCCTTTGTTGAACGATCAATGAAATATGGTATTCAATATAAGGAAATAGAAAAAAGAAAAAAGGGAGAAGAAAAAGGGGTGTTGATGGCCTTGATGCTTTCATTGTCGTTTTTTTTGAACTATATTGAAATATTCAACATATGATCATTTAAACGATAGGCTTTTGTGATGTTAAAAAATACATTTTGTCATATCAAAGGTGTGAGTGAAAAAGGCGAACAACTGTTGTGGGAGGCTGGGTTTGATTCGTGGGAAAGTGTGTTGGGGGGCCATTTGCCATTTGGTGGGGCTCTGGCCGATGCGGTGCGCCAGGGAGCGGAAGTGTCGTTGACGCATTTTGAGCGTCAGAATCCGTTGTATTTTTACCATTCGTTGCCCACAAATCAGTTGTGGCGCATGTTTCCGGCGTTTCGTGATCGTGTGGGGTATTTGGATATTGAAACGACGGGTTTAGGAAATAGCGATTCGATTACGACCATGGTGGTTTATGATGGGCGCGAGATTCACTCGTATGTGCAGGGGGACAATTTAAGGGATTTTTGCTACGATGCAAGACGGTTTGAATTGTTGGTGACGTACAATGGAAAGACTTTCGACTTGCCTTTTATTCGGCGCTATTTGCGCACACCGATGCAACAGGCCCATATTGATTTGCGATATGTGTTGCGCAGTTTGGGCTATAAAGGGGGGCTGAAGTCTTGTGAACGGCAGTTGGGAATGGATCGTGGTGGGCTTAAGGATGTGGATGGATATACGGCGGTTTTGCTGTGGGCAGACTACACCAAACGCGGTAATGCACGCGCGTTAGAAACCCTTTTGGCGTACAATACCGAAGATGTGATCAATTTGGAAGTGTTGATGATAATGGCTTATAACATGTTGGTTGGCCAAACACCGTTTAAACATTTGCAAATCGACCTGCCCACATCACCTGCCATTCCATTTCAGGCCGATGATGAGACATTGGATGCTGTGCGTGGGTATCGACGCTGGTAAATTAGCGACGACGACGGGGGCGGTTGCCTCCGCGACCTTTGTTGCCACCTGCTGCACCAGGAGGGGGTGGGCCACCGGTTCCTGCATCGCGATAGGTGATGCGACCACGTGTTAAATCGTAAGGGGATGTTTCGACGGTGACGGTGTCACCTACCACAATGCGGATGTTGAATCGGCGCATTTTGCCCGAGGTATAACCTAATATTTGATGGCCACCTTCAATTTCAACTTGGTATTGGCCATCGGGTAAGATGTCAACAACGGTTCCATCAAGGACAACTTTGTCTTCTTTTGCCATACAACCTCCTGCTTTCAGATCAATAAAAAGGGTCTCTGCCTAACACAACTTGGGATGCAGATAGACCACGAAACGACCCTAACATACCAGAGAATGGGCATATTCACAAGTTTTTTTGGCACAGATCGCATAGATGAAGAAAAGCCTCGGATATTTTATCCGAGGCTTTTTGGTGTGTTTTTGATATCGGTTTTATTGATAACTTTGCACAAAAAGTAGAAAATCGCGAAAGTCTACGTTGCCATCGCCAGAGAGGTCATGGTTGGGATCCCGTTTGCCATAGGCGGCGGCAAAAATGAGAAAGTCGTCAAAGTCGATGGTGCCACTTTTGTCAAAGTCGGGAGAAACGGGTGTGAGCCCACGAATAAAGGTGGCACTGCCCGATGTGGCCATGCGCTCAATGCGTGCGGCGGATAATGGATTAAATGTGGCATCGACAAAAATGGGCAAAGGCATGGGTTGGGGATTGGGAATGCCAAAAAAGGGTGGTTTAACACGCAGTTCACGGCCATCGGAAAGGGTGATGAGGACAATGACATCTTCGGGTGGTGTGTCGGCACTTTGTGGGCATTCGTATTTGGCTTTGGCAATGTGTGTGTTGGATACATCGGGCAGATCGGGATTAAAGGCAAATATGGGATCGACGGTCATTTCACTGGCAGATAATGTGGTGTAAAGACGTGTGAGATAGGGATGCTCTGTGAAGAGGGTTTGGGCATCTCGCAAGGGCGTGATAATCACGTTGTCGATATCGGTGATAAAAGCGACAGGGTCAAAGGTGACATCGCGTAGATACTCGCGATAGGCGTCCATGTTGTTATAGAAGGATTGTTCAACGGTGGCTTGAAAGGTCACGGAATCTTGTTTGGCCAGTTCATACGCTTTGGTGTCACCACGATAGAGCACTTGTAACACACCATCGTTCCAAACCTGTTGGGGAATGGGAATGTGGCGACGAATGAGCGATTGCATTTGGGCATCGCGTGGAAAACCCAAACGAAGCAGGTCTGAAAGAAAGCGGGGTGGATCGGTAATGGATGCGAGTTGGCCGACGTTTTGGTATTGCTCGGCCCTATAAATACGCTCTGTCATGAGGCTGCTTTTGCCGGCATATTCGGTGGTAAAGGCTTGGCCTCCGGCCTCATCGGCGGCATTTTTGACCACTTGATTGTAGTTGGAACCAAAGTTGAGCCAGTCGATGGCGGCTTCGTTGATTTCGACATGGAGATAATTTTCGGGAATGGCGCGTTCTTGACCCAATATCCAGACAAGCACACCCATATCGGGTTCGGCGGCTACGGCTGTGAGCTGGATGGGGATCATGGGCTGTTGTGCATCGTATGTCATAGCAATGGGTTGTAAGTCACCCACGTCGCTGTTGGGGGCCAATTTGAGTGCGAGAAAGTACATGCCCATGTCAATGTAGGGCTGTAAGAGTTTGGTGCCTAAGGCATCGAGGCGATAGCCATTGTTGACCAGCCATTGGGTCATAGCGGTTGGGTCGGTGGAGGTGATGATGGCGGTTTCATAAGGGCCAATACGTTCTTCAGCGATGACGTCTACACCGTCTCCTGCTGCGGTGGGAACATTATCCAAGTCGCGAAAGAAAATGGGGGGTGGGCGAAATTCACAATCGCTTTCTTCCCATTCGAGCTGAAAGGTGGGTTGCGTGGCCAATTGCAATTGTTGAAAGACGTTGTTGTGGCTGATGCCCAATTCGGGTACAGAGGGAACGGGTAAGATCCAGGCAAAATCGGTTTTTGAACCGCTGAATTGGATTTGTACATGAGTGGTGATTTTGCCATCGGTGCGTTTGACAAAAAGAATGCGCTCAGTGGCTTGGTTGATGGGCACATTGGAACAGAAGAACCCGCCACACGCATGAACGATATGAGGAGACGATAGGCTGAATGTGAGAAATAAAAAAAGGGATGCAAAATAAACGCGTTTGATCATGAGGCCGTCCTTTCGATGAGTAGATAAAAATTAGACGGGTGAGGGGTTTTTGGCAATGTAAAAACAAAGAAACACCAGAGGTTCGGGGGGGCAACCCCAACCTCTGGTGTGTGGGTAGTGCGCACACGCGCCCTACTTATTTGTTGGCTTCAAATGTGCCTTGTTTTGCGGGGCCAGCAAACGTGATCCACGACCATTGACCTTGAAACTTGTCATTTTGAAGGGTGCCAACCAAGCTCACATTGTTATCTGCATGTGTGGGGTGAAGATTGATGTTGGCTTTTGCATCTTTGTCGAATTCTCCAATCAAGGTACCATCACCCAATGGCAGGTCGGTTGCTTGCCCGTTGACGGGTTCAAGGTGCCACGTACCGGTAATGCGGTTATCACTTTGTACGTTTATCTTGAGCCATCCTTGCACAATTGCCGTGTTGCTTTCATCACGGCCAGTGTATTGGTATTGGTGGTCACCCAATAGGGTGAGCTCCGATGTGTTGCCTAATGGGTTGTTGCTGTTTGAGCATCCAATGATAAGTGCCATCATCAATGCCAGTCCTGTGAGTGTGTATTTTTTCACTGCCCATCCTCCTCAACTTGTGGTTATAAAAATTGCGAATACGACAGATGGGTATTGCAAGGGGCGTGCCAAGAGGATGTGGTTTTTGTAGAGTATTGTTTTGTAATGGTTTATGGTTTTTGGAGGGTTTGGGTTCAAAAGAATTTACAGTTTTCTGATAGATGAATTTCTGATGTTTGTCATTCATTTAGTGAGACCATAGGTCTTCAAGCTGAGAACGATGTGTGGAAAGCCATGTTTTGAAACTGCGCAATTCTTCCATGCGGTTTGTTTCGGGTATTTTGTTGTCATCCAAATTGCGGCCTAACCACCAAATGGTGGATACCACATCGCGCAAGATCATGATGTCTATAAGAGATGTGCATTCCAACTCTGTGAGTTTAATTTTTTTTTGGTAGCCTTTGCAAAAGTGTGCGCCTATTTCCCAAGGGTTGTCGTTTTCGTCGATGCGCATGCTAAACTTGAGGCCCGAAGCCATGTCGATGGTGCGTACGTCGGGGCATGAAAATTCAAAGTCGAGTATGGCGGATAGGTTGTTGTTTTGGAAAAGGGTGTTGCTGGGGGCCATGTCGCCGTGGATGACTTGTTTGGGTAAGTGGGGATAGGTGTGGGTGAGGAAGGCTTGCAATGACGCAACTTCTTCGCGCCACCAGTCACAGAGTTGCTGGGTGGTTGCTGTTTGTGGCCATCCGATGTCTTGTGGGGTGAGTGATTGGGGGGTGGGTATGCGGGGGTGAATGTTGTTGAGGTCGCTGAATGAGACGGTGTTGGGGCGCGGTGTGAGGGGATAGTTGCGTAAGGCGATTTGGAGTTCACCTAAGGCGATGCCAATGGCTTGGATTTGAGTGGGGTTTTGATGGTTTGGACGGTGGCCTTTTAGTAAGGGCATGAGGATGTGCAGGCCATTTGTGTCTTGATAATAGGTTTGACCGCTGCGGGTTTCTACAGGTGCGGGGACGGCAAAAGATAGGGATTGTTCGGTCAACCATCTTAAAAGATCGTGTTCATATTTTAACCCGCCAAGCCCGTGTGGTGCATTGAAATGTTTGAGCGCATAGTCGCCATTGCCAGTGCGAATGCCAACGATGGCGTTGTTGACACCTTGTGAGAGTGGAAATTCGGTAATGGGTGGGGTGAGGTCATAGTGCTTTAAGATCATGGCGAAGTTCTATTCTTGTTTGAGTGTGTAGGTTTGGTGTTTGCGAACGTTGCAGATGGCGATGATGTTTTCCCCACTGTCTGCTATGTTTTTTGTGTTTTTGTAAGAAAATCGGTTTGATTTGCGACTAATGGTGTTGAACCGGTTTATTGGAGAAGAGGATGCAACAACACGAACAAAAAAAGATATTCGACGCGTGGTTAAGAGATCACAAAAACCTGTTGTTTAAGGTGCTGCGTAGTTATGCGTTTACGCCACAAGATCAGGAAGACTTGTTTCAGGAAGTTGTGATTCAAGTGTGGCGTTCTGTTCCTAACTATAAGGGTGATTCTGCTGTGACAACTTGGTTGTACCGTGTGGCTCTGTATTCGGCCATTGCGTGGTCACGGCAAGAGAAACGGCACAGAGATGGCAAACAAGCTTTGGATGGTGTTGAACATGTTTTGATGGTTAAAGAGGATGTTCAAGATCATCGGTTGGATTGGTTGTATGCCCAAATTCGGCAGTTGGATGAAATTGATCGTTCTGTGATGTTGCTTTTTTTAGATGGTTTTCGCTACAAAGAAATGGCACGTATTTTGGGTATATCGGAAAGCCATGTGGGTGTGAAAATCAATCGCATTAAAAAATATTTGATGGATCAATTGAAAGAGGTGGGTGATGAATTTTGAAGATCTCAAAGTGGTTTGGGATGCGCAGAATGAAGAATCTGTCTACGCAATAGATCAAACGGGGTTGCACAAACAAGTTGAGCAGACAAACCAAGCCTTTAATCGCAGCATTTTTTGGCGCGATGTGAGGGAGGTGGGCATTGGGGTGGTGGTGGGGATTTTGATGTTTGTGTTGAGTTTTCAAAAGATATTATTCGATAAGAGTTGGTTGTCTGATGCGTTTCACCTTCAACCAAATGGCTTCGATGCTGGGCTGTTGTTTTTGTCGGGATGTATTTGGTTTTATTATGCCGCGTATCGATTTATTGGACGAAAGCGGCAGGAACAGTATGAACGACAATTTGACGTTTCGTTAATGGGCGATTTACAAAAGGCCTGTGCTCAAGTAGATTATCAAATTAGGCTGTCAAAGAACGTACATTGGTGGGGTTTGCTGCCTATTTTTTGGGGCACAGGATTGCAGATCTTTGTTTTGGCAAAACCCAAACTTATTTCTATGTGGTTAAAAGATCCCGCTCAAGCCAGTTTGTTTTTGGGTCTGATGGTTGGGGTGATGTTGGTGGCTTTTGTTTTGGATTATTGGTGCAAACGGAAACCCATTCAGGATGAGCTGTTGCCACGAAAGCGTGAGTTGGAAGCTTTGCGAGATAAGCTGATGATGTCAGAATCTGATTAGGGTGCCCAATGTCCCCAGTGATCGACTTTTTTCCATTTGTTAAAACATTTTTCACACGAGCAGAAGAACCGCATCATGAACCGAGGTTTGGGGTGGGTGTTGGTTGAGCCGTTGTGGCCAAATAGGTGCTGGAAAAAGAGGATGTCGCCGCGTTTGGGGGTGAGTTCGATGGGGTCACCGAGGTCGAGCGTGGGAATGTCTTTGTTGAGGTCGTAGAGATAGGTGTATTTGGTGGGGTTTGATTCGGCGAGTTGGCGAATTTTGGTGTGGGAGCTTGGCCACGCACAGGTGCCACCGCCTTGGGGGTCAATATCACTAAGATAAAAGAGGCTGGTGATGCGATAGGGGCCAGGGAAGGTTTTGTGCATGTGCTCTTTGGGAATGCCATCAACGTGTGGGTTGGGCATTTTCCACGCGACATTTTGTTGGAGTAAGTTTTGTGTGTGCACGGCTTCGGGAGGATGTAATGACCCGATGGGCTCACCAAGCAGTTGGGCAACGGCTGTGAGGTAGGGCGTGGTTACACAAGCCATGAGGTCGGGATCTTGTGCGCCGTTGAAAATGACCACACCACGCGATTCTGTATATTCATCGGCGGTTTTGGGAACGCGAGACCAGGTTTTTGGATCGTTGGGGTTCATTTGCATGAGGTTCCACATGGCGGCTTCGGCGCGTGCTGAGACGTTATCGGGAATGAGGCCTGAGGCGAGGAGGTAGCCATTTTGGTGGTATGAGGTGATTTGTTCTTGTGTTAATGACATGATGTGTTCTCATAATGGAATACGATTACAAGCTGACGTATAAGAAATCCCGCCAGATATGTTATCTTGCGGGAGTGAATTTAGATGGATGCTTTTGTTCATGGATGTATTTACTTGGGCAAGCAGGTTTGATTGGTTTTATATGATCACTTGATAGCAGATGCTATTTCGATTGGTTCTATTCTTTTGAGGTCGTCTTTTAACCGATGTTCTGTGTGCCAGAGATCATAACGTTGTTGCATTCTTAACCATAGGTCTGGTCCTTGGCCTGCGAGTTTACCAATTCTGAGTGCCATTTCAATTGTAATGGGATGGGTGCCTGCCAGCACACGATGGAGCTGTTGGCGCGACACGCCCAAGCGACGGGCAATTTCACTGACGGACAGTCCCAATGCTGGTAGAATATCTTCTCGCAAAATTTCGCCCGGATGAATAGGGGATCGCTTTAATGGGCGTTTGGGTAGGTATTCAGCCATGATGTTCCTCTAATGATATTGTTCAAGATCGACTCTTAATGCTTCGTCGTTTTCCCACTCAAATGTGATACACCACGGACCATTGATATGTATGCTATACCTTTTGGGTAGTCCGTGTAGGCTATGAAAATTGAATCCTGGTAAATTTAACTCCATCAATGATTCGACTTGATCTAAAACCTCAAGGCGACGTAGGCAACGGGCTTGCAAATCTTGTCTTATGTGACGACTATGGCCTTTTTCGAACAACTCGACAAGACCTTTATGCTTAAAACTTTTGATCATATCAAAAAGTAACACACTTTGTTACAGTGTCAACTGTTTTTTATTCCTTTATTTGTAGATTGTTGCTTGACGTTTGAGGAGTGATCCTCTATCATAATCTACGAAAATAAAGCACCTCAATGGTGGTTATATCCTGTATGATTTAAAAAGGGAGAACGAAATGGAATTACACAACTCTTGGACACGCGACTTTGATGTTTACGACCGCTTGAAGGAATTGGGTATTGATTTGGGAGACGAAGTGGTTTCTGCGCCTAAAGGGCGGCGAATTGCTTCGGTGACGTTTACACCGTCGGGGTTGTTGTTTACGTCGGGCACAGGGGGTGGTACGGGTGCGGTGACCAATGATGATAAGGATGTGGAACGTGGGTATGAAGCGGGGCGAGAAGCTGGTATTAAGCATGTGATATCGCTTCACTGGGCATTGCATCCGTTTGGCACGCTGAATGATATTTGGTATTGTGTGAAGTGTATTGGCATGGTAAACTCGGCAGGTGGGGGATCGTTCTCTAAATCGCCACGGGTGATTGATGGGTATACCGAAGTGTTTCACGATGTGTTTGGTGGGCCTTTGTCGCGCTTTGCCAACGATGGTGAAGACAGCTCGCTTTCGGGCTGGCACACACGCAGTGCGGTGGCGGGGTTTGATTTGCCGGGGCATTGCACGGTGGAACCTGAGATGATTGTGCAAGTTGATCCTGCGTTGGCAATTCGGATTATTCGAGAACGTGGGCCGCATGCTTAAGTGTTTTGAAAGTGAGAGGGTTTAAAAATGGCGATTGATATGGCATTAGAAATTGATGATCAACAAATGGCAGATTATCATGAGAATGGATATTTGATCGTTCGCAATTTGTTGTCTTCTGAAGAAGTTGAGACATTGCGCGACATTGTAAAAGCACAGGCCAAATGGAACTCTTATCCGCCATCGTTGAAGTATCCAACCCCAGGGAAGTATACCATTAGTGGTAATAAAATGGCTGAACCTGGCCTGGCATCTATTGCTGAACATCCAACGGTTGTTCAAGCGGTTGAAGCTGCTTTGGGACAGCCCGCTCATTTAACAGCCTATGTTGCTTATTTGCGAACGCCAGGTGACAAAGGATCGGGTGCACACTGCGATTACAAACGTTGGCGTCCGGTAGGGTCTTCGATGAATTGGGTGTTTGCAATTATTCCACTGGTGGATTTTGATGAAGAATATGGTCAGTTTTTGGTGTCTCCTGGATCGCATAAACTGAGTTGTGTGGTTGACGAAAATGCACACATACAAGATTTGGCACCGATTGATAAAAGTCAGATGGCGCCTTTTATTGACCCAGAGTTGAAAGCCGGTGACTTGTTGGTGACCAGTGCCTATACGTGGCATGAAGCACCTGCTGGCACCACTTCAGATGATCGGTGTGGAATCTTTAATAAATACTGTGCCGTGAATGCACCCCCTGCTGCGGGTTATTATCCGTATCATTCAGACGCGCTTGATGCTTTGAGCGAGGCTGGGAAACGTCTCATTCCCATTTGTTTTGACGAACCTATTGCAACAACGCGTTTGTTGATTGAGCGGTCAACGGGCGAAGATGCTGAGTTTTTATTGGTGCGTGATACCAAAAATGATCGGTGGGGGTTACCGGGTGGTGAAGGATGGGAAGAAGAGGAGGGTGTGGGATGGGATGTGGGGTCACGGATTGGGTCTTTGCAAGTGCTTGTGAAACAGCAACTCGATTTGGATGTGCCGTGGATGTCTTATATTGAAGATGTTAAAAGAGAAGAAGGCATTTGTCGCGTGTATGGGTTTTCAGATGACAGCCTGACTTCTTGTGTGGCAAAAAATGGTCAGGCTGACTGGTTTACTAAAGGTCAGTTGAAAAGTTTGTTGGGTGAGGATGATTACATTTGTCAGGCGATAGCGACGTGGCAACGAGATGATATCATTCGTGGCAAAGGCAAAGCGGTTTCTCAGCGCAAGAATCAGTTTGAATGAGGTTTTCGTTTGATATCAGTATGTTTTTAAACAAAACGCCATTAGATCTTTCTGATGGCGTTTTTGTTTGTTCTGACTGATTTTGATCCCCGTTTATCTCAAAAAAGTATAGTCACCCTCCGTGCCTTCAAAATAGAGCAGGTGCTCTTCCTTGTTTACTGGTATATCTCTTTTTAGTGTTGTCCCATCTTTCTGTATCTGCCAAGTGCCCTCGGAGATGTCGGTGAGCAGGATTTTAAATGTGCCAGCACCGGAGATGGATAGCGTTAGTGGGCCGTTCAAGGTGTCTGATGTTTTGCTGAACAGGACAATGCGATCTTTGATTTGTGTGCCAATCATGTGATCGCTTTCTATTGTGTCTACTTGAAGGGGTGTCTTGTTTGTGTTGTCCATCACCTGCATGACATTGAGAAAATAGTCTTCTGTTGCGGGCTTTTTAGGACACACCTCGACACGCCAACTGCCACGCTCATTGGCCACATCGGGGCGGTCTTCTGAAGGATCGTTTGCGTAATTTTCTCCAAATACCCAAAACTCTTTTCCTTCACCGCCAACGGGTTTGATATTGGCATTGTCCATTTTGGGCAATAAGGTATCATTGACCAATTTTCCCGTATCTCCATTTTGGGTGCGCGTGATGATGATTTGGTTGTTTTCGATTTGGGGTTCTTCGATGCTGTGTAACAACCAATATTTTTGGAACTCTGGATGGGTCGAGACCACTTTGTCGTATACGATGAATGCTGCGGGAATGGTTTTGTCTTTGAGATTTAAAAAACAAAATGCACGTTTGACGGTGCTGACTTTGTTGCTGTATGCTTCGGTGATATCCCCTTTCAAATAGGTGTAGTCGGGTGTCATTTTGTCGGGTCCAAATCCGTGTGCGAGAATCTCACCTGTTTTATAGTCTTGGGATAACAAATCTTCTAAATCTTGTGGCGCACCCCATTGTTTCCCATTGAGTCGTTGACCACCATCATTGACCCCAAAAGGCGTTTTGCCTGCGCCACCATATCGCATGGTTTCGAATGTTTCTTCGGGGTCATAGATCAATAGGCTGTTGTGTGCGATGGTGCGTTTGAAATAGTTTTTGTTGTGTTGGCTGTTGTATCCACCCGAAGACCCGGTGTAAGCACCAGAGTCGATGGCCAATGGGCCTTTGTAATAAATTTGAAACGCACCGGCATCGTGATGTTGGTGGTTGATGAAGTTGTAGACGTTGATTTTCATTTCTGCAATGACGCTGCTTTCATCCCAGCTTGTGCGTGCAATGGACCACCCGAATGGAAAACCAAAGTATTTGGATAGGGGCAAATCTGAAGCATCCTTTTGCCCCAATTGGGTATCGCGCCACAAAAATTCAAAAAATTTGTCGCGGCTGTCTATGGATGGGCGTTGTAGAAACTCATAATTGATGTATTCATCTTGATAGTAACTGCCCGATAACATGGCCAACAATCCCAAAGCAGCCCGCCTTCCTCGAGACGGGTTGACATCGCCTCCGGGTATGAATTGGCCATCGCCACGGCGTTTATAGAAGAATATGTATGGGATGAATTGTTGATCTGGATGATAGATGTTGCCGGCTCCCAAGCGATCAAAAATCCACAGGGGATACAAATCGGAACCGAGTCTGACTTTGTCATATCCTGTGCCTTGGTGATAGGCTTGACCTGGGTAAAACCAATTTCGCACGGGCAGGTGCTTGCCAAAGAAACGTGCTGCGGTGAGGTGATACATGTCGGGATATTCGTCATAGATGGCGATGGCTGCAGAGAGCAGATCTCTTGAAATCATCCATTCGGCTGAGTGACCATTGATGGCACCTTGTTTGACGGGGGGATAGCCACACTCCAATGTTTTGGCAAGGCGGATGAATTGTTCTACAAATGCTTCTTTTTGTGTTTGGTCTAAAAGGTCATAGCACCAATCGTAGACGATGGCACCTGTGACCATGAGGCGACCGGATGCACGTGCGATATCTTGCACATCGGGCCAAGATCCTTCCTGCATCAATTTCAATGCGGTGGTGATTGCACGCTCTCCAAGAGAGGGATCTTGTGTGGTTAGATATTGTAGGGCATCCATTTCAGCTTTTACAGACGCCCCTCGCTGCTGAACATAATCGCGCCACGTTTTGGGTGTGTCATCGTCTTTGGTGCGTTCGTCTGCACCCATATCATCAAGCTCACGCCATACTTTTTTTAGAATGGGATCGGAGAAACGGCTTTTCAATTCTGGAATGTGTTCCTTGCGAACATACAAACGCGGGTGCTCGGAAGGTGGAATGGGTATGGAAACGCCTTCGTGTTCTTGCCACTGAAGCTTGGTGGCTGCTTGTACCGTGGCTGAAAGAGGAATTGCCAATATCAGGATGATAAATAGGATGAGATATATACTGCTCATGTTTTTGACCTTATTGCGTCATTGGTGTTTGTGTGCGGGTATTGTGTTTATGCCTGCCAATGGGGCAATTCGTCGAGGGGATACATGGGACGTGGAACGCGTTTCCAGGTGAAGGCTTGCAGATTGGATTGGGTCATGCCGGGGGCATCCACGCGAATGAGGTGTTTGCGCCAGGGTGTGAAGAATTGGAAATTGCTGGCGGTTTTGAGAACGACCATTTTGGCGTCGTTGATGTTGAGGCCGAGGTGGGTGTACATAATGGGATAGTTGATGGCTTGGATGCGGTCTTTGGCGAGTACGATTTTGATGGGGCCTGCTTCTAAGAGGGCTGTTTGGCCCATGTTGCAATAGTCGCGTTCGCTGAGTTTGACGTGAAGGCCATTGGAGATGGCTGAGACGGTTGCGGTGACGGTGACGGGTTGGCTGAAGACGTTGTCGAGTTTGCCCCCGATGTCGAGTGTGATTTGTGTGCCCACGCCGGCTTGGGCGGCTTTTTGTGTGGCCTCGGCATCAATGACGGGTACAAACGCGGTGCTTTGAATGTTTTGTTTGAGCATTTCTGCAAGAATAACAGTGTTGTCTCCTGGGGCACCGCCGTAGACCGAGTCGCCTGTGTCAGAGAGGATCACAAGACCTTCGGCGGCTTGGTCGGCTTGTTGGACAGCATCGGAGACGGCGACACGTTCGGATTGCCAAAAGGTGTCGCGTAGTTCCCAAGCTTTGTTGGCGAGTTCGGCGGTAAGTTGTTTGGCAAGTGTGGGATCATTGTGGGTGTAGACCATTGCGGCCCACCCGCCTTCTTCGACGTCGATCCAGGGTTGCATGGGAAAGGTGGATGCGGTGATGGCACCGGGGCGTTTTTCAATTTCACGTGCCAAGTCAAACCACGTTTTCATGGGGCCGTGTGAGGTGAGGAATTGGTCTTGGGGGGTAATCATGGGGATTTTGACCCAGGCGCCTGTGGGTGCGATTTCTTTTTTCATGAGGCGAAAGAGAAGTTTGCCTGCGCGTTCACCCGTTTCAACTTGGTCGTGGGGTTGCTCTTCGTAACCGATGATGATTGTGGACAAGTCCATGATTTTTTGTGTGATATTGGCGTGGTGATCAAGGGGCACGATAATGGGTATGTCGTTGCCAATGGTGTTGCGCACTTGTTGGAGCACGTGACCTTCGAGGTCGTCTATGCTTTGGGATGAAGCGGCGCCGTGGAGGGACAAATAGAGCACGTCGAAAGGAAGCGCGTCTTTTAGGCCTTGGATGAGTTTGTTGGTGAGGAAGGTGAGGGCTTCGTCAGTGATGCGCCCACCCGATGTGGCGCGCGCCCGTAGAATGGGAATGTATTCAACGTTGGGTTCGTGCTGGGCAATGTTGAGGAAACCACCAATTTTTCCAACGCCTTGCATTTTGACTAAGATCTCGTCGCCAAAATAAAGGCCGGTTTGTTCAAAGTCTTGTAGGGTGGTGAGTATGGGGCTGAAGGTGTCGGTTTCTTGGCTGATTTCGGCAATGGCAATGCGCATGGGGTAAGCTCCTCAATTTTGTAAGTGTGAATGATTTTTCATGGTAAGGCATTGTCTGCTGAAGAGCAACCCATTTCCGTTTTTTGCTTGACGTGGCGTTGAGATTGCGCAACCTTGTGAGCGCATATCATGATTGGGATAAGCTTTTCTAAGGGGTTAGGTATGGCAACGGATTTTGAGAATGTGAAAATGCGGTTTCAAAAGTTGTTGATTGAAACACGTGAAAAAGAATTGCGTGCTCTTGAGGCGCGTGTTGATGGTTTGTTGCGTGAACAAATTATGGATGAAGCCGATGCGCTTTATGGTGGGTGGGGCGATGTGCAATGTGCAGAGGATGAAGGCGTGTCGAGTGGTGGGGCAACATTTGGGCATTTGGTGTCTTTGGCACAAGCTTGGGGTTCACCGGAGTGTGCGTATGCAGGTGATAAAGAAGTGGCCAAACGTTTGAATGTGGCGTGGCGATTTTATCATCGGCTTGTGCATCGTGGATGTGCGTTTCCCAACAATTGGTGGGCGTGGCAAATAGGACTTCCAATGCATTTGGGCAATACCTTGTTGGTGGCAGAAGATGCGTTGGATAGTGATGTAAGCGAGACGATGGTGGATACGTTGGCGTATTTGGTTGAAAATATTCGTACGACAATGACGGGTGCCAATGCCATGTGGGGTGGCATGAATCATTTGCGATATGGGTTGGTAACAGGTAAGACCGAACATATTGAATTGGCGTCAGAATGGGCGGCTAAGGAATGTGAGATTCGCCCCGTGAATGGTATTTTATCGGATTATTCGTATTCGTTTCATGGGATGGCGGTGCACATGGGATATGGTCGCAGCCACTTTGCCGATGTGGGGCGGTATGTGTATATGATGGGTGATTCGCAATGGCAGTTGCCCAACGAAGCGTTGTCGAACGTGTCAAATTGGCTGTTGGAATTTGTGCGGTGGACGATTGTGGGGCAGGGAATTGACCCGTTTATTATTGGGCGTGAGTGTTCGCGGGGTGAGGTGGCGTTGCGTGCGACGTTGATTATTGATGGTGCTTTGTTGTTGTCTTCGGCTCCGATTCCTCGGCGAGATGAAGTGATGGCTTTTTGTAGGCGGGCGGTTGATGAAGGGTTGTTGCCGTCGATTGCGGTGGCATCGGAGATTGCCAATGAGTTGAACGTGGATGCAGGCGCACCTTTAATGGGCACGCGGTATTGGCCTGTGATTGAATATTTGTCTGCGCGGCGTTCCAAATTTACGGCAGCGGTGAAGCTGTCATCTACAAACACCAAGTCGTGGTTTAGTATTCGCAACGAAAATTTGAAAGCCAAACACACCAGCGATGGGCATTTGATTTTGCGAACATGTGAAGATGCGTTTTTGGATGGTGTGTTGCCAACTATGGATTGGGATCGGTTGACGGGCATTACAAGAACCGATGGGATTGCAATGCCGCGCGAGACAGAAGGGCAAAGTACGTTTGTGGCTGGTATTGCCGATGGTGATTTGGGGTGTTGTGGCGTGGATTTCAAGATTGAGATGGAAGATGGTTCGGGCTTGTTTGCGAAGAAGAGTTGGTTTTTCTTTGGCGATGCCATTGTGGCGTTGGGTTCTGATATTTCGTGCAGTGGGGCAAATGAGGTGGAAACGGTTGTGCGCCAAGTGGTGTTGCGTAAACCGTGGCAAACAACGCAGGTGAAAGACGGCGTTTTGATGGGACACGATTGTGTGTATGTGTTTCCCGATTTGCCCGAGGTGGGTGTGCGTATTGGTACGCGAACGGGACAATGGCACGATTTGAGTTTGCGCCAATCGGCAGATGGTGAGGTGATTTCACGTGATTATGCAACGATCACTTTATCGCACGGTGTGCACCCCAAAAAGGCGGACTATGCTGTGGTTTATTTGCCGGGGTGGTCGGTTGATGATGCGCGTGCTTGGTGGCAATCCAATCCGTTTGAAATTGTTCAAAAGGATGATGAGGCACACGTTGTAAGAGATCCAAAAAGTGGCAGAACATTGTCAGTGCGTTGGGGGGCGGACGCGCAGATTCAGTAGCGTAATATTTGTTGATTACTCAAGCTCTGTGATTTGTTAACGTGAGATTATCATTTATGGCTCTTGTTGAAGAACAGATAGACCTTGGAAGTGATACCCAACGCGATGGGGTGACGGTGCGGTGTGTGTTGTTGGGGTTGGCTTTGGTGGTGTGTGTAAACACGTGGCCGATTTATGGGCTGTATGTGGTACACATTAACCAGATGGTGTTTAGTTATATGGCGATGGCGCTGATGATCCCATTTACGTTTTTGACGTTGGGGTTTAATGTGGTGTTGCGAAAGTATTGGCCCACACAGGCGTTTGCACCACTTGAGATGGCGGTGGTGTTTTCGATGGGTTTGGTGGGCGCGTTGTTTCCGTTGATGAATTTTACGGGGCTGATCATGGGGCATTTGGCTACGCCCTATTATTTTGCTTCGGCACAAAATAAGTGGTCTGAATATTTGCACCCGCATTTGCCGTCGTGGTTGTTTCCTACGGATGATGGTGGTGCGATGCGGTTCTTTTTTGAAGGGTTGCCCCCTGGGCGCACCATTCCGTGGGAGGTGTGGGTGGCGCCTTTGTTTTGGTGGTTTGTGTTTGCGGGGGCCATTACATGGACGTGTTTGTGCATTGCGGTGATGTTGCGTCGCCAGTGGGCCGAACATGAAAAATTGCCGTTTCCTGCGGCACAAGTGGCGTTGGAGTTGGTCAAGAGCGATGGCAAAAAAGTATGGCCCCCATTGGTGGGGCGCAAGGCGTTTTGGATTGGTGTGGCCATTCCGATGACGATTATTTGTTGGAACATGTTGTCGTATTTTATGCCCGACTTTCCACGCATTCCCATCACGCGTGCCGGGGGTGGGGTGACGTATTTGAACATCAGTCGGTTTATTCCGAGCTACTATTTTTATATTGGGATTCAATTTTTTATTGCGGGTTTTGCTTATTGGACGAGTTTGGAAGTGTTGTTTTCGATTTGGTTT
This sequence comes from Candidatus Latescibacterota bacterium, assembly GCA_038279365.1. Taxonomy (GTDB): domain Bacteria; phylum Latescibacterota; class UBA2968; order UBA2968; family UBA2968; genus JABIFK01. Next base: position 60,137 of record JAYODI010000011.1, on the reverse strand, counting down.
TTTTATCTGTTGGTGGTGGGCGAGGTGTATACGTTTAATCGGATGGGTTACAGTGTGGGTACGCCGGGGTTGTGGTCGAGTTCGCATGCGGCCAATGCGTGGCAGGCGTTTGGGGCGTTGGCGTTTATGTTGTTTTGGGGTTTGTGGATGGGGCGCGAGCATTTAAAAGGGGTGTGGGCCAATATTCGCGGGCGACAGGTGTTGGATGATTCGGAAGAGTTGATGTCGTATCGCACGGCGGGCATTGGTTTTGTGTTGGGCCTCATTTTTATGGTGGGTTGGTTGTATGCGGCAGGGATGGATTTTCATGTGATTGTGCCGTTTTTGATTGGGATGGCCATTTTGTATGTGGGCATTGCGCGGGTGATTGCAGAGAGTGGGTTGGTGTATTTGCGGGGCACCATTATGCCGCCCACGTTTGCGCTGTATGTGTTGGGTTCGGCCAATATTTCACCGGCGAGTATGGCCAATTTGGGTTTTTCGTTTGCTTATTTTACCGATGCCAAAAGTTTGGCCATGGCGAGTATGGCACATTGTGCGTGGATTACGGCGGCGATTAAGGGGCGCAAGCGTATGGTGGCGATGTCGCTTGCATTGGCTGGGTTGACGGCGGCAGTGACGTCGGTGGTGTTTACGTTGTATTTGGGATATGAAACAGGGGCGTATAATTTTCAGGCATTTGAGTTTCGCACGCATCCCAATATTTTGAATTATTGGGTGAACCAAATGCAAACGTTTGATCCGCCCGATTTGAAGCGGTTGGGCTTTTTTGGTTTTGGTGTGGTGGGCATGGGGCTGTTGACGTTTTTGCGCTATCGGGTGTCGTGGTGGCCGTTGCACCCTGTGGGTTTTGCCATTATGGAAACCCAAGCGGTGCGCGGAACGATTTTTACGATCTTTTTGGTGTGGTTGTGCAAGTTGTTGATTTTGCGCATTGGTGGCATTGCATTGTATCGAAAAGGTCAGCCGTTGTTTTTGGGGATTTTGGTGGGTTTTATTGTGGGGGTGGCACTCTCGGCGTTGGTGGATACGATTTGGTTTCCGGGGAGTGGGCATTCGGTGCATCATTGGTAGGGGGGGAGCGTTCAGCTATCAGCGGTTAGCTTTCAGCTTGAGGCAAAGTCAAAGGCTAAAAGCAAAAGACAGACGGCAGATGGCAGACGGCAAATGTGAAAGTCAAAGGCAGATGTGATGATGCCCCGTTAGATTGTTGATTAACGGGGCGTTTCTTGTGATCCGTGATGTTTAGTTTGCGACCTGTGACCTGTGACCGATTTACATATACCGCTTGCGTTCGGCGAGGATGCCGAGGGCGAGGAAAGCGAGGATGACGGTGGGGGCGAAGTAGGCGTCGCCGAAGTAGAGGAGAACGAAGTTGACGGCGGGTGTGAGCCAGGCGGTGAGCAGGCCGTAGCCGATGCTACACAGGAGAATGAAGACGGTGGTGCGAATGATAAAGTGATTTTGGCGAAAGTGGCCTTTGACAGCGCGGTTGATGTAGTCGCCGTAGATGACGAGCAGTGCGGTGGTGAAGGCGGTTGCGATAAAGGGCAAATGGGGTTTGAGCCAGGTTGAAAGCGGAATGAAGAATGTTTTGATGGGTTCCATAATAGAAGTCACACGCGATTCGTTTATTGAAGGAGAGAGACGAAATTGCTCTGTAACTTTAAGACAAAATCTGTGGTAAGGGAAGGGTTTCTGTGTCTTAAGTCGATAATTTGTTGGAATTATGATTACGAGAACATATATTTATATAAAATAATTTGAGTGGAAAAGAAGGGGTTTTATGCCCATTCAAAGACCACACCCAAAGCGTCTTGTGGGGTGTGGGCAAGCATGGTGTAGATGTCTTGGCAATCTTCGGGTTTGGCGGTGTGGGTGATGAGGTCTTCAATGGGGAGTTTGCCTTGGGCCATCAGGGTGAGCACAAAGTCACGGTCGCGTTCTTTGTGCCAGGGGTAGTAGATGTTGGATTGGTCGGGGGTGCGTGGTTGCATGGCGCCTAAGATGGTGACTTCTCGAAGGTGAACGTCGGGTAAAAAGCTGACTTCGATACTGCCACGGGGTGAACCCAGGGCCACAAGCCGTCCACCGGTTCGAGGCAATTGGAGCGCGTTGGGATAGACGGCCGGAATGCCTGTGGCTTCGATGAGTACGTCTACGCCGTCGGTGACACAATGCGATCTTACTGTTTTGGTGAGATCGCCAATGTTGTTGGGGTTGAGACAAAGATCAATGCCGCGTTCTTTTGCTTTTTGGAGGCGAAAGTCGTTGAGGTCAATGGCGATGACGGGATACGCGCCTGCAAGTTTGGCAAAGGTGGCGGCGAGTTGGCCTACAATGCCCAGGCCGGTGATGGCAACGGATTCGCCGAGTTCGGGGCGTGCGACACGGTGCCCGTGAATGGCAATGGCGCCCATCACCAAAAACGCGGCTGATTTGGCAGAGACGCCATGGGGCACTTTGCGATAGTTGCTTGTGAGTATGGCGTGACTGGCGTGATTGCTTTGTCCTGAAATGCGATCACCGGGTTGAATGTTGGTGATCTGTTTGCCCACTTCGAGTACGATACCTGTGTTGCAATAGCCCGTCACGCGTGGGAAAGAGACTTCGCGCCCTGGTTCACCACCGTGAAGGTAGTTGTAGATTTCGGTGCCCACACTCACGGTGGTGACATCGTTTTGAACCAAGATGCCATTGTCGGGAATTGGCGGAAGGTCGAAGAATTCGACTTCGATTTTGGCTTTGTCTGTGCAAATGAGGCGTTGGGCTTTCATGGGAGACTCCTAAAT
>JAYODI010000011.1:52508-57245 GCA_038279365.1 Candidatus Latescibacterota bacterium | reverse complement strand
GACTGGTTTTTAAAACGAATCCACTTCCACATATGCTTCAATGAGTCGTTGTTCGCCAGCAATGCCTTCTTGGCTGATGCCGTGTTCCATTCCGACAATGCCGTTCCAGTTTTTTGCGTGTAGGTGTTTGAAAATGTTTTTGTAGTTGATTTCACCGGTGGTGGGTTCTTTGCGGCCGGGTGTGTCGCCCACTTGGAAACAACCAATTTGTGACCACGCACGGTCGATGTTGGGAATGAGGTTGCCTTCGGTGATTTGCTGGTGATAAATGTCGAAGAGGATTTTGCAACACGGGTGATTGACGGCTTCACAGATCATGTAGGATTGTGGAATTTCTGCCAAAAAAACGCGTGGGTGATTGATGAGACGGTTGAGGGGTTCGAGCACCATAATGAGGCCCGATTTTTCGACGACTTCACAACAGCGTTTGAGCATGTCGATGACGTTGGCGGTTTGATAGTCCCACGCGAGTTTGAGATCGTAGAGGCCGGGAACAACGGTACACCATTTTGCATTGACACGTTTGGCCACTTCAACGGCGTTTTTGAGGTCGTTGAGCACGGCTTGTTTGGCGCTTTCATCGTCGCCTGCAAAGGTGACGTCGCTAAATGAACCTGTGGCCACAAAGACACCCATTTCAATGTTGAGACGTTGCATTTCGGCGGCCACTTTTTCTTGGGTGGCAATGTCGCGTTTGGGCATGCCGTTGTCTTCCCACGCGGTGAATCCTGCATCGGCTGCAAATTTGAGCTGATCGACATATGCTTCACCCGCACTGTGTTTGAAGTGATTGAGGTGCGGGGCATATTTGAGTTTGAATGTGTGTTGGGGCATGCGACTTCCTTGTGGGTGAATTTTAGAGGCTCAACTTTTGTCGGGCCAATTCGGCTGGGTTTTCGTTGCCTACCAGATAGGGACGGAGGCGATAGCCAAATGTGAAGGTGCCGGGTTCGATGCGGTATTGGGGTAACGTGTCGGGCCCACAACTTGCGCCACCCAAACCACGTTGATGCAGGTCGAGGTTGACGATGATTTCGTCTCTTGGTGTGATTTCGTTGGTGTGGGAGGCATTGGTGAGATCGGTGGCGCTAAAGTGACTGACGGAGCATTGCATGGGCGTGTCGGGCACAATGAGCAAGCCGTGTGAAGCGTTGGCCAAGGTGAACCACCGTGTGTCGGTGTGGTTGCCGTGCTCTTGGGGCATAATGTAGGGCACGTATTGATCGGTGACGGTGCTTTCGTAATAACCGAGTGGATAGCCTCGTTTGCGATCGCTGTAGCTTTCTTGGGGCCCACGGCCAAACCACGCAAATTGTTCAAGCCCAGGTTGAAGGGTAAGTGTGATACCCACGCGCGGTAGATCGGGGAGGCATTTGTCGGCTTTGAGGGTGTTGGCTACGTGGATGTCACCACTGGGTAAGAGGGTGTAGATTTGGTGAAAGTCGAAGCCGTATTTTGCGTGAGCCGGTGTTGCACTGTGATGTGTTTTGATGATGACGGCACCCGTTTTGGGTGTTTGTACGGTGACCTTTTGGGTGCGTGTTTTGAGTTGGTCCAAACCAATGGCTTGCCATTTGCCTAAGGCTTTGCGGGAATTGGGGCGCAGTTTGATGCCGTCGTTGTCTGTGGGGCCTCGCCAAATGTTGAGGGTGGGACCTGTGAGGAGAAGTTCGTGATTGTTTTGGCAAAGGGATGAGAGAATGCCTGCCGATTTGTTGAGTTGCACTTGGTGTGTGTCGGTTGCGATGGTTGTATTGCGCGTGTTTTGGGTGAGGGTGAATTGTTTGGGACGTGGGCGAACGGTTGTGCGACGACCCGATGTTTTGGCGGGCCATTCACATTCATCCCAAGCGACTTCGTGGCCTTTTGGTGCCCACGGCAAATCGTGTGTGGTGACAAAGGTGATGCGCAAGTGGCATTCTTGACCAGGGCTTGTGGTGACTTGTTTGGGTTTGATGCGAATGGTTGTTTTTTGGCCCGGTTTTGTTTTGAGGGTGGGGAGTTTGCCAGTTTGTGTGGGCACGCCGTCGATGAGCAATGTCCATTGCCCACGCAGGTGACGCAAGTCGGTAAAGTCTTGTTTGTTGTGTACGGTGAAGGTGCCGAGTTTGATGTTTTGAGCGGTGACGACCACGGGTTGAATGAGCTTTTTGAATTCATACATGGCTGGGTGGGGTGTGCGGTCTGGCCAGACGAGGCCATTGATGCAGAAGTTGGCGTCGTTGGGGTGGTCATCATAATCGCCACCAAAAGCCCAATATTCGCGCCCGTTTTCATCTTTTTTTAAGAGACCTTGATCGACCCAATCCCAAATGAAGCCACCTTGCAAACCGTGGTGTGATTCAATGGCGTCCCAATATTCGGCGAGGTTGCCATTGCTGTTGCCCATTGCGTGAGAATATTCACACATAATGAGTGGGCGGTTGCCTTGTGTGGTTTGCGCCCATTCGACAATGGACTCGATGGTGGGATACATGGGGCAAATGATGTCGGTGACACGCTCGCCATCGTCCCAGGTGAGGCCACTTTGATTGCGGGAGATGGCGCCTTCGTAGTGTAACACACGACTGGGATCAAACCCGCGAATCCAACCGCCCATGGCATCGTGGTTGGGGCCATAACCGCTTTCGTTGCCCAGTGACCACATAATGACACTGGGGTGGTTTTTGTCGCGCTGTACAAGGCGCATGCCTCGGTCTAAAAAGGCATGGGTGTAGCGTTTGTCTCGAGCGATTTGGTGGAGGAAATCGTGTGACTCAATGTTGGCTTCGTCAATGAGGTAGATGCCGTGTTGGTCGCAGAGGTCATACCAGATTGGGTCGTTGGGATAATGTGCGGTGCGCACGGCGTTGATGTTGAACTTTTTCATGAGATAAATGTCGTCGAGGCAGGTTTGGTAGTCGACGGTTTTGCCCATACGTTCGTGGTGGTCGTGGCGATTAACGCCGCGCATCAAAACGGGTTTGCCATTGATGAGGAGTTCGCGGTTTTTGACTTCCACACGGCGAAAACCCACGCGACAGGCGGTGTGCTCTACGGCTTTGCCTTTGGGGTTGTGGAGGGTGATGACCAAGTTGTAGAGATTGGGTGATTCGGAGGACCACAGTTTGGGTGATTTTATTTTTTCTTTAAAGTGAACTTCAAGGCGTGGCCAAGTGTGGCCGTTGTTTGAAACGGTGACTTTGGATGTGAGTGGGTTTTTGAAGACGGCTTTTCCATTTGCATCGTAGAGTTGGGCACGGAATGACCAATCGGGTTCGGGTTGACTGGAGATGCCCATTCGGGCGGTGACGTTGAGTTGGCCTGTTTTGTAATCGTCTTCGAGATCTCCACGTGCAAAGACGTCTTCGATATAAGTTTGACCTGTGCTGTAGAGGTAGACGTCGCGGTAAATGCCGGCCATCCACCAGTGGTCTTGGTCTTCAATAAAGCTGGCGTCTGACCAGCGAATGACCACGGCCGAAATGGTCGCGGTTTTGCCGGGGGTGACAAAGTCTGTGATGTCAAATTCGGCGGGTAAACGCGAGTCTTTGCTCATGCCCACAGGGTGACCGTTGACGTAAACTTGGAGCACGGATTCTGCGCCACCAAAGTGAATGACAACGCGTCGATTGCGCCACGTTTTGGGAATGTCTGCGGTGGTGCGGTAACAACCTGTGGGGTTGTCATCGGGCACGGTGGGCGGGTCGTGCGGGAAGGGCATTTGCACATTGGTGTAGTGCGGTTTGTCAAAACCTTGTGTGGTCCAGTTGCCGGGCACTGTGATTTTTTTCCAACCTCGTTTGGGTGCAAAGGTGGGTTGGATGAAGTCTTCTGGCACTTGATCTGGGTGATTGACGAGGCGAAAATCCCATTGGCCATTGAGCGATTGGTGGTAGGTAGATTTTTGTTGGTCAAGGGCGGCTTTTTCACTTTGGTAAGGCAAAAGGGTTGCACGCGCAGGTAAACGATTAAGGCCGACAGCTTCGGGATTTTCCCAGACTTTTTGAATGGGGATGTTGATCATGAAAATACCTCTGTGTTTGTTTTTTAAAGATGGGTGAATGGATGTTCCATAATGAGCCGTTATGCACGTTGTGTCAATGAAATTCTCAGGTTGACAAATGGTTCTGTTGGCGTCATGCTTAGGGCGGGGAATGTTGAGCAACTTTATTGGAGGGTGTTTATGAAGACCGTTCCGGTTGTTGCTTCTGTAATTTATAAAGGTAATTGTGTGTTGGTGGCCAAGCGCCCCAAGCACAAGAAACACGGTGGGTTGTGGGAGTTTCCGGGAGGGAAGATGCTCGATGGTGAGTCGGTGTTGGATGCGGTGAGCCGAGAGCTGCTCGAAGAATTGGGTGTGGCAACGGTGTCGGTGGGCGATGTGTTGTTTGCAGAACAAGATGATGAATTTTTGATTCAGTTTGTCAAAACAGAGATAGATGGTGATCCTGAGTCGATAGAACATTCCGAAATTCGTTGGGTGACATCTGTTGAAGTAAAAAAAATGAAGTTGGCACCCACCGACCAGAAGTTTGTCGCGGCATATTTTCAAGATGTATCAGGAGTGTAAAAAATTCGATATGGATCTTAGTTCGTTGTTTGGTTTGTCGAATTTTATAATGACCATGTTGGAATGAAGAGACGTATTTAAAAAAGACAATGGTTGATAGCATTTTTGATTCTTAGTCCGAAGGACTTTTCCATCATCGCGCAGGAATTATGAAAATTGTTAAATTATATCGGCAATAATTTGAT
>JAYODI010000011.1:45655-52408 GCA_038279365.1 Candidatus Latescibacterota bacterium | reverse complement strand
AATTTATTTCAATGCGTTTGGGTTGGAATGAAGAACCTTGTTAAAAAGGTGGCAATAATTTGATCGTGCTTTTGATCTTGAGTCCATAAGACTTTTCCCCAAAATAGCACCAGAATTTATTCTGGTGCTCTGGTGCGGTTGATCGAGCAATGACCGAAGTTATTTTTTAATCTCCATTATTCCAATGCGGTTGGTAGGCCAACTGCTGACCGCTGACCGCTGATAGCTGACCGCTTGTTATCCAAAAACTGAAAGAGAGATAATGATCCATTTAGATGATTTACGCAATGCTTCTGCCGATTTGTTGCTCACTTGGGCACAAATGGCCGCCCCTCATTATGGTGAGATGGGCAGTATGGATTTGGATTTGGTGGGGTTTCCCGAAGCAGAAGGCCCGTCGTATTACAATCAGTTTGCACATTATGCTTTTTTGCTTTTGTCTGAAGGGATTGTGCCTGGTGCGAGTGAGGTTGAGCGCGATCAGTTTCGCGCCGTTGCGTTGGGTAATATCCGATATATTTTGAGTATGACGGATGCTGAATTTCACACGCCACATTTTTCACGCGGGCGCGATTGGGGCCGTCATGTGGGTGAGTGGTTGAACATCTACTTATTGCGCGCGTTGCAAATTATGGAAAAACACGATGTGGGTGGGGCCGATTTGCGGGCTGAGATTGCGCGGTCCGTTGAAGGCGCGGTGGCAACTTTGGTGGCGCGTTTTCAGAGTCGATTTGCCGATGCACCGGTGCGCTTCCCGGGCAACCATGCCACGTGGCACGGGTTGTTATTTTATGAGGCGGGGATATATTTTGGCAAGGCGGATTGGGTGGATTTTGCGAATGACTTTTTTGCCAAGTACATTGTGCCCACACAACGCCCCAATGGTGTTTGGCCCGAGGGTGATGGCATTGTGGTAAATTATTCAATGGTAACCACTCAAGCGGTTTCGTTGTTTGCCGAAGCGTCGGGTGATGTGGGTGCATTGGCAAGTATGGCGCGTGCGCTTGGGTTTTTTAATTATTTCTCTTTGCCCGATGGTTCCAGTGGTGTGGCAGGCGATTGTCGGATGCGCTATCATGCCAAGCCGATGGTGTTTTTGCCACCGAGCTTTTTGCGCGGTGCCTCTGGCCGACAGTTGTGGTTAGATCGCGTAGGTGGCTATCTCCAGTCATTGGATGGGGATGGTTTGGTGGACAATGCGGCCCAAGGGTTGGCTTTTTACGGGGCATCGGTTCACGCATTGTTTGAGTGGGAGGGTGCGTCTGACGACTCATCGGATGTGATCCCCGAAGATGTACCTGTGGGGCGTGTGGATGGTGGTGATTGGACCAGTTTTTTGAGTTGGCAGTTGACACCCGAAAACGCGAGTCGTTTTATTTTGGATGCACAAAATTTTATCGAGGTGTATCACGCCAAGAGTGGATATTTGGTGGGCGGTGGAAACAGCAAGTATATGCCTCGGTTTTCAACGGTGCGACAGGTTACGGCTGGGCGTGCATACATTCCCGAAAAAGCAGAATGTGTCGAGTTGAGTGATTCACGTGTGGTAACTGTGTATACATTTGGTGAAGACCGCATTCAGGTGTCTTTGTCTGTGGCGGAGGGGCGTTGTTGTGTTGGGGCGAAGCTGTTGGGTGAGGGTGCCAAAGCGGATTATGAATTTGGATTGATGTTGGCGTTTAAGAAAGGTGAACATGTGACGCTGGGTGATGGGGTGGTTGAGGTGTTGCCTTTGGCGATGATCAATCATCGGTTTGGTGAGGGGGGGATGGTGTGGCGCGAGCGGTCTTTTGATGTGCCCCAAGGTGCGATGCTCGATTATCCACTGATTCCACACAATCCGTATACGCAACATGGTTTGCCCACCGAGGAGGCGTATATTGCTCGGTTGAGTTTTCGAGTGACACAAGATGAACAGGTGGTTGTGATTTCGTAGGGAGCTGGTTGATGGGATAGATTACGGGTTGTTTTAGATTGAATGAGGTTGCTACGTGAAATTGAATCGTCTGCGATTATTTGTGGGGTTGCTTCTGGTCGTTGGGCTCACTTTTGGTTATGTTTGGACCCAAGATCAACCAACCAGAGGCATATCTATAGAGGAGATACCGATGTCTGATAACGTGGAAGTGGCCACATTAGGTGCGGGCTGTTTTTGGTGTGTGGAAGCTGTGTTTCAAGATGTGAAGGGTGTGCACAAAGTGGAGTCGGGATATACAGGTGGGCATGTGGAAAATCCGACGTATAAACAGATTTGTACCGGTACGACGGGTCATGCAGAGGTTGCTCAGATTACGTTTGACCCCACCGTCATTTCTTTTGAAGATATTTTGATGATTTTTTGGCACACGCACGATCCGACCACGTTGAATCGCCAAGGCAATGATGCCGGTACACAATATCGGTCGGCCATTTTTTATCACAATGAAAAACAAAAAGAGATTGCCGAAAAGTCAAAGGCCGAAACAGAGGCGTCTGATTTGTGGCCCAACCCCATCGTGACAGAGATTACACCGTTGGATGTGTATTATCCTGCAGAGGATTATCACCAGAATTATTTCAATAATAATCCGTATCAGCCGTATTGTATGATGGTGGTTAACCCAAAGGTGCAGAAGTTTCGAAAGTCGTTTGGTGAGTGGTTGAAATAATAGGTGTTTTGAGAAAAATAAAAAGGCGATAGGGTCTTCTCTCTATCGCCTTTTTTGTGGCTAATTTCGAATGAGACGGCTGTTGACGTGTTGGTGAAGATAACGTTGCATGTGTTCGCGTTTTTGCTTGGATAAGTAAGTAAACAATAAGAAAATTTAAAACATAAAAAAACATCCAGTTTGCCTCCGTTTTAGGTGCTGGATGTTTTTTTAACGTATGAAAGAGAATGGGTGTTCCAAGTATTTTAAGCTTCAGCTTCCGATGGTGTTACGTCTTGGGCGGGCGCCTTGTCTACTGGATGTGCGGTGCCATTTGTTTCGGCTTTTCTGGGTTCGGGTGTGTCATTTTCTTTTTGTTTGGGCTTGATGAGCGACAGGAGTTCATCTGGGTTGCGGTCTAAGCGATCACCAAAGGCGAGTGTGAGCAATGTGCCGCCAATAAATGCACACCAAAGGCGACGACTGCCCGTCAGGAGGGCAATGGCAGTGGCGATGAGGCCATTGCTGAGTACACCTGTGATGATAAGGTCATCGGTGTCGGGGGTGATGTATTTTTCGCGATACTTTTTGTCGAGGGTGACGCGCAGCACATTTCCACAGGCCGTACCAATAAGGGCAAAGGCAAAGACGATAATTGCGGCAAGGAGGCGGAAGAGCATGGCGATGTTCCTTTGTGATGGATGTTTTTGATTGTGGATCTATGTGTTATGCCTTAAAGCTGCCATCTTTTTGTTGACGTGCCATTTCGGCATTGAGTTTTGGGGCTGGGTCTTCCCAGCCTTCGGGTTTGAGAATTTTGCCATCGTCGCGGCGAATGACTTTGCCATTGACCACTTTTTGCATGTTGGCCCCGTGAACAATGTCGAACAGAGGATCGAGGTTGATGCCATTTCTGACGGCAAAGTCGCAAATGTAATAGATGGCATCCACAAGGGCATCGGCTTGTTCGGTCACGTTTTGAGATTCTTCTAATTCATCCATTTCATCGTTGACCATTTGTCGAATAAAAGCGATGCCTTCGGTGGTCATTTTTTGTGGTGTAGTTGGCAATTCATCGTTGCAGGCTTTGGTAAATTCGCGTACTTGTTCTGTATATCCCATGTGTCTCCCCAAGTCTGTTTTTGATTTGTTTTTGATGCTTAATATTACATTGAAATGGTCATATATGCAACCAAACAAAAATGGGCTTCGACAAGTGATCGAAGCCCATTTGATGGTTTTAAGGTTTGTTACTTTTTGTCTTTTTTGCTTTCAAGGGAGTCATATGAAAATTTTTGACCTGCAACAGTGGCTTCGTACATCAGCCCACCTTTTGCCATGGTGAAGATGGCCATCCCGTTGTCGTATACGGCATTGGTTGATGCACCCAATTTAACAGCAACGGCTGAGGCTTGGGCACTGAGCTCGTAACTGTCGCTGGTAAATTGTTGGAGCGCTTTTTTGTCTTTGAAGAAGATGATTTCACTGTAGGCTTGGCCACCAAACTGAAACCCAACGCTGACTTGTTTAAGCGAAGTGGTGCCAATCAATTTACCTTTTTGATAGACTTCGCCTTTGCCATAGGCCCCACCAATGCCAATCCCGCCTTTGCCTACCGTTGGAAAGACGGCATATCCATAAGCTTCGGCAAAGAACTTTTTGAGATGCGGGTCTTCGCGTTTAAAGGTGGCAATGGTTTCGGAGACTTTGTTGTCTTCTTTTTCTTTTTTGTCTTTTTTAAACGGGTTCCAATCTGCCTGTATGGGTTGTGTGGCGGTGAGCAAGATAATGGTTAAGATGGCGATATATTTCATGTTGAAGCTCCTATGGTTTTGTGATGCGGATTGCTTTATTAGAAATATACGCTTATTCGTCTCTTGGGGTTGTGATTCATATCACCGAGTGGCTTGGTAGTAGCGCTTAAAGGGTCTTTTGTCTAAGGCTTTTGTGTTGAGTTCCACACCCAATCCTGGGCCGGTGGGTGGGCTGATGTAGCCGTTTTTGCTGAGGATGACTTCTGGGTTGGTGAGCAGTTCGGCGGCTAAGTCGGCTTCGGCTTGATTGCCCACGGTTTCGAAGATGTGACCGTTTCGTATAAAACACATGGCTTGTAAACCTTGGGCAACGGAGAGTGGGCCGTTGGGGTTATGTGGGGCCATGGCCACGTTGTTGGTGGCGGCAATGCCTGAAAGTTCTCGAAACTGACCAAATCCACCGCTGTTGCCCAAGTCGGGTTGAAAGATGTCTACGGCTTGTTCGGTGACCATGCGCAACATGTTGTGGTCGTAGACGGTGGCGGTGCGTTCGCCTGCGGCGATTTTGGGGCCGCCGTATCCACAGCTTGCTTCTTTGAGGGTTTTGAGGCCCCGTATATCTTCGGGAGGTAAAGGTTCTTCCACGAGGTCCACGAGGTCTTTGAGACCATAGACGAGTTTTTGTGCGGTTGCACCACTGAGCCGGGCATGGCAATCGACCCAAATTTCCATGGTGTCACCGTGTGCTTCGCGGGCTTTTTCGAAGAAGGTGATGATTTCTTTGAGTATGGTTTTGTCAAGCCATTGGTGTTCATTGTAACTGCCATCTACTTTGCCTTTGGTGCCCGAATAAGCGGCACCTTTTGCGGCATATTCTGCACCGTCTGTGGAGACCTTTTTAACTTGGCCATAATAAACGGGCAGGGTGGTTTTGCACACTTTGTACCCGCGCGATTTGGCATCGGCAATGTTGTCGGCAAATTCTTGAGGGGTGCTGCCACCAGGCACATGACAATAGACGGGCACTTGGTCAAATGTGGAACCGCCAAAGAGTTCGTAAATGGGTTTGCCCACTTCTTTGCCTTTTATGTCCCACATGGCCATTTCAATGGCGCTGATGGCCGAAACGGCAACCGAACCGATGGTCCATTGGTTGTCGCGGTACATGCGCTCAAAGTGTAAGGCGGGTTGGCGTGGGTCTTGCCCAATAAGGCCAATGTTGTTGGTGATGTTTTCTATGGCTTTGAGGGTGGCATCGTCAAAGCGTTTGGTGACCACTTCGGAGATGCCCGTGATGCCTTGGTCGGTGTGAATTTGTGTGATGATAAGGTTGCGAAAGTTGGCATCAACCAACCGCGCGTCTATGGCTGTAATTTTCATGGTCTTTCCTGATGGGTTATAACATCGTGCGTTTATGTAGGAGATCTACTCAATGATTTCAGCAATGCCCAAGCCTTTTTCGCCTGCAACAGAATAGACGAGGTATTTGCGATTGTCTTCGGTGTAGATATACGGGTCGCGCACTTGATGCACGGGGTCGTGTGACGCACCGCCATTTGAAGTTTCGATGGGTTGGTCAACGCCTTCGTAATTGGTTTCGGTGCGCAGGATTTCGACTGGCGATGTGCCTTTCCATTCTGTCCAGTCTGGGCGCAGGTCAACGGTGGTGCGTTTGATGCGTTCGGGATGGTCGCCTACGTTGCTATAGTAGATGTCGAGTTCATGACCGCGTAAATGTAGGCCAGGATGGCGCGTGCGATACACACCTTGATCGATGTTTTTGCTGGTGTCTGTTAAGTCTGTGAAGGCTTCGTTTTCGATCGGGAGTTTGGGGCCACGTTCAAAAAGCTCGTGGATATTTTTGGTGCGCCACAAGAAACGTCCGCCACCTGCGCCAAATCCGTAAGTGTAACCGTTCCATTGAAAGACACGCATGTATGAAGGGCCCAAGCAAGTTTCTTCGGATGTGAATGCAAGCCCATCGGCTGATTCGGCGTAGAGACTGAGTTGGCCAATATAGTCGGGTTTTTCGCCTTCAAAACCACTGCCGTGATAGATCATGTAAATTTTTTGGTTGTTGTGGTCAATGTGCACGTCGGGCGAGGCAATGTGCCTGAGGATGGGTGTGTCTTCAATGGCCAGCACGCCGGGTGTGTAGACGGTGTAAGGGCCGAGGACGTGATCTGCATAAGCCATACGAATGAATTTGCCTTGGTGATGCGCAAAGTAAAGATAGTATTTACCCAGTGGATCTTTGACCCAGTTGGGCACACGAATGAGTGAGGGGCCGTTGATGTTACCGAGAATGCGTTCGTCGCTTTCGGGTGTGATGATGGGGTTGTGTTCACTGCGAATGATTTGAATGGGCATGG
>JAYODI010000011.1:13394-45555 GCA_038279365.1 Candidatus Latescibacterota bacterium | reverse complement strand
ATTTCTGATCCTGAAATGGGCTCAGCAAATCCGGCAATGATGTTTTGCCAAGTGGTGGCTGTATTTGATGAAAATAAATAGCCATGTGCGGCACGCAATGCGGCACCCAATGCGGCGCTGTTGGTGACTGCAAATTGATAAACGGAACAATTTTGTACATCGGCCATAATTTGCAAGATGTCTGTGTTGACCGATGCTCCCCCCGTAACATAGATGGCTGATGGGCGCACGCTCATCCATTGTGCGTGAATGCGCATCGACATCATTTGGGCCTCTACAACGGCACGGCAGTGAGCCTCTGCATCGTTTTCATCTAAGTCGAAACGGTGGATGCCGGGTGTGAGCACATTGGGTACGATTTCGGGCTCAAAATAGGGCAGTAAAATTTTGCCATTGTTGCCTGGAGGTGTTGCTTGAAGGGCTTGTGAAAAACCATCCCAATTGAGGCCAAATTGTTCGGCAATGGCTTCGCGGGCCAATGACCCATTTTTGAAGCAGATGAGGCTCATGTAGTCACCTGTGGGGGAGACAAATACGTGTCCTTCACCACGCGGGTCGGTTTGGCAAGTTTGCATGGTGCCAAAGTAGGTGTCGCTGGTGCCCAAAGAAATGGCGACCATGCCTTCTTGAATGAGACCCAAGCCGATCACGCTGTTGGGGTTGTCACCTGACCACGTGAGTGTTTGGGTGTTTGGATCAAAACCATACTTATTGACGAAGTACGTGCTGATGGGGCCTATGATCGTCCAGGGTTTGGCCAAGGGTGGAAGGCGATCTTTTAGATTGGGAGCCGTGGCATCTAAGGCTTTTGGATGCCATTGGCGCGTTTGGATGTTCATGAGGTTCATGCCAGCCCCATCTCCGTGGTCTATGGGGGCAATGGTGCCAGAGAGGATGGATGCCATAAATGAGCTGACGAGCATGATGTGTGCGGTTTGTTGATAGGCATCGGGTTCGTTTTTGTAAAACTTGCGAATTTGTGGGCCAGTGAATCTTTCAAATGTGGTGGATCCTGTGATTTCTGCTGTGGCTTGAAGCCCACCCAGGGTGTCGCAAATTTCATCGCATTCGGGTCGCGTGGAAGAATCCATCCAAATGGGGGAAGTTTTTCGTGAAAAGATATTGGTGAGGTTTTCTACGAGGGTTTTGCTGGCGTTGAGGTTTGATAAGGCGTGAGAAGCTCTTTGATTGAGGTACACTGAACCGTGTTGCTGCCCTGAGCCCGAAATGGCTTTGATTTGGTTGAGGGGGACACCTTCGTGTTTCATTTTGGCAAGGAGTACATCTAATGCTTCGGCCCATAGTATGGGGGGGGTGGGAGCAATTTGGGGATCACTGGTTTTTAAGACGCCGTTTTCGGTGTCATAATGTGGGAGGGCATCGTCGTAGTTGAGAGACGTTTCGTAGACGATTTTTTTTTTGTCGAGGTCGATGAGGATGGCACTGAGGCTTTGAGTACTGGAGTCCAATCCAAGAAAGAGGTTGGCCATGCGATGTTCCTTTGATGCGATGAAAAGAAACCCCGTTAGAATCCTGTTCTAACGGGGTTTTGTGGTGATGTTGTGTTAAGCTTCTAAAATGTTTTTGAGTGCATCAATGCCGCCTTGAAATACGCCGCCACCTACAAGTGCAACCATTTCTGCTTCTGCTTCGGGTGGTGTGTTAAACTCAGCTGACCACTCAATGTAGGTTCGGTTGCCATCGGTGATTTTGAGCAAGCGCAACGTGGCCACATAATTTTCAACGGGCATGGGTGATTCAAGAATGGAATACGTACAGGTGTGTGCTATGTCGCTTAAGGTGAGCAGTTGTTCGCGAATGTTGCCTCCGTCTTTGAGGTTGAAGTTGCGAATACAACCAATTTTGTCGCTGGGTTCCCCTTTTTCAATTTGGCTATCGGCAATTGCAGGGTGCCAAGCTGGTAAGGCATTAAAGTCGCGTATGGTTGCCCACACTTTTTCAATGGGGGCATCAATGACCGAACTGGCAAGGGTGTGTGCTTTGGCCATTCATTTTCTCCTTACGGATAAGCAAGTATTCACCTGCTTTTTAGCCGTCTCATTGGATTTGGAAAGCGTCACTGCCTATTTGATGAATCGGGTTGCAATGGGTGTGAGCCGTATGACTTTGTTTGGGCCATTTAATACGACATAAATGGCACCATCTGGACCTGTGGTAACATCGCGCACCCGCCCCAAGCTTTTGACCACCACCTCTTCGTGCATCACACGGTCTGCTTCGATGTTTAACAAGCTCATGACTTCATAAGCGAGACCACCGGCCATGAGTTGATTTTTCCATTTGGGAAAGAGATCACCGCTGTAGAAATCGAGTCCACAAGCTGCAATGGAGGGTTTCCAATAGTAGTTGGGTTGTTCCATGCCTTCTTTACGCACAAAGTCAGAAACGATGGTGCCGTTGTAATTGAGGCCGTATGTAATTTCTGGCCACCCATAGTTTTTGCCCTTGCTGATTAAGTTGAGTTCATCGCCACCCATGGGGCCATGTTCGGTATCCCAAACGCGTCCTGTTACGGGGTGTACTGCTAAACCTTGTGGGTTGCGGTGGCCATAAGAGTAGATGGTTTTGAGTGCACCTTTTTGGTTGTAAAAGGGGTTGTCTGTAGGGATTTTGCCATCGGGATAGATGCGGTGAATTTTGCCATTGGGGCGACTGAGGTCTTGGGCTTGGTCGCCAGCACCACGATCACCTATGGAAAAGTAGAGGTAACCTTGTGGGTCAAAAACGATGCGGCTGCCATAGTGATGGCGGGTGGTGCGATAGGTTTCGTGAGGTGCTTCGTAAATGACTTGTTCGTCAACCCACGTATTGTTTTTGATGTGACCACGCACGATGCGGGTCATGGCAGGACCACGCCGTTCATCACCTTGGGCTTCGCGCAAGAGGTGGCTATAAGACAAGTAGATCCAACCATTGCTTGCATAGTTGGGGTCAATGGCCACATCTAAAAGCCCCCCTTGACCTTCTGCAATAACTGCGGGTGTGCCAGAGACGGGCTCGGGTTGAAGTTGGCCATTTTTGACCACACGCACGCGACCGGGGCGTTCGGTAATGAGGGCCAGATTGGCATCAATAAAATCGATGGCCCAAGGTGTTTGTAACCCTTCTGCAAAAACATCTAAGGCAATTTCATAATCTTGAGAGAGCAATTGATCTGGCAATGGAGGCGGTTCGGGTTGGGCTTTCTTTTCTTCTTCTTTGAGGTAATTGACAATGGCCCGAATTTGATCATCTGTGAGTACGTTTCCAAATGCAGGCATACCCACATGGGTGATACCGTGTTTGATATTTCTAAATTGATTGCCACTGCCATGGTTCCATGAACCTGTGATTAAGCTTTTGGCATTTCCACCTTGGAGTTTTGCACCGTGGCATTGACCACAATATTGGCCATATAAACGTTGGCCTTCGGGCACTTCTTGAGCAAATGATGAACCATAAGAGAAAACCAAACAGATAAAAAAATAACACAACTTCGCCATACAGTACTCCTTGTGTGGTGATATGGATAATTTATGAAGGCTTAGAAACATACAATGCGAAATACGGATCGTCAACGAATAGGTTAATCGACGGGTTTGACAATTTCGATCATGACTTTGGCCACGCCTTCTTCTATCATTTCGAGTTCTCGGGCGGCACCCAGTGATAAATCGAGAATGCGACCTTCAATAAATGGGCCTCGGTCATTGACTTTGAGGGTGACCGATTTTCCATTGCCAAGGTGTGTCACGCGAATGATGGTGCCCAGGGGCAGTTCTCTGTGTGCCGCAGAGAGTCCATTCATGTCAAAAATTTCGCCGCTGGCCGTGGGGCGGCCATGAAACTTGTGGGCATAGTATGAGGAATTGCCAATTTGGTAGGGTTCACTTTTGATGCGTGTGAGATCTACTGGCAAGCCTGAAGCGTTACCCGATGGGGCTTTTTTTTTGTCTGGTGTTTTGTTCTTTGCAGGTTCTGACTTGGGTTTGTCAGGTTTGGGTTTGGTGGGGTTTGATGTGACGGGTTTGGTGCGATAGCGTGGATGTGAGACACACCCAGATAGTGTGAGCAGGGCACACAATATGAGAATATATCTCACGAGATTTTTAATGGGTTTGTGGCGGTTGAAGGCTACCAATGAGTTCAGATAGGTTCGCCATTCCATTTGTTTGACAGTAGTCAGCAATGCCATCTATGACCTCTAACGCAGCGCCTGGATGGACAAAGGTGGCTGTGCCAACCTGAACGGCAGATGCGCCGATGATAAGAAATTCGAGTGCGTCACGTGCGGTGGTAATGCCCCCCATGCCAATGACGGGTATGGAAACCGTGTTGACTACTTTCCAGGTGAGGGCAAGGGCAACAGGTTTAATGGCTGGGCCAGAAAGACCACCTGTGATGTTGCCCAAAATGGGGCGTCGTGTGTTGATGTTAATGGCCATGCCAAGTAGTGTGTTGATCATGGCAATGCCATCTGCACCGCCGTCTTCTACAGCTTTGGCAATGGCGGTAATGTCGGTGACATTGGGTGTGAGTTTGACAATGATAGGCAATTTGGATACGGCTTTAACAGCTTTGGTAACGGCATGGGCTCCTGTTTCGGAACATCCAAAGAGCATGCCACCGTCTTTCATGTTGGGCGAAGAAATGTTGAGTTCAAGTGCATCGACACCGTCTAAGTCGTTAAAGCGACGGGCCATTTCGGCAAACTCTTCATCGGACGTACCTGCAATGCTCACCACGCGACATGTATTGAGCGCGGCCAGAGGGGGTACTTTTTCGGCAATAAAACCATCTATGCCTGGGTTGGTAAGCCCAATCGAATTGAGCATGCCCGATGCCGTTTCGGCTGTGCGTGGAGGTGGGTTGCCTGCGCGCGGATGAAAGGTAATGGTTTTGGTAACAATGCCGCCAAGTTTGCCAAGGTCAAAGAGCGATGCATATTCGGCACCATGTCCAAATGTGCCAGAAGCCATCATAACTGGATTTTGAATGGTTAAATCTTTGGTGATTTTTGTAGATAAATCAAGTGTGTTGTTTTTGTCGGTCATCTGTTTTCCTAAAGGGTCATTACCAAACAATGGCGGCAGCATCTACAACAGGACCTTCTAAGCAAGCTCTGCGATAGCGTCTGTCGTCGGTTTCAAAGTTTTTGTATTCGACCACACAACCAACGCAGGCACCAAAGCCACAGGCCATATGGTTTTCAAGTGACGCATAACACGGTATGTTCAGGTCGGCAGCAATTGCGGCTACACGTGCCATCATGGGGTGTGGGCCACAGGTTAAAATGGTGGTGTCGTTGGTGATGACGTGATCGGCGATCAGTTCGGTTACAAATCCTTTGTGCCCCACACTGCCATCATCGGTTGCCAAATAACGCGTGAGATCTTGAGGCAAGAGCGCATCCATATTGGGCATGCGGGTGCTGTTTGCTGCTCCCATGAGATAGACCATGTCGGTGCGCCGGTCAGGATGTTGCCAAGCCAAAAATGCCAATGGCACCAACCCCACACCGCCTGCTACGAGCAAGATGCGTTTGGTTTTTGGGGGGTGAAAAGGTTGCCCCAATGGCCCACTGATGTTGAGTGTATCGCCCGCTTTGGCTTGTTGCATGCGTTCGGTACCGGGGCCGATGACATCGTAGATGATGTCGAATGTATGGCCCTGCACGCGCAGTGCACTAAATGGTCTGCGCAAAAAAGGCGATAACCCTGGGTCGGTCAAAATCTGAACAAATTGCGCAGGTTGAATGGCTTTGGCAATTTGAGGAGATTCAAGGCGCATGAGATAAACGCCTTGAGACACGGGCTCGTTTTGGACAATTGTGGCAGGTTCTTGAATGAAGTTGGATATTTCGGGCATAGAAAAACAATTCAAAATTAAAAATGCAAAATCTTAAAATACAGGATCTGTCTATGTAAAATAATTGAGAAGCTGTAATTTTTGCATTTAATCTGGTGGAAGAAAGGTCATGGGGAGTTCGATCCAAACACTTTGAGCTTGGCCATTTTTTTGTGCTGGGCGAAACTGATATTTGACGGCCGATAAAATGGCTGCGCTGTAAAAGGCTTTGGGGCCGCTCACCGGTTCGGCTTTGTTAACGGTGCCGTCGTGTGAAACGAGCAAGCGTACGACCACCGTAACGGGGCGTCCATCATTTTCTGCCGAAGCGGGATATTGGGGTGGTCTTGAAGATATCAATTCGGGAGGAGAATCTGCTTCTTTGATATCTATGATTTCCAAATTTGAGGGTGATTGCAAACCTGTTGGTGCAGGTTCTGATGGTGCTTTTTGTGATGGTTGGTGTGTCGAATCTTGTGGTGCTTCTTTGGGTTTGGGCGGCATTAAAAAATCACCCGAAAGTTTTTCGGTGGCAATTTCTGCAAACCGCGTCAGCGGGTAATGATCGGCAACTTGTTGATAAATATTTTTGGCTTTGTCTAATTCATCCAAATCATTTTCATATGCCCAGGCAACAGCAAAAAGTGCCTGTGGGGCATAGAGGCTTTTGGGATACTCTGTGGCAATTTGCTGTAAGAGAGGCATGTAATCACTGGGGGGCAGACCTTCTCGTTTGAGGTCTTCAGCTTCGAGAAATTGTGCTTCTGCCAACGCATCGTCTGTACGATTTTGTTGAATGCGTTTTCGTGCATCTATGGCATAGGGTGTGTTGGGATATTCGTTGATGAGTTTTTGAAAGTTTTCGCTTGCAGCAGAATCATTTTTTAAACTGTCGGCATAAATAAGACCAATGGCATAAAGTGCTTTGGGGGCAAACGATGTGGT
The DNA here is from genome assembly GCA_038279365.1 of Candidatus Latescibacterota bacterium. Taxonomy (GTDB): domain Bacteria; phylum Latescibacterota; class UBA2968; order UBA2968; family UBA2968; genus JABIFK01. Next base: position 38,763 of record JAYODI010000011.1, on the reverse strand, counting down.
ATCTGCCAAGGTGAGCACTTGTTGGTAAGTAGCCAGTGCCGAGTCGGTTTCACCCAAGCTAAAGAGATACAGCTCTGCCAAATTGAAAAGTGGCACAATGGCTGTTTGTGGGTCTTTGGCGTCGTCGGCTTGAAGGCGATACCGCTCTAACAGCATGAGATCTTTGCGTCTTTGAAGGGCTGCTTCGCCTGCTTCTGATTGACGGCTTTCTTTGCTGGCATTTTCAAAGAGCGTTTTGGCTTTTTCAAGGTCTTTGTGCACTTGTTGGCTGATGAGGCCCATTCGGTAATAGGCTTCAGCACTGTATTTGCTGCGCGGATATTTTTGAATGACTTGGTTATATGTTTCTTCTGAGACGGCATAAAATTCTTTGGTGCGATAAACATTGGCTTGTTTGAGTTGTGTTTCTGCTTCATAAATGCGCAGGCGTTTGATTTTGAGAATGTTGTCGTATGCCGCTAAAGCTTCGTCCAACTTACCCTGTTTTTCAAGGGTGGTGCCAATTTGGAGGCGTGTGTCAAAGTTGATTTGTTTTTCGGGGTTGGACGCGAGCACATTTTTATAAGCATCTAAGGCTTCATCATAGCGTCCTAATTCGTAGAGACTGTTGCCAATGCCTTGCCAAGCATGGGCAAGTAATTTGTGTTTTTTGCCCAAAGTAACAATAAGACTTTGATAGGCTTCAATGGCCGATTCGTGGTTTTGCGATTCGGCTTCCATTTCGGCCAATGCCAGGTTGGCCAAGCCAAAGAGTTCGGGCTCTTCACTTTCGTTGATATACGAAAATGAAAAACGGGCCTCTTCTGGACGATCCAATGCCCATAATGTGAGCCCTTGCCAATAAATGGTTTCAGACAACAAGGCACTTTTGGGAAAGTTTTCTTGAAGTTCTTGATATTTGGTGAGTGCATCGCTGTATTCTTCACGCCAATAAAACGATTTGCCAATGAGCAAGAGCGCGTCGTCGACCCACTTGCTTTTGGGATAGAGTTCCAGCACCGCAGAAGCTTTGGCAATGGTGCGTTTGTAGAGCTCGCGATAGACTGCTGGGGTTAAACGACTGCCTGGTGTTTCCGAATCTTTGCGCGTTTGCTCGGCTAATTGATAGCTGTGTTTGGCATTGTAAAAAGTGTTGTAGTACACACTTTTGCAAGATGCCAATGTGATGGCGCAAAAAAGGCAAATGAAGATGTGACGGAATGTGGGCGTCATAGGGTGTCTAACGGATATGAAATGACAATAAACACGCAAAAGAAGGATTGTTTTCCCTTCTCGTAATTTATTGTGCGTGATACTCTTGAAGCGACAAAATACTCACTTTGTTGTTGCGTTTTAAAGATGCAATGCCTTCTACCGCTGCAATGGCACCTGCCAATGTGGTGGTGTAGGGCAAACCATATTGGATGGCCGCACGGCGAATTTCTGGATCTGCGGTTTGAGATTGTTCGCCAGCGGGTGTGTTAATCATAAGGGCGATGTCGTCGTTTTTGATGGCATCAAGAATATTGGGACGTCCTTCTTGAATTTTGAGAATCTCGTCACATGGGACACCATGTTTTTGAAGATGGGCTGCCGTACCACGTGTGGCAACCAACTTAAAATTGAGTTCGGATAATTTTTTGGCAATGGGAATGACCGCTTCTTTGTCGCGGTCATTGACGCTTACAAAAACGGTACCTTCTACGGGCAAACGCACACCTGCACCCAATTGTGCTTTTTGAAAGCTTAAACCAAAATCGTAGTCGATGCCCATGACTTCACCTGTTGATTTCATTTCTGGGCCCAAAACGGTATCGACACCCGGAAATTTGTTAAAGGGCAAAACGGCTTCTTTCACGGCTATATGTTTCATGTGTACTTCTTCTGTAAATCCTTGCTCTTTCAGGGTGCGCCCAACCATAGCGCGTGCGGCTATTTTGGCCAGTGGCACACCAATGGATTTGCTCACAAATGGAACCGTACGCGAAGCCCGAGGGTTGACCTCAATGATGTAGACATTGCCATCTTGAATGGCAAATTGAATGTTCATGAGCCCAACAACGTTGAGGGCTTTGGCCAAGGCATGGGTGTGGGTGCGCAGTTCGGCGAGGTTGTTGTCGGAGATGGAATAAGGCGGCAATACACACGCGCTGTCTCCAGAATGAACGCCTGCACTTTCAATATGTTGCATAATGCCACCAATGACCACAGCTGTTTCGTCGGCCACGGCATCGACGTCAAATTCTTGTGCGTTTTCGAGAAAGCGATCTATGAGTATGGGGCGTTCGGGTGATGCATCAATGGCATTGCGCATATAAGAAATAAGCGCATCGCGATCATAGACAATGGCCATAGCTCGCCCGCCCAATACATAGGAAGGGCGCACAAGCACAGGGTAGCCAATTTGTTCGGCAATGGCAATGGCTTCGTCGGCATTTATTGCGGTACCGTTTTCGGGTTGGCGAATGCCGAGTTGTTGAATGAGCGCGCCAAAGCGTTTGCGGTCTTCTGCCAAGTCTATGGCATCGGGCGATGTGCCCGCAATTTTTACCCCGCCGCGTTCAAGATCTCGGGCAAGGTTTAATGGGGTTTGTCCACCAAATTGTACAATGGTGCCATCGGGTTGTTCCAGATCTGCAATATTGAGCACATCTTCGGTTGTTAAGGGTTCAAAATAGAGTTTGTCTGAGGTATCGTAATCTGTGGAGACGGTTTCGGGGTTGGAGTTAACCATGATGGTTTCATATCCGTCTTCTTTAAGGGCAAAAGATGCGTGACAGCAACAATAATCAAACTCGATGCCTTGCCCAATGCGATTGGGGCCCCCACCGAGAATCATGATTTTTTTGCGATCAGAGCGAAAGGCTTCGGTTTCCGATTCATATGTTGAATAGTGATAGGGTGTATAGGCTTCAAACTCGGCAGCACAGGTATCTACGGTTTTATAAACAGGCAATACACCCATTTCTTTTCGCAATGCACGAATGGTCCATTCGTCTGATTTCCAGATATTTGCCAATTGACGATCTGAAAAGCCATAGTTTTTGGCTTTTAAAAGATCATTGCGTGAGATGCGCGATTTGAGGTCTTCAAAGGTATGTTGTTTGGTCATAAGATGGTATTCTGTCTGGTTGTGTAAGTGTGAATGTTGAGCGGCAGACGGCAAATTAGGGTGTCATTAATGCGGCGAGTTCTTTTTCGACTTCAACAATTTCGCGCATGTTTTCTAAGAACCACCGGTCTATTTTGGTGGCATCAAAGATGTCGTTGACCGACAAACCCATATCGAATGCGGCTTTGATAAAAAACATGCGTTGTGAGTTGGGCACACGCAACCCGTGTTCTAAGGCTTCGCGCGAGAGTTCTTGAATGTTGTGGTCTTTGCCATCGGCACCAAATCCGGCGCGGCCAATTTCGAGAGACCGCAAGCCTTTTTGCAGTGCTTCCTTAAACGTTCGACCAATGGCCATGGTTTCACCCACCGATTTCATTTGTGTGCCCAGTGAGTCAACTGTTTGGGGGAATTTTTCAAATGTCCAACGTGGAATTTTGATGACACAGTAATCAATGGTGGGTTCAAAAGATGCTGGGGTTTCGCGGGTGATGTCGTTTTGTACTTCATCGAGGCTGTATCCCACGGCGAGTTTGGCGGCAATTTTGGCAATGGGAAAACCCGTGGCTTTGGATGCCAATGCCGAACTGCGTGAAACCCGTGGGTTCATTTCAATGATGACCAACCGACCATCGTCGGGGTTGACCGCAAATTGAACATTGGAACCACCGGTTTCAACACCAATTTCACGAATACAGGCAATGGCCTGATCGCGCATGACCTGGTATTCTTTGTCGGTAAGTGTTTGCGCAGGAGCCACCGTGATGGAATCGCCTGTGTGTACACCCATGGGATCTACATTTTCAATGGAACAAATAATGACCACGTTGTCGTTGTGATCGCGCATCACTTCAAGTTCGTATTCTTTCCAACCAATGATCGATTCTTCAACCAAAATTTCAGATGTGGGAGACAGGTCGATGCCACGTGCGGCTGCCAGTCTATATTCTTCAAGGTTGTATGCCGTCCCTGCACCTGTGCCACCGAGTGTATAAGAGGGGCGGATAATGGCTGGAAATCCAATTTCGTCAATCACTGCCAACGCTTCATCGAGTGTATAGGCAAAACGACCTTTGGGAAAGTCCAAACCGATTTTGCGCATGGCTTGTTGGAACTTTTCGCGATTTTCAGCTTTTTCAATCGCGTCGGGTTTGGCACCGATCATTTCGACATTGAATTTTTCAAGAACACCTTGTTCGTGCAAAGCCATTGCGGTGTTCAGACCTGTTTGTCCACCTAATGTTGGCAAGAGTGCATCGGGGCGTTCTTTTTCAATAATGGCTGCACACACCTCGGGGGTTACGGGTTCGACATAGGTGCGATCTGCCATTTCGGGGTCGGTCATGATGGTGGCAGGGTTGCTGTTGACCAAGATGACTTCATATCCTTCTTCTCGAAGGGCTTTGCAGGCTTGGGTGCCAGAATAATCGAATTCACAGGCTTGTCCAATGACAATAGGCCCTGAGCCAATGAGCATAATCTTTTTGATATCGGTACGTTTGGGCATAAAAGGCTTTCAGCTAATTGTTTGTGAAGGATTTGTTCGTATGTTGGCTTACCATAGAAATGCCTGCAACCCACATGCGGGGGGCGCAGGCACATCACAAGTTATATAGATGATGTAAGTTAATGGATTTACACATGCTGTAAAAGAGAAAGATAAATGAGTAGTAAGATAATGAGTATCACTGCGAGAGAGCCAATTTTGAACAACAAACTACGTGGTTTTCCGACCCTTACGGTTCCTTCCCAAGGGTTTAACTTGGGCATTTTGAGTTCGTCTTTTGGAAACCGTGCTTTTTCTATTTTTTCAACCAGTTGGGGATCACATTCGGAAATGGCACGCAAAATGAGCCGTTTGTTTCTTGCTACGCGCTCGGCAAGATTTGGCTGTGGTGTCGTGGGTTGGATTTCGTTCCACTCACCATCTTGGCGTTCTTCAATTAAACTTAGTGCGCGTGCACGTGCCAATTTTTCGGCCAATATTTGCATTTTTTGTTTGTCGTGTACATGTTCGCGAATGATGCGACCGCAAATATCGATGAATTGATCCAGATTGGCACGAATCTCTTTTTCATTGAGACCAATGAGATAAGACTCTTCTATCGCTTCTTCAATGTATTCGTTTGAGCGCATAATGAAAGTAAAAAATTTTAAGAGTGAAAAGACTTTGGGGTCTTCAATAGGGTTTGGATGGGTTTATTTGTGTCCAATATGGGTTTGGGTGTTGGGATTTGGCTGTTGCTTGAAATGCTTTTGGAAGTGCTTGGATGATATCGCTTGCAATAAGGCTGTGTTGTCCGTGATGTGTGGCCACCCAATCACCTGCAAGACCGTGCACATAAACACCCAGTTGGGCTGCTGTATGGGGTGTTAGCCCTTGCCCAATGAGTGAGGCAATGATGCCTGTTAACACATCGCCCGTGCCACCTGTGGCCATTCCAGCATTGCCCGTTGGGTTGACATAAACACATCCATTGGGGTGTGCAACAAGGGTTGGCGCACCTTTTAAAATAACGATATGGCCTACCTGTTGTGCAAAATGTTTGGCCGATGTGATGGGGTTTTGACGCACCTCTTTGATGCTTTGACCAGTAAGACGTGCAAATTCACCCATGTGGGGTGTGAGCACCAAAGGCACAGAGCAATTTTTAAGGATATCCAAATGCCCAACCAAGGCATTGAGTGCATCGGCATCAAGCACTGTGGGACTGGTGAGGTCTTCAATGAGCCGATGTATTAAGATAATGGTTTCTCTGTGTGTGCCAAGTCCTGGGCCTATGGCAATGGCATCTGCTTTGGCCAAGTGGGGAGCCATGTCACCACGGGCACGCAGCGCCAAACAACGGGCTTTTCGCACTTCTGGCAACGGGCAGGTCATGGCCTCGGTCACTTTGACTTCTAAAATATCATTGAGACTTTTGGGAATGCCGAGCGTTACCAAGCCCGATCCAGCACGTAAGGCGGCAGTTGCAGATAATGCAGCGGCTCCCGTGAGGCCTACAGACCCTGCCAAAATAAACACACGCCCTCTGTCGCCTTTGTGGGCATCGGGTTTTTGACTGGGCAGAGCTTGGGATGCCCATTGGGCATCTATGAGAAAGAGCGAACTGTTTTCGGCGCGAATTGCCGTTTGGGGAATGCCGATATCAACGAGGTATAAATGCCCACAAGAAGCCCGCCCAGGATAAAAAAAGTGTGCGATGCGCGGGCAGGCAAAGGTGACGGTTTGGGTTGCAATGGCACAATCTCCAAACCCCGTATCGGCATTCATGCCCGATGGCACATCAACGGCAATGATGGGAGATTTTGCTTTTTTGAGCAGGTCTATGGCTTGTGCAATGAGGCCACGTGGTGCCCCTTTGATGCCTGTGCCCAATAAGGCATCTATAATGAGATCTGTTTGATGCAATGCCCTGTGAACGGAAGAAAGGGTCTCTTTGGATAAAACGCAGGTTATGGGGAGATGTGTGATGCGTTCTAAATGGGCTTTTGTATCTCCTTGAACATCTTGAGGGGATGCAAAAAGAAAAACATGAACAAAAGCACCTTGTTGGGCCGCCAATCGGGCCAATACAAACCCATCGCCACCGTTGTTGCCTTTGCCACACAACACCACAATGTGTTGGTTGGCCAGCCCGTTAAGCAAGCTTTTGGCTGCGTATGCCACACCTTGTCCTGCCAATTCCATGAGGTCTATGCCCGAAATGCCACTGTTTATGGCACGGCGATCAATGGCCGCCATTTGTGCACCGGTGACAAGTGGGATTGCATCCATAAAATGCGTTTATGGCAAAGGATGGAAATGAGGACAGAATTTGTATTGTTTGGGTTTGCTCAAGGCTTCTGAAGGTGTTTTAGTTGTCTAAAAATACACGAATGGTATGGGCAAGGCAACCGCTTTTTTGTGTGATACACGCGCTTTGAAGATGGCAGATGTATTTGGGTAAGCGCATGTAAAAATAGCGTGTTATTGTTTTTTGCCCCCTCTTTTAAGTATGGACAAACTGCTTGACAGAGTTGGGGTGCTTTTCTATACTTCCCCCTATGCGGTGGGGTGCGAGAGCGGTTGAATCGGGCGGTCTTGAAAACCGTTGACCTTCACGGGTCCGTGGGTTCGAATCCCACCCCCACCGCCATAAAATACAAAAAGTCAAACGCCAAAAGGCAAACGAAGAAATATTTACCTTTTGGCGTCTGACTTTTGTCGTTTTGATTTTACCTTGCATTTACAGTAGGGCTTTGTTACTTTTATCGCCTACGTTTTAATATGAGAAATTAGCGCGGAGAGGTGCTGGAGCTGGCTGAACAGGGCGGACTGCTAATCCGTTGTAGGGGTTTTTGCCCTTACCGAGGGTTCGAATCCCTCCCTCTCCGCCATAAAACTTTATATGCTATGAGCGGTCAGCCGTCAGCTTCTATTTGGTATTTTGACTGAAAAGCTGATCGCTGAAAGCTGGTAGCTTTTTTTATGTCTGATTCTATTTTAAGATTTGCGCCATCCCCTACCGGGGGGTTCCATGTTGGCAATGCGCGTACAGCGTTGTTTAACTATTTGTACGCCAAGCACTACGGTGCCAAGTTGCTGTTGCGTGTGGAAGATACAGACCGTGAACGGTATACCGATGATTCGCTGAAAACCATTTTGGATGGTTTGGCGTGGTTGGGCATTGCCTTTGATGGCGAACCGGTGTTTCAATCGCACAATGCAGAAGTACACAAAGCGGCGGTTGCACAGTTGCTGGAAAGTGGCCATGCCTATTATGCCTACGAAACACCCGAAGAGTTGGATGTCATGCGCAAAAAAGCACAAGCTGAAAAAAGGCATGTGCGTTATAATCGCGATTTAACGGCCGAACAACAGGCGGCATTTGAAGCCGAGGGGCGATCAAAGGTGGTTCGCTTTCGTGTGCCAGATGGTGACACGGTTTGGACCGATAAAATCAGAGGCGTACAGCGCTGGGGCAATGTTGAAATCGAAGATTTTGTGGTGGCACGTTCTGATGGGTCACCGGTTTATAATTTGGCGGTTGCGGTTGACGATCACAATATGGGTGTGACACTTGTGCTTCGTGGTGCCGACCATTTGTCAAATACGCCCAAGCAAATTATGCTGTTTCAAGCGCTGGGTTGGGATGTGCCAGAATATGGTCATTCCACACTGATTTTGGGTGAAGATGGCAGCAAGTTGAGCAAGCGCCATGGTGCCACAACGGTTACCGAATATCAGGAACAAGGGTTTTTACCCGAAGCATTGTTTAATTTTTTGGCCTTATTGGGCTGGTCATCGGGTGATGAGCGCGAGGTGTTTTCTCACGATGCGTTGATAGAGGCGTTTTCGCTTGAAGGCATGCACACACGCGATACGGTTTTTGATCTCAAAAAACTGACATGGCTCAACGGTGAACAAATGCGTTTGCGCCCTGTTGAGAAGATTGTTGAAGACGCCATTCCGATTTGGATTTCTGAAGGATGGTTGGAATCTGCCGATGTGGATCGCCGTCGTGATGAATTGACTCAAATAGCAACACTTTTGCAACCGCGCCTCAATACGCTTGAAGATTTGCGACAAACGGGTTATTTTTTCCAAGAGCCGACTGGTTATGACGAAAAGACGCTCAAAAAACATTGGAAAACAGATACACCCGAACGTCTTCGGGCCTATATTGAACGGTTAGAGGCCTTGGATTCTTTTAAAGAAACGGATATCGAAGGTGCAACCCGTACCTTGGCTGGCGAGTTGAATATGTCGGCATCCAACCTCATTCATCCTACGCGGTTGGGGCTTTGTGGGGTTGGTTTTGGCCCAGGGCTGTTTGAACTTATGGCTGTTTTGGGAAAAGAAACATGCCTTCGGCGTTTGCGGAAAATATTGGAAGTTGTTGTTTGAAATTAACTTAGGCGTCATTTTTTTTGGATGTTGTGTAGCCTAAAAAATAGACTTTTGAGTTTGGTTTTGCCCCTTGGTCTAACGGCAAGACGTCTGACTCTGGATCAGGTAATCGGGGTTCGAATCCCTGAGGGGCAACCAGAAATCCACGGATCTTTAAAGCGTTTTTCAATGAATCAACATACCAAAAGAGGGTTACGATTATGTTATCGTGACCCTCTTTTTTGTTTTTATATTTTTGTGATTAGAATTTGAACACCCTTTTAAAAAAGGGTTGCGCATCATCGTTCGCGTTTCATATTTGTCTTTTGAGGAAGATAGCAGAAATGGTCATCCAACGGCTGTTCCATACAATTAAGAGCGTTTTTATATGCAAAACAAAAGAATCGTGCCTCAGAATATCCCCATCTTAAGCCGTGGTTTTCATGGTTGTGTGAGCATATCAGATTTTGAGCGATCTATGAAATTCTATGAGGCCTTGGGTTTTTCTGCAGAAGGTCAAATGGGGATCGAACGAGAACATTTTAGGATGCAGTATCTTTTTCATTCTGAATGTCAGGCTTTGATATAAATTATTTGTCATTACGATAGAGTCGATAGCGCTCAAACCCCTCTTGTGCGCAAAGATATTGTGGGTGTTAATCATTTTGGTTTTCCTGTGCGTGATTTGGAAGCAACGCGAAAGCAGTTAAAAAAACTGGGTGCAGAGATTGTTGAAGATGATTTGCGAGGGGCGTATGATTTTATATTTGCAAAAGGGCCTGATGGGGAATTGATTGGGTTTGCAGCGTTCAAGAATCATTCTGAGGAATCGGAATCATAGCTCTAAGATTGTGAGGGGTTAAAATGGCAGATGTGTTGGATGCGGAATACGACGCGGCGATAAGGGATTTGCGAGATCGATTTCGCTCGGATCTGGTGGCACAATGGGATGCGGGTGATTTTGCAGAGAATTTGTTAACGTATTTGCGGAACCGCAAGGTGCCACGTTTGTTTTTTGAGCCAAAAAACTTGGCTGAAATTGCGCGTTTGGCTCAGGCATATGATCCAGAAGAATATGCCTGGGAAAAGACCCTTGCCGATCATGCGGTTGACGGGCGAATGTATGGGGCCTCTAATGCATATTGTGATCGGTTTATTGCGGTGGATCGCGAAACATTTGATTTTTCGGCGTATGAACATGAAGATCCTCAAACCATTCGCGGTTTGGGCCGGCATCGATGGTATACCTCTTTGGCACGTGCATACTGGGAAAAATCGGAACGACGATATTTTGATGCGCTGATGGACCAGTGGGATTTTTATATGGAGAAGGTGCCGTTTCCGGGTGAAGCATTTTATAGGGGCATGCACGCCATGGGGCCGAGCAATTTGCACCCGCCATTTGGTGAGTTGGATATTTTCATTCGGTTGACGCATTGGTGGTGGGCATACTGGACGATTTTGCATGCTTCTGAAATGACACCCAAACGCAATGTTGTGTTGTTGCATCGGTGTTTGCTGTTGTTTGATATGGTTGCTGGGCGTGGTATTAAAATACATGAGCACAATTTTACATCGATGCAAATGGAGGCGGTGTATTTCTGGGCGATGTCTTTGCCTGAAGTGACGGGGATGTCTGTGTGGAAACACATGGCGCGCAATTCGATGGAATCGAGTTTGAACCGAGCGATTTTTGCCGATGGCGTACACTGGGAAAAATCGACGGGCTATCATTGTGGGTGCATTCGGTGGTATGGATCGAGTTTTTTGCTGGGTCAGATGAATGATGAACCCTGGGCCGATGTTTATGGCCAACGGTTGAAGGAGATGGGTGTGTTTGTCGACGCACTGGTGACACCTGATGGCAATATGCCTTTGTTGTCAGATTCTGATCGGGTGGGCACGTGGCGAAACACCCATGCGTTGTTGCGCTGTATTTTCCCTGATGTGCGTTTTCAACATGGTGTGTCACCCACCTATTTCAGTCTCTGGTTGTCCAATGGGCAAACGTGGGAGGCTGATGCTGGCGAGGCGATTCGCCAGATCACATTTCCTGAGGGTGGTGTGGGCGCATTGCGCAACCCAGATACGCAGTCGTTGGTGATTCTCGACAATGGGCCCACACATGCAGGGCATTCACACGAAGACAATTTGACGGTGCATTATGATGCTTTGAATTACCCTGTGATTGTGGATCCGGGGCGGTGGGTGTATACGGGTGATGTGGCGCGAAATTGGGTGCTTCATTGTCAGTCGCATAATACAGTTTATATTGAAGATGAACCTGTGTTGCCCAATGAGCGGATTTTGAATAAAGCGATGCAGGTGATATCCAATGCCAGTGATACACGTATGGGTAAAACAACGGGCGATGTGCAAGATCAGATTGGTATTTTGCAAAGTACATTTTCGGGCTATACAGCTGATGCAGAAGCCGAAGTACGTCGCACAGTATTGATGCCTGTATCGGATGATGCGGTTTGGTTGGCGGTGGTGGATGAGATCGTTTCTGCAACGCCACATACCTGGACAAATTCGTGGTTGTTTCCTGGTGAATCTGAGATTGAAGTTGTTGCCGGTGGATATCGTGTGGGGTTGGCAAATGATATTTGTGTGTCATTTGCGTGGTGTGGAAATACTGAGCTGGTTATGCGAGATGATGCGATGTTTTGGTGCCCTAATTACGCAGAAAAGTCACCTGCGCGTTGGGTGCGTTTGTCGGGTTTGTGTGTTTCGGAACGGCGTGCATTTGTGTTTGTGCCTACAAAAGGTAACGGTGTTATGCCATCTGTATCTTTGTTGGAATCGATGCTTCAGGTGGTGGTTGATGGGCAGCAATGGTCTGTGTCAATTTGATTGCGATTATGTGGGGCGAAACAGGGTGTGATTTTGGCATGTGCAATGGTTGGATCAAAGAAAATGAATTTGGAAGGCTTGTTTCTGTGCGATTTTTTGGATAAACTATAAAATTTTTCTTCACCCATATTATAAGGCATTGTTTTTTATTGGGATAAAGCAGTGTTGTTGATTTGAGTCTTGAAGCTTTAAACCTGTATATAGTGTTGTAATATGTGGCTAAAAATGCTTTTCTTAATGAGAAAAGATGCTGGCTATTGACAAAAAACACGTCTTTTTGTTTATTATAGATCTCCAAACATTAAGCCAGTATATTATTGCCCCATCGTCTAACGGCAAGACACTGGATTTTGGTTCCAGGAATTGGGGTTCGAATCCCTGTGGGGCAACCAAAAAAGTCTGATACATCGCAAGATGTTTCAGACTTTTTTATTTTTAAAACATGACATTCACTGTTGTGACCTTTATAAGGTGAAAAGTAAAACATAATTGCACTTTATTTTGATACAAAAGCTGTCAGCATTCAGCGTTCAGCTCGCCCATATTCGCTATTGGGATATGTTTAAGCTTAATAGCTTGAGTTGTATTATAGATTGTTATCTACAAGATACCGTTTGTTGATATTGAAATATCAGTTGAAATAAGGTGGTAACAACGCTATTTTGTTAGGGAACTGGATTTTTTCGTCATTACATTTTATTCGTTTTGGAGGTTTTACATGCCGTTGCATGGTAAGAATTTAATTGGATATGATGCCGTTAACGCAGGTTCGTATACGTTTTTGGCCATCAACCCCAATACGCAAGAAGAGTTGGATACGACGTTTCACGAAGCTTCGGATGAAGAAGTGGGGCGGGCCATGGCATTGGCAGCAGCGGCCTTTTCGGATTTTCGGCTTATGGCGGCAGAAAAACGCGCAGAATTTTTGGAACGCGCCGCCGATGAAATTTTGAATGTGGGTGATGAATTGATTCAACGAGGGATGGCCGAAACGGGTTTGCCAGAGGCACGGCTCATTGGTGAGCGTGGGCGCACAATGGGGCAGTTGAAAATGTTTGCCGCATTGGTTCGCGAAGGCTCTTGGGTGGATGCACGTATTGATTTGGCCGACCCTGATCGGGCACCTTTGCCCAAGCCCGATACGCGATTGATGCTTCAGGCTGTTGGGCCTGTGGTGGTGTTTGGTGCCAGCAATTTTCCATTGGCTTTTTCTGTTGCGGGTGGCGATACGGCATCGGCATTGGCTGCGGGGTGCCCGGTGGTGGTCAAAGCACATCGGTCACACCCTGGCACGGCAGAGCTTGTGGGCCAAGCCGTTCAAAAAGCGGCCAAAGATACAGGTATGCCCGAAGGTGTGTTTGCGGTGTTGCACGGGCGTGGTCGGCAAGTGGGTGAAGCATTGGTGAAACACCCTGCAACCAAGGCCGTTGGTTTTACGGGTTCTTTGGCCGGTGGGCGGGCTTTGTTCGATTTGGCTTGTGCGCGGCCAGAGCCGATTCCTGTGTATGCCGAAATGGGCAGTCTCAATCCTGTGTTTGTGTTGCCGGGTGCCTTGGCTGAGCGCGGTGATGCCATTGCCGAAGGGTTGTTGGGATCTGTGACATTGGGTGTGGGGCAATTTTGCACCAACCCCGGATTGGTGTTGGGCATTGATGGCGATGATTTGAAAAAATTTGTGAATAAATCGGCAGAATTGTTTAAAGCTGCTATGCCTGCCACCATGCTCAACTCGGGTATTTGTGATGCATATCAATCGGGTTTGAATACGTTGTTGAATACGGCAGGGGTGCAAGTTGCTGGAAAGAGCCAAAAAGATGCCGATCCTAAAAAAACAGAGGCGGCCCCGCATGTGTTTACGACCGATGTGACCACGTTTATGGAACAGCCCGAATTAAGCCATGAAGTATTTGGGCCATCTACTTTGGTGGTCAATTGTGGAAATAAGGCCGATTTGGAAGCCGTTGCACGCGATTTAGAGGGTCATTTGACGGCGACCTTTCACGGTACCGAAGCCGATATGGAAGCACATAAAGAGTTGATTGCCATTGTTGAACAAAAAGTGGGTCGGTTGATTTTTAATGCGTTTCCCACGGGTGTGGAAGTGTGTTCTTCCATGCACCATGGTGGGCCTTATCCGGCCACCACCGATGGTCGGTCTACATCGGTGGGGACTGCCGCTATTTTGCGCTTTACACGCCTTGTATGTTACCAAGGTTTTCCACAAAATGTGTTGCCTCCCGAATTGCAAAACGCCAATCCACGGGGTATTATGCGTTTGGTAGACAATGCATATACACGCGATGCGATCTAAGTCTTGTGTGTTAGATCAAGCGGTTAAATGGAGATGAACGCCCTGTTTGTTTTTATGACCACTGTGGTAAAAAATAAAAGCCTCGAAGCATTTGCTTCGAGGCTTTTTGGTGGTTAGGATTGAATGGTTTGGAGCCAGCCTTCGATGGTGTATTGCGGATCGCCCACTTCATTGGGGGTTAGGCAGGCCAAGTGTTTGCGCGATATGGCGGTGAGGTTGAGGTCGGGAAGGGTTGTTCCGCGTTGATGAAGCGATGTGCCGTATAGTTTTTCAAGAGGGATGTTGTTGTTGTCACACCACGTGCCTGCTTGAATGGTGGGCAGCGCACGAATTTGTTCAAGGGACATATTGGGTGTGCCCAGATGATTATGGATCCATTCAAGTGCAATTTTATGACCGTGATAGGGACGGTGCCCTCCATTGGGTTCAAACCAACAGGCGATGTGGCTGTTGGGAAATTGTGCCGATACGGTTTGGACGGTTTGGCGTGTTTGATTCCAAATGGTGTTGTCACCGATGTCGTCTATGATGACATCGGCGTCGCCGTTTAGGATGAAGACGGCACAATGGGGAGCGGGCAATGAGAGGAAGTCATTCCAGTTGCAGTGTTCGCGCATGCGTTGGTTTGGGATGCGGGTGCAAAACTTGCCGTGTATGGTGAGGTGGTCGCCATAGCCCCAACCACTGACAAGGCCCAAACGCAGGCGTGTGTCCAGGGCAAGCATCCATGTGGCTTTGGCACCGCCTAAGGAGTTGCCTGCAACGCCTATGCGATTTGGGTCTATGTCTTTTCGGGTGAGTAAAAAATCGATACCTCGCATGGTGTCAAAGACCAGTTTGCCCATGATAAGACGGTGGGCATGATCTGCGCAATTGTGTACAGATTCTGGATCGTGGGCACGGGTGCCCATGTTGCCTGTGATGTGGCGTTCTTCTTCGCCAATGGGGTCTAAAACCAGACACGCCAACCCAAGGTGGGCATAGATGAGTGGCACATAAACATATTGCCATTGGCTTTTGCTGCCGCCATGACCGCAGGTGATAACGATGGCGGGCATTTGTGGGCGTGGGTTTTTGGGGCGATAGAGTAAAGCGGGCACACGCGAGCCAGGTTCGCTTGTCCAGATCCATTTTTCGATGATGATGCCATCGTGTTCAAGTTGACCACGCGATTCGGGGGCAAGGTCACAGCGTGTGGTGGGGATGCCGAGCAGGGTGTGAAGTTTTTGGCGTAGGCTGTTGGGATCGGTCATGAATGATCCTTGGTTGTGGATGTATGGTTTAGGGCACCGAAGCCATGAGATATTCGGCGTTGTTTTGTGGTGATACGGTGATGGGGCAATTGGCGGGAATGAAGAGGGTATCGCCTTTTTGTGCGGTAATGGATTCTGTTTTGCCTTGCACACTTGCCTGGCCTTGAATGAGTGTGAGTGTGGCAAATGAAGCATAGGCGTGTGTGGTTGTTGATGTGGGGGCAAAACGTTCGAGGAGAAAATGTTCGGATTGCACAAGTTGTGTATGGGCAGGGGTGGCATTGGGAAGATCGGTCCAATGTTTGGGATGGGGTGTGGGGGTATCAAATGTGATGACATCGAGTGATCGGTCTATGTGTAATTCACGGGGTTGTCCATTGGCGTCAGGCCGGTTGTAGTCGTAGATGCGAAATGTGAGGTCGCTGGATTGTTGCACTTCATAAACCAGCACATTTTGACACAAGGCGTGTACTGTGCCTGGGGGCACATAAACGACATCGCCAGCTTTGACATTGAAGAAACGAATGGCATCGTTGACGCGGTTTTCGGCAATGGCAGATGCAAATGATTCTTTGTCTATGCTGTCTTGTAATCCATAGGCCACACGTCCATTGTCAGATTGAAGAACATACCAGGCTTCCATTTTGCCGTAGGTGCCCAAATTTTCTGTACGGGCATAGGTGTCATCAGGATGCACTTGAATGGAGAGGTCTTCGCGTGCATCGAGCAGTTTGATGAGAAGCGGAAATTCGGTGCCATATCGCTCGACAACCGCTTGTCCAAGCAGGTCGGCTTTGAGTGTTTGCACCAATTTGAGAAGTGTTTGCCCTTGATAGGGCCCATTGGCAACAACGCTTTCCATATCTTTGTAGGCCGATACTTCCCAAGATTCGCCAATGTTTTGCTCTAATGGAAGGGGTTTGTTATAGTGTTTTGCAAGGGTGTGTCCGCCCCAAATGGTTTCGCGAAAATAGGGCTTGAGAAGCATGATATCGAGGAGCATAAAAAATTTCCAAAATGAAGGCAGAGGTGAATGTGTGGCCAAAGTGGGCAGACGGTCTGATAAAATCGCTTTTTGATTGATGTGACAGTTGTTGCTCTAATGGATGTTTGTTGGCAAAGCGGTAGGAAAATACTTCAGGATAGCGTGACAGTCAAACCAAAAGGTAGAACTGTCATGTGTTTAGGCTTGTTTTCTGCTTGCGGTGAAGGGCAGATCACATTAGGTTACGGGCAGTATTTTACGCGCAATTTTCGCATTTGAAAGGAGAGGGTGATGATCCGTTTGGCAACAATGACAAGTGTGTGCCCCGATTGGGGTGTGGATGAGATTGTGGATGGTATGAAACGACATGGTTTTGAAGGATTGGAGCCGCGTGTGGGGTGGGGGCATGCTGCAGGCATTGAATTGGATACAGCCCCTCAGGCGCGTGATGCGATTCGTGCAAAGTTTGAAGATGCAGGTTTAAAGATTTGTTGTATTGCTACAGGTGCTCGGTTTGCAACCGAAGATGCCACAGAGCTCAACAAATATATTGATGAAGCCCTATCCGCCATTGATTTGGCGGCTGATTTGGGTGCAGGTGTGATTCGCACATTTGGGGGGGCGCGGGGTAAGGGGGAAGTATATTGGATGGTGCATCGCACAGCAGAAGCTTATAAGCGTGTGATGGATCATGCGGCAAAGCGGGGTGTCACTGTACTTTTAGAAACTCATGATGAGTGGTGTGTATCGGCCCAAGTTCGGGCAGTTGTCGAAAAAGTCAATCACCCCAATTTGGGAGTCCTTTGGGATATGATGCACACGCAGCGTTTTATGGAAAAGACCGAGGAAACCATGCAGACCATTGGTCATTTGGCCAAACATTTGCATGCACACGACGGGCGTTATGATGAGGTCAATGGTCGGATAGAGACCGTGGGATTGGGCGAGGGTGTGATCGATCATGCCACCCCTTTGCGGTTGTTGCAGGCTGCGGGTTTTGATGGTTATTTTTCGGTTGAAGTGATCCACAAGCCGGGTAGTGATCATGATGCTGACGGAACGTTAAAACAATATGGCGAAGGATTCCGTGCCATTACGGGCGGATTTTAATTTATAAATGGTGCCACAATAAAGGTGCACGCATAGAAGCACTGAATGTGGTAAATAATGAACAAGTAGGATATTTGGAGGATGTATGGCCAAGCGTAAGAAAAATTTGATTTTATTTGGTGTGGACAGTTTGTGGTCAGATCATATGAGTTGCTACGGATATAATCGGTTGACCACGCCCAATATTGATAAGTTGGCGTCTGAAGGGGTGTTGTTTGAAAATACTTTTAGCCCACATATTCCAACCACGCCGGCTTATGCGTCTATGCTTACGGGGATGGATTGTTTTTCGACAGAAGTGGTGGCTTTGCGTCATAAGGGTGGTTTGACCAATAAGGTGATGACTTTGCCAGAGATGCTCAAAAAAGAAGGTTATGAAACAATTTGCGTGGGTTTTACGGGCAACCCCAGTTCCCGTGGGTTTGACAAATATTTGAACTATCCTGCTTGGGGCAGTTGGGAAGAGCGGCCTTTGCGCAAGGCCGAGTTGTTGAATGACGTGACCTTGCCGGAACTGGAGCGTTTGGCTTCAGGTGACAAACCATTTTGTTTGTTTTTGCGGCATATGGACCCCCATGCACCTTATTTGCCACCCGCACCTTATGACACGATGTTTTACAGCAAAGATCCATGTGATCCATCAAAGACATCCATGGAGCCTGTTAAAGCGTTTAAGCCTTTTCGCGATTTTCACTTGAGCTGGATGCCCCCTGGTATCACCGATGCCGATCATGTGATTGCGCAATATGATGGTGAAGTGGCTTATATGGATGCGTGTATTCAACGCATTTTGACACGTGTGGATGAATTGGGTTTGCGCGATGATACGTTGGTGGTTTTAAATGGCGACCACGGTGAAACATTGGATGAACACGATTGTTATTTTGACCATCATGGGATTTATGAATGCACATTGAAAGTGCCTTTGATGATGCGTTTGCCAGGCAAATTGCCCGCAGGTAAGCGTGTGTCGGGATACAACCAACACAAAGATTTGGTGCCTACCATTTTGGATGTGTTGGGCATTAAAACCAAGACCAAATTTGATGGTCAAAGTTTGATTCCAATGGTGCAGGGCAAGCGGTTGACACACGAGTCGGAATTTTATATTACCGAGTGTACGTGGATGCGCAAACACGGTTGGCGCACACCCGAATGGAAATTGATTGTGGCATTGGAACCTGATTTTCATTTTAAACCTGAGGTTGAACTTTACAATTTAATCCAAGACCCAGGAGAAACAAAGAACCTGGCCACCAAAGAACCCGAGATGGTTGAACTGTTGCGTGGGCGCATGAATGCTTGGATTGAAAAACGCAAAAAAGAAACGGGCAATCCCAATCCGATGGATACCAATTTGAATTGGCATGGCAAAGACTACGATGGGCCATTTCGGTCATCGGAAGATGCGTATAACAACATGTACATTGGTTCGGCCAGCCAAGCTGCAAAATTACAATCGGGTAATAAGGCAGTAAAAGGTGCGGTTGTGAAGCAAACCAAAAAAGCGAAGAAGACACGTCGCGCAAAAAAGTAATATAGGATCGAAAAAGCGGACGGTATATCCATGACCGTCCGCTTTGATACATTTTGATTATGATTACAATAGAAGTCGTAACACCACAAAAAGCCCTTGTTTTAAAAGATGTTCGTTTGCGTGCATTGCAAGATACGCCCAGCGCGTTTGGTTCAACTTATGCACGTGAGTCGTTGTTTACGGATGAGAAATGAATTGAACGGGCAACGCCACAATCGGGTGTAAATATCACCTATATTGCAATGGACAATGACTTGGCTTGTGGCCTTGTGGGCGGTTTTTTGAATCGGGAAGATGGCGCACGTGTTACGTTGGTTTCAATGTGGGTTGCACCAACGCATCGGCGGAAGGGTGTGGGGCAACGTCTTATTCAATCGGTGGGTGATTGGGCCAAATCACATGGTGTTTTTGTTTTGTTTTTGCTGGTAACCAGTAACAATGATGTGGCGATCAAATTTTATGAGCGGATAGGATTTGAAAAAACTGGGCACATGGTACCTTATCCGAATGATTCAAGTTTATTTGAATATGAAATGAAGAAGATTATTTCTTAAATCCTTTTGTGAGATTTCGAAAACAATCAGGTAATAGGAATATATATGGTTATTATTGTTATGGGTGTATGCGGTTCAGGCAAGAGTACGGTGGGTATGTTGCTTGCAGAGAAATTGGGCTACGCATTTTTTGATGCCGATGATTTTCATCCAAAATCGAATGTTGACAAAATGGCCAGCGGCCAGCCTTTAAATGATGACGATCGCAAGCCGTGGTTGTTGCGTTTGAATGAAAAACTGAAGGAATGTAATCAAACGGGAAATTATGCGGTGCTGGCATGTTCTGCTCTTAAGCAAGCGTATCGCGACTTGTTGGCGCAAGATGTGGGCGATTGTTGTGTGGTGTATTTGCAAGGTGATTATGATACGATTTATGAGCGTATGAACAGCAGAGAAGGGCATTATATGGGGGCTCGTATGTTGCAGTCTCAGTTTGATGCGCTAGAAGAGCCCACAGATGCTTTGACACTGAGTATTGTGGATGAACCCGAAGAAATTGTTTCGAAGATTGAAGCACATTTGAAGAAGGCTGGACATGAGTTATAAACGGATTTCTGTTGAAGAAGCACAAGAATTGCTTCGGGCGCACCATGCACAAGTGATAGACATACGAGACCCGATGTCTTATCAGGCGGGGCATATTCCCGAATCTAAGTTGGTCAGTGATCAAAATGTGGACGAGTTTTTAGAACAAGCTGACAAAACGCGTCCTTTAATTGTCTGCTGTTATCACGGCAACATGAGCCAGGGGGCAGCAGATTATTTTAACAAAAAAGGTTTTGAAGCAACCTATAGTTTGGATGGTGGGTTTGAGGCGTGGTCGCAGGCTTCTCAATCGCTTTTATAAAAAAGAAATTTATGCTACGATCTCAAAATATATCACCGTGTCCATTGTGCAAATCGGTACACGTAGATCTCTTTGAACAGGCACATCAAAGAGATTATTTTATATGTGATACGTGTCGTTTGATATTTTTAGAGCCAGAACAACGGCTCGCATTTGAAGATGAAATTGCGCGTTATGAAGCTCATGAGAATGACCCATCCCATGCAGGTTATCGCGATTTTTTGAGTCGGGTTGCCGAGCCACTTTCCGATGTTCTTTGGTTGGGTGCAATGGGATTGGATTATGGTTCTGGCCCAGGCCCAACACTGTCGTTGATGCTGGAGGAAAAAGGATTTCCCACAGCAAACTACGACCCGCACTTTGCACCCGACAAAACAGTTTTGCGACGGTCTTATGATTTTATTACCTGTACTGAAACCATTGAACATTTTTTTTATCCCGACGAAGAATTAGATCGTTTAAATCATTTGCTTCGTGCAGGTGGATGGCTTGCGGTGATGACGGAGGTGTGGACAGATGCACACACCCTAGCCGATTGGAGCTATGCACGCGATCCTACGCATGTGTGTTTTTATCATATGCACACAATGGCGTGGATTGCTGAGCATTATGGTTGGTACATGCAATCGCCTCATCGCAATGTGTTTCTTTTTCAGAAACAATAAAGCGTTTGGTTTTACGGTAATAGAGCTGTTACTTCAATTTCAATGTGTGCACCTGCAGGCAAAGCCGACACTTCGACGGTGGTGCGACCTGGTGGATCAACCGTAAAATATTCGGCATAGATGCCATTCATTTCTTGAAATGCCGATAGGTCGGTCATATAAACAACAGCACGTACGGCATCGTTCATGGTGGCGCCAGCGGCTTCGAGAATGGCTTTGATGTTTTCAAGGGTTTGGCGGGTTTCGGCAGCAATGCCGCCTGTAACAATTTTGCCTGTTTTGGGGTCAATGCCTTTTTCACCTGCAACAAAAATGAAGTTGCCTGCGCGAATGCCTTGGGAATATGGACCAACAGGTAAAGCGGCTTTGTCGGTGGTGATAACAGTTTTTTTTGACATGTGATGCTCCTTGGGTATCTGTGGTTAAAAGTTGATGTGGTGTGTATGAATACTATTTTTATGAATATTTGAACAGCAAAATTTAAGGGTGTGTTTTATGGAATGCGAAGCGGTTACCAGCTATGATGCCAAAACGGGGCGAGCAGTTTCGCAATTGACCAATAACAAACGGCGATCTGTGCATGGGTATTACGATTTGCCACCTTGGTCGCCTGTGGATGGCCGTATTGCTTTTAGCCGAATGGATACGCCCAAGTCGAAAACGGGTGATATTTGTGTGATGGATGCCGATGGCAACAATTTAAAAGTTGTGGCATCTTCACGGGTGATGTCTCCAAATGATGGTGCAATGGCCCAATGGGCCGCCGATGGGTCGCGCATCTATTTTAAAGATCGCGAGGACCATCAACGGTTGATTGGGTGGGTGAACCCAGACTCGGGTGAAACGGGAGTACACACGGGTGATTTGCGCATGATTCGGCCAATTGGGCATGAAAATGCGTATCATACCCATCACAATGATTATACCCATGACGATGTGGTGAAACTAAAAGACAAACACGGTGTGTTTGCACAAGATTTGAATACGGGAAAATCGCGACAATTGGCGACCTTATCAGATTGTTTGGCGCTTCATCCACGGCGCGATGAGATTGCCAATTGGCATTTGTTTGTCAAACATACCAAATGGTCACCCGATGGGTCACGGATGATGTTTGTCTTTACGAATGAAATCCATTTTGACAAGCTTTATGGCGAGTTGCCACGAGTGAAAGATATTTATGTGGTTCATGCCGATGGATCAAAATTGAAGCGCATAGGGGAATTTGGTAATCATCCGCTGTGGCATCCCAATGGGCGCGAAATTTTGACCAATAGCCCATTTGATGGGTCAAAGAGCAATAAGTTGGTATTAACCGATGTGGATACAGGTGTTGCGCGTTTGGCAACGCCTTGTATGGATGGGTTTGGTCATCCGTCTTTTTCGCCCAATGGCAAATATATTGTGGTGGATGTGGTGAACAATAAGACAAAAGAGGCACGATTGGAATTGGTGAATGTTGAGGCCCATACCACCCAAACGCTAATTGAAACAACGGTAGTTGATCATACTCACGATGGCACACACATGCACCCTGTGTGGCGGCAAGATGGGTCACAAATTTTATATGATAGTGACGCATCGGGATATTCGCAATTGTGTGTGCTTGATTTGTAAAGGGGTTTATGGCAATGGCTGTTTGAGTGCCTAAAGCCCACGCCAAGTTGCATTGTCATGATCCACCCTTCAAAAATGCACGGTTGTTGCCGTTGCTGATCTAAAGGAGGAGCCTGTGCCTGTTCAATCTGTTTACATGATGACGGATTTGGAAGGTGTTGCGGGTGTTGATGACTGGGACCCGCGACACAAAGACTATGCCGAAACGGCTAAGGGTGTATTTGAGCGATCTGAAATGCAACGGTTGTTGACCGCAGAAATCAATGCGGCGGCTCAGGGTTTGTTTGATGCGGGTGTTCAGGAAATTGTTATTAATGATGCCCATGGCGCTGGCCGTACGATTTTGCCAGAAGAGTTGATTTCGGGTGTGCGTTTGGTGCAGGGTGTAAATCGACCGTGTTGGTTGCCGGGTTTGTCTCAGCGTATGGATGCTTTGGTGCAAGTGGGCATGCATTCGATGACGGGTACGCCAAATGGATGTTTGGCACATTCTATGAGCCGAAATACGATTTATCGGGTAAATGGCCAAGATGTGGGTGAAATGGAGATGGCGGCGTATTTGTGTGGTGATTTGGGTATTCCGTGGGTTTTTACATCGGGTGATTTGCATGCATGCACAGAATCTGAAAGATGGGTAAAAGATATTGTTACGGCGCCTGTCAAAGAGGGCTTGGGCGAGTTGTGTGCCATCCATATGGCACCAGTAGATGCGCGAAAGATGATTTGGACGCGTATTCAAGATGCGGTTAAAATTGCAGATGATATTGTACCGCTTAAGGCAACTGGGCCAATTGTGATGGATGTGATTCGTGAAGAACCTTGGCCTGCAAAACTTCGCCCAGGTGTTACACGGATTGATGCATTTACGGTGCGATATGAAGGAAATTCGTTTTGGCAGGTTTTTCATGGATATTATTATAATAAACCAGATATGCCGTTGCCAGAATGAAAAGACAAAAGATAGGACGGGACACAAAGCACTTTAAAGGCATAATGCGTACACGGTAAGATAATATAGGGGTTGCAATCCATCGTGTTCATAGGAGATGGTTATGGATGTTGAAATTAAGAAATTGTTTCGAGCACCATACTCTGTTCCGAATGGTTTACAAGTGACGGATGCTGGATTGTGGGTTGTGGATCAGATAAGTGATCGTGTGGCATTGATCGAGATGCTCAACGAAGTCGATGACTATGGTGTAACTCCTGTACGCAAAGAAATTCCCAGTGAATCATCTAATACCAGTGGTTTGGCTTGGGGGGATGGTTCGTTATGGTTGGCTGCCAACGGGGTGGGCACAAAATGGCGTACGGCACGTGACACGGATGCCAAATCAGGAGAGATTTTGCGCATTGACCCCGAATCGGGTGCCACGCAAGCGCGGTGGGATTTGCCTGGTGGTGGTGGGACGCATGGCATTGAATTTGATCACTTTGAACCGGGTACATTGTGGTTGACCACCCTGAAAAGCAAAACGATAACACAAGTGCGCATTGCTGATTGGTCTGTTGTCAAAGTGTTTGATTTGCCTTACCCGCGTGCACATGGTGTGGTGCGTGTGTCAGATGGTTTGTGGGTGGTGCATACAGCAGATCGGGTTATTGTGAAGTTAGAGGTGTCGTCGGGAAAAGAGGTGGATCGTATTGCGGTACCCAAACCGCATCCAGAGCCTCATGGGTTGTCTGTTTGGGGAGACCAGTTTTTGTATTGCGATGCTACGTCGGGATGGATCGCTAAGATTGCACCTGTATAAAATGTACGGTTGCTTTTATTGCTCATCTTAGCAAGAAGGTATCAATGGCTGAAGAAAATGAAACATTGTTAGAAGAAATTACAGCATTGCGGCAACAAGTGGCGATGTTGCAGTTGCGGGAACAAACATTGGTAGAACGCGTGCGCAGTTTGGAAGCGCAAAGTGAAGCGCAGGTGTTGGCCAATCAAGAGATTATACAACAGGAACGCTTGCGTGCCTTAGAAGAGATGGCACAAGGTGTGGCACATAATTTTAACAATGTTTTGGTTGGGGTTTTGGGATATGCCCAAATTATTGAGTTGCAATGTAAAGATGAGAAAATTCTTGAGTGTGCAGAGAAGATTTCTAACAATGCTTTGCGCGCCAAAGAATTGGTGCAAAAGTTAAATCGATCGGTGCGTGAAGCCGGTTCACAACCTTTGGATCGTGTGACCACATTACACACCATTGTGCGAGAAGCCATTAAGGCCACCCAACCCCAATGGCAAGTAAGTGCAGAGACTCGGGGGGTGAAGATTGATATGCAAGAACAGCTGGAAGATGTGCCACCTATTAAAGGAAATCCTGTTGAGTTGCATCATGTGTTGTCACACTTGATTACCAATTCGGCCGATGCTTTGCCCCAAGGGGGGCGTATTTCTATTTCGACAAAGGCAATAAAAGATCAAGTGGCTATTTGTGTGCAAGACAATGGGGTGGGCATGGATGCTGAAACCCAAAAACGTATTTTTGAACCTTTTTTTACAACCAAGCAAGATGTGGGCAGTGGGTTGGGGTTGTCTATGGCTTATCGCACCGTCAACCGGTGGGGGGGGCGCATTGAGGTGAAAAGTACGCCACAAAAAGGCAGTGCATTTACACTTTGGTTGCCCATTTGGCAAGACAATTTATCTGAGAATAAAAACTCGGGTGAATCG
>JAYODI010000011.1:0-13384 GCA_038279365.1 Candidatus Latescibacterota bacterium | reverse complement strand
GGTGAATCGCGACCGTCACGTATTTTGGTGGTTGATGATGAAGAGGCCGTTTTTGATGTGCTTAAAACGGCATTGGCAGAATATGATTTAACACCATTTGAAGAGGCCGAACGTGCGTTGGGTTTGTTTGAAGTCGGGTTTTACGATGTGGCCTTGTTGGATCTAAAATTGCCAGGCATGTCGGGTGATGCATTGTCTTTGAAGTTAAAAGAAATTGAACCCAATTTGGTTACGATTTTGATGACGGGGTGGGATGTGATGGGTGATGACGATGTCATCAAGGCATTTGACTATCATATTACCAAACCGTTTCGGTTTAATGAATTAAAAGATGTGGTTAAAAAAGCATGTAAGAAGCGACAAACAGCGAATGAAATGCAAAAATAAATTGATGTATGAGGTGTTTTATGGCAGATCAAGTGGTCATTGGTGTTGATGTGGGAACGGGCAGTGTGCGAGCGGGGGTGTTTACACTTCAGGGAGAGATGTTGGGATCGGCATCGTCGCCTATTTTGGAATTTCATCCCAAGGCTGATTTTTATGAGCAATCTTCAGAAAATATTTGGGCCGAAACGGGGCGTGTGGTGCGCGGTGCGCTTGCAGAAGCTGGTATATCTGCCGAAAATGTGATTGGCTTGAGTTTTGATGCCACCTGTTCTTTGGTTGTTTTGGATAAAAAGGGTCATCCTTTAACGGTTTCTGAAACAGGCGAGCAAGAACGCAATGTGATTGTTTGGCGCGATCATCGGGCCATTGATCAGGTGAATCGCATCAATGCGGGTGGGTATGATGTGTTGCAATATGTGGGGGGCATTATGTCGCCCGAGCAAGAACCGCCCAAGCTTTTGTGGCTCAAAGAAAACTTGCCCAACACCTGGCTTCAGGCAGGAAAATTTTTGGATTTGGCAGATTATTTGGTTTATGAAGCAACGGGTGTTGATTTGCGTAGCTTGTGTACGAATGTATGTAAGTGGACTTACTTGGGGCATGAGTCGCGCTGGGATCAGTCGTTTTTTGATGCGATTGGTTTGGGGGATGTGTTTGATGATGATAAGGTGACTTCAAATGTGGCGCCTATGGGTGAAAAGGCGGGTATGCTGAGTGCCAAAGCCGCAAAGCATTTGGGTTTGACGACCAAAACGGCAGTGGGCGTGGGTATTATTGATGCGCATGCAGGTGGCATTGGTGTGGGTGTTGATGAACCTATCTTGGCATTGATAGGAGGCACCTCTTCTTGTCATATGGCCGTGTCGAAAGAAGCACGTTTTATTCCGGGTGTGTGGGGGCCTTATTTTAGTGCCATGGTGCCTGGGTTGTGGTTGAGTGAAGGTGGGCAAAGTGCAACAGGTGCGCTCTTAGATTATACCATAGAGCGGTTTGGCATGGTGAAAGAAGGTGATAAATATTGGCATGTGCTTACGGGGAAAGATATCAACACGGTATATGCCGAACTGAATAACTACATTGCCGATAAAGGTGTGGGCCCAGAATGGACGTCGCGGTTGCATATTTTGCCAGATCATCACGGCAACCGATCACCAAAGGCAGACCCTGACGCACGCGGTGTGATGGATGGTTTGACTTTGGATATGTCATATGACACACTGGCACAAATTTATTATGCGACCATTCAAGCCGTGGCATATGGCACGCGGCATATTATTGATGAAATGGAAAAACAAGGGTATCAAATTAAACAGATTAATGCTTGTGGCGGTGGTACTAAAAATGCATTGTGGATTCAAGAACACGCCAATGCCACACAACGCCCGATCCATTTGCCAAAAGAACCGGAAGCGGTGCTGTTGGGTTCGGCCATTTTGGGTGCTGTGGCTGCGGGTGCATTTGGGTCAATACAAGAAGCAATGGGTGCGATGTGCCATGCGGGTGAGGTGATTGAGCCAGATCGAAAGACGGCGGATTATCACAACTGGAAATATGCCCACCAATTGAAAATGTATGCGCAACATGTGGACAGACGTAAGAAGTAATTATTTGAGACGCAAAATAAAAAAGCGAGTGGAACTATCCACTCGCTTTTTTTATGTGTTT
This sequence comes from Candidatus Latescibacterota bacterium, assembly GCA_038279365.1. Classification (GTDB taxonomy): domain Bacteria; phylum Latescibacterota; class UBA2968; order UBA2968; family UBA2968; genus JABIFK01. Next base: position 11,332 of record JAYODI010000011.1, on the reverse strand, counting down.
TAGCCGGGCATATTTCATTCTTCATTTACAAAATCGGAAGAGAGGACGCCTTTGTATGCAGTACCTATATGGGGGTTGCGATACATGCGCATGCTGTAACCGGCAATGCCAAAGCCTTGTGCTTGCCAAAATGCAAGTGCGTTGGGATTGTCTCGACGCACATTGAGATCGAGGCGTTCTATGCCCAATGGGTCGAGGTGTGAAAAGAGCCAATGGACAAGTTTTGCCCCATATCCTTTGCGACGGTGTCGTGATGCAATATAGAAGTCGTGAACATAAGCCTGTTTGCTGTCTGTTGTGTTTGAATCATGCTCTAATTCAATGGATATAAAACCGACGGGTTCTGTGTTGCACAATGCCCAATAAGGGTGTTTGTTGCCATTATTCCAAGTGAATGTGTCGATGAAATAGGCTTGTAGTGCTTCTTGTGATTTGAGAATGGCTGATTGGGGCATGATTTCGTGCCAATAGCATTTGGCCATTTGTAGAAAATGGTCGCGTTTTTCGAGTGGCACGTGTTCGATGTGTAGATTGGAAGGTGTCATGTGAGTTCATAAATGGCACGATAAAAGGCCAATGTTTTTTCATTGATTTGATCGAGACCATAGTGATCGAAGAACGGAGTAAGCCATTCTTCACCCAGGTTGCGGCGAATGCTGTATTGGGCAGAAACAAGGTCGCGATGCGGGTCACCCACACCCGCCGAACCCCAGTCTATAAACCCTGAGAGCGTGTTGTTGCGAATCATAACATTGGGCAAACAATAGTCGCCGTGGGTGAAAGTGGAGTGTTCTGTTTGTGGGCAGAGAGATATAACTTGATCGAGGGCTTCTTGAGGTGTGCGTTTGTCACCGCGTGCTTGGAGAGATTGGGCCGTGACGATGCCTTTTTGGACGTTTTTTTTTGCTTCTTGGATGAGGTTTTGCGCAGTGTATTGTGGCAGCGGACAATTGATAATGGATGTGTTGTGAATGGAACGTAAACCTTTGGCGAGAATGGCCACCGTATTTTCTTTGTTGTGTTGTAATTGTTCAGAGCTGACGCCATCTATGCGTTGGGTGAGCAGATAGGCGGTTTCATCTTTTTTGCAATAAGCAATTACGCGGGGGACGGGAAGTTTGTCTTGTAACCAATCCATCGCCTCTTTTTCAAGAATAAGGGGTGCATCGGTGCTGCCCATATTGATTTTAAGAAAAAGATCGGGGGCGTTTGGTTTTTGGTAGAGATAAATTTGAGATTGTGAGCTGGTACGATGGTTTATGCCTGTTGTGGTGTAGTCTGATAAGTGGATTTGAATAGGGTGTGGATGTGTCATATTGGTCTTTGGATGGCACCTTTAAAATGGCAATATGAGGTGGGATCATTAGATTTTTGATGTTATTCAAATCGTGCGAGGCGGTAGGGTTCGAGATAGTCGATGTGTGTTTGTTCGAGGATTTCGAGTGACGCTGTTTCACCGATGAGTGGTGCTAAGGTGACGCCACTGTGCATAACGGACAAATAGAGATTGGTGACTTGTTTGGTAAAACCCAAAATGGGATGTCCATCTTTGGGGATGGGGCGACGGCCTTGGCGTATTTCGCGAATGGGGGCGCCTTCAAGTGCAGGCACATAGCGTGCCACAGCATCTCTTACGGTTTGAATTTCTTTGTCATTTTGCCCGAGTGATCCCCCATCAAAGACACGTCCATGAGCACCGCCGTGCATCATGACCATGCCATTTGGGAGTTGTCTAAAGTTGGTTTGAGGTGGGGTGTCTCGTGGGCTGTGTACGACAGAAACATTTTGGAAGATGGGCGGAACAGGTTCGGTGATGATGGTGCATCCAAATGTATCATATAGGGGCACGTGAACATTGGCCAAATGTGCCAGCTCTGCCGTATCTGGGCCGGCAGCCAAGACCACTGTGTCACAAGCTATTTCACCTGCAGTTGTGATCACGCTTTGTATTTTGTGTTGTGTTTGAGAAAAGCCAATGACTTGTGTTTTGTAAAGCGTTGCGCTGTGTTTTTCTAAGCTTTTGATACAGGCATCGATAATTGCTTGGGTATCTACCTGCCCGTCTATTTCGGTATAAGAGGCAACGGTAAGGGGCCCTGGTGTCAGGTGAGGTTCCAATTGGGCAACCTCATCGGCATTGAGCAGATAAATGGGGTATCCCCAAGATTGTAGTGTGCGCACACGTTGTACTATTTCTTCTGCATCTTCATCCGTGGCGGCCCACCGCAGTTCACCTCCCCACGTGAGTGCCGATTCTGTACCTAATTGTCTTGCAAATCGGGGCCAATGGTCTAAGGCACGGCGATTGAGATCGTGATAGTGGCGTGGGTTTTTGTCTCTGCCATTGAGCCACGCAAATGATACGGCTGTGGCGCCTTGACCTGGTTCTTGTGTATCGAGCAGAGTGACATTTGTGCCTTGCTTGGCCAGATGATAGGCAATGGAACAGCCAATGATACCTGCACCAATAACGACAATATGTGTGGTTTGATTGGTCATGTATTTAATGCGCTCAGTCGCCTTCTGTTTGGAGTTGGGCATCGTAGGCATTGATTGTTTCTGTTAAGGTGTCAGGATTTTTTTGGTTGAGTATTTGGGCAAGTTTATCAAGCCCTGCGATGAATTCGCTACCTGAACGATGGCTAAGAATGAGCTTGGATACGGGATGTATGAGTGCGTTTCTCAAATTGTCATCCAAATGAGCTTTGTTGGTTTTGATCATGAGGTAGATGAGAGCATCTTCTAAGACGACTTGATAGGCCCGAATATGTGTGAAGTTTTTAAATGATGAGCCGATGCGGTCTACCAAGGTCTGGTCGTAATTTTTGCGAAACTCTGAGTTGATTAACCGTTGTGTGATTTTGGGCAAAAGGGTTTCTGCAGGTTCGATGAGATTGAGTTGTGACAGATATTGGTATTCGCCATTGCGGCTACAGCCCATGCATGTGATGAGCACGATGCATATTATTAATGTGCGTTTCATAAGGCCTCCAAAATTCATATACTAAAAACTGCCAGTGATCACAAAAAGATGGTTATTTTGAATCGGTATAAGTCGGCATTTGCCCAGATTTGTATCGTTGCCAATAATCGTTGAGCACTGCTTTGATTTGTGGGCTTAAAATAATGCCCCCAATGATGTTGGGAAATGCCATTCCTAAGATCATTGCATCGGAAAAGTCTAAAACACTTTGTAATGCGGTGACTGAGCCAATAAAGACAAAACAGACAAAAATAATGCGGTAAATGATGATGGAATCGAGACCAAACAGATATTCCCAGGCACGTTCGCCATAATAAGACCAAGAAATCATGGTGGAATATGCAAAAAGCATGACCACAAGGGCCAATACATAACTGGCACCTGGAATAAAGGCTTCAAATGCCGCACTGGTCATAGAAACCCCTTTGCCTGCAAACTCGGGGTCGTTGTAAACACCAGTGATCATGCATACAAGGGCTGTCATGAGGCAGATAATTATGGTGTCAATAAATGGGCCAATCATAGCAACCATGCCTTCGCGGGCGGGTTCGTCGGTTTTGGCGGCGGCATGTGCAAATGCTGCAGAACCGAGTCCTGCTTCGTTGGAGAAGGCAGCCCGGCGAACACCCATAATAAGTGCACCTAAAAAACCACCATATATGGCACGACCGGTAAAGGCTTCTTCAAAAATGACCGAAAGCATATCGGGCAAATTGTGAATGTGCAAAAGAATGATGCCCAAAGCGGCCGTCACGTAGAGGAGGCACATGGCAGGCACCAAACGAGAGGTGACATTGCCAATGCGCTTAATGCCACCGATGATGACAATGGCCACAAAAAAGGCGAGAATGATACCTATGAGCCAGTTATATGTTTTGGCACTAGGTACGACGGTACTCAAAATTTCTATGGCTTGATTGGCTTGAAACATATTGCCACCACCAAAAGATCCACCCAATGTGAGCAAGGCAAAAATGACGGCCAATGTTTTTCCTAATGGGGCCAACCCTTTTTGGGCGAGTCCTTCTTGTAAATAATACATGGGACCACCCGATATATGACCATCGGGATTCACTTTGCGATAAAGAACGGCCAGTGTGCAAGAAGCCAATTTGGATGACATACCAAAAAAGGCAGTGACCATCATCCAAAAGACAGCCCCTGGGCCGCCCGTGCCTACAGCGACGGCCACCCCCCCAATATTGCCAAGTCCAATGGTAGCGGAAAGGGCACTGGTGAGGGCTTTAAAGTGTGAGATTTCACCGGGGTCGTCGGGATTATCATATCGACCTCTGATTACATCTATGGCGTGTTTGAAGCCTCTAATGGGTAAAAACCCAAAATAGAAGGTGTAATAAATGCCCCCCCCCACCAAAATGATGATGATTAAGGGAATCTTTAGACCAAAATCATAGAAGAAGATGGTAAAGAGAAAATTGGCTGCGGCTCCCATATGATTTCCCAACGCATCTATTTGCTGATTGATCCAACCCGATGATGGAGCGGGTGTGTCTTGAGCAAATATGGGTTGGCCAACAAGTAGGGTGACGAGTGTGAATATGAAGCGTATGAAACGGTATCTATGGAACATAGAAACCCCTTTTTTCAGATGTGGTTTCTGGTGATAAATGGATTTGGTGAACGGAACAAACTTTTTGAATATAAGTTCAAATTGTTGTTGCGTGTAGGATTTTTCAATGTGATATATTTGGGTGATGACTTTGTGCTTGCTCTTTGTGCTTTCGTTGGGCAGATTAATGTGGGTTTGTTGGGTAGATTATTTTTATTGAGCAATGGAATATGAAACGCGATGAATAAAAACAAACTGTGGTATCAATTGTTTCCATTTTTGAATTGGGTGGGGGAACTCAAAGACGGCAAAGTTTTGCGTGCCGATATTTTGGCGGGTATTACGGTGTCTTTGGTTTTGATTCCACAATCTATGGCCAATGCCCAATTGGCCAATTTGCCGCCTTATTATGGTCTTTATGCGGCGTTTTTACCGCCTGTTGTGGCAGCCCTTTTTGGTTCGTCTCGTCAGCTGTCTACGGGCTCTGTGGCATTGGTCTCTTTGATGACGGCTGCTGCGTTGCAACCGATTGTGGCATTTGATCATGCCAATTATATCCCTTACACCATCTTATTGGCCTTTATGGTTGGGGTGATGCAACTTGCTTTTGGTTTGTTGCGGTTGGGAGCCTTGGTTAATTTTTTATCACAACCGGTGGTGTTGGGTTTTACCAATGCGGGTGCAATTATTATTGGTACGTCACAAATTGATTTGATTTTTGGCGTTCATGTGCCATCGGGGGGGCCACATTATATGCGGGTTTGGCACACACTTGAGCAAGCGATGTTGAATACACATTGGCCGACTTTGGGCATGGCCATTTTGGCATTTGCGATCATTGGTGGTTTGCGCAAATTTGCGCCGCGTTTGCCGGGCATTTTGTTGGCTGTTGTTGTGACCACATTGATTGCGTGGATAACCGAATTTGAATCTCAATTGGGTGGTGCCGTGATTGGGCATATTCCACGTGGTATTCCCGAATTTTCGGTTCCTCAATTTGATTTTGATGTGATACGTGAGCTTTTGGCAGCAGCTTTGACCATTGCACTCATTGGTTATGTGGGAACCATTTCGATTGCAAAAGCAATGGCCACCCAAACCCGACAGCGCATTTCGTCTAACCAAGAGTTACTCGGGCAGGGGCTGAGCAATATTTTGGGCAGTTTTTTCTTAAGCCATCCTGTGTCGGGGTCTTTTGCTCGATCTGCCGTGAATTTGCGTGCAGGTGCTCAAACGGGTTTTTCATCTGTGGTGGCAGTAGGTGTTGTGGTTGTGATTTTATTGTGGTTTACCCCTTTGCTCTACCATTTACCTGCAGCAACTTTGGCAGCCATTATTATGATGTCGGTTTTTGGGTTGGTGCAGGTGAAGTCTATTGTGAGTATGTGGCGGGTGCATCGTCACGATGGTTTGGTGGCGATTGTGTCGTTTGTGTTGACGTTGCTTGCCGCACCTCACTTAGATGTGGGTATTGTTATTGGTACAGGCTTGTCTTTGGTGTTGTATTTGTATCGTACCATGAAACCGCGTGTGGCCATTTTGTCGCGGCACCCCGATGGGGCATTGCGTGATGCAAAAACACATGATTTGGAAGTATGTGATGTGATGGCGATGTTGCGTTTTGATGGGTCGTTGTATTTTGGCAGTGCGGGTGCATTTGAAGATATGATGTTGGAGTGTGTGGCTCAAAACCCACACTTGCGTTATGTGATTGTGGATGCAGAAGGGATCAATCAGTTGGATGCTACGGGTGAAGAGATGTTGGTGGGGGTGGTACAGCGTTTGAAAGAAGCGCATGTAGAGGTGTTATTTGCGGGTACTAAAAAACAAGTGACGGATGTTTTGGTGGGTACGGGGTCTTTGGAACAGATTGGGCAGACACATTTTTTTGCCACGTCAGATCGGGCGATTCAATCGGTATGGGCCAAATTGGATGGCAGTTTTTCTTGCCATCATGTATGCCCAGGGGAGTGCCCCTTGCATCGTACAAAACTGAAGGGGGCTTTTTTTTACCGGGTATAAAGAGGATGGTTTAGGGAATATTTTGTCTGTCGAGTTCGTTGTGGGCCAAAATAATGCAGTGAGAAGCAAAGAGCATTTGAGGGCCGACACTGATGGGCGTTGCACCGAGGCGTTGGAGGTACTTGTCTGTTTTTTTGGGCATGGCTAAATGGTCGGTAAACACAAAGGTGGCATTGGAAGAAAAGGTGAGGGTGCGAATGTCGTCGCCTTTTTTTTGTAAATAATAGAGATTGCCTGCTGTTACTTTTTCTTTGATCAGGGTTTCAAAAGCTTTTTTGGCCACAAACAGACCGCTGTCTACTTGGCGTTCTTCATTGAGCGTAAGGCCCCGCCCCGTTAGTAAGGCACGTTGGATCACTTGGGCAAGACTGCGTTCGTCAAAACCGCCCAAATAGGGTAGGTGATCACTTTCAAAGCGAATGGTTTTGGGTGGGTCGCCTGGGCCATCGAGCACGATATGAATGATGGTTTGGGGGCGAATGTGTTTGGAATAAAATAGGGCATTGGCAATACAGTGTGTGACAACTTCCAAACGCCCAGCATCACTGAGATGGTCGAGGGAAAAATTGGGAGCGGTTGGGCCTTTTCGGGCGCGAAGAATAAATTCTCTCATAGACAAAGCATTCTCATGGTTTAACAGATCATATGTGGCAAGTGGTCATCGTATGGAGGGCACTTTTTAATGTGTAAGGAGTACGTGATGAAATATGTATGGATTGTTATGGTGTGTTTATTTTTTGGTGTTGCACTGGCCGATGACAAAAAGGTATCTACAGGTGATGCCAAAACCGATGAAGCCCTTGTTGCTGTGCAAGAAAAACGCGGTGATGTTTCTGTTTGTCAGGCGCGTTTGTTTACCGTTTATAAGGTGATGGATCAGGAAATAGAAGATGTGGCCGAGGCTTTTTTTCAGTTGCCCAATTTGATGTTTTTGGGCGCTGTGGATGATGGCAAATGGACGCCTTCTATGATTTCGGATTCTGGTATGTTGTGGACTTATGATGCGGCAGAAAAAATAGTGACGAAGTTTAACAGAGGACGTATTTATCGTGAAACAAATTTGGAAGTGGATGCCTATATCCCCGATCCGTTGCGTCCATTTCGGGGAGTGGTTTGGGAAACGATTCGGCTTCATCCTTCGTCAGACAAAAGTCGATATGTTTTTGAAGCGCAGTTAATGCCCAATTTGTTGAGCGCTCAGTTGCCTGTTGCATTGGTTAAGACTCATTTGACAATCTCTGCCAAAGATGGTTTGTTGCGCACCCAAAAGGTTTTTGATACAGATGGCAATGAAATTGTGATAAGGCGCTTTGAAGATGTGCGTTTAAATGCAAAGATACCAGATAAGTTGTTTGAGTTTGTGATTCCATCGGGTGCCCATGTGATGGATGGTACGGGTGATGCGGTTGAGTTGCTCAAAAGTTTATCAGAATCTCACTAACCTTACTGGTTGAAGTGTGCTATTGTAAAATGAACTCTACCAAATAAATTTCTCTAATAGGCGGTAGGCTCTCTGGGTCTAACTCGGCTTCTTCTTCGGGTGTGGGATCTTTTCCTTCCCAGCCCAGCATTTTGTTGAGCTCATATTTGACTTCTAAGCGGGCTTCTTCTTTAAATTTGGGTGTTTGGAGCTCTGCAATGGTGTAACTGCTAAAGACGTCGATGATCAGGTTTTGTGCTTTGGCCAACATCCATTGTTTCCCCAACAAATCGCTGGGCATGCCATTGCGCCAGGCCACATCTACTTTGACGATAAGATAATAACGCCCATTGCTGTCTGCTGGGTTAATAATCATTTTGGGAATGAGTTCAAAAACCTCATCTGCTTTGGCGTCGACGGGTGCTTCCCACACGGGTAATTGAAGTGCGGAGTCTTCTTCTTCGGGCGGCGTACGCAAAAAGAAATACCAAACGACACCACCAATAATTGCCAATACAATTACAACGGCAATCACAATGGCAACGATATTGTATTCATCTGCATCTTCATCGTCTAAGAGTTCTTCTTCATCTGCCATGGTTTTAATCTCTTTTGAGGGGCATGCAAATGGTGCGTGATCTTTAGGTCTTGGTGCATTTCAATAAGTAAAAATAAAAAAGAAACGGTATGCTGTCGATGTGTTTGTTTTGATGCATTTCTATGGTAGGACTCTAAGTGATTTTAGAGTCTGTGTCAAGAGAGGACATTATGGCTTCTGAAACATGGGTGCAAGCAATTTGTAAAGCGGTCAATCGAGAGCGGTTGGTTGATACGGCGGTCAATTTGATTGCCGTACCAAGCCCAACACTGAATGCGGGTGCTGTGTCTCATCGGTTGGCCGATATTTTGGAAGCCGATGGTTTTGACGTGGAACGGCCTGAGGCCAATTGGCCTGAAGCACCTGCGGTGGTTACACGATTGCAGGGTGCTGAAAAAGGTCGCACGTTGCAAATGGATGGGCATTTGGATACGGTACATTTGCCCTTTGTTGCACCCAGTGTGACCGATGGCATTTTACGTGGTTCGGGTGCTTCGGACATGAAAGGGGGCGTGGCGGCTTGTGTGGAGGCGTTGCGGGTGTTGCGCGAAACAGATGCCTTAAAAAAAGGCAGTGTGTTGTTTACTGCTCACGATCATCACGAAGGACCTTGGGGTGATAAACGTCAGGTAACGGGTTTGATTGATGCAGGGTATGTGGGGGATGCGGTGTTGTTTCCCGAATATTTGTCTGATCGGTTGCCTTTGGCTGGGCGTGGTATGGCCATTTTTGATGTGGTGATCACACGCGAGGGCGATGCCGTTCATGAGGTTTTGCGTGTTGAGGATTTGCCAGATGTGTTGGGTACGGGTGCTGATCTTGTTGGAAAGTTGAAGCGATGGGGCGAAGTTTTGGCAAAACGCACAGTGCCTTATGCAGGTGCAGATTCGGTGTTTGTGGGGCAGATAGAAGCGGGTGAGATCTATAATCAATCGCCTATAACATGTCGTTTGCGAGGTACACGACGATGGGTACAGCCCGGTACAACAGATACTGTTTTGGCGGAGTTTGCCGATTTTGTGCAGTCTGTTGCAAAAGAAACAAATACGCAAATTGAGGTGACTTGGGAAGTGCAGGCCGATGCGTTTTCGGTGTCTGAAACAGATGCGAGTGTGCAGGCCTTTCAGGCGGCATATCGGTCTGTGACGGGTGATGTGTTGCCCTTTGGAGGCAAGCCATTTGTGGATGATGGCAACCGATATGCGGCTTTGGCAGGGGTGCCTGTATTAACGCATGGCCCGAATGCTCGTGGTGCACATACCACTGAGGAGTGGGTGCCTGTGGATGAACTGGTGCGTGTGGCGCAGGTCTATGCTCTGATGGCTGTGGATTATTGTGCGGATGCGTCCCTGTAGCTCTTGGATGTTTCATTCTATTTGTGAGGATGCGGATGACTGGTCAACAGAAAATATTTGAAGATAAGCATGAATATCTACGGGTTTATTTTGATGGCTCAAAGCACTTTGCAAATTATCATTATTTTTGGCTGCGCCATCATTGTCCTTGTTGTGTACATGAAACAACAAAAGAGAGAATTTTATGCCCATCTCAAGTGCCGTTGCATATCAGGCCCAAAGATATGTTTATGGTAGATGATGCACATATTCGTTTGGTTTGGCAAGATGGACATGTGAGTGATTTTGCATTGGCGTGGTTGTGGGATCATGCCTATGCCATAGACGCGCAGGTTTCTGAAATTCAGGCGCAGGATTTGGCGCACATTGAAGTGTTTTATGAGAATTGTTCAGAAGATTTTGTGGCCATTTGCGATCGATATCTCAAGGAAAAAGGTGCCATTTTGATGCGGGGATGTACTTTGGACACGGAGGCATTGATATCGCGTTTGACACAAGATGTGTTTACTTTGCGCGACAGTCATTTTGGATATATTGAAGATCTCAAAACAGATAATACGACCAATAAAAATACGGATCAGTTGGGCTATACCAATGCGGCTGTAAATTTGCATACAGACCAACCCTTTATTGAAAATGTGCCACGGTTTCAATTGTTGCAATGTATTCAAACTGCCGATGAAGGGGGCGAGAGCCTGCTTGCAGATGCCCAACAGGCGGCGTATTACTTACGCGATTTAGATAGGGTGGCATTTGAAGCCCTAACAAAAATGCCTGTGGTGTTTCATCGCAAGCAAAAGCATTTTGAGAGCCAAACCAGTTGCCCCATTTTGTCATTTCAATCGGACCAGTTTTTTCAAGTTCGGTCGAGTTATTTCACGTTTGCACCCTTATCTTATTCCTTTGATCAGATGGAAAAGTGGTATCGGGCGTATCAGAAATTTGTGCGTTTGATTGAAGATCCAGCCTATCAGTTTCGCGTGTTGTTGCAACCACAAGATTTTATTTTGTACGACAACTTTAGGATGTTACATGGCCGAACACCTTTTACGGGGCCACGATGGATGAAGGGGATTTATTTGGATTATCAGTAAGTATTCGTTTTATTATGGAGATTGAAAAATTAATTCAGTAATAACTCGATCAACCGCACCGAAATAAATTTCAGTGCTACGATAAGGAAAGTCCTACGGACTTAAGATCAAAAGCCCAATCAAATTATTGCCGATTTAATTAAACAATTTTCATTATAAAAAGGGCAAACATCACACACGATGTTTGCCCTCTTTTTTGTTACAGATCTTTTAAGTGGTTTATGATGGAAGTATTATACTATTGAATTCAAGTTATAAGTGCAACTTTGAGGAATAGCGTTAAAAAAGGC
>JAYODI010000083.1:0-25565 GCA_038279365.1 Candidatus Latescibacterota bacterium | reverse complement strand
AAAACGGCACAATCCTTATCGTGACGAGAGGTGTATATGAAAAAAATGGCAAATGAGTTTCAAAATGCATTGGCAAACGATACTCCCCCAAAAGAGGCATCTCCAAAAATGACGCACCTACTCACCCAACACCTATCCGTTCCCAAAACGGGTGGCCTCACGCCCAACCCAGCCATACAGCAACGGGTGCGAAACAGATTAAAACCGCGCAAAAATATGCGCCAAAACTTGCATCATATCATTCGTTTTCGCATTCCCATTTATCAAGCTGCATTTGGGATGGCAATGGCTTGTTTTATTGTTTTGGCATCGACACACATCTTTTCGTCGCACACCACCCTTCTCGCTCCCATCCCGCAACGCGATTTGGGTTTGCTCGACTCCACTGCTATTTTAGGCGCCTTAAGCAAAGAGGTTTTGCGTACAACCTCATCAGACAGTTTGGGTGTGTTTCGCTTTGAAATGCCAGATACATTTTCCTCGGCACGGGTGGATACACTTTAATTGCCACACAATAAGCATTTTATATATTTTAACAGATGCAAAGTCTGTATAAAAATCAATATTTTATATTAAAAAGTTTACAAAAATATAAATTTGTAAAAATTAAGTGCCTTCTTAAAAAAATACCGACATACCCTTGCGTTTAACCGATTCGCTCGGTTGGTTCATTTGGTGATCGTCCATCCACATTGTTCACCTTACTCCCCCGAGGTGCTGCCACCCTGCCAGCAGGCAAAAGCGGATCATGGGTTGATTGCATCCACACATCCAATCGCCCTTTCATTTCGGCAACCACCCCTGCCATATCCTCTCGATTCACAATATTGTGCGCCTCGTCAGGATCAAACATCAAATCAAACAACATCTCCTGATCGCGGGGTTGATCTTCCCAATCTTGATTCAGCAAAAACGCCTTTGTCGGTGTATCGTCTACATTGGGCAAGACCAACTTCTCACGGTTGTCATAACGACGAATATATTTATATCTCTTAGTGCGCACACACCGCATTGGCTCATAAGCCGCGTGATAACTCACCTCACCAAAAATTGCGTCGTGTAGCGTATCATCATCTCCGCCCATCAGCCCCACCAACGAAAACCCTTCCACATGATCGGGCGGTAAAATGCCAGCCACCTCATAAGCTGTTGGCAACAAATCCATCAAACTCACCAATGCGTTCACCTCTTGGCCACCCGCAAACCCACCCGGCCCCCGAACCACACAGTAGACCCGCAAACCATGATCGGTTAAGTTGCACATATTACGCGGAAACTGTAAACCGTGATCGGCAAAACAAAACACCAGCGTATTCTCCCGCAAACCATTATCATCAAGTGCGCGCAACACCTTTCCAAATGCATCGTCCATCACCCGTGCCGACGCCTTAAAATCAGCGGTATCAGCACGCGTCTCTGGCGTGTCGGGCAGTGGGCGTGGTGGTACACAAAATTGTTTGCGCTCAGCAGGATAAATCTCAGGTTCTGCCTGATGAAATGGGCGATGTGTTTCATTTAAACCCAAGTTAATAAAAAAGGGCTGCTTGGGTGCGTCATTCAAAAAGTTGACCACCGCATCAGCTGGATCAATTCGATTGGGCTGATTGGGATAGTTGGTATCTAAACCCGACAAAATCACATCATACCCAATGCTGTCCAAATCTGGCGCAGTGTGCTCTACCCCCGACGACGCCGTAAAATAACCATTCGCCTTCAAAACCCGTGCAGCGTGCCAATCGTAATTGGACATCGAAAAACCACGGTGTGCCAAACCAAGCATCCCACAAGAATGGGGGTACATCCCCGTCAAAAAACTTGCCCGACTGGGCGAACACGTAGGCGCTGTTGAAAATGCATTGCGAAACAACACCCCTTCTTCTGCTAATTTTTGCAAATTGGGTGTGGGCACCGCATGCCCATAAGGTTCGACAAATGTACCTGTATTGTGAGAATGCATAAACAAAATATTGAGTCCATCAACCATAGAAACCATCCTTGTAGAAGTTCACCAGTAACCGTATCTTACCCTTTATTGTAATCAATCTGTCGCACAAGTGAAACCCCAAATTCACTTTCTCAAATTATATTTTTTACCCATGACACTCTATCACTTAATCAAAGGAGAAAAAACGTGATTCGTCTACTTGTCATATTAACACCCTTTGGGCTGTTGCTGTTCACACAACTTTACGCCGCAGAGCTGATAACAGGACCAATGGTAGGACATACCACACCGACCTCGGCAAAAATCTGGGTTGAAACCGATGTCCCGTCAGATGTCCAAATCACCTATTGGGTTGCTCCTAATAACCAAGCTGTTTACAAAAATATGGTCAGTGGCAAAACCACAAAAGACGCACCACACACGGCCGTTGTCACATTAAACAACTTATCACCCCAGGCACAAATCCATTACGAAGTGCGCCTCAACAAACGCCTCATCCGCCCCTTATCACCACAAATATTTTTCACCTTACCCCCCGAACCTCAAGATGACAAAGTAGCCAACTTCATGGTTGCCTTTGGTTCTTGCATGAACCCCAGCAATGTACCTTATCAACCCATTTGGAACAAAGCCGTACAATTTCGCCCTGCCGCTTTTTTATATATTGGTGACATCAATTATCTGCCCAGCCCAGAATTAGAATTTGGAGAAGATCCCAATCTCATACGTGAAACCATGGCCATCTATCACCGAGACACACGCCACTTACAAGGTATTCGCACCCTTATGGCCACCACACCCAGTTATGGCATTTGGGACGACCACGACTTTGGCCCCAACAACTCAGATAAAACATTTAAATGGCGCGAGGAAACACTCGACCTCTACAACCGCTATTGGGCCAACCCCAGTGCAGGCCTGGCCGACACCAAGGGCATTTTCTACAAATTTAAAATTGCCGATGCCGAATTTTTTATGCTTGACAACCGCTACCACCGCGAATCGGTCAAAGATGAAAACCGCACCACCATGTTTGGTCAAGCACAAATGGATTGGCTCAAAAAAAGTCTCGCAAAAAGTTCCGCCACCTTCAAAATCATCGTTCAAGGGGGCAGTTCCGTCGTTGACGGCCAAGGTGAACTTTGGTCACACTGGGGCACAGAGCGCGATGACTTTTTGACGTGGATGTTTGGCGAAAAAATATCGGGTGTGTTTTTCTTAGCAGGCGATTGGCACGTGGGCACACTCAACCGCTTACACCGCCCACAAGATGCCTACCCGCTTTATGAACTGCTCAGCTCCAACACAGGTGTTCGCAAAGAACCTATTGCCACCGACCCAACATCGGGCTCAGGTGGGCACAATCAATCGGCAGCCATTATGTATCGCGGTTATAATTTTGGTGCCGTTTCCTTTGCCGGTAAAAAAGGAGAGCGTACCGTCTCTCTCCAAATCATTGACGAAAATGGACACGTACAAATTCACCGCCGTCTCTCAGAAAAAGACCTCAGTCCCAAATCTGAATAATACAGAAAATGAAACACTCCAATAAAACAGGCGCGAGCAAAACGCTCACGCCTGTTTTTATTTTGTAAAAAGCATATTTTTCTTATTTTAACCCTTCAACACACACCACCGCTTATGGAGCATCCCGTGGACATTCACCCCCTCATCATCCATTTTCCCATTGCCCTACTCATTGTCGGTGCTCTTTGCGACACCATTGGCATATTGGGCAAACGCGATCTTTTTTTGCAAATTGGATTTCTGCTCTTTGCCCTTGGCACACTCACAACCATACCCGCCGCACTCACAGGCAATTATGCCGCCGAAACCGCACAACACATTCCAAACATATACGCCGATTTAGATTGGCACGATACCCTTGGCACAGCAACCGCCATTCTTGCTGTGATTCTCACACTTACACGTATTCACCTCACCATCAAAAAACAATTTACCCACACCACACAATATATATACCTTTTAGGAGCGCTCATTGTCGCAACATTGGTCGGACTCTCTGGTTACACTGGCGGTCATCTGGTGTATAACCACGGTGCCGGCACACACCCAGTGATCAAAACATTAAAAATAGAAACTCACCCCCCCACGCGCATTCCAAGAAGTGATACATTTCAAAGTCAATAAGGCAACCCCATGATCGAAATTCCTTCACAAAAACGTGCGATACTTGCCTCATTGTTCAAAAAACACATTCGCCAACGGGTCGTCATAGATGCCATACTCGAAAAACCTTACGGCCAATCCTTTGCAGATGATCCAACAAACCCGTGCGTTGCCCGTCTACAGTTAGGGGCCTTTAAACTCTTTGCGGGAGATCCCGATCATCCCCTTGCCGAAACCTTAATCAAAACCAGTCCGCGTGGATTGCTCATAGCCGAAACAGACAATTGGAAAAAACGCATCCTTCATCTTGTAGGAGAACATTGTTCAACCTACAAACGCACCGGATTCTCATTTGACAAGTTAAACCTTACTCACGTTCAAAAATTCGCTCAGCACACGCCACCAGGTTACCAAATCCAACGTCTCAATCAAGACCTTGCAAAACGAGAATACACAGGCACCACTTATATCCATGCCGAAGCATTATATCAAAATGGTATAGGCTTTTTTGCACTCCAAAACAATCAGGTCGCTTCTGTTGCCGTTGCCTATACCAACAGCAACACGGGCATCGAAGTGCAAATCTATACCAAAGATGCCCACAAACAAAAAGGCCTCGCTACCTGCACCAGTGCAACACTTGTTGCCCATTGCTTGCAAAACAATATCTCACCTCACTGGAGCGCCGCCAACGCCATCTCAGCCAAACTTGCTCAAAAACTTGGCTATATCCAAAACGATCAATACGACGCCATTGTTTACAGCCCCATTGATAAAGAAGGCACAACATCATGAAAACACTCAACATCCCCGCACGCTACTACCGCGTTTATACAGACAAAAATGTGTCCTGTAACGAAGAAAATTTCCACTTTGTCGAAAAAACCTTATCCATTCCCGCAGAACAAGCCGCCATCGTCCTCGTAGATGTCTGGAGCACACACTATATCGACTCTTGGCTTAACCGAGCCACTCAAATCACCCAACAAAAAATTGTGCCACTCATTGAAGCTGCACGCAGCATTGGCCTTACCATCATTCATGCCCCATCACCACGCGTGGTCGAAAGCCATCACCCTGAGTGTATGCCACAACAACAACAGACCCCACCCTCACACCCACAACAATGGCCACCCGCCGAATTTCGCAGTCTCTATCGTCCAAACGAATTTGGACGCAACCCAGAACCTCGGCTCGATGAAGCCTTGGCACGTTACGTCACCGAACTCAAAATTTCCCCTCTCACCAAACCCTTGCCCAATGAGCCCATCATTGCCACCGGGGAACAGCTCCACCAAACCTTAGCTGAACGCAAAATTCTTCACGTATTTTACGCAGGGTTTGCCACCAATTGGTGCATCATCAATCGCGACTATGGTCTCATTGCCACTTGTCACAAAGGCTACAATGTCATCTTATTGCGCGATGCCACCACAGGTGTCGAATTTCACGATTCTGTCAATCAACTAACCGCCACAGAAATTGCCATTCGAGAAATTGAAACCAAATATGCGTGGTCAGCCCTGAGTGATGATTTTAATGCCGCTTGCAAACAATAACAGTTCTTACACATTTATGTAACCCTCAAACGAAACAAACCCAATGCCCATCTACATCAAAAATCCACACAGCATTCTCGCCACACTCGAAAAACGCGCCCAAGACATCATCGAAATTCGTTTGCCCACCAAACAAGCAGGTGATGCCTGGACGCAGGTTCAAAAAGAAGCCGAAGCCATTGGTATTCGCACCACACAGGCCCAACAAGAAATTCGGCGCAACCCTCGTGACCGACGTGGCAAACAAGATCCTGGTCGGGTAAGCAGTGCCGAAGCCGTTGTGAAAGAACACGAAGGCGTTGAATTACCCGATCTTTTTAGCAACATATCCAATGGCCTCTGGTTGGCTCTTGACACCGTACAAGATCCACAAAACGTGGGAGCCATTTTTCGCACAGCCGCATTTTTCAACGTACGCGGCATCATCATCACCACAGATCGCTCTGCACCATTAAGTGGCACCGCTTTCGATGTCGCGTCAGGTGGCATTGAATACGTGCCATTCAGCCTCGTTACCAATCTCAGCCGCACATTGGACAAAGCCCAAGAAGCAGGCCTTTGGATATTGGGAACATCCGAACATGCCGAGCAAGATCTACAAACCATCAAACCAGACCGCCCGTGGCTCTTAATCCTTGGAAACGAAGAAACAGGCATGCGCCGCCTCACCAGTGACAAATGTGACACGCTTTGTCGGATCACACCCAAAGGCGCCGTCACCTCACTCAATGTTTCAGCGGCCTCTGCCATTTGCATCAGCCACCTCTCACAATAAGCCAAATGATACCTTCACACATTGTTGCCCATCAAATAGCCCCCACAAACAGAAGCCCCCGTTTTCTCTCAAGGACATAAAATGACCCCCATCAACGTTGGCATCATTGGCGCAGGATATCGGGGCGTCAATACCCTTGCCGAACGCATTGCCGAAATCACCAACCAAACAGGCTTACGCGTAACTGCATTGTGTGACATTCGTCCCGAACGCCTCACCGAAACCCAAACCTATCTCCAAAACCAATTCCAAAAACAAGGCCTAAACCTCACCATTGCCACCTACACAAACGCCACAGAACTCATCAAAGATCCCAACGTACATCTCATCATGATTACCACCCCACAAAGTGCACACAAAGACCCCGCAATTGTCGCCTTAGAATCGGGCAAAAAAGTTTACCTCGACAAACCCATCGCCCACACACTCGAAGACACCATTGCCATCATTGAAGCCGAAAAACGCACCCAAAACCCTATGATATTGGGTTTTACAAGACGTTATGAAGCACCCTGGCGCAAAGCCTACCAACTCTTGCAAGACGGCGTCATTGGTGACTTACACATGCTTCAAATTCGCGACATCATTCCTTTCAACACCTACTTTCACCGTTGGCACCGCAAACGACAATGGTCCGGCGATGCCATCAACGACAAATCGTCTCATCACATGGATGTCTTCAACTGGTTCA
The DNA here is from genome assembly GCA_038279365.1 of Candidatus Latescibacterota bacterium. Classification (GTDB taxonomy): domain Bacteria; phylum Latescibacterota; class UBA2968; order UBA2968; family UBA2968; genus JABIFK01. The sequence goes on along the minus strand of JAYODI010000083.1, from coordinate 18,465 downwards.
CGGGCAGCCAGGCCGTTAAAATTACAGGCTTTGGTGGACAACGCGTTTTCACACCCAAAAAAGATGCACCCACACGCTGCCTCGAATGCGATCTCGAATGCCCCTATCGCGCCAATCCCACACGAGGCCAAATCAAAAGCCCCGAAGAACTTTCTCTCACAGGTGATTCGTGGATTCACGCTCATGACGAATACAGTCGCGTAGACACCTGTGTCTATTTGCCCGGCGCCGACATTCTCGACCATGCCAGCATCCAAATCGCTTATGAAAATGGTATGATCGCATCCCTATTTTTAAGTTTCTTTGGCCCCAAAGCCGAAGACCAAGAAACCCTCGAACTCGTCGGCACAAAAGGGCGCATTATCCTCACACGCCACTCCGGCATGCTCGACATCGTTACCGATCACGGACAAACACACCAAGTCATAGACTGCAAAAAAGACGACTTTGACTCATCTCACTTTGGGGCCGATTTGGAATTGGTACGCGAATTACAAACCTTTTACAAGGGTGCCTCTCCCCTTGTATCGGCATACAACGGTTACGAAGCCACGCGTATGATCGTTGCGGCCTTGCAATCTATAGACAGCGGTGGCGAAACCATTCATATGGCCAACTTACCCAGCGCAAAACTTTAAACAGGAGAACCCATGTCCAATACCAAACCCAACATCCTGTTCATCATGACCGACCAACAGCGCGGCGATTGTCTCGGTATTGAAGGCCACCCCGTGTTGCAAACACCCAACCTGGATTATATGGCCGCATCAGGAGTGCGCTTTTCCAGTGCTTATTCCGCCTGCCCTGTTTGTGTGCCTGCCCGTCGCACCGTCATCACTGGGCGCAAACCCCAAAACCACGGTGCTCTACAAAATACCAATGCCCCACTTCCTTGGCCCACATTGCCTGGCATACTTAAAAAAGCGGGCTATCGCACCCACCTTTCTGGCAAAGCCCACTGGGGCCCGCCTGCTACAGAATTGGGTTTTGACACTGCAGATTGGGCCGACAGCCCCATATCGGGCGTTGACAACGATTACCAAACCTACGTCAAAGAAAATGGCGCCCCCTTTCACCGTGCCTCCGATGCCCACGGCATGTACAGCAATGGTTTTCCTGGCCGACCGTGGCATTTAGATGATCACCTACACTTCACCAATTGGGCCACCCAAAAAGGCCTCGAATTTATCGACGCCCAAACCGACGACCAACCGTGGTTCTTAGCCGTCAACTTTATCCATCCGCACCAACCTGTCACACCACCCGCCTTTTATTTCGACAAATACATGGCCATGGATTTGCCCGAACCCTTTGTCGGCGACTGGGCACGTGTTTTTGAAGGCCCCGTGCGTGGTCTCCAACCCGAATGTTGGCGGTTGTGCCTCGATGCCCCTGTTATGAAAGCCACACGAGCAGGCTATTACGGCTGCATCGAGCACATCGACCACCAAATTGCCCGCCTTGTCAGTGGCCGTGTTTTACCCGAAAACACCATTGTCGTCTTCGCCTCAGACCACGGCGAAATGCTCGGCGACCATCAATGGTTGCGCAAACGCAACCCTTTTGAACCCTCAGCACGCGTTCCCTTACTCATGAAGTTTCCCAACAGCTTGGGCCTTCCCCAACAACAAGTCATTGACCACCCCGTTGAACTCATGGACATTATGCCCACTTTACTCGACGCCGTTGGTGTGCCCATTCCCGACACGGTAGATGGCCAAAGTGTATTGCCCATTATTCGCAATCCCCAATCCACTTGGCGAGAATATGTACACGGCGAATGTGCCAACGTGCCCAGTTCAGACAGTGGCATGCAATATCTCACCAATGGCAAACACAAATACATTTGGTTGCCCGGGCAAGATCGCGAGCTGTTTTTTGACCTTGAAAATGATCCCAACGAAATGATGGACCTTTCAACCGATCCCAAATGGACAAATGAAATCACCACCTGGCGTCAACGCCTCATCCAAGAACTCACCCATCGCCCCGAAGGGTTTACTGACGGTCAAAAATTGATCAAGCAAAATGGCCCCACCACAGGCACACTGCCCGTGTGGGAAACATACTGTGCATAAAAATAAGCCGAGGACTGAGCATGCTCAGTCCTCGGCTTATATGCTTCATCCACCCAGCTAACACTTACCTCATCTTTGGCAAATCCTTACGCTCCCCTCTTACAGCAATTGCCTCTTTACTCAATCGAAAATGTGGCATGTCGCCTTTCAATATCCGCTCAAAATCTTCGGCAATCACATCCGCCACCATCACATTGGCATCGCGCGTACGACCCGCAATATGCGGTGTATGCACCACATTTAATCGATTGCGCAACAAATCATCCACAGGCAATGGCTCCACATCATACACATCAAATGCCCCCGCCAATTCATTGGCCAAAATACGTTCACGCAATGCCGCCATATCCACCGCATGCGCCCGCGTCGTCACCACCACCAAAGCCCCCTTTTTTAATCGCCCAATCCGCTCACGCGACAAAATTTTCTCTGCCGATGGCGTAGGAGGAATCGTCACAAAAACCACATCACAAGCCTCTACCAGTTCATCCATCTCTACAGGTTCCACACCCAATTCATCCAACTTCTCTTTTGAAATAAACGGGTCATATCCCAACACCCGCGACCCCAATGCCCGACACCACAGTGCCACACGCCCCCCAATTTGCCCCAACCCCATCACCCCCACCGTCTTAGCCCCCAATGTCCCATTCACAAAGTTGGGGTTGTCACAAAACTGTGCATACTCAAAATGCCACAACCGCTCTCCTGCCGCCATACGCTTATGCCACTGTGGAATCATCCGCAATGCATTCAGTGCCAATGTCAACGTACATTCTGCAACCGAAGGCGCCCAAGCACGCGTGGCATCCACAATGGCAATATCACGCTCAAAAAGCACGTCCACAGGCAGTCGCCGATGCCCTCCAATATCCAACACCCCACCCACCGCCTTCAACTGAGGTGCCTTCCTTACACACACATCACCCAACATGCCACCAAAATGCGCCACCCCCACCACACCGCTCAAATCCGTCGCCTCACTCAAAAGGGTATCACGTTCAACATTCACCACCCGCACCTCACCAATCGCATTGAGCCGTGCGATCAACGCCTCCGCCAAAAAAGGCCACGACCGCTCCAACTGAGAATTTCGCGCAAACAAAATCGTTCCACTCATATCATCTCCCTCCCGCAAAATAAAACCATCTCAGGCCCAAACCAAATCCGAACGCCAACACATAACATTTGTAATATAGGACAATATACATTATCATAAGAACCACAATTTACACACCATCCGCACCGGAATAAATTCCTGTGCTATATAAAGAAAAGTCCTACGGACTCATAACACACAACCTGTCGCATCATTTATCAAACAACCATCACAACATCCATCCGGATTTTCCACACCATTCCGCACCGGAATAAATTCCCGTGCTCTATAAAGAAAAGTCCTACGGACTCATAACACACAACCTGTCGCATCATTTATCAAACAACCATCACAACATCCATCCGGATTTTCCGCACCATTCCGTCCAGCGACTCATTTCACAAAAATGCCCCAGCTGGCAGGCCATCGCCCTTAGTGAACCCACAAAGGGTATTTGCGGAAAATCAGCCCTCCCGGCACTTGAGGGACGGCTTTTTTTGCTTACTTTTTTTAGCTGTTGAAAAAAAGTAAGTCGCCGAAGGCAACACATGAATATTGACCCTAAAGAACGCGTAGAAAAACTCAAACGTGCCAATCCCACACGCAAACCCGACCAAGACCCCGAAAACAGGGTTCCACCCGGCCAATACCTCACCGAAAAATTCCCCGTCCTCACACACGGCCCCACGCCCAAAGTCAACCTCGAACGTTGGCAGTTTCGCGTCTACGGCTTGGTCGCCGAAGATAAACTATGGACCTACGAAGAATTCTTAGCCCTACCCCAAATCGATCTCACCACAGACTTTCACTGCGTCACCCGCTGGACCCAACTCGACAACACCTGGACAGGCGTTCCCATCACTGAACTCGTTAAACACATTGGCATCCAACGCGACGCCAAATACGTCATGGTGCACGCCTACGGAGGATACACCACAAACCTCCCCTTGGTCGATCTCCTCAGCGACGACGTCATCTTTGCCCACAGTCGCAATGGCGAACCCCTCTCTGCTGACCACGGTTGGCCCCTGCGCCTTATAGTACCCAAACTCTACGCTTGGAAAAGTGCCAAATGGGTCAATGGTCTCGAATTTATGGCCCACGACCGCGAAGGCTTTTGGGAAGGGTATGGATACCACAACCATGGTGACCCCTGGACAGAAGAACGCTTCAGCTAAACCATCCTTTTAATTTTGATGGATACCGCCTATGGATATTTTCATCCGGCTCGTCAAATATATTCGTCCTTATTGGATACGTGTGACCGTTGGCATTGCCTGTACCCTGGTCATCATTGGCCTTGAAGCCGTACAACCCTTGCTCATGCGTCACGTGATAGACAACATACTGACACCCTATTTTTCGGGTGGACAATATGTTGGTCATACCTTGTCCGATTTCCAACGCCAAGCAGATTTAGAAATGTTACAATATTTGGCCTTGGGTTTGTTCGGTGTCTATTTGTTGCGCACCATCTTCAGCTACCTCAACCAATATCTGCTCTCACGCACCGGTCAAGACATCTTGCTCAATTTGCGCATTGAAGTCTACGACCATTTACAACATCTCTCATTGCGTTTCTACAACGACCGAAGCACGGGTGAACTTATGTCTCGCGTGACAGGTGATGTAGAATCCTTGCAAAACACCGTCACAGATACCATCGAACGCATCTTGGTCAACATCACCACCATTTTTATTTTTGGTGGTATTTTATTTGGCCTCAGTTGGAAACTTGCCCTAATTGTTCTTGCCCCACTCCCCATATACAGCGTCCTTATCATAGGCTACAATCGCAAAATTCGCCCATATTACACCATGGCCAGAGAACGCATTGCCGATATCAGTGCCCTCTTGCAAGACAATATTTCAGGCATTCGCGTCATTCAGTGTTTTGCCCGCGAAAATCATGAACTGGGACGTTTTACCGAAAAGTGCAAACATTTTTGGAGCATCAGCATCCGCATCATCAAAACGCGTGTGGCCTTTTTCCCACTTGCACGACTTGTAATCTCTTTAGGTCCCCTACTCATCTTGTATTACGGTGGCATTCAAGTTATGACCGGCGTGCTCACCATAGGCACCCTCTTTGCATTCCAAAGTTATTTGTGGCGATTCTACGGCCCAGTCGAAAGCCTCACACGCATCAACGACACCATCGTTCGAGCAACCGCATCCGCACGTCGCGTTTTTGAAATACTCGACACCAAACCCGACATTAAAGATGTGCCCAATCCACATATTTTGGGACGACTCAATGGCCACCTCGAGTTTCAAAACGTCTCTTTTTCTTATGAGAATGGACCACCCGTTTTAAATCAGGTCACGCTCAGTGCAGAGCCCGGTCAGCTCATAGGTTTGGTAGGCCCCAGCGGTGCAGGCAAAACCACCATCATCAATCTCATTTGCCGTTTTTACGACCCCGATCAGGGGAGCATTTTGGTAGATGGCCAAAATTTAAAAGATGTGCAACTCAGATCCCTGAGAAGCCAAATTGGCATGGTGTTGCAAGAACCGTTTCTTTTTAATGGCACAGTGCGTGAAAATATTGCCTATGGCAAACTCAACGCCACAGAAGAAGACGTCATTCAGGCAGCCATCATGGCCAATGCACACGATTTTATTTGCGGTTTTCCAGATGCCTATGATACCCGCATTGGTGAACGAGGGGTCAGACTATCAGGCGGCGAAAAACAACGCATTTCCATTGCACGCGCCATTTTAAATGACCCCCGCATTCTCATACTCGATGAAGCCACATCATCAGTAGATACCGAAACAGAACTGCTTATTCAAAACGCTTTAGAACGCCTCATGGAAGGGCGTACCACATTTGCCATTGCCCACAGACTGTCTACGGTTCGCCGTGCCAATTGTCTTTATGTCATTGATCAGGGCAAAGTCATCGAATCAGGCACACACACGACACTGTTGGCACAAAATGGATTGTATGCCCGGTTATGCGACATGCAATTTGCACTTGATGACAACCATTAAATACCCCCCATCAGGTGCCCTATCTTAATACATAAAAAAATTTATCTAAAGTGAACATCCAAATGATCGAGCGTTTACTCAACCCCAAAACCACCCGTATACAACAACACCAAGACCATATCACCCTGACCACAAATGGTCAGACCGAATCCATTGATCAAATTGTGAGGTGCTTTCCGTTTTCGATGCCCAACCACTGGATCAGCTTTCGAAAAGCGGATGGCTCAGAATTGGGGCTCTTAAAAACCATTGATGAATTAGATACCGATTCGCGTCACCTTGTTGAAACGCGTTTAAAAGATCGCTATTACATTCCCACCATTTTGAAAATCTTGCAAATCGAAACAGACACACAGGGCAATCAATGGCAAGTAGATACAGAAGATGGCCCAAAAACTTTCTTCATACGAGGTGAGCGGGGCATAAGCACTGGCGAATTTCCCAAAATTGTCTTCACAGATGCCACCACACGCCAAAGATTTGTCATTCCCGACTATACTGCACTTGATCGCACTTGCCAACAATTGGCCCGTGCCCACTTGCCCATGGGGTCACGCCGGGGGCGTGGCGGACGATTCCATTAGAAATACCAAAAAAAAGCCCGTTGCCAATAAAGCAACGGGCTTTTTTTTTAACAAGACTTACTCAGGCTTATCCAATAAATTATTTGAAGCACTCAAAATATCCTGAATGAAGGCTTCGGATTCTTCCTTGTAAGTTGAAAACGGATCTCGAAAGCTCAAGTGGCATTCATTCTCCAAGTATATCGAATCCCAATCCACAATGTATCGCACTCGATTTTCAGATAGCGTACGCACCAATGCAGCGCGTGCCTTGGCCCGTGTATCTTGTGGCGGTGTCACACACGCTTTTTCGATTTGTGCGTCTGTCAACACACGTTGTATCGCACCTTGTTTTACCAAATCATAATACAACCCACGGTTGGGATCAATATTGTGATATTCCAAATCCAAACTCTGTAACCAGGGATCATCCCAACTCAATTTTTCAGATTCACGAAACGAATTCAACAACCATTTTTTGGCCACCCAATCCAGTCGATCAACCAACAACATCGGGTCGGTTTCCAAATCGTCTAAGGTACGTTCCCACTCCCGCAACACCCAATCAGACTCATCATCCATCCCTTTTAAATGGCGCTGTGCCAATTCCAAATAAGAACGCTGTATATCAATTGCAGAAATGGTTTTGCCATTATGACGCCCCAATATCCATTTATGTTCTGGATCCCGCGAAATTTCTTTTAATGCCCACACCGGATCACCCAAGCCCATATCGTGCGGAAATATTTTGCGCTCTAATAAATTCAACACCATAGATGTTGTACCTATTTTTAACGCACTGGCATATTCCGACATATTCGAATCGCCGACCAACAAATGCAATCGGCGATATTTGCTATGATCTGCCAAGGGTTCATCGCGTGTATTGATAATCGCTCTGGAAAATTGAATCCACTGATAAATTTCTGTTACAATATGATCGGCACGTTGTGAAATTTGAAAATCGACGGGATCTTCACGATCCACATTATCTTGCTCATCACGCCCATAATAATAAAAGCTGTCGTCATAACTGCCAACCCGACCTGCACCACAAAAAATTTGGCGCGTTACCAAAAAAGGCAACAGAGCTGGAATCACCACGGTTGAAAAAGGTACATTACGACGCACCAAATAGTTTTCATGGCACCCAAATGTTGCACCAGTATAGTGATCCACGTTGTTTTTTAAAAAAGAGGCCTCCTTGCCCAACCCCGAGGCTTGCAGCGCTCGATTAAGAATAAGGTCACCCGCTTTGTCTGCAGCCAACACATCCCATAAGCCCATACATTCTGGGGTTGCATATTCCAAATGCCCCATATCAATATAAATGCGCCCAGCATTAAATAAAAAACCGCCATTGCCTGGCGGCTCGTCACGACCGCGATAATGAATATCTACAATGCCTATCCGATCAGAATGAAAAATATGATCTTTCACCTTCACGGATATGGCATCCGGGCTCACAAAACCTTCGTGTTCAGGAGCCAAACACCCATACTCGGTCTCAAGACCAAAAATGCGGTCTTTCATAATACGTCCTTTAGAAGAACATCACACAAATCCAAACATTAAAAACCAATGGTCTGATTATTTATTACCTTGAAAAGGCGCAAGTGCAGGACCTAATTCTTCATCTGTCAACACACGGTACTTAGGTTTACTCAACAGTGCGCGCGCCAACACCACTGCTTCGACATCCAAATCTTCCAATTCGCGCTTTAAGATATCCTGCACATTCACTTCCGCTGCAAGTGCATCCAATTCAGAATCTTCTGTGGGAATTTCTTCCAAATTACCCACCCAGCGCCCCATAGCCCAAGCCCGAAGTGCTTGCGTCAGTGCATCCGTCAAAGACAATGTGGCAACATTGTCAACCTCCAACTGGTTCTCCATCAAACGATCTGCTTCAGGAATACCACCTAAAGTCACATAATCTTCATATTTAAAAAAGGCGCCATCGTAATCAACAATATAAAACGTATGGTCACCCTCTTGACCATCTAATTCGGCCAACATCACCCGAGCCAAAAACGGAGATCGCACCACATCGTCAAAACCAGCTTTCATGGCAGGGCCCAAGCCAAAATAAACAATTTGGCGCAAGGTCACATCTTCTTCTGAGTAATTAAACCCAATCGAATGCGCCATATCAATGGCTGCCTGACGAAGTTTCTCAATATCTGTCGAATGCCCCACCGCACCCAATCCAATGCGGTCATAAACCTCGAAGAGTTTTTGTTGACTTCGGCTTAAGGTGAGTAAAAGAACACCCCCTTCATAACCGATCCCCACCACCGGGCTACCCGTACGAATTTGATCTTCAATATAATCTCGCCGATTGGCAACACCTTCTGCCCAGCGATACGGTTCATCCGATAACATCATGAGCCCGCTCCCCCATCCACATATTCGGCGTGTAATCTGCGCAAAGTTTCGGTTTCAATATCTTCAAGCCCAGATGCTGTAATGATCTTCACCGAAGGAAAGATATCGGCCACACGCTCGTAGCGCCCCGTGGCCGAATCATATTCACCAGCGGTGTCCAAAAGCCGCATGGCCATACCCACTGCTTCATCGCGCTCCATATCGGCAAACTTGTGATCTCCCCACCGATTTTGATAATACATCACACCACGAATGCCCGGTGAACCAGACCCTGTTGTGGTAAAATCTGTGCTTTCAAATTGCGCACCCAATGCATCATAAAAAAAGATTTTACCACACTCGTCTTTGCGATCAAATGTGGCAAAAATAGGAATCACCGCCCCAATGCCCTGAATGGCCATGGGTATGTTGTCTTTAATGAGCAAAGACAATCGACGTAGTTTGGCCCCCAAACTCATTTCCTGAAGTTGCCGACGACGATAATATTGAAAGGAGTGCTCCAACACACGGGCAATTTCAAAAGCCACTGCAGGTGAACCCGAAATGGCCATGACCGAATACGCATCCAAATTGATCACCTTATCGGCACGATCATACAACACCATATTGCCAGCAGTTGCTCTGCGGTCACCCGCCACCAACACGCCATCTCGATAGCGAATGGCCAAAATCGTTGTTCCTTCTGTTGGGTGAAAAGGCAAATTACCCTGGCCATTTGAAGCCACCATCCCTTCGCCCGGAAAACGATATCCATCTCGACGCAACAAGTCTACGAAATCACCACCATCACTCATATGCTACTCACCTGTTCGCTGGCGATATCGCCGCGCCTGATTGGGGTCTACACGACGCATGCGCTTAAGCAAATCACGCGTATCGGGGCGTTCTACCTTTGGACGAGAGGGCCCACCTCCCTCATCTCCAGGCCCACGTTCAATAGGGTCCGATGGACGGGTACGACGTTCAAACTCTGTCCAATTTTGCATACTATCAACCTCCTAAAGGTGATCTTTTCAAGACTGATCTGCATCAATCTTCTGCAAAGCATCCAGAAATTCTACCAATGTTTCCGAATCATCTAATGCCAAATTATAGCGACGAACCCACTCAGAATCAACCAATCTTTTCATATCTACAGCATGTTGTTTGTTATTGTCTTTGAGCACAATGCGATCCCAGTTAATAGAAGCCACATGGGTACCAAATTTTTCTAAGCACCGCCCCCGAAAATAAGCACGCGTACCTGTAGGTGGTTCCGACATTGCCGTGGCAATTTCATCGTCTCCCACCACACGCACCATTTGCCCTTGGGCTTCTAACAAATAATATAGCCCTGCCTCACGATCCACATTGTGATATTCCAAATCTTGGCTTTGCATCCAAAACACATCGTCTGGGTTATCCCAAGATAAATTTTCGGCTTCGCAAAAACTATCAACCAACCATTTTTTGGTTACCCAATCGCAGGTGCCCACCAAGTCCATTGGGTTTTGAGCCAATTTCCCCAACACATCTTCCCAAGCACCCAACACCCAATCGGTTTCTCTATCTCGGCCAGCAAATTCAGCGCGCGCCTTTTCCAAATAGGCATCTTGAATTTCAATGGCAGAAACCAAGCGCCCACCTTCTTGTTCAACCAACCACTGATACGTCTGGTCTCTTGCAATATTTTTCATCGCAGCAATCGAATCTTTGAGCTTGTAATTGGGCAACGCATTTACTTCTATCAAATCGGCAACCAACACGGTTGTGCCAACCTTTAATGCCGTAATATATTCCGACATATTGGCATCGCCCACAATCACATGAAGCCTGCGATATTTCTCAGGATCGGCATGTGGCTCGTCACGTGTGTTCACCATTGGGCGTTTGTGCATGGTGTCTACGCTGGCAATCACTTCAAAAAACTCTGCGCGTTGGCTCAATTGATACAAAGGGGCTTTGTCTTCCCGCTCCACACCCACCTTACCTGCACCTGCATAAATTTGGCGCGTTGCAAAAAAAGGCAACAATCCATCCACGATGCGTTCAAAAGGAATCTTGCGATCCATTAAATAGTTTTCATGGCACCCATAACTATGTCCTTCAAAGTCCGTATTGTTTTTGTACATTTGTACAGTACCTGTTTTTAAGCTTTCGGTTCTGCGCTGCGCACAAATATCTACAATACGCTCACCCGCCTTATCTTGTGCAACCAATTCAAAAAGGCTTAAACATTCACCCGTCGAAAATTCAGGATGGGTGTGGTCATTATAAAACCGTGCACCATTAAAAATAATCAGATCACTCTTCAATTCTTTAAACGGAATTTTTCTTTTGCGGTCTTGTTGGATATGAACTTTTTCATCCAAATCATTCAACAAATTTTCAACTTCAAACCCGCGTTCATCTTTGCGCGGGTTTTCAAGTTGATAATCCCATAGGGGCACAAAATCGCCCATTTGGTAACACCGAATCAATTGCATCGACTCTTCAACCACATCTATTTTGTCTACCCCATCGATGGTAATACCATATTCGGTTTCTAATCCAAACAACCGTTCCATAATCCCTCTTAACCCATATACCTTGCAAAGGGTAAACAGCAAAAAGTGCTTTTCGTCGTCCACCCCAAATTGACAAATGGCATCACGTTTGCCATTTGCCATACCACAAATTTTAAATCACACCTTGTCGATTCGCACGGCGAACACGCGCAGGGCGAATCGGTGCCACCCGCACCACATTTTCGGGGTCATAATCAAGCAATTTAAGCCAATCCTCAGAATTATCGGAGGGTGGGAAAATTTCATTTTCTGCAAATTCCGTTTCTACCGCCAACAGCATATCATCATATCCGATGCCTTCTTCTTTACCAGAAGCGATAGATCGTTTAATGGCATATTCTTTTGCGCGCCTCACAATAGACTCCAAGATTGCACCACTACACAAATCACCACGCGTCAAAATATCTTTTCGTCCACTTCTCAATGTGACTTCTAAAAACCGCGTATCATCGCGCTTCGCAAAAATCTCAGCGATCGTTTGTGAAACAATATCTGCAACGGCACCATCAATATTACCATCGTGTTCTGTTATTTCTTTTTCGGCAATGGGTAAATCTTTGGTCAAATAAATACCCAATATTTCTTTGGCCGATGTTTCATCAGGTCTGCTGACCTTAATTTTACGATCTATACGCCCAGGCCTCAAAATAGCAGGATCAATCATATCTGGGCGATTAGATGTTAAAATAATCACAATATCTTGTAACGATTCAATGCCATCCATTTCGGCGCAAAACATAGGCACAACCGTATTGGAAATATTGTGCCCACGCGCCGCCCGCCGAGTGCCCAATACAGATTCTGCTTCATCAATAAACACCACGGGCAAATAACCTTCTTTGCGCTTTTCTCGCGCCTGAGAAAAAATCTCACGCACCTTACGCTCCGATTCGCCCAACCACATATTCAAAATTTCAGGTCCCTTAATGTGCATAAAACAAGACTTCAAATTGAGACCATCTTTTTGAACTTGTTTTTCCAAATTATACGCCGTGGCTTTTCCTATAAGTGTTTTGCCACATCCTGGAGGGCCATACAACAAAAAACCTTTGGGTGTGCTGTATTGGAAGCGTTCAAACAATTCGGGGTGCAATACGGGCATTTCAATGGTGTCTTTAATGGCCTGAATGGCATCATCGTGCCCCCCCACCTTATCCCAAGGCAATTCGGGCACTTCTTCCAAATAATAGTCTTTTGTTTCGGTATGTGGCATTTTTTCCAATGCCACACGATATCCAGGGTCAATACGAACTTCTTCACCCGTTTTCAAACTCACATTTTCCAAATCTGTGCTGCGAATCAATATGTGCGATTGCGTCCCTTGCTCATTGCCCACCTGCAAACGACCATCAGCAAACGCATCAAGAATTTTGCCAACTGTTCCCGAGGGTGATTCTCCCATATCGCCAACCACCGCAAACGCATCATTCACCAATACACGGGTACCCACCTTGAGTGAGTCTTCATGGATACGTGCATCGAGGTTGGCATAATATTCTGCGCCTCCCACCTGAATATATGCCACACCATCTTTGGGTGGAGAAAGCAATGTGCCCACACGATTGGCCGGTGCTGTCACTTTTTCGAGTGCGTTTTCCAATTCAATAATGCTACGACGGGCTTCTTCAAAAGTGATTTCATCTTCTTGAAGTTGCCGACGCAACTGGTACAACAACGGGCGTCGTTTGTCCTTTTCATCCATGGTCATTAAGATTTGATCTATAATAGACAAGGATTGAAACGTATGCTGCATATCAACATAATCCTGAAGAAAGTCATCAGGCGTTTTTCGCGAACGATCAGAATCGTGAGAGTTTATAACGGCGCACTCCTTTCAGATCGAAAATGATGCATCGGGTAGACAGCAAAATTCAGATGGTAAACAATAACCACCTACATATAGCAGGTGGTTATTCAAGCTGAAGATTTGGAACCAACCTCAAACAAAGTTTAGCATATCCAAACCCCAGTGTCAAGCCATCTTCAAATTTCAAACAAACGGTTATTTTTTAATTTTTTCCAATTTGCGCTCAACATCAATTTTCAGTTCTGCATGAATATCTGCCAATGGGTCTACTTTACCTGCTTTAATCACAACGGGTTGGTCGATATCCATATGCATCTTATGCTCCAACAAAAGCCCATTGGTCGCATCTACAACCCATTCCCCTTCTCCAATACCTGACCCATGCAAAAACAACGATGCCGCACTCACATCCAACCATCCTTTATATTCCACTTCTCGTTCTTCTTCTATTTTGACTTCCATACGCCCTTTGCGGTTCTTCATTTCTTTTACACGATATTTACTTTTGATATGCACCAAAGATTTTCGCCGCATCATATCCATACTCACAAATGGACGTTCAAAAACACGTTCGCCCGTCCAAGAGTCACCTTCACCTACAGGCCCATCTGGCAAAACAGGGGTCATCGCAGGTACCCAAGCTTGATAAATATCTGTTATAAGATCTTGGCGCTCAACGCGATAACCCGGAAAATCGGGTGCAAATTTTTGAATTTCACCTTGTGGGGTCACACGCCATTTAAAAGCACGGTCATTAAACATTTCAAATGTGAGCGGATATTGTTCGTATGTTTGTTTTTCACCCAAAAAAATTGCTGCACTGGCGGCTTTGCTGATACCCGCATGAACTGCCATAACCCCGGCAGGTATCTCTTCATCTGGTAATGCTTCGGGTTTGATCACTTTTTCTTCGCTACGCCATTCACTTTCAACAATCGCACGCATCGACCCACTTTGCATCACAATCAACTCGGCGCGATTGCTGTAATATTCAAATCGGTATTTGTTTTTGTACTCTGTCGTTCTGCCCTCAGGAAACTTCAATGCCAACGTTATCTTTTCTCCTTGTGCGGAGCCAACCCAATTTGCAACAAAGATACCGATAACAAAAAACTTAAACCACCGATTCATCACAACCTCCGGCTTTTTAATGAAAAATATTTTCCAAGTCAACTAACCGTTGCAGATTCAAAACAATATCCATTTAAACAATAATATCCAAATTGCGCCCCAACTGGGGATTTTGCCGTTGCGGTGAACGTTCATCTTCCCCACCCGATTGACGACGCCTTTTTGACCGTTGCTCAAATGAGCTATTTTGATCTGCTTGAATAATGAGACCTTCTGTTTGAGAGGTTTCAACGGGCCGCCCCAAATCCCGCAGGTGCGCATCGGCATTTACCCGTGCCGATTGATCACGTGCCAAATCAGGTTCACGTTGTAAAACATGTTGTTGGCGGGCCTGTTCAACAGGCAAACGCGCAAAACTCTCTTGAAATTCAACGGGTCGCACTTGCATAACAATTTCCCCTTAGGGTGGGGTTATACCCTAATTATACCGACCCATGGGGGGGATGTCAACCCTACTTTTTTCTCTTTCGTGCCGTTTTAACACGCACTGGACGCCCACCTTTTTCAGCAGATTCCCAAGCCGCTTCCGTAAGCTGAATCACACGCAATCCACAAGAGGGAGGTACTTGTATTTCGTCTCTACCCAAAATGGCATCAACAAAATTCTGATCAGGACTATCAAACCGTGAAGGCAAATGGTCTATTTCCACAGGATCTTTTCCACCATATTTACACGTCACTTTGCCATTTCTCGAATAAATAGCACCTTTTGAACCCCATATTGTAATATCTTCCCACATGCCAGGGCCAGGGCCAGTTCCAACCACCGAAAAGTTTGCCAATGCACCATTTTCAAATTTGATGGTTAATGCCGAATTAATATCTACCTCAGTATCAAAATTGTCCATCATTGCCGAAACCGTATGCGGTGTCTCATCTATCATCCACAGCACAATATCCAATAAATGGCTACCTGAATCATTAAGTTGCCCACCACCCGACAGGGCGTGAACTTGTCGCCATTTGCCCTGCTGGTTCCAATACCAATGTTGGTCTTGCATGGCCTGCACAAACAAAACATCACCAATTTCTCCAGTTTGAATCTGATTGCGAATAAATCGGAATGTAGGAGCCAAATGCCGCTGATAAGAAACCATTAAAATTTTTCCAACCTCTTCAGCCTTGTCCATCACTTCAAATGCATGCTCAACCGAACAAACCATCGGTTTTTCACTTAACACATGCAATCCCTTATCCAAGCTGTCCATAATCTGCTCAAAATGCAGGGTATGTGGTGTTGATATCTCTACGGCATCCATCTCCACTTGAGCCAACATAGCTTTGTGATCAGCAAAGCGAGGCAATTCTTTTGCCTCTGGTACGCGTGTAAACAAACGCTCAAAACTTGCCTCACTCGGGTCGGCCAAAGCCACGATCTCTACATCCGGCATGTCCATCAACCGCCGCAAATGCCCGCCCATATTACCCCCACAACCAATTAACCCCATACGAACCTTATTCATATCCCAAACTCCTTTAAATGATGTTTCCCCTCTTCAAAGAGGCACGAATATAATACCCTTAAAAATCAAAGTCAATTGGCATATAAAACAAAAAGGCCATCGGATTTCTCCGATGGCCTTTTTAAATCTTTGTGGGTTGCAATTACTTCAAGAGCAACATCTTTTGCGTAGCTGAAAAAGTACCAGCTTTAATCTTAGCAATATAAACGCCGCTACCCACACTGCGACCCAATGCATCTTTTGCATCCCATTGAACGCTATAACGGCCAGCAGTGTGGCCATTGTTCACGAGCTGACGAATTTCTTGACCAATAGCGTCGTAGATCACAATCGACACATCGCCTTCAACAGGCAAGTCATAAGAAATTGTCGTGGCAGGGTTGAAAGGATTGGGATAAACAGCAGAAGCAAATTCTGAGGGCAAGTTTAAGAAACGTGCACCCAAAACCACTTCAATAGCATTTGAACGGTGAATTGTGCCGTCTAAGTCAATTTGTTCGAGCACATAAAACACTTGTTCAGAAGCAGGAACGTTCACATCAATGAAGCTATAGGGCATCAACACATCGGTTGTGCCAGCACCAGAGATGAGTTCACTCACAACTTCATAATTTTCTTTGTCTGTGCTGCGCAATACGCGGAAACCTGCGTTATTGGTCTGAGAAGCGGTTGACCAATTGAGCACCACATGGTCTTTTGCTAATTCACCAGCAAACGAGGCCAATTCAACGGGCACTTGCTCGTCAAACTGAATCGTTACTGCAGAAGTGGTGGTGGTACCATCAGAAGCAGTCACAACCACTGTTGCGGCACCAGAACCACTGGCTGTTAATGTATACACATTACCAGCTGTGGCGTCAGTCACTGTAGCAGAACCTGTAACGGTCTTCGAAAAGGTCACGGTTGCACCAGTAGCAAAACCTGAAGCGGTTACTGTAGCTGTTGCTTGGCCACCACGAGGAATCACCGCAATGGTCTTATCTGCTGTGATTTTGGGTTGTGCATTGAATACCAAACGTGTTGTTGTTGTCAACGTGTCTGGGCTGGTGCTGTTGGCAGCATCAACAACCACATAACGCGTAATACCAACAGAGAACTCAACACCAGTTACATCTACTTGGGGTGATAAAGTTACTTTACCCCAATAACCAGCGGCACTCAAAGTACCCGAAGGAATTGCACCAATAGAAACACTATTGGCGGATGTTCCCAATGCGAACAAACCATTTGCTTGGGCAAAACCCGTAACTTGCACCACGGCTTGATCGAGATCAAAAACAATATCTGCACCCACAACAGGACCAGCAATTGGAGTTGTAAACAACTCAACTTCAATCGCAGTTTGACCCGCAGCGGTCGCGCTTGTTACACCTTCATTGGTTGCATTTCCGCTGGCATCAATGTCGAGCCCAATCACCGCAGCGGCGTTTGGACCAGCCATTGCTTTGCCTGCTAAAACCAACGTCAGTGCAAGAGCAAATAAAAAACCTTTTTTAAGAAACATCACACTCTCCTATGAACTGAAGTCTGCTTGAAATCTACGTGAATTTTCTAACGCAATCCAACAGGTATGGGTGCCTCCCAAAGGAGACACCCATACACCGTCGCAGATTACTTGAGCAGCATCAGCTTCCGTACGTCTTTGTTCTTCCCTGCACGAATCTCGTAGAAATAAATTCCACTCGATACGGGCACACTACGATCGTCCATCCCACTCCACTGAACCCGGTAGCGACCGGCAGCTTGCCGTTCGGATACCAAGGTCCGCACGACTTGGCCAACCACATTATAAATGTGCAAGGTTACGTCAGCAGACTCAGACAAATTGTACTGAATCGTGGTTTCTGGGTTAAACGGATTCGGGAAGTTCTGGAGCAGTGCAAACTCTGTTGGTGTGCTTTGAATTTCGAGCAAACCAGCAACAACGGCCGAGTTTGAAAGTTGATTGGGATCAGCAATGAGCCCATTGGCAATTTCAAAACGAGCGTTGTCTTCAAATTCCCGCAGAACCTTAAAGGTCAAACGAACGATGTCACCACCACCATTGACCGACGAACCGTTGATCACTGCGTTAGCCACAGTTACTTCACCGGCTTTGTCTGCCCAAGTATGGAACAGTGGGGTTTCACCACCCGTAGAAGCCAACAAGTCTTGATCGGCAGGAGCTGCACCCACGAACTCGAACTTGTCGGTTTCGTAGTTAACAGCAAACTGATAACCCATCAAAGCTTGAACGTTGGCCAAAGATACATCAACGGAGACAGTCTCACCAACCATCACGCGATCACTGCCCAAGCGGAGTGAGAATTCAGCATTCTCATTCACACCAGGAGCACCAATCACAGATTTGGTTGCTGCTGGTGCTTGCGCTTCTAAACCAAACACACCAGCAA
>JAYODI010000082.1:522-25706 GCA_038279365.1 Candidatus Latescibacterota bacterium | reverse complement strand
AATAGACGAAAAGGCGAGAATCTTGCAATATACTTTGGGAGGGGAGGATTCGCTGATTCGCTGATTCGCTGATTCGCTGATTCGCTGATTCACAGGTTTTTCTCATGACTTTAGATATCCTCTATCAAGATGATGATTTTGTTGCGATCAACAAACCCAGTGGTGTGTTTGTTCACCCGACCAATTTAGACCGCACCGCTTGGAGTTGTATGCCCATTTTGCGCGATCAGTTGGGGCAGTGGGTCTATCCGGTGCATCGTTTGGATCGGGGTACGTCAGGTGTTGTGTTGTTTGCTTTGAGTTCTGAAATGGCTGGAGAAATGATGCTGCTGTTTGAGGGGCGTGATGTAGAAAAAGAATATTTGGCATTGGTGCGTGGTTATTTGCCCGAATCGGGTGTGATAGACCATGCATACTGTCCACCCGATGCATCTGAGCCGGTTGATGCGGTTACCGATTTTATGTGTGAAGGCACTGTTGAATTACCCTTTGCCATAGGCCCTTACAAGACGGCGCGTTATTCACTTATGAAAGCACTGCCAAAGACGGGACGTCAGCATCAAATTCGCAAACATTGTGCATACATCAACCATCCTATTGTGGGCGATCACAATTATGGCGATGGCAAGCACAATCGCTTTTTTAAAAGCCAATTTGATCTTGCGCGGTTGTTGCTCATGGCCACACGACTTTCATTTTGCCATCCCAAAAGTGGCAAGCAGGTTGTTATTGATGCCCCTATTCCAAACCGCGTACAGATGTTGTTTGAACAATTGGGGTGGCAAGTGGCGGCCAGTCGATATGGTGTGCAAAAAGGTGAAGATATTCACACTTAGGACAATGTTTATTTATTGTGTAGTAGGTTGTCTTTTAAAGAGGTGTCTCCATGAAAGCTGTGTGTGTTGATCAAGAGAAAGATGGTTTTCCGCTGTCTTGGAGAGCGGTTCCCGATCCAATTTGTGGTGTGGGCGAGGTATTGGTTCAAGTTCATGCGACGGCTGTAAATCGGGCAGATTTGTTGCAACGTGCTGGTAATTATCCAGTGCCAGCAGGTGCGCCACCTTATATGGGTTTGGAGATGGCTGGGGTGATTGCTGAAGTGGGAAAAGATGTGCCGGGTTGGCAAGTGGGTGATCGCGTTTGTGCATTGTTGTCTGGTGGGGGATATGCCGAAAAGGTGTGTGTACCATACGAATTGCTGATGCGTATTCCAGACGATTGGTCGTTTGAAAAAGCAACGGCAGTGCCCGAAGTGTTTTACACGGCTTTTGTGAATTTGTTTATGGAAGGCGAACTGCAAGTCGGCGAGACGGTGTTGATTCATGGTGGCGCCAGTGGTGTGGGCACGGCAGGCATTCAAATGGCACATCATGCAAAATGTCATGTGATTGCCACAGCGGGCCGAGACGATAAAGTTGCGCGATGTTTGGAATTGGGCGCAGATGTTGCGATCAATTATAAAGCACGTGATTTTGCCGAGGCAGTGAAAACGGTTGCTCCTGGTGGGGTGGATGTGATTTTGGATATTTCGGGTGGTGAATATTTAGAACGCAATGTGTCACTTTTGAAGCAAAAAGGTCGTTTGGTGATCATTGCCTTGTTAGGGGGTACAAAGGCAGAGATCAATTTGGGATTGATGTTGCGCAATCGGCTACGGGTGGTGGGGTCGGTTTTGCGCAGTCGATCATTAGAAGAGAAAGTGGCCATTAAGACAGGGTTTGAAAAGCGATTTTGGCCGTTGCTTGTCCAGGGCTCCATTCAGCCGATTATAGATACGGTTTTGCCTATTGAGCAGGTAGCTGATGCGCATGATATTTTGAAGAACAATCAAAATATTGGCAAAGTCATTATGACAGTGCGTCACTAAAAGTTTTGTCATGAGTTATTTTAGCGAGGGGTTCAGATAATGACACCAGAAGAATTGTATCGGTATGATGTGAATGGGTATGTGTTGGTGCGTGGGGCCATTGATCCGGAAACATTGGCGCATTTAAATAAAAAGATTGATGTGTGGGAAGAAAAGGCATGGACAGATTTTCGTGCCAAAAAAGAAGGCGAAAACCAAGAAGTGCGTTATGACGATGTTGTCAATCAAGAAGCATCATTGGTGCCATTGGCGGCAAACCCAAAACTTTTGCCTTATTTGGTGGAAATGGTGGAACGGCCTCGGTTGAAATCGACTTGGATCGCGTTTAAATGGCGGGGTGGAGAGACACGTTTGCATTCTAATCACACACCCACAGTGACGCATAACTTTTACCATTTTAATGGACAGATTCGCCACAATCTTTTGAATGTGATGTATGCGATGCACGATATTGAACCAGGTGGCGGTGGGCTGAAGGTAATTCCGGGAAGTCACAAAGCCAATTACCCACGGGTGAAGGGTGACGATGTGTCTGATATGTTGGTGGAGCTTTCTATGAAGGCAGGTGATGCGTTGTTGTTTTCACATGATATGGGGCATTGCTCGCGCAATGAATCGGATGTGATTCGGCGTACGGTTATGTATACATATTGCCCTGGCGTGATTGCCAATTCATTTGGTGGGGATGGGCTTTATGATCGTATTTTTGAATCGGCAGAAGAGGAGAGTTGGTTGAAGTATTTGACACGGCGACCCAATGGTTTTTTGGAGACGTATCCCCAACCGAAATGAGAGATGTTTGACGCGATGTGATTTAGGGGAAGAGGTTGTTAACGGGCATGACCGAGTCTAATATCGCTGGTTCGGCATGGGCCATTTCATCGCGATGGAAAATGGTGGGTTGTATGGGGTGGTCTGGGCAATAAGAGCGAACAACGTCGTGACTTAGCAAATCAACATCCCAAACAACCAACGTTCCTGCAGAAAAATAATCGGCACGTGTTTGGGTGGTCATAGTGCCTTCTTTGGAATAAACCCTATTTGTCCATGTAGATCATACTGAATAAAGAGATTTTTGGGCTGATTGCAATTTGCAATCAGCTTTTTAAGTATAGCCAATCTTTTGGCGATTTGCAAGATGACCAGATGGTTTTCAATTTGCTGTTTTGGGTAGGGTGTGTTTTCTTGCGGTGGGCGGGGTATGTCATTTTTATTTTATGAAAGGATGTCTGATGTTACTGAAGAAGTCGGCGGAGATTTATGCCAAAAATCGGAATGTGATTCCTGGGGGGGTTGTGTCGGTCAACCGTGCAGTTGCACCAGAGATTGCATTTGTGCGTGGGCAAGGCAGTCGTGTGTGGGATGCCGATGGTCAAGAATATATTGATTATCATGCGGGTTTTGCACCGTATATTTTGGGGCATAATGATCCTGATGTAAATGCTGTTGTTAAGCAAGCTTTGGACGAGGGGCATACGTTGATGGGGGCGGGCACAAATCCTTGGGAAGGGCGGTGTGCCGAATTGATCGTGCAACATGTTCCTTCTGTTGAACAAGTGATGTTGACGAATACGGGATCAGAAGCCACTTTTCATGCCATTCGTTTGGCGCGGGCCTATACGGGGCGCAATGGTGTGATCGTGATGCAAGGTGGGTATAATGGGTGGCACAATGATGTGGCCGTTAATGTGATGACACCTTTAAGTGTGATTGGCCCACGTGTGTCACCTGGCGAATATAAAAAGGCACCCTTGTCTGCGGGCATTCCTGAACATGTGTTGGATAATGTGCATGTGGTCAATTATAACGATTTGGATTCTGTTCGCTGGGTGATGGAAAAATATGATATTGCAGTGGTGATTACAGAACCGATTTTGCAAAATATAGGTATTATAAAGCCCAAAGACGGTTATTTGAATGGGCTTCGAAATTTGTGTGACGAGCAAGGTGTGGTTTTGGTGTTTGATGAGGTGAAGACGGGTTTTCGTCACGCGATTGGTGGTTATCAAAGTATTTGTGGTGTCATGCCCGACTTGTCAGTTTTTGGAAAAGCCATTGCCAATGGATACCCCATTGGGGCGATTGGCGGTCGTGCTGATTTGATGCATTATTTTGTTCATGAAGATGCGGCAAAGCGGGTGCTGATTGCGGGTACTTACAATGCGCATCCTGTACCCACTGCAGGTGCTATTGGCACGATGGAAAAATTGGCTTTAGATGCCGAAGGCAATTATAAACGTTTGTATGATTTGGGTGCACATATGGAAACGGGTTTGGTGACACTTTTTGATGAATTTGGTATTGCGTCGACTGTGTGTCGTCAAGGGTCTGCTTTTTGTGTTTATTTGATGGATCATGCCCCTGTTGATTGGCACGATGTGGCAGAACATCATAATTTTGAATGGGATGAACGCTATCGCAAAGCGTTGATTGCACAAGGGATTTACCATTTTCCTCTTCCCACCAAACAGGGCAGTATTTCTATGGCGCATTCTATGGACGATATTGATTTGACATTGGAACGGACGAGAGCGGTGTTAAAAGCACTTTGATAGATATTGTGGATAGGTTGTGCGCGTTATTGTAACGAAGGTTTGAACGCACCTTGTTGCTCTTGAGGGGCGTGTGTGTATCAGTTAAGAGTCTGTTTTCACCTCACTGTTGATTTTCCTTTATAAAGGGCGCAAAGATGGCAGTGGCAGAATCTGAGATTCGTCAGGACGTTGCACCAGAACAGGTACGTGCTGTAACTTTGCGTTCTGTTGGTGTGGCCGTTTGTGTCATTGTGGTGAGTGTGTGGTGGGATGAGTGGATGGCTTATTATATGGATGGATCCAATATCAGTCGGAGTCATTTTCCACTGGCATTTCTCTTTCCATTTATGGCCTTGGCTGTGGGCAATATCGTTGTTCGCAATATGCGCGCCAGTTGGGCACTGACACGTGCAGAAATGCGCGTGGTTTTGGCCATGGGGCTTGTTGCCATTTCTGTGCCTTATGATGGTGTGACGGGGCATTTGTTGGGGATTTTGGGTGGGGTATATTATTTTGCTTCTGCTGAAAATGCATGGGATTTTTATTTGCACGATGCCATTCCTACTTGGTTGGCTCCACAAAACAACAATGGTGAGATGATTTGGTTTTTTGAAGGGACGCCGCCTGGGCATTTTCCGGCCATAGATGTTTGGTTTGTGCCTTTGTTTTGGTGGACGTTGTTGTTGGGCGCTATGGCTTTTGCGGCATTTTGTTTGGTGGTGATGTTGCGCAAGCAGTGGGTGGATCACGAACGGTTGACCTATCCATTGGTGGAGGTGGGACAAATTTTGACCGATACAGAATCTGATGGACAACTGTTGCGCATTTTTAAATCACCTTTGTTTTGGATTGCTTTTGGTTTTGTCATGTTTTTGAAGTTGTGGAATATTGGTTCCTATTTTACCCCCGCATTTCCACCCATTCCAATTGAGGGGGGGCAATTTCGGTTGGGGGCAGACTTTCCTTTTTTGATTCGACGCATCAGTTTTTATGCCATCGGATTTGGATATTTTGCCCGGTTGGATGTGTTGTTTAGCGTGTGGTTTTTTGTATTTTTGACGGCATTTGAAGTGTTTGTATTTAATAAGTTGGGATATACACCAGGTGCGGCCGATCGACAATGGCAAAGCGATGCATTGGCATGGCAAAGTGGCGGCGCACTTATTTTTTTGGCTTTGTGGAGTTTGTGGATGGCGCGGAGGCATTTGCAAGATGTGTGGCGCAAAGCACTGAAACCTGAGAGCAATGTGGATGATGGGCAAGAATTGTTGTCTTATCGCACGGCTGTTTTGGGGTTGGTCTTGTCATTGCTTGTGGTTGTGGCTTGGTTGTTTCAGGCCGGCATGGATCTGTTTGTCATTTTTACTTTTTTGCCAATCGCTTTTCTTACGTTTATCGGTATTTCGCGGGTGATTGCTGAGTTGGGGCTGGTGTATGTGTATTATCAAGTTCAACCCTACGATGCGGCGCTCAACATTTGGGGCACACCACTTATTGACCGAGCCAATGTGGCCATTTTGTCATTTATGCGGGTTTTTGAGAGCATTGGCAAAGGGTTTGTGACACCTGCTTTTACACAGGCAATTAAGGTGGTGGATCGCGGTGTAAAACCTCGCAAGATTGCCATGGTTATCTGGGGGGCATTGATTTTGGGGTTTGTGGTATCTGTGGTCGATACGCTCTATTTGGGATATGCGTATGGTGCCTATAATTTGGGCAATATGGGCTTGCAAAAAGTGGCGCCTTCAGCTTTTAACAAGGCTGTAAATGCCATTCGAAATCCCATCCCAATGGGTGGCAAAGGGATGATTGTGCAGTGGGCGGGCATTGGTATGGTGGTGATGGCACTTTTGACAATGATACGTTATTGGGTGCCGTCTTGGCCTATACATCCTATTGGTTTGGCCATTCAGGGAAATTATGGCGTGACCAAAACGGTGTTCTCAATTTTGATTGTGTGGGCCATTAAGTCTATTTTGATGCGTATTGGAGGGGCCAAACTTTATGAACGTGGCAAGCCATTTTTTATTGGGTTATTGGCCGCACAAGCCGTGAGTACGGCACTTGTGTTTTTTGTCGATTGGATATGGTTTCCGATGCAGGGCCACAACGTGCATAATTTCTAATGGCGACATAAAAATAAAAAAGCCCGTGTGTTTTGGACACACGGGCTTTTTTATTTCAGTTTATGTTATGGATGATAGGTTGCAACCACAGAGGCGACTTGTTGTGCAATATGGTTGCCCAATTCTTCAAGGGCCTCGTGTGTCAACTCGTTATCGGTTTTTAATTTTTGACGGGCTAAAAAACGCGATTCTTGATTGATGAGGCGCTGGTAACGAGCCCCACGTTTGGTCCAAAGGGCGTAGGGGTCTCCCGAATAATCGGCATATTCAACTTGGTCTTGTATTTCGCTTCTCACAAGCTGATTGTTTAATATACGACCTGTTTCAACGTCGATAACTTGAAGGAGGGCTTGGCTTGTCGCTTTCACTTGTTGGCTAATGATGTTGTAGCGTACAGTGCTTAAACTGTCTGAGAGGGTTTGGTGATCTGCTCTTAAATAGGCTGTTTGTGATTCGCGTTTGGGGCCAGATGGATCGATGTTGATTTCTTTTATGGTTGCAAGCACAACCAAGCGAATATTCCAAGATTTGGCTGCTTCTATGATTGTTTGTTGTGGTGTACGTGTCGTGAGGCCTTGTTCGTATTGTAGAAATTGAATGGTTGCAGGTGTGAGCCATTCGATATATGCGGGGCGATGGTGTGTGAGATATGTGTATGTGGCCAGGTATGTCACTTCTGAATTGGTTTTTGTATTGGTAATTTGGAACGGCATAAGCGCTGCGGTGATATGGCTTTTTTCAAGAGCTTTTAACATATTTGTACGAATGTTTGAACTGTTTGGACTTAAATCTAATGCGGCCTGATAGTCGCGATATGCACCTATATAATTGCCACGCTCCCAGTTGGTTTGTGCGGATGCTTGGCGTATTTCTTTTTCTTTTTCCATTTCTCCCGGAATGAGATACCGTGCAATGGGAGTCACAGACACCAGATGGGCATTTTGAATGAGTTGGGCTGAGTAGGTGTTGGCTGTGTTTGATACTTGGTCATCTTGGGCTTGGTCAAAGTGCCAGTAGGCCACTAAGTTGGGTTCTTTGCCTGTTAATCGGCGTTGCATGGTGCGCTGGATTTGGGTTTGTGACCGTTGTTCATTCCAAATACGAAATTCAGATATGTAACCTTGAAAGGGTTTGTCATCTGCCCAGTTGGAACGGCCAATATAATATGTGCCACCTGTAACTTGTTCCAAGCCACCAGTATAAGTATCTGTGCCAACCAGTTCGCCATTGATGTATAAAGCCATGCCTTGTGCGCCACAGGTGACTGCAACATGAAACCATTGGCCAACGGGAATGGCGTTGTTGGCCTGAATGCGATGCCTGTCGCCATTGCGGTCATAAATGGCAAAATTAAGGGTGCGTGATGATTTCTCACTTTGTAAAACCACGGCATTGCCTTCGCGGCCAAAGTCAAAGACACGTGCCCAATTTTGTATTTGTTCCCATTTGACCCATGTTTCAATTGTCGCTTCAGAAAACTGGTGAAACAATGAGGGCGGCAATATGACGTGAGCCCCCTGGCCGCTGAGGTAGAGCACGTTTGTGGTTTGGGCATGTATGGGTGAGGTCAGGGGAAAAATAAAAAACAGATATATGGCTGTTAGATAGCATGCAGTTTTAAATGTGAAACACTGTTGCATTTGTTTGGGGGTACGGATTGGATATGCGTTGTTTTTGGGCATGGTTTGTTGCCTATGTTATGGATGAATACGCAGAATTTTGAGTACGCGTTCAACAAGTGTGTTGGGTGCAACGGGTTTTGCAACAAAACCTCGTACGCCTAATTGGATGGCGATCATGAGATTTTGACGAGATGATTCGGTGGTTAAGATCAGGGTGGGAATGTGTTTTGTGTTTGGATTTTTTTGAAGGTTTTGGCACAGCTTAAAACCATTGCCATTGGGAAAAGTTATGTCAAGGATGACGAGGTCTGGTAGGGTGTTTTGAATAAATAATTCAGCAGGGGTAAGCGCATCGAATTGTGTTATTTGAAATCCTCGACGTGACAGTGCATGGTGTGTGTCTTCTCGTGTATTTGAATCGGGATCAATAATGACAACATGGGCTTTGGATGAGGGGGGATGATCTTGGAGATGGTGTTTGATCTGCGTTTGTAATCTGTCGTGGTCAACGGGTTTGATAAGGTAGCTGTCTGCTTGTTTGCTGGCAAGAATAGACTCGCTTTGTTCAGATAAAAAACCTGTGAGCACGATAACGGGAATGGCGGTGTCATATTTTTTGATGTCTTCTAAAAGATGCCAACCGTCTCGTTTGGGCATCATGAGGTCAACTATGACAAGGTCGACCTCTTCTGCTTGAACAATGCTGAGTGCGTTTTCGGGGTCTGTTGTGCCGATGGCCCGATAACCACCTGTTTCAATAAGGTCAATCAGTACGGCGAGTACATCTTTTTCATCATCAACAACAAGAATGCAGGCAGGAGCAGACATGTTAGGTTCCCGCAGAAGTTTCGAGCGTTTTTTTCACACGATCAACAATTGCTTTGGGTTCAAATGGTTTGGCCATAAAACCATTGATGTCCATTTTAATGGCTTTGAGTACGTTTTCTTTGGAGGGGGCTGCGGTCAAAATGAGTATTGGGAGATGTTTGGTTTTTTCATTATTGCGTAAGACGCGACAAAGTTCAAATCCATCAAACCCTTGAAGCATTAGGTCTAAAATAAGCAAATCTGGATTTGTATCTCGAATATGTTTAAGTGCATCTCCTGGTTCTGTAAAAGTGGACACACGATAACTGCGGCGTGTGAAAATATGCTCAAGTGCGCTGAGTGCTGTTGGGTCGTCATCCAAAATAGTAATGTCTGCAGCGCGACCTGGTTTTTTTTGTTCTCGAAAATTATCGAGTGTTTGTTTGAGTTTGGCGCGATCTACGGGTTTGACCAAGTAGCCATCTGTTTGGTGATTGGTCAACAAGGCTTCACCTTCTTCAGATATATAACCCGTGAGTACAATAACGGGCATATATGTGTGGCGTTGTTTAATCAATTTAAGAAGTTGCCACCCATTCATTTGGGGCATCATGAGATCGGTAATGACCAGATCGGCGCGATCTTTGGTGAGCAATTGAAGCGCTTCTTGGCCACCTGATGCTGTCGTAACGCGGTAACCCAAGCTTGCGATTAATTCGTGGAGGATTTCACGCACATTGGGCTCGTCATCCACAACAAGGATGTGAAAGTCACCAGGTTCTGGAACAGTGTCGGCCATAATAGTCTCGATTGAGGAAATGATATATTAGTTTCACCGGGTTAAAATACTGCATGATGTTGATTTATGCAAGAATGTGATGAAGGCATTGATTGTGTATCTGAAAGATACTATATTGGGGTTTTGAGAAGGCATATCCATATGAAGAGGAGTTGTTATGGGAGATACCTTACCCGTTATTGATACCGATATTCATCCGGTAATGAATGGCACACATATTCAAGCATTTTTGCCTGAACCTTGGCGCGCTCGGTGGGCAAGTGGCAGCCGAGGGCCTGGGCATTTGGGATATTGGAATCCAAATGGGGTCATGCGATCTGATACCCAATTGCCCGATGGTTCTAAGGTGGAGGAAACGGCCAACAATTTGTCGAAGCATTTTATGGATGCCTACCAGTTGTCTTTTGGCATCTTAAATCCGGCGGGTGCGCTCCATGTGGGTTTGTCACCAGATCCTGATTTTGCGGCTGCGGTTTGTTCGGCTGGCAATCAGGTGGTGGCCGAAGATTGGCTCAAAGCCGATAGCCGATATCGGGCTTCTATTGTGATTTCACCGCAAGACCCACATTTGGCGGCAGAAGAAATACACCGCTGTGCCGACAACCCTGGTTTTGTGCAGGTGTTGATGCCCAGTGGCCAGCGCATACCTTATGGACAACGCTTTTTTAACCCCATTTATGAAGCAGCAGTTGCACATAATTTACCAGTGGCCATTCACCCCGGTTCGGAAGGGGTTGGGGTATCTGGTGCGCCTACTGCATCGGGGTATCCAACCACTTATTTTGAATGGCATACGGGATTGGTTGGAAGCTATTTGGCCCATTTGACCAGTTTGGTGTGTGAAGGGGTTTTTGTAAAGTTTCCAACTTTGAAATTTGTTTTGGTTGAAGGCGGGGTGGCTTGGTTGCCACCGGTGATGTGGCGTTTTGACAAAAACTGGAAGGCGTTGCGCCAGACCACGCCGTGGTTGGAAAAACCACCCAGTGAATATATTGCGGAACACATTCTATTGACCACGCAACCGATAGAAGAGCCTGATAATATGAAGCATTTGCATGCGATGCTGGAAATGTTTCCAGCCGAAAAGATGTTGATGTTTTCTACAGACTTTCCTCATTGGGATGGAGATACCCCCGATTTTGTTGCCCGTTCCATTCCCAAATCGTTGCAAGCCCGTGTGATGTACGATACTGCCGCTGAACTTTACAAATTGCCGGAGGTGAAGCATGGCGAATAAAGGCAAACAAAAAGTTTTGGTGGCTACGAGTGATGAGATTGCCGTGGGGGAGCGTAAGCTGGTTGAGGTTGACGGCAAGTCGATTGGGGTTTTTAATGTGAATGGCGATTACGTAGCGGTTCTAAATGTTTGTCCACATGAATTGGCACCGGTTTGCTTGGGCCGCGTAACCGGCACGACGTTTGCCTCCAAACCCGGTGAGCCATTCATATGGGGACGCGAGGGAGAAATTTTGGCCTGCCCTTGGCATGGGTGGGAGTTTGATTTGAAAACGGGAGCCGCATTGGCCGATAAACGGCATTTGCGAATGTACCCTGTAACAATAGAAGATGGCTCGGTTTTTGTTGAAGTTTAATTCGTGTTTATAGATATTTTTATGGCTGTGCTTTGTGTGAAGCACAGCCATTTTTATTGGGTGTCTTGTCAAAATAAAAAAAGCTGTTTTATTAAAGTGTGGTTGTGGTTGGTTATTTTAATCTGCGAGGATATCATGCACCATGTTGTGATTGTGGGAGGCGGTTTTGGTGGGTTATATGCGGCCAAACAGTTGGGGCGGTTAGGGCGTTCTGTGCGCGTAACGCTGATTGATAAGCGCAATTTTCACTTGTTTCAACCGCTTTTGTATCAAGTTGCTACGGGTGGCTTGTCACCTGGAGACATTGCTTCGCCATTGCGCGCTGTGTTGCGCCACTATTCAAACATTTCCGTGATTCAGAGCGAGGTGTTTGATATTCGTGTTTCGGATAAAACGGTGGTGTTAAAAGAGGGCGAGGTCACATACGATACGCTTATTTTGAGTGCAGGCGTGAGTCACTCTTATTTTGGGAATGAACAGTGGCAAAAATATGCACCAGGTCTTAAAACGGTTGAAGATGCTTTGGATATTCGACATCGCGTATTTCAGGCTTTTGAAAAAGCAGAGCAGGCCAAAAGCGATTCAGAGCGAATGGCTTGGATGACGTTTGTGCTTGTGGGAGCCGGGCCAACGGGGGTTGAATTGGCTGGGGCTGTAGCGGAGTTGGCATTTGCGACTTTGGTCAAAGATTTTAGAAATATTGATACGAAAAAAACAAAGATTATTTTGTTAGAAGGGGCAGACCGTGTTTTGCCACCTTTTGCTGAAGGGTTATCGGACAAGGCTCAAAAGTCTTTGGAACGGTTGGGCGTGCAGGTACAAACAAAGGCTATGGTGACCGATATTCAGGCCGATTGTGTGGTTTATAAAAAAGAGGATGCCGAATACACAATTGCGACACATACGGTGTTGTGGGCGGCGGGCATGAAGGCTTCTCCATTGAGTGCCGTGCTTAAGCGGGAAACGGGTGCTG
Source organism: Candidatus Latescibacterota bacterium (assembly GCA_038279365.1). GTDB lineage: Bacteria > Latescibacterota > UBA2968 > UBA2968 > UBA2968 > JABIFK01. The sequence goes on along the minus strand of JAYODI010000082.1, from coordinate 13,386 downwards.
AGTTAGATCGCCAAGGGCGTGTGGTTGTGGCACCCGATTTATCTGTGCCCCAGTATGCCGATATACTGGTCATTGGCGATTTGGCCTGTTATCAGCATCAAGGTGAACGCCCCTTACCTGGGGTGGCACCTGTGGCCATGCAAATGGGGCGTTATGCGGCGTGTTTGATTCGCAATCGGATAAAAGGCCACAAAAGCAAACCCTTTCGATATGTGGACAAGGGGAGTTTGGCAGTCATTGGACGCAATGCAGCGGTGGCCGATTTGGGGTTTATAAAGTTTAGCGGATTTTTTGCTTGGTTTGCGTGGGTTTTTATTCATATTGCCTATTTAATTGAATATGATAATCGTTTGTTGGTGTTGTTTCAATGGGCGTGGAATTATGTGACGCGCAAGCGGGGTGCGCGTTTGATCACTGGAAAGGTGGATGGTTAATGGACGTTCGGGTGGCAAGTTTATTAGAGGGTGCTCAAAATGCAGAAGGTGTGGTGGTGATTATTGATGTGTACCGTGCATTTACGACAGAAGCCATTGCATTTCAGCAAGGTGTTGAGAAAATGATATTGGTGGCCGAAATTGATGAGGCTCTAAAATTGCGCGAACAAGGGGTGGGCGATTTGTGTGTGGGGGAGGTGGATGGCAAACGCCCTGAAGGGTTTGATTTTAACAATTCACCCCACGAATTGTCTTTGGCAGATATTGCAGGTAAGGTACTGATCCATTCAACACGTGCTGGCACGGTTGGGGTGACAGCGTCAAAAAAAGCCGATGTGATTTATGGTGGTTCATTGGCGGTTGCTCAGGCAACGGTTGAGGCGATTCAAAAACAAAATGCCAAAGTTGTCACACTGGTTGCCATGGGTTGGGCTGGGCATACACGAACAGATGAAGATGAGCAGTGTGCGTTGTATTTGCGCAATGTGCTAGAGGGGCGCAACCCAGATATTGAGGCGGTGCGCTCGTTGATATTGTCGAGTAAAGAATCGCTCAAATTTGGCGACCCTTCAATGCCGCACTTCTATGCCGAAGATCGCGATTTGGCATTGCAGGTCAATCGTGCAGATTTTGCCATTCGCATAAGTAAAGAAGATGATCTTCTAGTTGCAAGACCCGAGTTTGTTGGCTAAGAAGCTGTATTTAAGACCTCCATTTTGGCGTTGGAAGGCAGCAATGGCCGTGTGCGGCGTTGGGCTCAATTATCGCATCTGTCATAAGGTGCGCCTCAATCGTTTGCCTTTTGACCTAAATGCGACATTTTAAAACAGCTACTGAATAAAAGCAGCAGATTTTTTTATATGAAAAAGCAAGGGTTTGTTTTTATGTAAAATTTAGGCTAAGTGACTTGTGACCTGCACATATTGTGCAGGTTTTCTTTTGGCTGACAGATGTTTTTTGGGGTATTTTTAATATTGTGTTTTCAAGAGGTTCGGAATTGACGTTTAGGGGGTTTGGGTATGACTGCTGAATTAGGAAAAATGAACGCATTGGATATGGCACAACAACAGTTGGATGCTGTTGCGAAACGATTGGGATTGGATGCTTCTATTCATGAGCGTTTGCGTTATCCCAAAAGATCTTTGTCGATATCGATTCCTGTGAAGATGGATAATGGCAATGTGCGTGTATTTCAAGGGTATCGGGTGCATCACAATTTGTTTCGGGGGCCCGCAAAGGGTGGAATACGTTATCAGGAAGATGTAAGTTTGGATGAAGTTTCGGCATTGGCGATGTGGATGACCTGGAAGTGTGCGCTGATGGAGATTCCATTTGGCGGTGCAAAAGGTGGGGTTATTTGTACGCCACGGGAGATGTCTAAAGGAGAATTGGAGCGTTTGACACGCAGAATGACATCGGAGTTGATGATCATTTTAGGGCCCAATAAAGACATTCCTGCCCCCGATATGAATACCAATGCACAAACGATGGCTTGGATTATGGATACGTATAGTATGAATGTGGGGCATTCGGTTCCAAGCGTGGTGACGGGCAAACCCATTACATTGGGGGGGTCTAAAGGGCGAGAAGATGCCACAGGAAGAGGGTGCGTATTTACCATATTGGAGCTGCTGAAGCGCACCAACCGATCTTTAGATGGGTTGCGTGTGGCCGTTCAGGGTTTTGGCAATGTGGGTGGAACGGCTGCGCGGTTGATTCAGCAAGAAGGTGCAAAGGTTGTGGCAGTGAGTGATTATAAAGGAGGGATTTATCGGGAAAGTGGGTTAGATATACCCTCTGTGATTTTGCATGCAAAAGAAGCGGGGCAAGTTGGTGGTTTTGAAGATGCTGACCTGGTGACCAATGCAGAGTTGTTAGAACTGGAATGTGATGTGTTGATTCCTGCAGCATTGGGCAATCAAATTACGGTTGTGAATGCAGATCGTATTCGGGCGCAAATTGTTGCAGAAGGTGCAAATGGACCCACAACACCAGAAGCCGATCAGATATTGCAAGCACGTGGCATTTCAGTGATTCCCGATATTTTGGCCAATGCAGGTGGGGTGACGGTGTCTTATTTTGAGTGGGTTCAAGGGTTGATGGAGTTTTTTTGGTCTGAAGATGAGGTGCATCAACGCTTAAATCGGATTATGACGCAGGCTTTTGAAAATACTTGGCAGATGGCACAAAAAGAAAACGTCGATTTGCGTACGGCTGCATATATGTTGGCCGTGGCGCGTGTTGCTGAAGCGGGGACTTTGTCGGGTGTTTATCCGTAAAAGCTTGTTTAATTTTTATTGTTGTTTTGGGGTATGTTCATGCGGACATACCCCATTTTTCATAGCTTGACTTCATGGTTGGCATGCTTCATCATGAGATGGGTTCTGTTTATACAAATTAGGAGAATGAAGATGGCACTGGATTATATTTTTACAGGATTTGAAAATGCATCGCCCATTCAATGGGAATTGGATGATTCGGGTGTCGCCCATGTGTCTTTGATTTATGATCGAGAGCGTTTATCACCCAATAGAGCGGTGTTGCATTGGCATTTCCAACTTCAAGGAACACCCAAAAGTGATGTGCGGGTGATTTTGAAAAACTTTGATAATATTTGGAATGGCAGGATGGGCAGTCCTATTCGCAATGGTGCAGCTTGTGCCGTGTCTGAAAATGGCAAAGATTGGTCGGTGATTCAGGGTGTGCGAACAGATGAAAACTTTTTAGACCTCAAGGTGACACTGCCATCTTCGGGGCATTTATATGTTGCGCGTATCGAACCTTATCGCATCAGTGATCATGTGCGTTTGTTGGCCGAGATTCAACAGCATCGGAATGTGGCGATCGAGGAAATAGGACATACAGTAGAAGGGCGTGTGTTAGAGATGGTGCGCGTAGGTCGTGAAGATGCGCCCTTTCGATTGTTGTTGCGTGCCAGAGCGCATCCTTGGGAAACGGGTGGGAATTGGGTGTTGGAAGGTTTGATCCGCGAGATGCTGGTTAACATGCCCCACTTTTGTTTGTATGCCATGCCGATGAGCAACAAAGATGGTGTGGCACATGGCGGCAGTCGGTTTAATATGATGGGAAAAGACTTAAATCGCGATTGGGGTGAAGTGGCTGACCCTGTTTTGGCCCCTGAAAATGTGGCTTTGGAAAAATGGTTGGATCGCCAAAAAGAGCGTGGTTGCTTGCCCCATTTGGCGATAGATTTTCACAATGACAGTTCAGGGAAAATTCATGTGAGTCGGCCAGAGGGCGATTGTGAAACGTATTTAAAGCACATGCAGATATTGGAGCGTGTGTTGATGGCTCATACTTGGTTTACCGAAGGCAGCACAGGATCGGACTTTAAAAATGCAGGCACATTTGGTGAAGGGTTGGTGATGCGTTATGGCATTGATGCCTGCATTATGGAATTGAATTGTAATTGGAGTGCTGGTTTGTCCAAAGCACCGTTAGGCGCTGACTGGCGGTTGATGGGAAAGCAGATGCAAAAAGCGTTTATGGCCTATTTTGAAAATTTAGATTAACTGGAAAGAGAGGGGTGGCTTTGGCTAATCGTGTTGCGTTTGAATCGTGTTATGCACAATGGGATGGTGAAAGTTTGATGATTGGCAATGCCTTATTTGAGCGGGCTTATCAACTTGTCGATGGTGATTTGTATGTTGTGTCTATAAAAGACAAAGTGGCCGATGTTGAATGGGTGTCGGGGCGCATCGATTGTGCAAGTTGGATGCCGTCTGTTGCTTTATCGGATGATGAATATGTGTTGGTGTTTTCGGCACAAGAATATCGCGACATGCCTGTTTCAAAGCCTTCTTTGCGTGTTTGGTTGCGGGCAGAAGGCAAAATGCTTACGCGAGTTTATGAATTTGAAATTTTTGCGTCGTCGGCATCTGTTACTGGGCGTTTGACCCTTGAAGGTGATGGTGTCGATGCGTTGGATATAGATGTTCTTGATGAGGCAGAAGGGGCTGAACCGACAGGGGTTGAACTATTGGATAAGGCCAAGCGCAATGCTGGGCCGCCGACTTTGGATGTGTTGGATGCATTTGCATTGGTTCCCCAACATTTGCGGGTGACGCAAGTGCGTATGATGGACCGCACAGATGTGCATAATGAGCTGGTATTTGAAAATGAGTGGTTGTTGTTGGTGAATGAAAACAATCTGCGTTTGCAGGGCAATGTGTTTGTGATTGAAGACAACTTGACGGGCAATGGTTTACTTGTGATGAAACAAGCGCCTCTGCCTCATGCACGCCCAGTTGGATGTGCGCTTGATGTGCTTGTGCGCGGAAATGATCGTTCTTTTCGCTTTTATGGTCATGGTATGGGGCAAGGTGTTGCACAAGGGTATGCCCAAACACTCATTGCTTATCAAAATGGCGCAGTGGGGCGTCAGGAAGCGATGCAAGATTTTCAGCGTCAAATACGAGTATATGATGCCGACCGGGATGGCAAATTTTTGAGCAATACCTGGGGAGACCGGTCTCAAGACAGTCGCATTCAAGAGGCATTTATGCTTCAGGAAGTGGACGCTGGGGCGCGTATGCACGTGGATGTGGTGCAAATTGATGATGGTTGGGAAAAAGGCACGACATCTAACTCTGTAAGGGCAAAGTCGGAAGGGGGGGTGTGGGAAGGTTTTTGGGCATCGGATTCAGAATTTTGGCACCCACATCCAGAGCGGTTTCCCAATGGTTTGGAAGGCGTGATTGCAAAGGCACGTGAGAAGGGTTTGCAATTTGGGTTGTGGTTTGGCCCCGATTCGGTAGATGATTTTAAGAACTGGGAGAAAGACGCCGAAACAATTTTGGATTTTCACAATCGGCTGGGTGTCAACTATATCAAAATTGATGGTGTCAAAGCACGTACCAAAACGAGTGAACGTAATTTGCGGCGCTTTTTTGACCGTGTATTGGAAGGCTCAGAGGGCAAGGTGACGTTTGATTTGGATGTGACGGCAGAAATTCGGCCCGGATATTTTGGAATGATGCATGTAGGGCCTTTGTTTGTGGAAAATCGCTATACCGATTTTCATCGATATTGGCCTCACCAAACACTGCGCAATGTGTGGAAATTGTCTCGTTGGGTTGATCCCATGCGTTTGCGGATGGAGTTTCTTAATTCGGCACGAAACACCGACAAATATGCAGGTGATCCATTGGCTCCCCATTGTTATGCACCCGATTATTTGTTTGCAACTGTGATGATGACCAATCCTTTGGGTTGGTTTGAAGTGTCTAATTTGGCAGATGACTATGTGACCAAAGTGGCCCAGTTGTCACGGGTTTGGAAAACGCATCGTAATGAAATGGCAGGTGGACATATTCATCCTATTGGCGATGCGCCCGATGGCACGTCTTGGACGGGTTTTGCTTCGGTGGGTGAAGGAAGAGATGTGGGGTATGTGCTCATTTTTCGAGAGTTGAACAATCGTGAATCTTGGCACGCTGAATTACCCATGTTTTTGAATGGCACATTTGAAGTGGATGTTTTGGCTGGAGTGGGGAATGTGAGTTTGTCTGATGGTGTATTGGCCGCTCACATCCCTGAGGCACAACGATATGTATTTGCGAAGGTCTCCGCTAAAAAAGGTTAAGTCGTCATTCATATTTGGGTTTGGAATGTCATGGAAAAAGTGCATCAAAGTGCAGTGGTGCTCAGTCCGCCACAATCTGAGTGGGATCAGATTCAGGCCATTCGCAAAAAATACGACCGAAACGTGCGGCGTTGGATGCCACATATCACGCTGTTGTATCCCTTTTATCCTAAGGCACAGTTTGAAAGTGTGGTAGATCAATTGGCAGTGGCTTGCAAGGGCGTGTGTGCGTTTGAGATTTCATTTTCAACAATTCAATATTTCCAACATGGTCGAAGCAGTTTTACATTGTGGCTGGCACCCGAACCGCAAGAGGCTGTTTGTGCTTTGCAAGAGGCCCTTTGGAAAGTGATGCCCGATTGTGATGACACACGCAAACACAAAGATGGGTTTACGCCGCATTTAAGTGTGGGGCAAGTGCGTTCGCGCCAAGATTTGGATGTTGTATTGCCAGAGCTTCAGGATAATTGGACGGAGTTGACCGTGCAGGCCAAACAAGTGGATCTCATTTGGCGCAATGACAAACCTGATGATGTCTTTCGCGTGGGATATTCTATTGGTTTGGGCACGGGCAACATTCAACGCATAATGATGTAATAGATAACATAAAGCCAAGACAAGATGCCGTGAATGATGGCCCACAATATAGAGTTGTGGGTGGTATAGGATATGACAATGGCTAAGGCGGAACCAAAACTCACGCCTTTTTCGACTATTTTTATTTTTTCCATTTCCAACTCCTTTGTTATTGGTGGAAGGGTTTATTATGTTGACCGATGAACAAATTAAACAGTTTCAAGAAAAAGGCTATTTGGTTTTTGAGCGCTTGATACAAGGTGAAAAGCTTGCACATTACAAGCAGGTTTTTGACGCGTTGGTTGAACGAGGTCGTCATTTAACAGAGGAAGAACCTCATTGGTCTTTGGAATTGGATGATAATGGCAAACCCATTCAGGGGTTTTTGCATAAGGTGCAAGGTGTGTGTGTGGTGGATGGTCGGGTTTTGGATTTGGCAAAGGAACCTGAGATTTTAGATCGTGTGGAAGCCTTGGTCGGTGTGAATATTGATGTATTTGGAACCAAGTTCTTTCCCAAACTGCCCAATGGGGGCACCTCAACACATTGGCATCAAGACAATTATTATTTTGGTACCAACTCAGATCGCATTTTAAGTTGTGGCATCTATTTGGAAGATTCCGATAAATCCAATGGGTGTTTGCGTGTGGTGCCAGGTAGCCATTTGTCTATGGAAATTGTTCATCATCAAAAGACTGCTGGGATGCATGGCAGTTGGACAACGGTGGATGAATCACAAGCAGTTGACATTGAAATTCCTGCGGGAACGGTGGTGATTTTTTCTGCCAACTTGTTGCATGGTGCATATGACAACTTTAGTGATCGCACGCGTTACAGCACGGCTTGGCATTATATTCCGGGAGATTTGAATATGGAACGGTTTGTGCGAGGTGAATATTCGGATCGACATATTGTGCGGGGCAATTGATTTTTGGGGGATAAAAGGCTAAAGAAGGAAGAAGAGAAAATTGTGATTTTGACCAGTGACTTTTAGATGGGTTTGATATGGCGCGTGTAAAATTAGAATTGCCAGAGCAATTTATATTTACAACGGAAATGCCCTTGCGTGTGGGAGATATCAATTATGGTGGGCATTTGGGCAATGATGCGGTGTTGTCGTTGATCCACGAAGCACGCGTACAATTTTTGAAGGCCAATGGGTTTTCTGAGTTGGATGTGGATGGCGCGGGTGTGATTATGGCCGATTCGGTGGTCGTTTATAAGTCTGAAGCTTTTTATGGTGAGGTGATGGTGGTGGATGTGACAGTGGCCGAGTTTTCGCGTGTTGGGTGCGATTTTTTTTATCGCTTATTGGATAAAGATTCGGGGCGAGAAGTGGCGCGGGCAAAAACGGGCATTGTGTTTTTTGATTATCAAGCCCGCAAGACGGTTGCTGTGCCACGCAAGTTTAAGGCACTATTTGGTGAGGGGGCCTAATGTTTACAGAAGAAGCACCGGGTGTGTTTAGCGTGGCGAGTCGCTTTGTGGATGGCAAAAATGGGATTGTGATTGGAGAACGTGCGGCATTGGCCATTGATTGCTGCAACTATGAAGATGAAGGCCAGGCGATGGCCAATTTTATTCGAGAAAAAGGTTTTGCACCCAACCGGTTGGCATTAACGCATGGGCATGGCGATCATATTTGGGGAGGCAATCCGCTTAAGGGGGGCGATGTGTTTGCACATCATTTAACACCTGGTGTGATGGCGCGGCAGGTGCCCCAAGCTCTTGCCAAACGCGATGTGTCAGAAGAAAAGATTCGATCAGAAATGCCGTGGCCTACGGTAACATATTGCGATGAATTGTGGATTGATTTGGGCGGTAAAACCGTGTGGTTGTTTCCGTCACCGGGGCACAGTGTAGATGGGGTGTCGATTTATGTGGTTGAAGACAAGGTGTTGTTTTCAGGCGATTCGGTGGTGACGGGTATTGTGGCGGCCATTGGCGATGGTGACAGTCGTATTTTGGAGCAGTCGTTGCACCACTTGATGGGGTTGGATATTGAGGTTCTTGTTCCAGGGCATGGTGAAGCCTTGCATGGCAAAGAGCGTGTGCAAGATTGGTTGCGATGGCAAGTGGGTTATTTGGGTGCTGTGCGGGAACGATTGCAAAAAGAATTGGCATTGGGAAAAGATGCCGTGTTGGCCGCAGATGCTGTGGATTTTGAAACCTATATTGGTGATCGGTTGCCGATAGATAGAAACGGTATGCCCAAGCGACACCGCAATACGGTAGATAAAATTGTTGAAGAATTGACAACAGATGACAAGGAGTGATTATGGAAGTGGCAGGTGAAACACGGGTCAATGCCCAAGAGTTGTTGACTTTGTCGCAAGCAATTTTTGAAACCTGTGAGATGGCAACCGATGATGCACATTTGCTGGCCGATTCTTTGGTCGATGCCGATTTGAGTGGTGTGCATTCACACGGCGTGTTGCGTGTGCCAGAATATGCCAAGAAGCTGACGGTGGATGGGGTGAACCCCAAAGGTCGCCCAAAGGTAATAAAAGATGAAGGGGCGTGTTTGGTGGTGGATGGTGACAATACAATGGGGCAAATTGGTACCTCATTTGCGATGCAACAGGTAATCGAACGTGCCAAAAATTTGGGCATGGCGGCGGCAGGGATACGCGGGAGCAATCATTGTGGGGCCATGGCCTATTTTGCACGGATGCCACTTGCACATGATATGATTGGTATTGCGACCACAAATGCCTTGCCCACAATGGCACCGTGGGGGGGAGCTGAGCGCATTTTGGGCATTAATCCGTTGGGGTTTGCTATTCCAGCAGGTAAAGAATCGCCGATCATTTTTGATGCGGCCTTTAGCGGTACGGCACATGGTAAGATTCGGGTGTATCACCAAAAAGGGTTGCCATTGCCAGAAGGGTGGGCGGCCGATAAAGATGGGGTGCCAACAACCGATGCGGCCAAGGCGATTGATGGTTTGCTTTTGCCTGTGGGGGCTTTTAAAGGGGTTTCTTTGGCTTTGATTATGGGCATCTTGTCTTCTATGTTGTCTGGCGCAAGTTATGGTACGGAGTTGGGCAATATGGAAGATGGGCCAAAGGCGGGTGAAGATGGTCATTTTGTTGCAGCGATTCGTGTGGGTGCATTTGAAGAGGTGGATGTTTTTAAAGCGCGCGTAGACAAAGCCATTGCACAAATTCACAACAGCCGCAAGGCACCGGGGGTGGATCGGTTGTATGCCCCTGGTGAACCCGAAGCCATTCGCCGTGCAAATTATCGCCGCGAAGGTATTCCGCTTAATGATGTGACTTTGGGTGATATTAAAAAAACGGCCGAAGCACGTGGTGTTTCAACAAAAGAATATGCGTGGTTATAGATGGTAAGCGTTGAAAGGAAACGATCATGTTGAAGTTGGCCATTGTTGGATGTGGATGGGCAGGGTCGCGCCATGTTGAGGCCATTCGAGAGTTAGGCGAAAAGATTGAAGTGGTTTGTTTGGTAGACAATGATAAAGCTTTTGTAAAAGAGAAGGCAACAGAATTTGGTATTCAAAAGGTTCATACAGATTTTGAAGCGGTTTTAAATGATGCCAATGTGGATGCGGTAGATATTTGTACGCCACATCATTTGCATTGTGCTCAGGCTGTGGCGGCAGCCGAAGCTGGCAAGCATGTGTTGGTTGAAAAGCCGATGGCTCGCACAGTAAAAGAAGCCAATCGGATGATGGCTGCTGCTGAAAAAAATGGGGTGCGTTTGTATGTGGCCGAAAGTGCCGTCTATACGCCCATGTCGAAATTTTTGCGCCATATCGTACAATCAGGCAAGTATATTGGACATATGGTTGCGGCATCTTTTGCGGGTGGTTTTCGCGCCAAAAACTTTGGTTATCCTGGCAGACGTGCCTGGTTGACTTTGCCACAGGCTGGAGGCACGGGCACCTGGATGTTGCATGGTATTCATAGCATGGCTCAGTTGCGTTATGTTTTGGGCGAGGTCGAAGCGGTTTATATGCGCGAACACCATACGGCATCCTTTGCGCGACCCGATCTTGAAGGTACGATGACGGGTATTTTAACGATGGTGGCAGGGTATCAGGTGTCGATATTGCAAACGTGCGAGGCACGTTTAAGTGGGCCATTGGGGGGCTACACGTTGCACGGTGATTTGGGCAGTGTGCGTGCGACTGTCGATGGATGTCACGTTTTTCCTATTGATGGTGACCCATATGAGGTTGCTTATCCTGAGCTGGCCTTGTCGGAGTATGCATTGGAGATGGGGGCTTTTGTCGATTATGTGTCGGGTGCTTATGGGCCTACGGATGGGGCAAGTGAACGGCGTAGTTTGGCCATTGTTCAGGCTGGGTATGAGTCTGCCATGTCTGGCCAAACGGTGGTTTTAAGAGAACGATTTGGAATGCTGTGATGCGATTGCCTGTTTTTTAGGGGGTGTGTGGATTATACTTGCCCCATGAGGTAGATTTATGGTAGACTATAAGGCGCTTGTGTGAATTTTATGAGATCGTTTATGAGAAAGGATGTGTTATGGCTGCACCAATCGGATTACAATTGTATACACTCAGAGAAGCCGCTGCAAAAGATTATGCTGGGGTTGTGAAAAAGGTGGCAGCGATTGGATTTAAAGGTGTTGAACCCGCAGGTTTTCCGGGTACAACGGCCCAAGGTGCCAAAAAGCTGTATGATGATTTGGGGTTAGAAGTAACGAGCGCACATTTGCCATTGCCTGTGGGTGACAAAAAACAAGAGGCTTTGGAAAATGCTCAGGCATTGGGCATTACGCGTTGGGTAGCCGGTTTGGGGCGCGATCAATTTGGTTCACGCGATCAAATACAGGCATCATGTGAAAAGTTTAATGAGGCGTCTGCATTTGTAAAAGAACACGGTATGACATTTGGGATCCACAACCATTGGTGGGAATTTTTGGAAGTGGACGGTCAGTTGGTTTATAAGACAATGCAAGAATTTTTGGATGATGATATTTTCTTTCAAATTGATGCCTATTGGGTGCAAACGGCTGGGCCTGATCCCGCTGGCGTGATTGCCGAATTGGGTGCGCGTGCACCGCTGATACATGTCAAAGATGGCCCCTGCACACGCGAAGCAGATATGCAAGCACTGGGTGAAGGTGTAACCGATTTTCAAAGCCTTGTGAATGTGGGCAGCCATGTCGATTGGTGGATTGTTGAATTGGATCGTTGTGCCACCGATATGATGGAAGCTGTTGAAAAAAGTTATGCCTATATGGTTTCCAACGGCTTTGCCGAAGGCAACAAGTAGACAATTGGTCTTTGGGTGAGTCAAAATTGTGACAGGTAAGGGCGAGGTTTCCGCGTCTTTATACTGAATGTGTTGAGAACATCATGATATTGAATAACAAAGTAAGTTTCTGAATTAAAGGAGCAATCATGGGCAAAAAGGCATTGATGGTTTGGGGCGGTTGGGCAGGCCATGAACCCAAAGAGTGTGTAGAAGTTTTTGCACCCATTTTGGAAAGTGATGGTTTTGAAGTGGATATACATGATTCAATGGATGTGTATAAAGACGAAGATTACATGTCTCAGTTGAGTGTTGTGGTGCCGTGTTGGACTATGGGTACGATAGAAAAAGAGCAAGAGCAGGGTTTGTTAAAAGCCATTAAAGAAGGTGTTGGGTTGGCAGGTTGGCATGGTGGCATGTGTGATGCGTTTCGAAACAATACGACCTATCAGTGGATGACAGGGGCAAACTGGGTCTCTCACCCTGGTGGTATCATTGACTATGAAGTGAATATTGTTCCTGAAAAAAAGGATGATCCGATTGTTGCTGGCTTGGGTGATTTTAAAATGCACTCAGAGCAATATTATCTTCACGTTGATCCGTCGAATGAGGTGCTGGTGACGACCACGTTTAGCGGGGAACATGCGCCTTGGGTTGCTGGGTGTGTGATGCCTGTTGTTTGGAAGCGGATGTGGGGCGAAGGCCGTGTGTTTTATTCTTCTTTGGGGCATAAAGCCGTTGATTTCGAGGTTCCTGAAGCAAAGGAAATTCAGCGCAGAGGGATTCATTGGGCCGCACGGTAGAAGAAGATAGTGCGCATTGAGGCACGTGTGAAGAGGTAGACCTAAAAATTGGGTGAAAATGTGTCGGGTTGCGTTTTGGTAACGGATCTTTGCTGGTTCTATTTGTGCTTTTGTGGTTTAAGTGGTTGTTTTATATATGATTTGTGTGTAGCATGGATTGTTCGGGTTTCTAAGGCTTGACAGATGGTGGAAACTTCGGTATT
>JAYODI010000082.1:0-512 GCA_038279365.1 Candidatus Latescibacterota bacterium | reverse complement strand
TAGCAGCAAGTAAAGCGAACTGAGGCACTTACGATCGGGAAGAACTAAAAATTGGGCGAGAATGTGTCTGGTTGCGTTTTGATAACGGTTTTTTGCTGATTCTATGTGAACTTTTTGCTATTTAAGCAATTGTTTTATAAGTGTTTTATGTGTTAATTACATTGCTCTTTTTTCTAAGACTTGACAGATGGTGGAAACTTCGGTATTTTAATCACCTGTTTGAATATTATGATGCTCTTTTGGCGCCGTGGCCAAGCGGTAAGGCAGGAGCCTGCAAAGCTTTCACCGGCGGTTCGAATCCGCCCGGCGCCTCCAAAAAATGAATCGGCTGATCTTTATGAGATCAGCCGATTTTTTTGTTCCTGTTGAATCCAGATTGAAAAAAATGTAATTTGTTTTTGCAATCAGGCATAAAAACAGATACACCCATCAAGATGCTTGACATGATTACACCCTTTGGCTATTTTTTTCCCACACGGTGCCGGGGTGGTGGAACTGGTAGACACGAAGGA
>JAYODI010000081.1:1408-25778 GCA_038279365.1 Candidatus Latescibacterota bacterium | reverse complement strand
CAATGTCCATCCCATTGACAACAGACCCAACCTCCTGTAATTTATGACAGAATAAAATAAAATAAAGGAATTTGATATGACGTTGCTTGTAATTACAATGTGCTGTATGGGCATTACCCTCATGGCCAAATGGTTTACCACATCCTCATTGATCAGCAAAAGAGCCAAATTGGCAGAAGCTTTAGATGGCACGGGGCAAGCCAAATTTCGACTAAAAATTGCGGTTAAAGAGGTCACCACAGCCAATGCCGAAATAGACAAACTCAAACGCAAAATCAAAACATCTGAACGCAAAATTGAACGCTTACAAAAAGAATATTTAGACTTCACCAACAAGGCCAAACAAGATGCCGAAATAAATGCTGAAAAACTGAGGTTGGCAAACGCACTCAAGCAACGCAAAGGTGAAGCATAATATCTTCCAAATAAAAAAGGCGACCGATCCTTTACTATCAGTCGCCTTTTTTATTTTTGTATGTCCTCACGATCGTGCGTCTAATGCCATGATGCCTCGCAACACCAAATCTTCCTCAATTTGATATTGTGATCGCAACAACGGTGCAACATAACGCACATCCCCACCAGTCACAATGAGTGGCAACGATTGACCAGCAATCACACACAACTCCTCATAAATACGATCCACTGCTCCCGCGGCGCCATATACCACACCGGCCTGCATACAAGTTACCGTATCTTTACCCAAAACACCATCGGGTGCTTTTACCTCCAAATTTGGCAACATGCTGGTCATCTGATGCAAAGCGAATAAACCCATACGCAAACCAGACAAAATCGTCCCCCCCCGAAAAACGCCGTCAGGTGTCACCAAATCAATTGTGATGGCAGAACCAAATGCCGCAACCACCACCCCCGACTTCAAAATATGAAAAGCCGCACTGGCCTCAAGCAACCGATCAATGCCCACACCTTCAGGTTTTGGCACATCGATCCCAATGCCCAAATCATTTTTTGAATGAATCACAACTGGCGACACCGACCACATCGCTTGTATGGACGCTATCAGCGGTTCGTGAAGTCCCTTTACCACAGATGCAATCAAACAAGCATCTACAGTGGCCCATTGCCCAAATGAAGAACGCAATTGTGATGTTAAAAAAGTCTCATCACGCACTTGGCTTGTTGGCACTTGCAAACGTGCCTCAATATGCCCGCTTACAAACAAAGCCACTTTCACCCGCGTATTGCCCACATCCATAGCCAGCACCGTTCGCATATCCTTGATCCTATCTTGAAATGAGAACCTGCTTGCCATAAACCAAATGCGATTCTACCAAATCTGCCGCAGACACCCCATCACCTTGAATCAACATATCCAATATCTTTTTGTGTTCATCATAGCTGCTTCGAATACGCCCCACATCGTGCAACAACACCTGAAGGGCAATGCGATACAACCGATCGCGCAAACGACGCATCACCTGAACCACTTCACGATTGCCCAAAAAACCACACAACATCAAGTGAAAATCAGCATCCAATTCGGTAAACACTGGCACATCCCCTTCTTCGAGTGCTTTTTTTTGGGCGTCCAAATTTTCTTGCACCTGCAATTGCTGTGCAGGTGATAACATACCTGCAATACGATGCATGGCAAATCGCTCTAAGGCAATACGCACATCAAAAATATCGACCACTTCGTGAACAGAGGTTTCACGCACCAAAATCCCCTGTTGTGGCGATACAGAAACCAAACCTTCCGTTTCCAATCGCTCCAAGGCCGCCCGAATCGGTGTCTTACTCATCTCCAATCGCGTGGCCAACTGACGTTCGGAAAGAAAAGACCCTGGTGGAAAAACTTCCTGAAGAATCAATTCTTTCAAAGCCTCGTAAGCCCGATCTTTTAACAAGATGCGTGGTGTCTCAACAGTTGAAGCCATAAATACATTCCAATAAAAAACAAAGGCACGTAGGATATCCCGCCTCGACGAATTGAGGCTTACCCTTTCACAATATCCTTCACACTTGCCAGCAAATGCTCTCGGTCAAATACTTTCTTCCAATCGGCCTGAAACACTTTCTCTTTGGCTTTTTCAATGGCCACTTTTGCACCATCTGAAAACTCCCAATCAATTTCATCAAACACAATGGCCAACTCGATATTTATATGCCCCATCATAAAATCGCGTGCGGCTTCGGCAGGCACACCACGTGCTATGGCTTCATCCATGGCCTCGCGCATGACTGTAATACACGTGGCCGCCATCGTTTCTGACATCGCAGGCTCCAACATGGCCATCTGTTCCAACGTGACCCGATGCGAACGCAAAATGGGTTGAAACATACGACTGCCAATGGCTTCACCTTTGGCATAATCTTCTTCTGGCCCTTGTATCAATGCATTGACAATGGCTTGTTTGGCCAACCCACTCCCAAAAAAATCACGCCGGGCATCCATATCCACTTCGTCATTAAACACCGGTGGGTGCGCAGGATGCGTGGCAAAATAAGTCACATCATCACGCTTGGGCAATTCACCAGCATAGGGCGCGGCTGGGTCTAAAACAATCAACATCCCTCCAGACTTTAAATGCGGCACCACCAAATGTGATACCTTGCCCACCAAAATATCGGGCACCGTCATCAAAGCCACATCTGCCTTTTTAACGGCCTCTTCCATGGGCACACACGTGATGCCCTTTTCGCGCAATTTTTCTTCCCCCCCAGGGCTTTCCACACAAAACAATTCGTAATTGGGGTCTTTTCCCAATGCGTTATAAGCCCGCGTGCCCATACTGCCTGCTGCGCCGATTAATGCAATTTTAATTGCCATGTCGAACTCCTTAAATTATGAAAATTTCCCAGTTTTTATTCCCATAAAAAAATCAACCTTGCCCACCTGCCCACCTTTAAACGTCATTTCAATACCATCCAAACCGGCCCCAAAAATACGACACATCGGTGACCCTGGTGCTGTGGGTGCGACCACTTCCAATGCCTCAATACCCAAAGCTTTGGCCACATAATACGAGGTATCACCCCCTGCTGTTGCCGCGCGTTTCAATTTTGACTGTGTCAAAATCCCTTTCAAAATACGCCCCACAGCAGTACCAATTACTTCTCCACTTTTGAGCTTGATGTCCAGATCTGTATACCCTTGTCTTTTGAGATGGTCTGTCGTTTGAGCAATGCGCGGATCACCGGGCCCTCGCCCTGTATGCAAAATGGCACTTTGCCCACCCGCCATTGCCTTTAAGCCTGCTTGAATACCTGCTTCAACCGCGCCATCAACAGCAGAAGGATCAGCAAATAACACAGGATCAAGCGCAACCTCGGCAAAGCCATGTTGTACAGCATGATCTATTTGATTGGCCGTAACAGGTGAACAACTCCCCGACACAATCACAATTTGATCAACCGCATTCACTGTCGGTTTCACAAATGTTTCGGGCAAAATCCCCACGTCGCGCCAATGTGCCACCAATGCATATTCTGCCCCCGAAGACCCCGCAACAAATAACGGATTCTTTTGTGCTTGTTGCCAAATCAAACGCCCAATCTTTGGCAAATGTGCATTGTAAACCGTATCAAACAACAACACATCGGGTTTATCTTTCATCACCGCGTCAAAAGCATGCGCCAACTCATTATCATCCAAACCCAATGCCAAAACATCCAACAACCCAATAGACTTATGGGTTTGTTTGCCCAAATGCAATCGCAAATCGGCTTCCGTCATGGGCGTAATCGGATGCTGTTTCATGGTGGGGTGTCGGTCTAGTCGAAACAAATCGCTATCTAAACCAGACCGAGCAAACAAATTGCCAAATGCACAATATCTGTTTAAAACCGGTGCCCCCACAACAAGCGGTACAAAAGCACCCCCAAAAACGTCTTGCCCCAAATCGATTGCACGCCCAATGCTTCCCACATCGGGTGCCGAATCAAATGTGGAACACGTCTTATAATGTACAATCGGCGTCTTCAGTTTCCGAAATGCTTCATATACAGGCGTGAGTTCCCGTTCCATATCATCGGGTGACATGGAACGCGTGCACCCTGCCACACCCACAGCTTTCACATCTTTAAATTTTGCAATCTGCTCAAGCTTAGGGGGAGACAAAAACAACACGGTCTTCAACCCAGCAAAAGACAATGCCTCCATCACATCGGTCGAACCTGTAAAATCATCGCCATAATAACTTAAAATAAGATCAGACATCACCCACTCCCTACATCAACCAACGAACCATCAAGTCACCTACCACATACCCACCAATGGCAACACCAAGCCCCACCACCAACATATCGACACCACTGCGAAAAATACTGCGTCCGGTAAACAAACTGCGTGCCGCGCCAACCGCAAAATGCGACAACATCGCAATGGCAAACGATGTCCACATCGCTGTTGCACCAGACAACACCATAAAAGGCACCACTGGGATAAATGCACCCACAGCTGTTGCTATGCCAGTTATCCACGCTTCTTGCATAGGTGTGGCATGAGGGGCACCAATTTTCAATTCTTCACGAACCTTCTCTTCCAAAGCCCGTTCCTGATCAGACATCACATCTTTGGCCAGTTCCAAAGCTTGTTCCTTGTCAATGCCACGCGTTTGATAAATCAATGCCAACTCTTCAGTTTCCAATTCGGGCATTAATTGAATTTCCGTGCGCTCCATTTCGATTTCATAACTATATACCTCTTGCTCGCTCTTAGCGGCCAAATATCCCGAAGACCCCATCGACAAAGCATCGGCAATGGTGCCAGCCACCCCTGTGACCAAAATCACATGAGGTTCAACGGCAGCCCCAATTACCCCAGCCACCAAACCAAAATTGGCCGTCAAGCCATCATTAAAACCATACACCACATTGCGCACAAAACCACCCGAATCGGCATTGTGCCATGGCTCGCCTTCGATATCGGCAATTTCAGACAAGGTCTCAGCATGCCCAGCCGATTCTTGTGCCAATGTAAGTGCGGTTTCTTTTGACTTTCCGGGAGCACTGTTTTGATACAAATCCAGATACGCCTTTACCTCTTGTCCTTCTTCTCGCAACAAAAAGGAAAGCAGTACTTTTGCACCAAAATGAGAACCGACCCATGCCAAAAAACGCGATTTCAGTGATGGGCGTGGCTCTTTAAACGCGATGCCATATTCTGTAAATACATTTCGCCACGCTTCCGTATGCCGATCTTCCACTTCTGATAATTGCCAATAGAGATCCTTCTTCTTCTGATTGGGCTCATGATCTGACAAGCGCCGATATAAAAAAGCCGCATCTGCTTCATCTTGTAAATGGTGTCGCCATTGTGCTATCATTTCTGCATTGGGTGGTGTAAGCATAGAAACACTCCTTAAGAAGATGCTTTTGCTTCACGACGACGCGCATGCAACACGGGTTCTGTATAACCATTGGCCACATCACGTCCTTTAAACACCAAATCCAAAGCGGCCTGATAAGCGATGCCATCAAAGTTGGGTGCCATATTTTTATATAGCGCATCACCCGCATTTTGGCGATCCACAACAGAGGCCATTTTTTCAAATGTTGCCCGCACCTGATCGGCACTGACAATGCCTTGATGCAACCAGTTGGCAATATGCTGGCTTGAAATGCGCAATGTTGCGCGATCTTCCATCAAACCCACATCATTTAAGTCGGGCACTTTTGAACATCCAATTCCTTGATCAATCCATCGCACCACATAACCCAAAATACCTTGGGCATTGTTATCCAACTCACGTTGAATGGTGGCCTCATCCAGTGTGCGATCTAATAACGGTGGCGTCAAAATGGCATCCAAACTCGCCCTTTCTCGCTTTGCCAATGCATCTTGACGAGCAGACACATTCACTTGGTGATAATGAATCGCATGCAACGTTGCCGCAGTTGGCGAAGGCACCCAGGCCGTACTGGCTCCAGCGTTGGGGTGACCCATTTTGGAATCAACCATAGATTTCATCTGATCGGGCATAGCCCACATCCCTTTGCCAATTTGCCCCTTCCCCACCAAACCTGTTTCAATGCCCACATCCACATTCCAATCTTCATAAGCCCCCAACCAAGGCTGATTCTTAATCTCACCCTTGGGCAACATTGCTCCAGCTTCCATACTTGTGTGCATCTCATCACCTGTGCGATCTAAAAAGCCCGTATTAATAAAAATCAATCGCTCACGCGCTTCCCAAATGGCCCGTTTCAAATTGACCGTCGTGCGTCGTTCTTCATCCATAATACCAATCTTCATGGTATTCTTTTCCAAACCCAAAACCGCTTCCACTCGCCCAAACAATTCAACCGTAGCCGCCACTTCTTCTGGGCCATGCATTTTGGGCTTCACAATGTAAATGCTACCCGAGCGACTGTTTTTAAATGCTCCATTGCCCTTCAGATCGTGAATGGCGGCCAAAGACGTCACCAAGGCATCCAAAAATCCTTCTGGAATATCTGCCCCCTCAGATGTCACCACGGCATCGGTATACATATGCATTCCAACATTGCGTACCAACAGCACACTGCGCCCTGGTAATGTGAGAGGTTGCCCATCAACACCCATATAATGACGGTCTGGATTTAAACGCCGAGATACCGTTTGGTCTCCTTTTTTAAAAGACGTTTCCAAAGTTCCCTTCATCAACCCACACCAATTGCGATATACCCTTACTTTGTCTTCGGCATCTACGGCAGCAACAGAATCTTCACAATCTTGAATGGTGGTAATGGCCGACTCTAAAACCACATCTTTGATACCCGCAGGATGTGTTTTACCAATGGGGTGATTGGCATCAATATGTATTTCGATATGCAAGCCATTGTTTTGAAGCAAGACCACAGACAGTTCACCTTCTTCAGCCACATACCCGACAAATTGCTCAGGTGACTTTAAACCTGTGCGTTCCCCATTTACAGTGGCCACCAACGTCTTTTTAACCCCATCATCATCCAGAGAAAATTGTGTCACGGTGGCGTACGACCCACTTGCCAAAGGCACCGTTTCGTCCAAAAAGGCTTGGGCTTGTGCAATCACCTTTTCACCACGCACAGGATTGTATCCACCCGTTTTTCCGGCACCACCATCTTCCGAAATCACATCCGTACCATAGAACGCATCATACAAACTGCCCCAGCGTGCATTGGCAGCATTGAGGCAATACCGTGCATTATCTACAGGCACCACCAATTGAGGTCCTGCAACAGTTGCCACCTCAGGATCAACATTTGTGGTCAACACTTGAAAATGATCGCCTTCTGGTTGCAAATATCCTGTCTCTTTTAAAAATGATTTGTAGGCCACTGCATCAATGGGCTGTCCTTTGTGTTGTACATGCCAAGCATCAATCTTTGCTTGAATGGCATCGCGTTTTTCTAACAATGCACGATTTTTGGGTGCCAAATCGTCCACGATCTTGCCAAAACCTTTCCAAAGGGCATCCACATCCACACCCGTGCCTGGTGTGATTTCATCTTTTACCAAATTGAATAATTCCGCATCAATTTTCAAGTTCCCAACTTCTATGCGATCAGACATATGAACTCCTTTTTCAAATAAGAAGGTCTTCAATAAACCTTCGCACCTTAATAATTTTTATCTTTCAGTTTTTAACCAAACAGAACTCAGGTATACCCACCCTTGCCCAATAGAATACGCGCTTCTTCGTCATCACCGTGCAAAACCGCTTGTGTCAACCCATCAGAAGGTGGCTCCCCCCCATGCGGTGAACGTCGCAACCATGTGGGTGTATAACCCAAAATCAACATCCTGCGTTTTGCACCCAATGTGGGCAACCCGCGATGCCACAAATTGGAATGAATCATCACCACGCCCCCAGCCTTCACGCACACTTTAAGCGCCCCCTCTACAGATTGATCATAACCACTGGGTGGTTCACGATCCAACCAATCATGAGAACCTGGCACAATTTCTACTGCGCCTGTTTGTTCGTTTAAATCATCCAAATAAATCAACGCATCCAAAGCATGGGGGCGTGAGAACCAAGTCGGCAATGGATTGGACACCACCCGCAAATGTTGGTGCCAAGGCGTTTCGTGTAACACGGGGCCCGGATAACTGATGCGTGCGCTCAACCCTCGTAAACGCACCAATGGTCCCATCATTGCTCGCGCCACAGACAAAATCGGTGGGCATTTCAACAGATCCAAAAATACCGGATCTTTGTCCATCAAATGGCGCGGAATATGCCCCCAAGAGCGCTCTTGTGCAGGGTTTTCATTATAGCGATCACGCTCGTTTTTTTCCAAACGATCCAAAGCATCTTGCAATGCACACAATGCCTCACCCTGAAACATTCCTTCGCGCACCAAATACCCCTCCCGCGCCAACTGTTCCAATTCTTCAACAGAAGCATGCACCTCAAGGTCGCAATATCGATCTTGTCCATCGGGTTTTTGATTGAGCACTTCATAGTGCACAGTATGTTTTTTATATAGCATCACGTGCCTCACGTAAAATATGGATCGCTTTCGCCAAACTATCCGCCTCACCTACATTGCCAGGAAACACCACACAAGGCACTTGGGGCAAACGACTTTCTACACCCAATTGCCACACAGGCACACCGGGTAAAATTTGCCCCAAAGCCCATGCCGATTGTGTGTGCAAACCATCTCTCACAATTGAAATAGCCGTGTTTCCACCTTTAACCATCACATACCGAGGACGCACTTCCAATCTCTCAACCACATCGACCAAAGCCGTCCCGATTTTTTTGCCAGCAGCCAAATCTCCAGCGACCTCTTGGTTGCGACTTGTAAAAACAATCACGTCTTTATCCAACCCAAGAGCACGTTCAATCTCACCTGTCACGCGTAAAATTTCACGTTCTCGATCTTGCCGATTTAATACCTTTGCAACCAGTAATTCAACCCCCACCACACCCCCAACGGCCAACGCTTCTGTCAATTGGGCCGTGGACTTTTGGATATATGACCCTACAACAACCAATCCCCCAACCCCTTCCAACATTCCAAAATCAGAACCACGCAACAGGCCACGCTCTAAACGGCCACTTCTCACTTTTAAAAAAGACGCCGCCGTACGAAACAAAAAGCGTTTACCTGCATCTTCGGCATCTAACAAACCTGCAACAAACACTTCCAAGTCGCGATAACTCACCGCATTGACCACAACGGGTTGCCCATCACGCACATCCATCAAAACCTTACAAACGCCTTGAGGACCTTGTTCGCGAATCACATTTAAGCCAATAGAAACCACATTGTCTCGCAAAACCATTCCACGCGTTTTTTCAACCACCCAATCGCGTAGATTCGACTTGCTATAACCAAATGTTCGATCACGAGCATATTCGGTTTGTCCGGCAGGAATCAGCTGTTCACCATCGGTCACCCACTGCACATCAAATGCTGTGAGACGCCCACCTTCTAAAAAAAATGGGCATAAAACCACACCATCAAACCGTTGTCCATTTGCACCCAAAACCTCGCGTACCACATTGAGTTCATGTGGGTAATGCCCGCGCAAAGTTGAATCACCGCGCACCAACACATCAAACACTACGCCACACTCAGTTGCCACATCTGCAACAGCCATCACAATCTCGCCAGTCACAGCAACCGCCTCTTCTTGAGGCAACCCACGCGTGTTGCTCACAATAAAGAACAAAGCCGAATCATTCAACAATGCCAAACGCAACACATCACGATTCCAATGTGTTAACACTGGCGCACTGTGCATGGCTTGTGCCCCTGTTGGGTCATCATCCAACACCACCAACTTGCGATGACGCATCTGAATACGTGCACGCAAATCAACCGACACATCCTCTGCCCATTCGGGTGGCAACGCACGCAAAAGATCTGTTTTAGTAACAACCTGATCACCTAAAAACATCACATCACCATTCACTGTCTTTTATCCGTCCACAAACAGACTACATCAACCCTTTGTCCTTCAACATCTGAATGGCCGAATCGGGCAAACCGCCATTGGCGCGAATGCTCTCCCGAATACCCGCCTCCTTCATTGCAATGACTTTCACTTTTTCAAGCACCTCTTCGACACGTGCTTTGGGTATCACCACAATGCCATCGGTATCCCCCACCACAATATCGCCCGGATTCACCAAAATACCACCACACACAACAGGCACATTGATCTCGGCAGGGCCATCTTTTTGTGGGCTGTTGGGTGTTAACCCTCTGGCAAAAACAGGTAATCCCACCTCCGTTAATCCCATCACATCGCGCACCATACCATCGGTCACCATGCCAGCAAGCCCTTTGGTCTTGGCAATTTCACTGGTCAAATCGCCCCACACCGAATGGGTAGGGTACCCCTGCACCGCAATCACCAACACATCGCCAGGGCCAGCCACATCTAACGCTTTATAACATGCCAAATTATCACAGGGTCGTGTGCTCACCGTCACCGCTGTCCCCAATACATTTAGACCCGCAACAATGGGCTTAATGGCCGCATCCATTGCTGCCGAACGCCCCAAAGCATCTCCTACTGGCCCCGTCTCTACACCTTTAAATTGTGCCACCACATCGGCAGAGGGTTTATCATAATTGGTTACAATCGTCCAACCTTCGGGTAGTGCCATATCCATCTCCATTCAAAAAAACAACACTTAAAGATCCACTTCATTTATGGGCCGTTCCCCGCGTTTCACCCGCAACATATTGGCAAAGGCTGCGCGCATTTTGGTGGCATAGGCATCGCGTGTACCTGCGGCAATGTGAGGCACCGCAACCACATTGTCCATAAACAACAACGGATGATCTTTGGGTGGGGGTTCCTGTTCAAATACATCCAAACCTGCCCCTGCAATTTGCCCCGCATTCAAAGCCGTCACCAATGCCGCTTCATTAATTAGCCCACCCCGCGCGGCATTGATCAAAATGGCATTGGGTTTCATCAATTCCAATTCGCGTTGATCAATCAAATTGCGCGTTTCAGGCAACAATGGCACATGCAAACTCACGATATCTGAGCGTTGCAACAAATCATCCAACTCAGTAAACACCACACCCAAATCAAGTTCATCCACTTCAGAAATACGTTGGGCATCGGTATAAAACACCTCACATCCAAACGCACGCAAACGCACAGCCAACTCGCGTCCAATGCGCCCCAAGCCAACAATGCCAACCGTTTTGCCCACCAAATCGTATGAATAAGGACGCAATTCCCACTGCAACCATTTGCCATCGCGCAATGATTGACGCGCCTCAAACAGTTTGCGATACAAACTTAAAATCTGCAAAAAAACATGTTCAGCCACCGGAATGCTTGTACCTTCTGGTGTCAAACCTATTGAGATGCCTTTGGCTTTGGACGCAACCAAATCAATATTGTTATACCCCACGCCTTGGTGTTGGATGTGCTTAAGCTTTGT
This sequence comes from Candidatus Latescibacterota bacterium, assembly GCA_038279365.1. Classification (GTDB taxonomy): domain Bacteria; phylum Latescibacterota; class UBA2968; order UBA2968; family UBA2968; genus JABIFK01. Next base: position 14,424 of record JAYODI010000081.1, on the reverse strand, counting down.
GGCCTTGGCCAACACCCCCTCGGTCACCTTTGTGGTGGCCACCAACAAAAAATCTGCATCGGCCACCACATCCTCAGGTTTTTCACCTGCCTTTAAAACACGCAAAAACAAATCGCTTGGTAAACATTCCCGAACAATGGCTTCAACATCTTCAGGAACAGGTTCGAGATATACAACGTTCATCACAACTCCTTGCAGTATTTAAGCCATCACCAACAACCAATCGTACTCATCCGGCGTTTCATAAACCCGCACATCGCCATCCATTTGGTGAATGGCCGCTTCGGGTTCACCTGTGCGTGGGTTGTACCACACCGCCCCCAAACGCTCAGGCAACCCCGCCATCTTCACCTTCACGGCCTTGCCTTGAGGCGTATAGGCAACCACCCAGTTATTGGCATCCGATTTAGAAATAAGAATGTGGTCATGCACATCTTCTTCACCTGGTTGCTCGGCCAAAAGCTCTGGCGCTGGACGCAGTTGCCACCAATCGACCGTTTCAAAGGCATCTCGCAAATGACGCATTTGCTCTGCGCCTTCCATAATTAGCGCATCGCGCCACGGTAAGGGCGTGCCCGAACTGGGGTGATCCATCGGCGCAGACTTGCCATCATCCCAACCCCACACCCCATGCCCACCATACGTGACCCCAGCAGTTGGCGCATTGAGCAAACTCCAATAAATGGCCATTCGAACAGACGCCGCATCGTGTGGCTTTTTGGAATGATAGGCCACATGATTTTCATAAGCAGGTTCCATATTCATATAAAACTGGCGAGGCCTCTTTTTCCAATCTTCGGCAGGTGGGCCGGTCACAATCCATTGCAACGTCTTGTCATTATCTCCATGCCCACTTTGATAACCCAAAATATCCATCCAACTTTCGTTGCGAAATTCTTCAACGGGAAAACTCTGCCCCACCACATGCATGGCAACAGGAGCGTGTAACCCGCGACCAAAAACCGTACTGCCAACCTTTTTCCATCGCTCAGCCAACTCCCCATCATACTTGCCATCACCACCCAAAATCCATACCACCGGATAACACGCCCAACGCGCCACCATATATTCGGCCAACAAAATCAACTGATCTTCAGGCAACCCCACACCGGGGTTCATTTCGGGGTGCTTGCCCCCGTGGTGTGTCCAAAGCAAAACGGGGGCATTGAGCAACCCCACGTCATACGTCATTTCCAACCACTCGTCTAAACGCTGAAAAAAACGTGGATTGATCTTAATCTTTTCCACACCTTCAAACGCCTTTTGACCTTCTCTGTCTGTAGGAGCAGATCGCCACGGCGTGGCCACCCATTGCACAGCCGTAAACCCTTGGCGCACACGCTCGCTTAAATAATAACGCCACTCATCTTTGCTCGAAAGCAGACAGCCATTCCAGGCCGTATCGGCCAACCAAAAAAACGGCTTTTGATCGGCATGAATAAAATGGCTGTGATCACCCGACAAACGAATGGGCCCATGTTCATCAAATTCGGTAATCGTATCGGCAGGGCCACACACAAAATCACCCTCCCGATTGTGCAACCCCCCATTGTCCATATCCGAACAAAACGTCACATATGTCCACAGCCCTTCTTCCTCAGGACTAAAACGTGCGCGAAAACGCGTACTGCCATCCCAAAACCCCATCACATGGGTTGCAGCACCTGAAGGCGACGTAAAAAGTACCTGCAATGCCACATCTTGAATGGGGTTTTGATATACCTCTGAACTTTCAAACGTAATCTCAATACGCCCCCATTTTCTCACATCGGGCCCACTGCCATTGTGCGCTTCCGTTTCTTCCATTTCTTCCATTGCTTGTCTCCCTTAAGACAAATTGCCAAACTTTTCAATTGCTTGGGCCAATTCAACATGTTCTTTTGCATAGGTTTGCAAATCGATCCCTTTCACCGCAGCTTCCCACGCTTGGCTCAATGCCTTCATGCCCGATGCAGGTCCACCCGGATGCGCCATAATCCCCCCCCCGGCCAAATACATCACATCTACGCCTTTGGCGCGTTTAAACGTATCGGGGGCTTGCCCAACCGATTGCCCTGAAGAAATCACAGGCATCACCTCATATCCGCCTAAAAAAGGCTTAAAACACGCCTCTATCGATTGCACCACCGAATCGTCGGGCTCCCAAAATTTATTTCGCAAACCATTGACATGAATGTGATCGACCCCAGCCAAACGCCAAATTTTTTGATATGCAGAAAAACCGATTCCCAACATCGGGTGCCGTGTCAACATGCCCCATCCATTGCGATGCCCGTGAATGGGCAACTGAGAATGTTTGCGCAAATAAGCCACCCCAGGCGCCCCCACACTGTTGAGACTCACCATCACACACGTGCCCCCAGCTTTTAAAACCGTATCGTGGTGTGCCAACATCGCATCTAATTCATCGGTAATATTAAAGGCAAACATCACCTTCTTGCCCGTGCGATCAGCTGCCTGATTGATCACCGCCATTACCTTTTCCACACGTTCTTTGAGTGGCGAATGAGGCGGGTCGGCCATCAGTTCATCGTCTTTAATAAAATCAATGCCCGCCTGTGCCAATTCACCTGTCAAATCGGCCGTTGCTTGGGGTGTCAGCCCCACACTCGGCTTCACAATAGTACCGATAATGGGACGATCAAAAACCCCTGCCAGGTTGCGCGTGCCAGCAATTCCAAATTGTGGCCCCACATAGCGCTCTGCAAAAGCTTGAGGCACGTCAAAATCCAACAGCTTTAGCCCCGACACATCGCGCAACTCAAACAAATTGCCAGCAACAGTTGCTATGAGCGTGGGCAAATTCACACCCATATTTTCAAGTGAAAAAGACAGCGTCACTTCAGCACGTGTGTATTCTTTTTTGCCCCCTTTGGGAATCCCCCCACCAGGCAAACTTGGTTCAGAAACCTTTTCCAACACATCTATTTTTTCTACCCGTGCCCGAAACCGTTCGCGCAAATCGGCCGTTTCACCGGGCACTTGGACAAACGTGCCCGAAGACTGTTCGCCACCTACCACATCTGCGACTTGTTCAATTGGAAATGCCGTCTCCATCAAATACTTTGCAACAATGCGTTCCGCCATTATAAACTCTCCTGTCGCCTATATACCACGCACCTTCTTCACATGCTCAAAATACCACCGAATACCTGGCTCATGCGCGGTTCCCGACCCCGCCAAATCATACCGATTGCCTTCATCTTGGCACCACGAGTTGGAATGAAAAAACACAGACAAATTTTTTCTATCGGCAGCCACATCCACTTCACGCAAATACGCGGCTTTTTTCTCATCGGGAAAAACACCCACCACATCGGTCTTTGTCCACGCCCCAAACAACTCCACATTCACAAGCGGTTTATTCACCACCCCGTGTGAAACAAATCGATCACACAACACGCCAGAGTCTTCAATGTTGCACGTATCAAACAACAACACATCTACTGCGTCTGATTGCCCAATGATGATATTCTTATCATGATCATATCCCCCACCACCCACCAACCGATTGCGATCCGTTTTGTGCACCACCTCACACAATTCCACAATGCTTTCTGGGTCACGAAAGTCGAACATGTCCGCATGCTTTTCCCAATTTTTTGAATTCTGTTCGTTGGCAATGTTTATAATCACATTCTCAAACCCCTCTACCGACCGAGTGGCCACACGCACCGCTTCAACCACTGCATTTTTATCTTTTAAACCAAATGGTGCACGCTGATAAAAAATGCCCACAATCAAAACCATCCCACGCACGTCACAAGCCTGTGCAATTTGACGCATTCGTTCTTGGTGGCCGGTGTCGAGTGTTTTGCCGTCACTGGAAAACGGATCGTACCACCCGCCACTACAGCCCATGTAAAACACCGTTACGGCCTGAATACCATACGCCAAATAATCGTCTAATTGTGCTATCAAATGATCCGTTTGTTTTTGATGCATGGTACCACTGGCCGCTCGAAGGCCCCACATATCGAAAGGCTGTCCATTCATTAAAAAACGATCACCTTGTATTGTTAGCTTTGCCATAAAGCACCATTCCCATGCATCACATTGATCGGGTACTCACTCAAAAAAATTCTGCCTAACGAAACGACATTTCAAACCACTATTCTTTTGTTGTTCCTTTTGCACACACCATCGCAAAGGGTTTGAGTGTCAGTTCAAATCCTTCATGTTCAACCCCTACAATCACCACACCTTGTTCTTCCGTCTTGCGAATGCGAAATCGCTCCGGGTTTTCGGTTGCTTCTTCAAAATAGCGTTCATCCATCACTTCAACGCGCACCGACCCCAATAGCCCAGAATAAGACACACACACCGTCTGTTCTTGAGCCGTGAGATTCGCAATCAAAAACCGCACCCAATGGCCTTGGCGCAAAATGGCACCTTCAACGCGCAATGTGTCACTGGATAAAGAGGGCACGATCTCACCGGCTCTCATACCACCAAAATAGGCCAACGTATGATACAGGGGAAACACCGATGCGGGTTTGGAAGGAAACAAACCTGGCTCAGGTGATCCATTGGCGGTCTCTTGCACCCCACGCCAACCCGATGTTTCAAAATATGTCACGCTGCGCACTCCCGCCTCACACAAATACTTCAATGAACCCAATGTCCACCCAGCACCAAAAAGAGACATCTGCCGAGGATCCACCTGCGATGGCAAATGTCCGTCATTCGTTTCTTCTGTGCCACCCGTGGCATTTGGATTAAACCGTGGGCGAAACGTCACGGGCGAAACAGAAATAGGCAATTTGCCCACAAAAGTCTTTGCGCTGTCTACCGTCCACTTTTGAGCTTGCAAGGTTTCTATCAACGACGCATTATCAAATGCGTGTACCTGTGGGTTGAGCGAATAAACCACACACTCCAAATCTTCTACGGGCGGTCTGTTGCGATTGAGTTCTGTAAAATACGCCGGTGCCCCACCGCCCAAAGGCGGATGTGTATCATACTTTTTCAATACCGCACGTGCCAACTTCATCCACCCAGACGATGTCGCCTTTTCACCTTTGTGAAACACAAACCAACGCGCCACCTGGGGGTTGGCATTTGCCAACGCCTCTGCCAACGCCGTCAACTCTGCTTGTGCCTGGTCACTCACATAAAGGGCCACTTCCAACGCCACCCCCAAAGCGGTAGCATCCTTTACGGCCCGCTCCAATGCCTCACGCCACCCCTGTGCCGACAGATGCAAATCCACACGCACATGCGACATATTTAAAACTTGCAAACGCGCTATTTCAGTATCGCTCAGTTCTTGCCCATGACTGGCCACACCCAAGCCAATATCTGGCAATTTCAGAGCCCCGTCGCCCGTTGCGCGAAATGTGACCACACCCCCATCATCCACAGGCAAAACACCTGATACATCGCCCTCAAGCGAAAGTCTTACCGACTGCTGCACCTTCTCACCCTTTTTCACCTCCACAGGAAAAGGCAAACCAAGCGGTGTGCAATACGTTTTGTAAGACGCATCTGTCCAATTGCGCTGATCTTCCATCTCAAACACATCACCTTCAAAAGCAACCCGTGCTTTCACACCCGGAATCACTTCGTGAGCAATGGCCTTCATATCCACAAACGGTTGGTGGGGAGAAATATCACTGGGGAAATGGCCTTCTTCACACAAACCATCTGCCTTTTCGATCACACATGCATCGCCTGCACAAGCCGAAGGCGCGTGCAAAACACAAAAACCGATGCGATTGCGCATAAATGTAGAACGCGCTTCACCTTCCATTTCATAAACCACTGTTCCATCTACATCACCCGTAATACGCCCCCGCCAAAAAAAATCAATATTGCGCAACACACACGACACATCAAATGTCAACACAAAACCATCACCCAAATCATCAACTTGCACATTGTCTACTTGAGGTGCAACCGTACCCCAGTTGTGATCGCGCACCGCCACATACAGCCCACGCAAAATCTCGCGATTGCCCAACTTGATATACCGCAAAAATCCCAACGCGGGTTCAAAAATCATCGAAACCGGCCCAGCACTCAGTTTGATCGGTTCTAAAGGAGGCACATCCACACCGTAATATTGCACATAGTTGCTCATAACAAACCCCTCAATCTTTGACCTTTTATTGAAAGAAGTCGCCCATTGCTTATTAAGAGATGAAGACAGCGTGACCCTCAAAAGGTGCACACAGTTGGCACCGTTCGCCACCCAAAACCGAAGTGCCCGTTGTGGATATACGCTTGGCGGGTTGTACGGGTCTTGAAAATGCCCCCACCACCAACCAAGGCATCTAAACCATCCCTCACAAGACCTGAGATATTACTGAGATCTTAGATAAAATTCAAGAGAATTTTAAAGCGATCTATATGTAAAACAACAAATACAATGCCCACCCTTATACAAATCTTTCTTTACGTAATCGTTTTTTCATAAAACATTGATATAAAAACAAATCCCCTACCTAACAAAACTGTTTAAGTAGGGGATTCATCTAATATTTGTCCACCCTTAAAAATATTCACGCCCTCTTTTTTGTGATTCCTTGATCAATCTCAAAGCAACATTTTTATCTTCCCAACCATCCACCGTCACCTTTTTGCGTTCTAAATCCTTATACACCGTAAAAAAGTGCTCAATCTCTTTTAATAAATGTGGGGGCACATCTTTTAATCTTTCAATATGATTCCACAAAGGATCGGTAATCGGTACACACAAAATCTTTTCATCAGGACCTTTTTCATCCCGCATCTTAAACACCCCCACAGGCTTCACCTCAATCAAACAGCCCGGAAATGTCGGCTCCCACACCAAAACCAAAGCATCTAATGGGTCACCATCTTCAGACAAGGTATCAGGGAAAAAACCATAATCGCTGGGATAATGCATCGATGAAAACAACATACGATCAAACTTGAGGGCCCGCCGGTCGGGGTCATATTCGTATTTATTGCGACTCCCTTTGGGAATCTCAATCATTACAGGAAAAACGGACGCGTCAGCCACAACGTGTACTCCTCAAAACCAATGAACAAAATATCTATTGCCATCAAAAGTATAACAAGACGCCCAAACCTGCAAACCCAAAACAAAAAACCTGCCCCTGGGGGCATCTTTCTACTTTTCCATTTGTGCCTGCAATGTTGACGGTGCCACACCAAAATCACCCTCTACATCCACACCCTTCAAGCGCAAAATCAGTGCAACAAATGCATAATGATGTACCGTGTGATTGATCAAATGCTGAAGCTCACGCCCCACACTCGACAAACACCACGTACCGTTGTGCCGAACCCTTAGCCCATCCTCCAAATTGGGAGATCCGCCAGTCCACACATCCAGTTTTTCCCTCAATCCATCAAACAAACGCAGTGCACGCAATCGACTTTGTTCCACCCCTTTGTCGCGCGCGCGGTCGTCATAATCAATTACACCCTCTTCCACCCCATCACAAAACAAAGCAAAATGATCCAATACATGCCGCATATGCCGTCCAATACCTCCTTGTTCAAAAGGAGGTTCCAAACATTCATACACGGCATCATCCATCTTCTTTAAAACCAAAGCACCTTGTTCCAAAAAATGGAGACTGTCCAAAATCACGAGAGAGGCGTTTGACATTCTGGTTCCTTCGCCACACTGGGTATAAACGCGTCACACACGCGTTTATAAAGCACATCAGCCAAAATCTTCCGATCCGACTCTATAACGGGTTCTGCACCATATCTTACTTCAATTTCGTATGACACGATACCAAAAAACCGAAACAAATGGGTCAAAAATGGATCCCCATTGACCGCCCAACACAAGGCAATATGTGCAGGTATCTCACCAGGTGGCGTACGATAAGTAATATTGGCATAATGAACAGGCAAGCCCTGACTTGCAGGAAAAGCCAACAGTGAGGGTTTAAATGGCAACACCTCTGCCCCTTCTGTACTGGTGCCTTCAGGAAAAATGATCAACCCTTTGTGCTCATCTATTTGTTCAGCAATGAGTTGATTGACACGCACCACATCACTTCGGCGCGAACGGTCTACAAAAATCGTATTCACACCAGCAACAATGGTGCCCAAAATAGGCCACGATCTCACTTCCTGCTTCGACACAAACACACTGTTTACAGACGCAAAAAATGCCGCCACATCAATATATGTCAAATGATTGCTCACCAACACAAACGGCGGTTTGGGAGGCGTTCCAATAACCTTGAGCGTACCTCCCGTTAACCAAATGGAATACCGCGCCCAAAAGCGCACCCACCGATTGCGCCACCCCATCCACGATCGCCCGCGAAGTTGACAAACCGTACGCCCCACGACAATAATGAAATAGATGAGCATGATGCCAACAAAAAAGAGCACCAATCGCCTGATTAAGCGTAATTTGCGCATAAAAACACTCTATATAAATGTTAAGTGAAAACGTCCTGATCATTTCACTTAATATATCACAAACAATGAACGGGTTCAGAGCTTCACCAAATCAATCGTCCTTACCTATCTGACTGTTACAAGAAAACTACACACCTTTGCCCCATAATCCAAACAAATCTTAAACGGTATAGATACCTTTAACCATCCATCAAACCGTGACTTCCAGCGCCCATAAAACGAGACAGGGTCATAGGAGGCAAGAAGTCCGTTTGGCAGGGCAAACCTGGGGCATAATAAAAATGAATCTGTTGAGCAGTCACCACCACCTTGCTCAAACTTACCGTATGTGCATCATCGCGATGCATACACACAGAAAAAGGTCCTGCCTCTGGCTCATGGCTTCGGTGATAATCCTCTAACCTGTTTGTTTGTGCCAAATTTAAACGATGAAACAACTCTTTTCTGTTTTTTTCCACATCTTTTAACCGAAATGAAGAAGAAATCAATGGGGCCGAAATATGTGTGTCCAACCAGATAGCAACCCCATCCCAAACCCAAGCCACAACAGATTGGGTAGGTTCTAAAATGACCAACGAAAATGGCCGATACACGGTTAAATCCATCTGAGCTATTTTTTTTTCAACCATCGCACTTCCAGAAACGGTCAAAAGAGACATAACCAGAGCCCCCCGACTGACATAATCTGTGCGTTCAGGATCAACATGCCCAAGACCATTGAGCAAACAAACAGACACACCAAATGCATTCACACCCATCCAAGTGCCCCCAGCATCGGCATCAATCGGCGCAATAAATGACACACCCATCTCTGTACACATTTTGGGTGGATAAGCGATTAACCGCGCCTTTGTCTCATCGCGATTAAAATACATCTCATACCCCTCATCGTGATATACCCAAGACATCGTGCACATAATCACATCCCCACAATAAAAAGCGGGCAACGCCTCAAATTTCTACGCTACCCGTCTCATCCTTCAACGCAAAATAGACCATCCCCAACAATTGTCTTATGAATGGGCATCATTTAACGAAACAACATACTGATATTCAAGGCCTTTACGGAATGGGTTAATGCCCCCACAGAAATAAAATCCACACCCGTTTGTGCAATTTCTCTTACCCGCGCCAAAGACACATCGCCCGATGCTTCCAATGTAGGTTTTGAGCCTGCCCACATCGAAACCCGTTCCACGGCCTGACGCATCTCATCCAAACTCATATTGTCCAACATCACTTGGTCCACTTCTACCAAAAGTACTTCTTCCAACTCTTTGAGATTTTCAACCTCAACTTCAATCTTCACCTGGCGCCCATCTTGTGCCATGCCTTTTCTAACCGCCATAACAGCAGGCCCAATGCCATCGGCGGCCTCAATATGATTTTCTTTAATTAACACCATATCAAATAAGCCAATGCGATGATTCACACCCCCTCCTGCCACCACCGCATACTTATCCAACACACGCATACCGGGTGCTGTCTTTCGCGTATCCAAAATGCGCGCATTTGTTCCTTGTGTCTCCTTTACAAATTGCGCCGTCATCGTTGCAATGCCCGACATGCGTTGCATAAAATTTAAAGCTGTGCGTTCTGCAGTTAATAACCCGCGCGCAGAACCAGACACCACGGCCATCACATCGCCAGGTTGTACCACATCACCATCTTGCATACGCGCTTCAAACACAATCGTATCATCTACACGTTCAAACACCCACCTTGCCACATCCAAACCCGCAACCACACCATCCACTCGGGCAATAAAGTTGGCCTTGGCCTGCTTTGTTGCAGGAATGGTCCAAAGCGTGGTCACATCACCATCGCGCACATCTTCGTTTAATGCCCGATCAATCACATCAATCACTTCATCCCACTTTAACATGTAACAAGAACCCCTTTTATTGTTAGACAACTCCATTCAAGTTGAAGAAGTTTCGAATGTAACACCATCTTTTTTCTTCTCATAACAAATAATTTCAACCGCAATCGCTCCGGCTAATGCAGGCATTTCTTTAAGCACTTTGTTCTCGCATCTGTTCTTTTAGACGCGCGATCTCATCACGCAATTGGGCAGCCTTTTCAAATTCCAGATTTTCAGCTGCCTTACCCATTTTACGTGTCAATTCTTCCAACAAATCGAGTTTGTTTGTGCCCACCAAATAATCTTCAGAAGCCTCCGCTGCCATTGGCAATTCTTCGGCTTTTTCATCGGCGACCATGGTAGACTGCATAATTTCTTCTTTGGTTTTGTAAATCGTTCGTGGTGTAATGCCGTGTTCCTCATTATAAGCCATTTGCACTTCGCGACGCCTGTTGGTCTCATCAATGGCCCTTTGCATCGAATTGGTAATCTTATCGGCATACATAATCACCAATCCATCTGCATTGCGTGCTGCACGCCCTGATGTCTGGATCAATGACCGTTCAGACCGCAAAAAGCCTTCTTTATCGGCATCCAAAATGGCCACCAAAGACACTTCTGGCAAGTCCAAACCTTCACGCAACAAGTTCACGCCCACCAGCACATCAAACTCACCCAAACGCAAATCGCGAATAATCTCCACACGTTCAATCGAATCCACATCCGAATGCATATACCGTGCCCGAATGCCCAATTCACGCATATACTCAGACAAGTCTTCGGCCATGCGCTTGGTCAATGTTGTGACCAATACACGGTCGCCTTTCATCACGCGCAAACGGGTCTCTTCAATTAAGTCATCCACCTGCCCACGCACGGGGCGCACTTCCATTTGTGGGTCGAGCAACCCTGTGGGACGAATCACCTGCTCAACCACCACGCCCTCACACTTTTCCAATTCATAATCGGCAGGTGTCGCCGATAAAAACACCAATTGCTTGGCCTTTTTCTCAAACTCTTCAAAATACAACGGGCGGTTGTCCAATGCACCCGGCAATCGAAAACCGTGTTCAATAAGCATCTCTTTTCGTGACCGATCCCCATTCCACATACCACGTATTTGAGGAATGGTCACATGAGACTCATCAACAATCACCAAAAAGTCATCCGCAAAATAATCAAGCAACACATAAGGGGCTTCACCGGGTTTTCGCCCGTCAATATAACGAGAATAATTTTCAATACCTTGGCAAAACCCAATTTCTCGCATCATCTCAATATCATATCGGGTACGAGTTTCCAATCGTTGTGCTTCCAACAACTTATTTTGATCCTTAAACATTTCCAACTGCTTTGCCAAATCGACCTCTATGCGCGCAATGGCTTTTTCGATGCGGTTGCCACTGGTCACAAAATGCTTGGCCGGATATATCACCACGCGATCCCGCTCGCCAATCACCTCACCCGTGACTTCATGAATTTCGCTCAATGCATCAATTTCGTCACCAAAAAACTCAATGCGAAAAGGATGCTCACGTTCGGGAGGAAAAATTTCAACCACATCACCACGCACCCGAAAAGTACTGCGTTCAAAAGCCACATCATTGCGCGTAAAATGAATATCGACCAACTTGCGCAACAATGCATCGCGATCCATCTCGGCACCTTTGTCCAAAAACACCAAGTGGCCTTCATATTCTTCGGGGTTTCCTATCCCATAAATACACGACACACTGGCCACAATCACCACATCTTGCCGCTCCATCAAAGCACTTGTGGCACGCAACCGCAACCGATTGATCTCATCATTTACATCAGATTCTTTTTCGATATACGTATCTGTTACAGGTTTATAGGCTTCGGGCTGATAATAATCGTAATAAGAAATGAAATATTCTACGGCATTGTTGGGGAAAAAATTTCGAAATTCACCATAGAGCTGTGCCGCCAACGTTTTATTGTGCGAAATCACCAAAGTGGGTTTTTGAACCGCCTCAATCACCTTTGACATCGTAAAAGTCTTGCCCGTTCCTGTTGCCCCCAACAATGTCTGATAATGCGCCCCACGCCGAATGCCTTCAACCAACTCCGAAATGGCTTGCGGTTGATCGCCTGCGGGTTCATAAGGTGACACCACCTCAAACCTTGGCATACCCACTCCTTTCACAAAATGGCTCATTTCCAAAATACAGGCCTGTCGATATCATACCACACCTATTCTAATGTAGATAGACATGCACACAAACGCAAGAGCGAAGCCCATAACTCATGTATTCAATAGACCACTCTTAATTTATCAGTAGAGCGTCACAGGCTTCCTCCATAAACCAAGAAACTCCCAAAACACCATAAAGAAAAATATAACAATCAGTTATGGCCTATATAACATTGTAAAAAATATATTGGCACAGACCTTGCCTTATAAAAAGGCAAATAAAAATGGCAGGATTAACCCGACTGGAATCAGATCGGGTTTAACAAGAAAAAAAATCACCCAAGCATACCCATTCCGACACACCATAGCGTTTGGTTTATCTGAGCTGCCTTCTGGCAAAACGCGGGCATGATTATATTTCCTGCTTTGGCAGGAAACGGGATACGGGGTGGCAAACCCGGCTGGCCAGTTCCGTATCCCTAACAATAAATGCGAAATCAAACGGCAAATAAAAAAAGAACCTCAAATTCACACGCTTTGAGGTTCTTTCTGTACACTGACAATGGCATGATCTTCAAAGCCAAGCATCAGCAACATAACATATCAATCTTTCAAAAACCA
>JAYODI010000081.1:0-1398 GCA_038279365.1 Candidatus Latescibacterota bacterium | reverse complement strand
AGATGCATCTTCCCGACAAGCCCCCTCCCAAATCAAATTCGCCCGTTGTTGTTGTGAAGACGATGCCCGCCTCCGCATCTGTATCAGTTGCCTCTGTGCTTTTTTGAAAAATGTGAATAAAACAGTCATATTCCCCTCCTGATACACTTAAAATCAACCATCTCTATCAACATACAAATTGCCCATTAATCACACTTGTTGCTGTTTAAAAATGGCATCCACAACAGCTTGTGCATATTTGAGTTCTTTTTTTCCAAGTGTCAAAAGGCCATCAAAAATTTGGGGCGTAACACCCAATTTCCAACAGGCGGTTTTAAACATCGGATCTGTTGGTGATGGTTTTTCAATTTCGCCCGTAGAACCAAACCCCAAAGACGAGCAAACAGCATCTGCCAAATAGAGAATGCTCGCCAACTTGACGTGGTGGCGCGCCAAAGACATATTGTGATGACAAACAATGGCTTCCACCACATCCTCTCCCAAATCCCAATAGTGGGCCAAATATCCCCCAGCCAAGCAGTGCGTAAACCCCAACACGTCTTCTTCGGCACAAACATATGACAAACGCCCTTCATGCACGGCCTCCCGAACACTTGAATAAACCGATGAAAAGGCACAGTCCAAAACAACCTTGCCAAAATCGTGTATGAGACCACCCTTAAAACATTTTTTTTCATCTACGGCATACTGCTTACCAATGGCTCTTGCAATGTGTGCCGTCCCGATAGCATGCTTAAACAGCGAAGACAAATTAAATCTCGATTTGGGGGCATAGGTTTGTAAACGCTGTATGACATCCACACATTGGATAAGCGTTTCGGCTTCATCTAACCCCATCATATTCACAGCCAACTTAGCCGAATCAATCTGGCGCCAAGCCGGAGAATAAGAAGAATTGGCCAATGCCAAAATCGAGGCCTGAGCTTGATCGTTTTTTGCCAAAAAATGAAATATGCTTTCATCTGTGGTTTCGGCCTTAAAATGAGGTGCTTCTGGCAATACGCGTTTTAAACGTGCCAAGTTATCACCAATAGCAGCCACAATCCCATAGACATCTTCAGGAGCCTGCTTCAAAGGTTCACCTTGGGCAAACAACACTTCAAGCTGAGCCAACAAAGTACTTGGGCGAAAGGGTTTGGCAATTAAACAAGCCACATCGTTTAACTGGATATATTGTGCCCACGCTTCAGTTGGCTGAATGCAGGTCAATATGATCGGTAAATGACACAAAACGGGGTTCATCTTCATGTATTCAACCAATTGCAAACCGCCCCCCACCGCTTTTTCTGCAACAATAACCCCATCAAAGTCTGCACAATTAAGTTGCAAGCGCCCACTGTCAATTATATTGCCCCCCAAAACGAATGGACAAAATTTCAAGGGAGAGTTAAAGTATGA
>JAYODI010000173.1:0-3927 GCA_038279365.1 Candidatus Latescibacterota bacterium | reverse complement strand
TTGGGCATTCGTTTGTCTCTTTCTCAGAGGTGAAACCTTTAAAACCTGTGAAACGCCAAACGTGAAACGCCAAACGTGAAACCTTTAAAATCAAAACGATCACGCAATCAAATCACTCGGTTAATTCGTTTGCCATTTGCCATTTGCCATTTGCCGTTTGCCGTTTGCCGTTTGCCATTTGCCGTTTGCCGTTTGCCGTTTGCCGTTTGCCGTTTGCCATTTGCCATTTGCCGTTTGCCATTTGCCATTTGCCATTTGCCATTTGCCTTCCCTACAACTTACTCACAATCAACACCACATTAGACCCACTCTTAACCGCTGCCCCAGCTTCAGGCTCTTGGCGGATCACCACATTGGGTTCGTATGCGGTGCTAAATTCATAGCGCATATTGTCAGTACGCAACCCCAATGCCGTTAAAATGCGTCGCGCCTCACTCAACTTCATCTCCACCACATTGGGCACATCCACCACTTCACGGGGCGGGCCTGTACTGACCACCAAATCAATCGGTGTTCCCGCATTGACCTCTTTGCCTGCCGCAACAGATTGGCGAATCACAAACCCATCTTTCACTTGTGTTGAAGACGCATAATCAACCATCCCAACCTTCATATCGGCTTGCTCAAGCCACAAACTGGCCTGTCGCAATTCGCGCCCTTGAACATTGGGTACGGCAAACAATCGCCCACCCAAACTCGGCACAATATAAACCGTGCGATTGGGCTTTACTTTGGCATTGGCAGGTGGATTTTGCGACACAATATGCCCCTCGGGCACAGAAGCATCCCACCGAGGTTCTCGCTGCTTCATATTTAGAGCCTTGTTCGACAACCGAGCACGCGCCTGTTCTGCCGTGAGCCCCACCAGATCAGGCACCGACACCTGTACATTTTGTCGCACAAACCGTGGCATCACCACTTGATCCAAAACAATCAATCCAACAATGCCCGTAAAAACAGCACAGGCACCAAAAAGGATCAATTCGCGCAAAATTTTCTTTAAATAGTCCATAAAATATCCCAAAACCCCAAAAAAACATGTCAAAGACCAAAAATAGGCGAAGGATATCTTGCTGTCAAGACGAAACCTCTTGAAAAATCATATAGTTGTAAAAGTAAAAATACATCCATTCGTCTCCAAACCAGAAATCAAAACGTGTCATTTCAGGCACTTATTTGAAGAAATTCGCCCACATCCCCCCAAGCCACACTTCCATTACCAACCCATGTGCAAAGACATCCGATGCGACATCCCCAATAACGTGTGCACAATGCCTGCATAATCAATTTCAAACCACCCATGTCGCAAACCAAAACCCGCAGAAAAACGCTCGGGGTGCGACCCAATGCCCACACGCAACACCAATGCCTTTGCCATATAATGTTCAACTCCTACCCCAAACCCAGTGGGCATATCCGCCTCTTTTTGCACAGACGCCAACAAACACACACCTTCAACAACCCGAATCATCACCCCCATTTGTCCACCCTGCCCCAAAACACCCGTTTGTACCCCACTCACATTCCAAGCCGCAACACCCCAATCTATCTCATGAGACAACAACACCCGCATCCCCAAATCCAAAACCAACCACCGCCGACTTTCTTGCCCCGAAACCGTCAATGCCAAAGAACGCACCCGCACCCCCACACCCACCCGATCCAACACCCGAACCCCATACACACCACCCAACACCTGCTCGCGATAAAGTGAAAACCCAAAACCCTCATACGTACCACCAACCCCTTGGCGCCCCCATCGCACAGACACCGCTGCGGCTTGACGCTCTAATGCAGCCAACGCAAATGGGCGGTCATAAGCCAAAAACAGAGACACATTTTTTCCAAACACAACCGATGCAGGATTCCAAAACAATCCTTCAGCCCCATTCACATGCGCCACCCCCACATCGCCCACCCCTGCGGCCTGCGCCCCCACGGGATGAAACTCAAAAGCAGAATAAACGGGTTGAACCATACATAACCCCCATACCACACCTCCCTTAAGCATCAGCCACAAAACACTCCAAACCACTTTTGAAGAAACACCATCAACATAAAGTTTTCTAAAACACAGAGTCATGGTTGCCTCTTTGAATGATGAATAAAAATGCACATAGAGAAACATCTCCAATGCATTGAGACCCAATCAAACCAAGGCAACAACCAAACCACACCAACAAAAATATCACAACACATTGACAACACCGCGTTTATATCCGTATTTACAACCACACATCCACTCAACCGTGTCGTCACCCAAAAGACAAACACATCACACAAGTCTCTCATTACACGACAAATGCTATGCCTCACCTCAACCAAGGCTTCACCTATCACAACCGCATAGGTGCCAACTTCGAAGGCATCACCGTACTCGACTTCTACACCCAGCGATACCCTCTTGCCACACGCTCAGAATGGGAAGAACGCATTTGTAACGGCCTTGTCTTGCTCAATAACCAACCCACCACACCCAACACAACAATACAACGCGACCAAATACTCACCTACAACCGCCCGCCTTGGGAAGAACAAGATGCTCCCAAGAACTGGACCGTTCTCTTCGAAGATGAACACATGGTCGTCATCAACAAACCCTCAGGTTTACAAGTGCTCCCTGGTGGATCGTTTCTCGACAACACCTTGCTCTCCCTCACGCGCCAAACATATCCCGACCTGGCGCCCATTCATCGTTTAGGCCGAGGCACATCGGGCATTGTCATTTGTGCCCGCACCGACTTTGCACGCTCACGGATGACCAATGCCCTACGCGCCGGACAATTCAAAAAAATCTACCGCACACGCGTCGTTGGTACCGATCTGCCCGACACATTTGAAATCACCCACCCCATTGGTCGCATCCCCTACTTCGAAATAGACACCCTCTTTGCCGCCACCCCCAATGGCAAACCCTCAGAAACCCACTGTCGCACACTCTATCGCGACAGTCAAACCAATCAATCTCTCGTCTACGTCCACATCATCACCGGGCGTCCCCACCAAATTCGCATTCACTTGGCCGCCGCAGGCTACCCCCTCCTAGACGACCCCCTCTACACCATTGGCGGAGGCCCACGCGCCATCACCTCCGGCGAACGCCTCCCGCTCCCAGGCGACACAGGCTACCACCTCCACGCCCACCAAATCACCTTCCCACATCCCAAATCAGAAGAAACAATCACCCTCACTGCGCCATTGCCCAACAACCTCAAAACACCCACGGAATCGTGATCTCCTACCCCAACCACACCCTCTTTATCCAAATCATTCACGCCACTAAAAATATGATTACAAAAACATGAACTTATCAAAAAATGGATTCGGTAATTATTCGACCAGACGCACCGGAATAAATTCCAATGCTACAATGGAGAAGTCCTATGGACTAAAATTTAAATACCACTCAGAAAGCAACAATCATCATAATAAAAATGGCGAAGCATAACTACTTCGCCATTTTCAAAATATAAAAAACCCTCTATCGTCCCCTCCCCAACACAGACTCAAGCTGAAACCGCACCCGAAACTGCGCCGCTCCATCCGTGCTTACCCCCATCTCCACCTCCGCCCAATCCACCCGATCCAAATACGCATCCACATACGCATCGGCCATCCCATAAAGCACCACACCAATCGTCGTAAAAAAATAAACATTCCGCTCCGACGATCCCGCACGGCGCAACTGATCGCGCCGCACAAAATAAGCCACTGCAGACCCCACCTCCACCGCCGCAATCACCCCACCCTTAATCTTCTTCCCATTATAAAACTGCCCCCACCCCGGCAAAACCAACGACCGCAACATCGCCCGCCGAGGCACATTCACCACCCCCGTCGAATCCACCGCCATTTCTTCTGCCGAAACAACAGTGGATAACACGCACAAAAAAATACCCAACACAAACATGCTGAGCACTCTCCCCT
>JAYODI010000080.1:0-26397 GCA_038279365.1 Candidatus Latescibacterota bacterium | reverse complement strand
CATGGCCAGACGGATACGCTCGATGGCCAAAAATGCCGAGTGTCCTTCGTTCATATGGCATACTGTTGGGCGTTGGTTGAGTGCATCGAGTGCGCGCAACCCACCAATGCCTAAGAGAATTTCTTGGCGTAAGCGCATTTCGTCGTCGCCGCCATAGAGTTGGCTGGTAATTTGACGAATGGGGAGCGGGTTTTCATGCAGGTTTGTATCGAGCAAATAGAGAGAAATGCGCCCGACATGAACTTGCCAGATGCGTACTTTTGCCTCCCCATCTGGGTAGGATACGGTGATGGTGATGTCATTGCCCTGGGCATCTTGTACGCGTTGTACGGGCATGGTATAGTAGTCGTTTTCTTTGTAGTCCTCTTGTTGCCAGCCGTCGTTGTTAAGGTATTGGCTGAAATAGCCATTTTGATATAAGAGGCCAACACCAACAAATGGCAGGCCCAATGTATTGGCCGACTTAATATGGTCGCCAGCCAAAATGCCCAACCCACCAGAATAGATAGGCAAACTTTCAGATAGGCCAAATTCTGCCGAAAAGTAGGCCACACGCATGTTTTCGACTTCTTGTTTGTGCGTACGGCCAAACCATGTTTCGCTTTCTAAAAATGTTTTTAAAGACGTGGTGGCACGTTTGAGGTGGGCAATAAAACCAGGATCGTCTGCGAGTTGTTCGAATCTTTGTTGTGAGGTTTCACCTAACAAGCGCACGGGGTTGTGGTAAACCGATTCCCAACGTTCTCGGTCGATGCGGCGGAAAACTTCAATGGTGTCAGGATCCCAGCACCACCTTAAGTTGTAAGCCAACCATTCTAAATTAACGAGGGCTTCGGGTAATGCGGGTTTAACAACAACAGTGGATAGTGGTTTCATCTTTTTTTAGATTCTCCAGAATATGTTCATAACATGCACGGACTGGATGCCTGAAATGACACCATTTGGAATGTATAGAAGTCGTTGCTTTTATGCAAGTGACGGTTGTTTATCCTGTATAAGATGTGTGTGTCGTAGGTATTTGGATGGGATTTCGTCATGATGAAATAAAAAAACCGCCCAAAGGCGGTTTTTTTGTTTTGGATGTGCTGTTACATATCCGTTTTCAATTTTGATTGGTTTGTTGTCGGCGACGTCGTGCAAGTTCCCGCATATCTGTAACCTGATCAGATTCATCGACAATTTCTTTGCCTAAGATTTCTTCCAACACATCTTCAAGGGTAAGCACACCAGAAAGCCCACTGTATTCGTCAATGACAATAAAGAGGTGTTGCCGTTGTTCGAGAAATTTTTGCAAAATGCGTTCTAATGTGTGGGTTTCAGCAACAAAGTTGACAGGGCGCATGAGCTCTGACAATTTGTGGTTGCCACGGTTGCTGGTGAGTGCCGCCAGAATTTCTCGGCGCAACACAATCCCCACAATATCTTCAAAGTCTTCGCTGTAAATGGGGATGCGGCTGTGCGCCCAAATGCCTTTTTGTGTGCTGGCTTCTTCTACTGTTAGGTCTTCTGATAAAGAAAAGACAACTGTGCGAGGGGTCATGACATCGGCTGCGGTTTTGAATTTTAGTGAAAGAATGTTTTGTATCACACCTGCTTCTGTGGGGTCGATAGAGCCACTTTTACGCCCTAATCGTGCCAGCGAGATGAGTTCTTCATCGGATATATCTTGTTCTTTTTGCTCTTTTGCGACCAATCGTGTTGCCAAGCGGCACAAAATGATAAATGGGGTAAAGATCCATACGAGCAACAACAAGGGACGGGCAACAAATGTTGCTACTGGGCGTGCATAAACGACACCAATGGTTTTTGGAATGACTTCGGCAAATAGAAGTATGGCGATGGTGAATGCTGCAGAGAATAAGTATTCTTCAATAGAATCTTTGCCCAAAATATTTCCTGCAATAATGCCGGCCAAACTTGCACCGCCAGTATTGGCAATGGTGTTTAGAGACAAGATGGCAGAAATAGGCCGATCTACACTGGCACGCAAACGACGCAATATCAGCCCTGTTTTGTTGCCTGCTTGAGCGAGTGATTCGATGTGACTGATGGGGACAGAGTACAATACGGCTTCAAACAAAGAACATGTTGCTGATATAAGTATGACAGCAATAACAACTGCTAAAAGCTCCACCATTTGAATAGACTCCTGCCCCAAGAGGGCGCAATTGATGCCTTATGAGATGTTTATATATGTTTATTTAAGCATAAATACATATCCGTCAAGGGATTTGAGCGTTGACTGCGCATTTATTTGGGCATAGCGGGCAGTTTTCCCTTGCCAGAGACCGCCTAAAAGGCTACATTATCGAAGTTGATTTAATGGTGTTACCTAATTTTAAATATTTGTTTATTATAATCTTATGAAATATCAAAAATTGAAATACGATACGGTGAGAGAGGTTTGTTTTGCCCCTGAGGATATTGCTCGGTTATCCGATGCTCTTCAGGCACAAGATGCACCTTGTCATTTTAGCCATCTGATTGCACAACAACCCGATCCGGTGCGGTTGGCGCAAGTGAAAGATGTGATAGAAACAGCTGTGACTGGCCGTAAGTATGAGATTTTATTGCTTCGATCACAAGGTAAAACGTATTCGGAAATTGCCTTGTTGCTCTCTATTTCTAAAAGTGCAGTTCAACATCATTATCGGCGTGCAGTGCGCCAAGTGCGTTTGGCCTTGGGGGTGGTCCATCCTTCAAAACATCTTTATGATGCTTCACAAACGCTTGTTTAGTCTCGTTTTTTGGGTGATAAAGATTTCAGGCCTGCATTTGCAGCCTGTTTTTTTTTGTTTTATAATTTGCAAGTTGGGCAATGATGGGCAAATGAATGGGTGTGCTTTTCCCTTGTCTTTGTGTGTTTCGTATGTATCTTTGTGCAATGGAAAAATCCAAAAGCTGGTGTGTCGCTGGAGGGATCTGTGCCTTCTATTTTACGAACAGGCATAAGAGATGCTGGGGTTGTATTTATTGAAAGGAGTGCTTGATGGCTGTTTTTTTACATACGCGTATTCGGGTGAGCAACCTGGATAAGTCGATTCAATATTATTGTGATCACTTTGGTTTTGTGGTAAAAAGCCGAAGCGAAAGGTCACCTGCGGGCAATCAGGTTTGTCATTTGGAGTTGCCAGGAAATGAGCATACTTTGGAATTGACTTATTCTGACGACTATGTGTTAAATGTGCCAGAAGATTTGATGCATTTTGCAATTGGTGTGCCCGATTTGATCGCATTTTGTGACACATTGGAAAAGAATGGGCTTGAAATTTGGCCTGGAGATTGGCGTACAACATTTCCAACGGGGCGCAAAATGGCTTTCGTAGATGATCCTGATGGATATGAGATCGAACTTTTAGAACGCGCAGAAGCTTAAACATTTAAAAATGGCAAAGTAAGCACCACGGGTGTTGATGGAGAATTCGTGGTGCTTACTTTTATGGTTTTTATGTTGCCTCATTTGCAGATTCGTTCGGTAACAGAGACCGATCTGGTCGCTTTAGACGAACTGGTTCGAGATGTTTTTGACACACCCAAGTGTCGCGCATTTTTTTTGTCTCGCTGTGGACATGTTGTGCCACAGGTGTGTCTGGCGGGAGCATTGGTTGCCGTACAACATGATGTGATTGCAGGTTTTATTTTATGGCAACAAGATGAGTTTTTAGGTGTCATTACTGGCATAGGTGTTAGGACAACGCATCGACGGTTTGGTGTGGCCTCATTTTTGTTGGAAGCGGCAGTGGAAAAATTGCGCACAGAAGGGTTACGTGTGTTGGATGTGGTTTGTGATACACATTTTTCTGGCTGTATGGCACTCTTTGTAAAACACAAGTTCCAGATTTTACAATCGGATGAATCTTATATTTTATTTTCACGACGCCTTGTAGGCAGGCGCAATCGCGGAGATGGATTTGATGTCTGAAGATCCGTTGCCTTTTACTGACTTGATGTTGGATACCCATATCTGGCAATCGTGGGCACCTCGTGACGAAATTATGCCCGCATTTCAGATGGATCCCCAAGGGGGCTTGGGTGGGCGTCCTGCGCTTTTAATTCAGGGCAATGGCAATGCGCTTGCTTGTGGGTGTTGGCAGTTGCCACTGCCTCACTTACAACTTGGGCGACACTATCGTCTTGAGGCCTCATTCGTCACACAGGGTGTGGTGGCGCCAGGAAAGTCTGTGCGGGCTATTTTGACTTGGAAAAATCAAAATTTTTATGCCCAATTGGATCCCTTAGATAAAAAAGACGGTTGGCATCGATTGCGTTTTGATTGGACACACGAAGATGCCGATTCTCAGTTGACACTGCATTTGTTTTTGGGGTGGTCAGCAAATGGTTTGGTACGTTGGGGGGATGTGCGTTTATTTGATTTGACGGGGCGTTTGGAAAATGACTCACGCTTGGTGCGTATGGCCGCTGTTTCGGGAAACCCACAAAAACCCGAGTCGCCGGCCCAGTGTCTCGACTTTTATGCTGAACGCATAAACGCCATTGATGGACACGTTGATTTGATCTGTTTGCCAGAATTGATCAATACGACGGGTTTGCCAGGTGATCCGATTGCCTGGGCCGAACCCATTCCTGGTCCAACATCTGAGCGATTATCCACTCTGGCCCAAGAACGCGGTTGTTATATTGCGGCAAGCATTTTGGAACGCCAAGGAAAAGCGGTTTATAATACGGGGTTTTTGATTGATCGCAACGGGGGGTTGCTTGGCAAATATCGCAAAACGCAATTGACCATTCAGGAGGGTTATTTGCGTGGGTGTACCCCCGGCAGTGAATTGCCCATTTTTCATACCGATTTTGGTGTGGTGGCTTATATGATTTGTTATGATGGCCACTACCCCGAAGTGGCGCGCGTGATGGCTCTTAAAGGGGCAAAAGTCATTTTGTTTTCTAACATGAGTGAAGGACGCGAAGGGGGCGTTTTGTGGGAGTCTGTGGTGCGCACCCGCGCGCTGGATAATCAGGTGCATATTGTGGCAGCGGTCAACAGTGCACGTTCTTGTGTGGTAAGCCCCAAGGGAGAATTGTTGGCGATGACAGATCGAACAGCTGGCGCAATTGCCGTGGCCGATTGTGATTTGCATGCCAGTGTTTGTGATTTTTCTAAGCGCCCTATTTATCAGCGATACGATCAATTGCGCCGTGCAGACTTATTTGGTGATTTGGGAAAACATTTTTGGGATGCGGTTTAAAATTCATTTTACGATGGAGCAGATATGCCTAAAACAGTTGTGACGGGCGGAGCTGGCAAAGTTGGGTGGTGGACCGTGCAGGAATTGGTATTGGCAGGTCATGACGTATTGGCTATTGATAAAGTGGCACCCAATGAGCCTATGCCCAAGGGGGCAAAATATTGGCCAGTAGAATTGCGAAACTTGGGCGAGGTTTATCAGGCGATTGCAGGTGCTGACTACGTTTGTCATATTGGTGCAATTCCCAGCCCAACAGGTTTTCCTGGTGCAACAACGTTTGAAAACAATACGATTGCGACTTACCATGTTTTTCAAGCGGCTGTGGACTGTGGTGTGCAAAAAGTAATTTATACGTCCAGTGAAATGGTATATGGCTTTTTAGATGGTCAAAAACGTGTTCCTGATTATTTGCCAGTGGATGAAGCACATCCAACAGCACCTCAGGGGCCGTATGGTTTATCGAAAAAAATGGGAGAAGACATTGCTGAGATGTTTTGTCGTAATCACAACGTGAGCGCGGCCAGTTTTCGTTTGGCCAATGTGCGTTCTCCTGGAAACTATGACGTGTATCCACAACGTCGAAAAAATGCGACTGGGCAAGCTGGTGGTTTGTGGAGTTATGTGGATGCACGAGATGTGGGGCAGGCTTGTGTTAAGTTTTGGGCGTCTAACTTGACGGGCCATTCGGTGTTTAATTTGTCTGCGGCTGATAATTGGTTGGATGTGCCGGTTGAAGAAGTCTTGTCTGCCTCGAACTATGCAGACGTTCCTTGTCGAGAAGGTTTTGGTGGCTCGGCAACAGGGTGGGATATATCAAAAGCACGTGACTTATTGGGATATGCTCCCAAATATTCTTGGCGTGACCATCTGTAGGTTAAAGATGTGGGCAGATTTTGATCATTCATCTTTTATGTCTGTCAATTACGTATGAATAAATGGATTTTGCCATTGTTTGGTTTTGTTTTGCTGGTGGTTACGGTAGGGGTGGTTTATTGGTTGTTGAAGCCGCCACCAGGCAAGTTGGTGATTCGCACAATTCCTGCGGGTGTTCAAGTATCTTTAGATGGGCGTATGATGGGCACGACTGTTGATACGGGCTTGGTGGTGCGCATTGAGAAAACAGAATATCATTTTTTAGAACTGTCTCGTTTAGGTTATGAAACCGATACCAGTACCGTGTGGGTGGCCCCCGATCAAACATTGGTTATCGATGTGGTGATGCGTCCGCCTGACATGGCTTGGATTCGTGGTGGTGAGTTTGTAATGGGGTGGAATGAGGGGGCTTATAATGAAAAGCCCGAACATACTGTAAAGATGGATGCTTATTATATAGATCGCACAGAAGTTACAGTATCTGATTTCCGTGCTTATCAACCCCATTATCAGCCTGTATTTGATGGTCCCGACTTACCTGCTACAAATGTGTCTTGGCAAGAGGCAAACGATTATTGTCGTTTTGTGGGGAAAAGGTTGCCAACTGAGGCCGAATGGGAGCGTGCGTGTGTGGGCGTGCAGGGATATGCTTATGGATATGGGATGACGTATGACGAAGCTTTGGCAAGAACGGGGCTGCCCTTAGATGCGGGCCCAGTTGCCGTACACACATTGCGTGTAGGAAGCAGTGGGCTTGTTGGGATGACGGGGAATGTGTGGGAATGGTGCGATGATTGGTATGATCGAGATGTATATCAGAAGCGCTTAGATGGTAGGACAGACCTCTTGACAGATGGCAATCAACATGTGCTCAGGGGGGGCGCGTGGTATAGCAATGCACAAGCTGCGCGGTGTACGCACAGACCTGGGAATGTTAAAAAAATGCGCGACCCAAGTTTTGGGTTTCGATGTGCGCGTGACTTGGAGTGAGTTTATGGCGACAATCATTGTCGTAGATGACGACATTCATATATGTCAATTGATACAAGATTTTTTTGGTGGTTTAAAAGGCCATATGGTATATAAGGCACACAATGCTGATGATGCCGTTGCGATTGTACAGGAACATCAACCCGATTTGGCATTGTTGGATATTATGATGCCTGGGGTGCATGGTGTGGAAGTGTTGAGGCGGATTAAACGCATTCACCCTGATATCAAGGCCATTATGATTACGGCCGTAGATGACAAAGATATTGCCAGTGAGGCAATGGCAGAAGGTGCGGCTGATTATGTGACGAAACCTTTAGATTTGAATTATTTGGATGCACTTGTGACTTTTCAAGTAATGGATTCTTAAAATGGCAGAATTGTTGCAATCTGAAATGCCGTCGGATCGTACACTGTCTAAACGTGAAGGCATTACCAAACGTGCCTTTTTGTTTGGCATGGGTATCGTTTTGTGGATTATATTTTGGAATTCGCACGCAGAATATTTGGCCCATACGTCGCGTATGAATATCAGCCATTTTCCGATGGTGCTTTTGTGCACTTATGTGTTGGTGGTTTTGGGTAATCAGGTGGTGCGTAGGTGGTTGCCCTCTGTGGCCTTGCGTCAAAGTGAGTTGTTGGTGGTGTTGGCCATGGGGATGTTGGCGGCAGCTGTGCCGGCGTATGGTATCACCAGTTTCTTTTTGGGCATGATTTCTGTGCCTTATTATTTGGCCACACCTGAAAATCAATGGGCGGAATATATTCATCCTCATTTGTCAGATTGGCTTATTCCTACCAATGAAGGCCATGCCATGCAGTGGCTGTATGAGGGGTTACCTGCAGGTCAGGTGATTCCTTGGGATGTTTGGGTGGTGCCATTGTTTTGGTGGTTAAGTGCTATTGCGGCAATTACTTTGGGGTGTATTGCCATTGCAAGTATTTTACGCAAACAGTGGGCCGAAAATGAGCGGGTGGCCTATCCTGTGTTGGGGCCACCTGTTGAATTGGCGGGGGCGGCAGATGCGCCAAAAGGGGAAGGGATTTTGCACAATCGGTTGTTTTGGATCGGTTGTGGTTTGGTCTTTTTTATTAAAGCGTGGAATATTCTATCTTATTTTAATCCTGGTATTCCCATTATTTGGTTGGGGCAACAGTGGTTCTATTTTGCACGTTTTTTCCCGCCGCAACATACGGGCGTGAATTTTTTTACCATTGGTTTTGCTTATTTTGCCAATATTGACTTGCTGTTTTCTATTTTGTTTTTTCATGTGCTTTATATGAGCGAAATTGCCTTTTTTCGTCGTATTGGATTCACATTATCGGCAAAAACGGGCCCAGGTGATGCGGTGTCGGGGTTACAAAGTGCGGGGGCTTTTGTGGCCATGGTGTTGTGGATGCTTTGGACATCTCGCCAGCATTTAAGAGAGGTTTTGCAAAAGGCGATTCACAATGATAAAAAAGTGGATGACTCCCAAGAATTGATGCCACATCGAACGGCTGTTATTTCTCTTGTTGTGAGCATGTTGTTTTTGACCTTATGGCTTAATACGATGGGGTTGGAATGGAAATTTGCCATTCCAATGACGGTGGGGTTGTTTATTGCATATATCGGTTTGGCTCGAGTAATTGCGGAAACGGGCGTGGTGTATATGAGCATGCCCATCAATGGTGCAGGCATTACCGATTTGTTTTTTCACCCTGGCGATTATTCTTCGGCGGCACGCACATCCATCACTTTGTTTTCGGCGATTAGGGGACAGAGCAAAGCCATGTTTATGGTGCCATTGGTGCACATTGCCAAATTGGGTGAGGTGATAGGGAAACAAAAAGGCCGTTTGTTGGGGACGGTTATTGCCACAATGGTGGTGGGTGTGGCCAGTGGTATTGTGTTGACATTGTATTGGAGTTATTCTTTTGGGGCTTATAATTTCAACGATTTGCCTTTTTCTGCTTATCCGCCTCGTGTTTATGATGCATTGGTTAATTCGATAAAAGAGGTGCCCGAATACAAACCCGAACGGTATTTGTTTGTGGGGGCAGGTGCCCTTATTTTTAGCGTGATGAGTATTTTGCGGTATCAATTTACCTGGTGGCCCCTACATCCTATGGGTATGATTGTGCCTGTTGGGCATGCGATGCACTCTACCATGTCTATTTTTATAGCTTGGGCAGTAAAGACGATTATTTTGCGTATTGGTGGGGCTGCACTATATAAACGCAGTCGCCCATTTTTTGTGGGCATGTTGGCTGGATATGCTTTGGCGGTTTTTGTATCTTATATGGTTGATCAAATTTGGTTCCCAGGGCATGGTCACCACATGCATTCTTGGTAAACCTTGGTTTAAATGAAAGAGATTGTCATAAGATGAAATATATCCAAAGCCCTGCCCATGCAGGGCTTTGGTTTTTTAAGTCATGGCGGTATAAATCTATGTGTATGGTTTTTGTAGGAAACGTTTTTTATTTGAAACACATTGAGGAATCCTATTGTGGGTGAACAATCGTTGGCAACACGTGCGGTGCGTGGGGCATTTTGGACGGGTGGAGGCATTGTTGTTCAGTTGGTGGTCACGCTTATTTTTTTTAAGGTCTTGGCCTTAGAGGATATGGGCTATTTTACATGGGCACAACGCATTGTGTTGTTTTTGCCGTTGATCAGTGCATTGGGGTTAAATGATGCGTTGGTAAAATTTCAGGATGCTACCGAGGCACAATTTAGCACATCTTTTTGGGCGTGTTTGTTATTGGGGTTGGGATTGTACGCAGGGCTTGTTGTTTATGCAGAATGGTTGGGTGTGTGGTTATCTGCATGGGCAACTGACGTGGATGGAACGGCATTTGTAAGGGTGTTAAAACCGATGGCGTTGATCATTCCTGCGGCTTCTGTATCGGGTGTGATACGTGCACGCTTGGCACGTGATTTACAATTTCGATCTATTGCAATCAGCGAAATTGCATCCGTTGTGTTGGCGGCGGTGGGTGGGCTTTTTTTGTTGTTTTTTGAATACGGTATTGAAAGTGCGGTTTGGAATTCTGTGTTGCGTGAGTTCGTGTTGCTCATCAGTCTTTGGTTGTCGGCCAGATGGATGCCGCATTTGATATTTAAGTGGACAGCTTTGCGACAATTGTTGGGGTTTGGGTTGAATGTAACGGGGGCCAACTTGGTGAACTATGTCAACAACAATCTCGACAAAGTGTATTTTGTTTTTATTTTGCTTGGGCCAGTAGCCAATGCGTTGTATACATTTGCGTATCAATATACAATGATGCCTTTAACGCGCGCGGGGCAAATTTTGACACGTGTGTGTTTTCCGGCTTTTGCCAAAGTGCAAGATGACGATGCTGTTTTGGGGCGTGCTTATTTGCGTACTGTGGGTATGATTGCATTGGGCGCTTGGCCCATTTTGGCCAGTGCGTTTGTATTTGCACCTGAATTTTTGTGGGTGATTAAAGGCAAAGAAATGGCGTCGGTTTTACAAGTTTTGCAGTTGTTGATTATTGCAGGTATGTTAAAGTCTGTGGGCACGGTTGTGGGATCTGTTTTTTTGGCAAAGGGCAAAGCGCATTGGTCTTTTCGGTGGACAGTCATAAATTTGATTGTGTTTGTGCCTGCCTTGTTTTATGGTGTGCAATATGGCTTAGATGGCATCGCGGTTGTGATTGCTATACTGTCATTTCTTGCAATGATTGTGACACAATTTCTTGTGAATAAATTGATTGCGCTTTCGTGGACTGATTATTTGAGCGCATTAACCCGTCCTGCTCTAATTGCTTGTTTGTTGGGAGGGGTTTTGTGGTTTTTGAAGCCATTGATGGGGCATGATCCATTGCTTGTTTTGGTTGTGGGGGGTGTGGTTGGTGGGGGGCTTTATGGGCTTGGCATACGATTTTTGGCATGGTCATTGGTGATGCGTTTTTGGCGTGATTTTAGAGGGCAAGCGTAGGAGTTGTTTTATGTTGCCAAGTATGCGATTGGATGACAACGTGGTTATGGTTACGGGGGCTGGTTCGGGCATTGGACGTGCTGTGGCCATTGCTGCTGCTGAATCTGGGGCTGATTGTGTGGTATGTGAGTTGCCCAATAAGCTGGATGATTTGCATGACGTGTGTGAAGAAGTTCGTGCATTGGGAAAACGCGCGTTGCCTGTTCCGTTGCAATTGCCCAATTTGGCAAGCATTGATGCGGCTGTGTCTGAGGCGATAAAAGCATTTGGTCGGGTGGATGTGTTGGTCAATAATGCAGGTGTCAACATCCCCAAAGATGCACTTGATGTAACGGAGGCCGATTGGGATGGTGTGGTGGATGTGAATTTGAAGGGTTTGTTTTTTATGTCGCAACGGGTGGCACGCGAAATGGTGAAAACGGGTGGTGGAAAAATTGTGAATGTGGCTTCACAAAATGGCGTGATAGGGTATTACAAACGTGCGGCATATTGTTCAAGCAAGGCGGGGGTGGTGAACCTGACGCGGGTGTTGGCTTTGGAGTGGGCACAACACAAAATTAATGTGAATGCTGTGGGACCGACCTTTGTGTTAACGCCATTGACCCAATCGACATTTGATGATCCAGATATTCGTGCAGATTTGTTGCAACGTATTCCGTTGGGGCGTGTGGGGCAACCAGAAGATGTGGTGGGGGCGGTGGTGTTTTTGGCCAGCCCTGCGGCGAGTTTGATTACTGGGCATACCTTGTTGGTGGATGGCGGTTGGACAGCGATTTAGGAGGGTGTTTGATGAATGATTTGGTTGCGGTGATTGGTGCGGGTTTGATGGGCGCAGGTATTGCTGGTGAATTTGCGCGTGGTGGATATCGTGTGGTGCTGGTCGATACGCATGAAGGGGCTTTGGAAAAAGGCTTACAAAGTTTAAAACATGCACAACAAACTTTACTGGATGTGGGACATGTGTCTTTGGAACAGGCCACATCGGCCCTGGCAAGTGTGCAAGTTACAACCGACTTGGAAAAGGCGTGTTCTGAGGTGGGTATGCTGATTGAAGCCGTTCCTGAGAATATGGTCATGAAAAAAGAGATGTTTGAAAAGTTTGATAAATTCTGTTTATCAGATACAATACTGGCATCGAATACCTCTGGATTGTCGATTTCGGAAATTGCATCGGCAACACAACGGCCAGAAAAAGTAGTGGGTGTGCACTTTTGGAACCCACCTCATGTGGTGCCATTGGTGGAGGTTACAAAAGGCAAACGGACATCTGACGCAACGGCAGAACACATGATGCAGGTTTGTAAATCATTGGGTAAAAAGCCGATTTTGGTTCAGCATGATATCCCTGGTTTTGTGGGCAATCGGTTGCAGTATGCTGTGGTGCGCGAAGCGTTGCACTTGGTGGCACTGGGGGTTGCTTCACCGGAAGATATTGATTTGGCCATGACGGCTGGTCCGGGTTTGCGATATGGGTTGTTGGGCCCTTTGCGAACTGCCGATTTGGGTGGTTTAGATGTGTTTCATGCGATCAGTGAATATTTGTGTGCAGAACTCAGTTCCGAGCAGGGTGCTTCATCTGTGTTGAAAGATTTGGTGGCACAGGGTAAGCTGGGGGCCAAAACGGGTGAAGGGTTTTACAAATATTCGGGTGATGAATTGGCAAAGTTTTTGGCGCGAAGAGATCGTGTGTTGCTTGGTTTTTTGGATGTGCTTAAGCGCGAGGGTGGCGATGAATAGGTTGGGAAAAGGCCCTTTGTTTATACACCCAGACCCTGATGCGGCACGGGCATTTTTTCGCACAAAAAAAGTGGCCCTCACCGACAAGGTGATGTCTGTAAGAGAGGCGGTTTCGCGTTTTGTACATGATGGCGATTATTTGGGCTCGGGAGGATTTGGAACCAACCGCATTGCAACAGCGGCATTGCATGAAATTGTTCGGCAGAAGAAACACAACTTGGGTTTTGCAGGACATACCACCACACACGATTTTCAGATTTTGGCGGCAGGCAATCGGCACGGTGAAAAATTATTGGCGCGTGTGGATGCGGCGTATATTGTGGGTTTGGAAGCGCGTGGTTTGTCGCCTCAAGCACGGCGGATGATGCAAAGTGGCGAGGTAGAGGTTTGTGAATGGACCAATTATGCCTTGGCGTGTCGCTTTCAAGCCGCAGCAATGGGGGTGTCGTTTTTGCCTATGCGAAATATGTTTGGCACCGATACATTTGAACACAGTGCCGCCAAAGAAATCATGTGTCCGTTTACAGCGCAGAAGATTGTGGCCGTACCGGCTTTGCACCCAGATGTGTCGGTGATCCATGTTCACGAAAGTGATTGTTTGGGCAACTGTCGTATTCATGGCATTACGATGGCCGATTTGGAATTGGCACGCGCCTCCAAGCGGGTGATTGTGACCACTGAAAAAATTGTAAGTACCGATGCCATTCGCGAAAGACCTTATGAGACAGTGATTCCATCATTTTGTGTGGACGCGGTTTGTGAAGTTCCATTTGGGTCTTATCCGGGCAACATGCCGGGTGAATATTTTTCGGATGAAAATCATTTGAAAATGTGGATGACGGTTGAGGGGGATGAAGTCGCATATGATACATTTTTAAATAAATATATTTATGGTGTGTCTGATTTTGCCGAGTATTTAGAATTGTGTGGCGGTGAATCACACATGGCATTTTTGCGTGCACAAGAGCTGAATGTGGGAGGTGATGGTGGCACACTATAATGCAATGGAATTGATGATTTGTGTGGCGTCTCGTTTGCTTGATGATGGTGCAACGGTTGCCGTAGGAACGGGTGGTCCTTGTGCAGCGGCGATGTTGGCCCAAAAGACACGATCCCCCAATTTGTACATTATGTTTGAAGCGGGCGGTTTGGCACCACAGTTGCCGTCTATGCCTATTTCTGTGGGTGACTCGCGAACGTTTTATCGCGGTTTAATGGCTACAGGGATGTGTGATGTGATGGAAGCGTGTCAGCGAGGTGTGGTGGATTATGCATTTTTGGGTGGTGGGCAAATTGATATGTATGGCAATTTGAACTCAACTGTGATAGGCGATTATGAGCAGCCCAAGGTGCGTTTTCCGGGCAGTGGTGGGGCCAACGATTTTGCGAGTTTTTGCTGGCACACGTTGGTGATGACCCAACACGATGCGAGGCGCTTTGTGGCACGGGTCGATTTTTTGACATCGCCGGGATATTTGGATGGCCCTGGTGCAAGAGAACGTGCGGGATTGCCGCCTCATACGGGGCCTTATCGGGTGATTACCGATTTGGGGGTGATGGGTTTTGATGACGCGACCAAACGGATGCAAGTCGAATATCTTCACCCTGGGGTGTCATTTGATCAGGTGCAAGAAAAAACAGGATTTGAGATGGGCAAAGCGGAAGATGTGCGTGAAACAGAACCACCGAGTGAATATGAGTTACGTGTCTTGCGCGAACAAGTAGACCCAAATCGCTACCTGATTGGGAGGGTGTAACATGCGTGATGTGGTGATCGCTGGGGCCAATCGAACGGCCATTGGCAAATTGAGTGGTTCTTTGGCTACTGTATCGGCCGTCAATTTGGGTGCGACGGTGATGAAAGCTGCTGTTGAACGCGCAGGTGTGGGGGGGGAGGCAGTTGGTGAAGTGATTATGGGGCAGGTGATTCAGGCAGGTGCAGGGCCAAATCCCGCACGGCAAGCTGTTTTGGAAGCGGGTTTTCCGATGACTTTGCCTGCCTATACGGTGAACAAGGTGTGCGCTTCAGGTATGAAAGCAGTGGCGTTGGGCTATATGTCGATTGCTTCAGGTGAGCAAAATGTGGTGTTGGCGGGTGGAATGGAAAACATGAGCCAAGCGCCTTATTTGTTGGCCCAAGCACGCTCGGGGTATCGGTTGGGCGACGGTGTGATGAAAGATGCGATTTTGAACGATGCCCTTGAAGACCCGACATTGTCTTGCCACATGGGCGTTACGGCAGAGGCATTGGCAAAAGAGTTTGGTATTGATCGCAAAGCACAAGATGCATTTGCAGCAGATTCACAAAAAAAGGCAGGAGATGCGATTGCCTCTGGGTGTTTTAAGGAGGAGATCACACCTGTGGTTATTCCTCAGCGACGAGGTGATACAATTGTGTTTGATGAGGATGAATATCCACGCGCTGATACGACCGAGGATGTGTTGGCCAAGTTGAAGCCCGCGTTTCAGACCGATGGCACGGTAACGGCGGGCAATGCTTCTGGCATAAATGATGGGGCGGCGGCCATGGTTTTGTGTGCGGCGGATGTGGTGAATGATCTTGGTGTAACACCGATGGCACGTATTGTGTCGGTGGCGTCTTCTGCATTGGCGCCGATGCGTATGGGCCTGGGGCCTGTAGATGCGACCCAACGTGCATTGGAAAAGGCGAAATTAAATTTGGCTGATATGGGTGCGATAGAATTAAATGAAGCTTTTGCGGCGCAATCGCTGGCTGTGATACAGGCTTTGCATTTGGATGTTGATTGTGTGAATGTGAACGGTGGGGCGATAGCATTGGGGCATCCAGTGGGTGCCAGCGGTGCACGTATATTGGTGAGTTTGTTGCATATTTTGCATGTTCGGAAATTACAATATGGGTTGGCGACGTTGTGTGTTGGGGGGGGGCAGGGAATGGCCATTATTGTGGAACGACTTTAAAGGAGTGGTGATGAAAACATATCGGGTGGCGTTGGTTGGATGCAGTCGGATGGGTGCATTTATCGACAATGAAGTCGATCACGGGCGACCTTATTCGCATGCAGCAGGTTATGAGGCGTGTGAGCGGACAGAACTGATAGCGTGTTCGGATATCCGTGAAGAGGCGATGGTTAAAACGGGGGAACGATATGGCATTGATGCGGCCCATTTTTATACGGATTACAAGGCGTTAATAGATCAAGAGCAACCCGATATCTTGAGTGTGGCCACGCAGCCCGAGCACCGCGCCGATATTGTGATTTATGCCGCCGAACATGGCGTGAAGGCCATTTATGCCGAAAAGGCAATGGCGGCGTCTCTGGCTGAGGCCGATGCGATGGTTGAGGCGTGTGAAAAAAATGGCGTGTTTTTTAATATGGGCACCAATCGCCGCTGGGACACGGGTTATGATGCAATGATTCAGGTGATTGAGAGTGGTCGTGTTGGCAAATTGCAAACGGTGATCACACATTTGACAGGCACGCTTTTTAATACGGCGAGCCATTGTTTTGATTTGTTGATGCGACTCAATGGGGATGTTCCTGTGTCTTGGGTGCAAGCCCATTTGTCAGGTGCTGTTGACTGGGACGGTGAACTTTTAAAGAACGATCCGATCGGCCATGGAATTATTCAATTTGAAAATGGTGTGACGGGATATGCGCTCAATTCGGGGAGAGGCTTGGAAGTGGAAGCTGTGGGCAAAGACGGTGTGGTTACGGCATTGTTAAATGGCGAAGACTGGCAGGTGCGAGAAGTGGTAGGGCAAGATCATCGTGGACGCAATGTTTTGGGTGCTGGCAAATTTCCAGACTTTGATGTAACGAGTTCAACGGTGTGTTTGATTGAAGATTTGGTGCAGGCCTTAGACACAGGCAACCCGACGCGATGTGGGGTGCGCTTGGCACGGGCAAATCAAGAACTAATTTTTGCATTTATTGAATCGCATCAACGTGGTGGCGCACGTGTTGATTTGCCACTTACAGAAAGCCGATATCGCTTGGCACGCGATTTTGCACCGCGTCAACCAAAGTTTCAAGCTTAGTTGTGCCAAAAACATAAGATTGGAAACATAGTAAAGCCCCGATATCGAAATATCGGGGCTTTGCTGTTATTGAGGGTGCCAGCCTAATTTGTCATATTGGCGAGAAACCAATGCGCGCATGTCTTTGGCGCGTTTAATATTTTCATCCAATTCTTCTTGCACGTCTGCGGGGCGATAGGGTTTGCCTGCGCGAATGGTGAGAATGGGTTGGATATTTTTTTGTCCGATTTGAAGGTTGTCGCGTACATCGCGAAATTGAAACTCTCCTTCTTGTATGTCAAATGCTGAGAGGTCGGCAACTGTGCCTATTTTGAGGGTACCCAATTCGTCTTCGCGCCCAATGGATTTGGCGGCGGCAGTGGTGGTTTGCTTGACGATGTCGGGAAGTGACACGCCGAGGTTGAGGAGTTTGGATGCTGTTTCGGGCAAGCTGTGGACGGGGTCTTTGAGTGAGCCGGTGTGAATGTCTGTGCTGATAACATCGGGCAAGAAATTGTGTGAAAGCGCGGTTTTGGCGGTTTCAAAAAGGAAACTTCCGCCGCCATGTCCAACATCGAAGAGAATGCCTTGATTGCGCGCTTGTTGCACTTCGGGACGAATGTTGCCTTGGGGGGTTAAGATGGTGTCGCCCAGCGTGGCATCGCCATCGCCACGATAGCAGTGGGTGACGATGTCACCAGCACGCAATTCGGCCATGGTTTCGGCCACGGTAACACCTGCGCCCATGTGAACCATCACGGGGGTGTTGACCATTTCGGCAGCTTTGACGGCTTGGCGCAAGGGCTCAACCCCATTGTCACCGACCAAGTTGGATGCCAAGCGCACTTTGACGCCCACGCATATGTTGGGATAGGTGTGAATGGTATAAGCGGTGCGCTCGGGATCGGCATAGTTCATGTCGAGCATTTCGCCCACGGGGCCATAGGTGAGGCCAATGCCACTGATGTGTACAAAGGTGAGAATTTGCGTTCTGGCGGGTGCGGCAATGTGGTCGTGAAAGGCGAGGAAATTGGCCCAACCTGGGCTGCCGGCATCTACGACGGTGGTGACACCTGTTGCCAAACAGAGCGCGTCGGCGTGAATGCCCCACGTGGTGGCCCCTGCAAAAACATGGGCATGAATGTCTATCCAGCCGGGGGTGAGCACTTTGCCCGATAGGTCTATGGTTTCTTTGGCTGGGTCTGTGATGGATGGAGAAAGATCTGCAATTTTGCCATTTTGTATGGCGACATCTAAGATGCCATGGATGTTTTGCGAGGGGTCTATCACTGTTGCATTTTTAAGAAGCAGGTCGTAAGGCATCTCTATAATCCTGTGTAAAGGGTGGATGGATATTGCCAATTTTGTATGTGTTGTAGAATAATGTCAATGATGTGAGATTGCAATGATAAAAACCTTCTTGTGTAAATTGTTTTTTTTAGATTTTCAAAGAATGATGAGAAACTCTTTGCCTATGTTTTTCGTCTAAGAAATATGCCTATTCAATAAAATATCATAGAATATTTTGAGGAAGGGATATGTGATGACTGTGCGTTATATGGCGATGTTGTTTTTTGGGTGTATGATCATGGCTTGTGGTGATGGACCGACACAAAATGCATTGCCACAAGAACCTGTGCTTGAGACTCCCCTTGTGGTGTTGCCTGCCGAGTTTCGTGCAGCCAAAATTTATGAAGTGGTTACGGATAGCCTTGTTGGGGTGCCTTCTGGGCGATTTTATCCAGACTTTGTCAAGGCCCAACGTTTTTCTTATGACAACCAATTTATCTCTGGACATATTATTGATTATGGATCGCCCATTGAGGTTATGATTCAGCACGACAAAGCACTGGGAAGTGAAAGTGATATTCGGATCGGCACGGATTCATCTTTGATGGATCAATTTAATCCTCGGCTTTCGATTGATCAAAGTGGTCAACCAACGCTTTATTTTATTGCTGGGCAATATGCCATTCATGTGACGATACGCCCAGACTTAGATAACCCAGAAACGGCTCGTTTTTTTGTTGTGCAGTTTGCAGAAGATGTGATTGAACTCAATCATGAGGTGATGACACCACCGCCCTATTTTGTTCAGCTTGGTTTTGCTGCACCACCAGAACCGCAGTTTAATAGTGAAGTGTCAAAGGGCAATGATTTAATTATGAATATCGTTTTAAATTATTCTTTGTTGGATGCCGATGACGGGCAAATTACTTATACGCTTGAACGCGATGTGCCGTTTTTAAGTCGGACAAAAGTTGTGAATGTGGTTCGTGGTTTGGGCACGGTATCTTTTGCTGATACATTGCAATATTCATCTGATATTCCCGATTCGGGGGCAACAGTCACGGTTCAATTTGTGCTTACGCCACCTTATATTGATGACACATTTTTAACCCGATATACAGTGGGTGAAGATATTGGTGGTGGGCTATATCGGCATACGGCACAAATTGAGATTCCTTATCGTCTGAAATAAGGTGGGATATTTTCTATTGTGTGGTTGATGTTTGAATATTTAAAAATGGAGTTCTGATGGTTAAATGGATGGTTCTTTTTGCATGTTTGATTCCCACGCTCATTGAGGCACAAGATGGGGCCATTGTTGGAACGATTTCAGATGTGCAGATGGGTATCCCCATTTCTAATGTGAATGTTAGAGTGGAAAAAAAAGTGCGCGCGATTTCCGATTCGAGTGGTTATTATCACATTCGCACGTTATCTGCAGGGCAATATGACATAGAATTTAGCCATGTGGGATATGAGACTTTGCAGAAATCTGTTACAGTTATTTCTGGGCAGACAGATACGGTAAATATTGGGTTGAAAAAACTAACGCTCATGGCCAAAGAAGCAGTTGTCATGGCCGAACGTGATGTTGGCGATTGGATTGTGGATAAAGAAACACCTGCCTCTTATGCCACATTAGATGCAAAAACATTGGAAGAAACACACACCACACACGATTTGCCAGAACTGATTCAAGATGTACCTGGTGTATGGGGTTCTTCGGCTGGATTGGGAGAGGCCAATTTGAATGTGCGTGGGTTTTCGGGTGATCAAGTCAACTTTTTTATCAATGGCATTCCAATGAACGAGCCTGAAAACAGAGCCATGAATTGGTCTGATTGGTCGGGTTTGTCTTCGAGTGTAGATGCCATTCAGGTGATTCGTGGGCCTATGTTTACCACCCAAAGCAGTGGGGCGTTTGGTGGGGCTGTTCAGTTTGAAACACGATCGGGTGGATTGGCACAAAAAACGCGTATTCGCACGTCGATGGGTATTTTTCATACACACGGCCAAGTGGCCAATGGCACGGGTGAATTTGTGGGGCAACGGGCAAGACGGCATCAGGTTTTGACATTTGAACATGACACGGGGCCTATATGGAAAGATCGGGTGCATGCAAACATCACCATTGAGCGCAAACAGGGTGATTCTTATGTGCAAGGAACAGCGTATGATGGGTGGGCTTTTTCATTGCAGGCAACGGGGCAGTTTAAGAACCACACCCTTTCGACTTTCTTTTTGGGTGCGCCACAAACCCATGATCAGGCAGAGGCTTTGCAAGATGTGGATTTGTTAAAGACGTTGGGGCGAGAATACAACCAGGTGAATCATATTTGGCGATATGATCATGCATTTAGGCCGGTTTGGTCATTGCAAGACCAATGGCGCATTTCTGAGCGTTATGCCATGCACAATTCGGTTTATTGGGGGCAGGGCAGTCGCGACGAGAGTCGGTTGATTAATGGTGTTTTTGATGTGTCTACTGGGCAAGTGGGTTTTCAGCCGGTTGGCTTGTTGCGGATAGACTATCCTGCATTTGGTCGCCATGCCCGATATATGTATGAAAACTTTGGGGTGTTGATGGATGGATACGTGTTACCTGCTTCATCGGGTGACCCACACACATTTAATAACCTGCCATTTTTCGAACCCGGTGCGCATTTGCTCACGCAGCAACAAGACCACAGCTGGCAAAATGTGGTTCACCATTCTCATCGTCAGGTTGGTTTTTCAAGTCAGTTGGATGTCGAAATACAGCCGCGATGGCATTGGCTGGTGGGGGGGAATGGGCAGTTTTGGGAAGGGAATCGAAAGGCCAGTGCTGAGCGGATACGCGTTGCTGACATTACGGGAAATGGTCAGGCGACATTGATACAAGATCTGTTGGATGTGTTTGATTACGATACGGAGGTCGCAAGGCTTTCGGGGTTTGCACGGTCTCGCCTCACTTTATCTGATAGAGCCAAGCTGTATGCGGGGTTACAAATCGCTTCGGTTGAAAAAAGTGTGCGAGAAAATCCCATTGCTTTTTTTGAGTTTGAAGAATCTTTGGCGGGCCACCAATATGCCATCAGTCGGGAACGCAGTTTTGTATTGCGCACCAGCGCTGATCAGGTAGATGCATTGGGGCAGGCGCAGTTTTTGGATGCCGATTACAAACGTCATTATTGGCTGACTTCGCCGTGGGTTGGGCTAACGGTTACAGCAAGAGAGGCACTGGATGTATATGCCAATTATGCCATTTCGATGGCCGAACCGGCTATTTCTGATTGGTATGACCCCGATTTGGGGCCTCAAAAAGACCTTGTGAATGGTGAATCTTTGGTGCCCGAACGGGTGCAAAATATGGAATTGGGTATGCGATATGAAGGGGGCGTTTTTAATTATGCCCTGGGATATTATCGGGCCATGTACCGCGATAAAATTGAATCGGTTGTGGATTATTTGGATCGCAAAAGTACGCAGAATGCAGGAAATGCGTTGTTTCAAGGTGTGGAGTTTTCGGGGAATGCGCGTTGGCATGTTTGGCAGGTGTCTGGGGCATTTGCGCTGTCAAAAAACCGATGGCAATCGTCTGATGTTCAAGAGGTTTTTGGGTCTCCTGCCGCTGATGTTGTGGGCAAGGTTGTCCCTTTTGCACCTGAACAAACAGCGTTTGTTAAATTGGATTATCGCCAGAAAGTTTATGGTTTGGGGATGCGGGTCAACTGGTGGGATAAATATTATGCAACGTTTACAAATGACTATGTGGATGTCAACGGCATCACAAAAGAAGCCAAGTTGCCTTATTTTTTAGATTTGGGTTTTTACGCGTCTTATCAAAAACCCGTGGGGAAAACCATGTTGTCTTTGCGTTTAAATTGCAACAATGTGCTCAATCGAAGTGACAATTATCAACGGGCGCAATTGACCGTGGATTCAACGCGTAATGATGCGTTGTCGGGTAAGTTGCATTGGTATGTTTTGCAATCACCCTTGTTTCATGTGTTTTTAATGGGGCAGGTGGCTTGGTGATATTGTGTGGTATGGTTGGCGGTTGCAAATGCTTTGTTTGATGGGTAATACAATGAAAAGCGTGGTTTATTGGATGGGCACACCTGCTTGCGTTGCGATTTGTCGCGTGTTTGCATTGGCCTGTGGAATGTGTTCGATGGGTAAGTGTTCGATGAGACCGTATGCATTGGGTAATTGGTTTTCAAATTTTTGAAAGCAATGCACAAGGTCAAGTTCGCCCGTGCCGGGTATGGCTTCGTTGATGTGGAGTACCAATCCTTTGCCCAAGGCAATGTCTTTGATGTGTAGAACAGGTGCTTCAGCACCCATGGTGTCAAAGATGTGATTGAGGCGTTCTTGGCTGTGATACACTTGCTGAAGCGTTTCAAAGTGATTGACGTAGTCCATAACCAATTTGAGGTTGGGTGAGTTGACTTCTTTGACCATTTGGATGCACGCTTCTGGGTTTCGTAAGATCGAGACCTGATGGGTTTCCATAATGGCGATGACACCCTGTTTTTCGAGTGTTGGCATGATGTGTTGGAGTGTTTCAATAAGCAGATGCCACGCTTCGGGCGTGTGGTTGTCTTTATGAGGAGTCCAGCTTCCCGCAGGGTTGAGGCTTCCTGGGCGGATCAGACAATAGTGGGCAGACAAGTCGGCAGCGATTTGTGTGCCTTTTTTTATTTTATCTATGACTGTTTGTCGAATGGATGCGTCTGGGTGAAAGAGGCATTCGGGGTAGGTGATGGCAAATTGCACCAGGTCGATGTTGTGTTTTTCAAAGCGCGAAATGCATTGCTGAACATCGGCGGGTGTGATGTCGTCACTTAAATGACCGGGAAAGTGAAAGCCTGCGCCTGTGAATTCTAATTGGGAAATGGCTTCAAAGTGTTCGGGTGTGTGGGTGCGAAAATCACCGGGTAACATACCAACAATGCCTAAGCGCATGGTGCAACTCTCCTAACGAGTTTAACGCGTAAAGATGGTGCCACGTATGTAGTCGGCTTCATCGGAGACCAAAAACGCCAATACTTTTCCCATGCCTTCGGGGTTGCCGAGGCCAACGGCCAATTGGTCTATCGAGCGGTTTTGGGCTTCGGCTTGTTTTGCGACCACACGCATTTTGAGTGGTGTGACAATGCCGCCAGGACAAACGTCGTGTACGCGAATATTGCGCGAGGCAAGTTGCGATTCTAAGACCATGGCGAGCCCGTGTACACCGCCTTTGCTGGAGCCATATGCCACCGATGAACTGCCCCCTTTTACGCCTGCCGCAGATGCAATGAGGACGATAACACCTTGCCCTGTTTTTTCGATGAGAGGCACAGCGTATTTGGTGGTGAGAAAACTGCCTTTGAGATTGATGTCGATCACCCGATCCCAAGTGAGTTCATCAAATTGGTCTACGGGCGTTAAGGCTCCTTCCAAAATGCCTGCTGCGTGAATGAGGCCATCTATGTGATCAAATGCATCTTCAATTTGGTCAAAGAGTGCGCGCACTTGATCTTCATCTTTGACATCCACTGAAAACCCTTGTGCGGTGTTGCCCGATTTTTGAATGGTGTCTACTGTGGTTTCAATGCCTTTTTGATCCAAGTCAACAAGCACAACTTGTGCACCTTCTTGGGCACAACAAATGGCTGCGGCCTGGCCGATGCCCGATGCGGCACCTGTGACCACAATGACTTTGTTTTGTAAGCGCATGGTGTTGCCTTTATACAATGGGTTAAATGGGGCGTCTGGTGAGGCTAAAGGATTGCCCTGTGGGGCCGCCTTTGGGTTGTGTGGCCAAAAAGAGGGCAAGGGGTGTTACATCTTCGGGTGTTTTAACGCGTTCACTGGGTGCAAAGGGCGGTGGTCCGCCAACTTTCATGCGGCCTTGGGTGGCATCGGTTGCCACGGGGCCAGGGATGAGTTCGTTGACGTCAATGCCATATTCCCACACTTCTTCAGATAGACATTGGGTGAACATCCATTGCCCAGCTTTGCCCACATGATAGGCCGATGATTTGGGCGCAGAACGATGTCCCATGCCTGAGCCTACGTTGATGATTTTGCCTCCACCCGACTCAATCATAAGGGGCAATAGGGCATGGGTGACGAGGTAGACACTGGTGCAGTTGACGGTGATGTCTTTGATCCAAAGATCGGGATCGCTTTCGAGAATGAGGTTGCGTTCGATGCTGCCACCTGCGTTGTTGACCAAGATGTCGAGGCGACCAAATGTGTCACGCACTTTTTGAGCCATCATTTTGACTTGATTTGGGTCTGTGACATCGGCTGGTATCACAAGGGTTTGTTGCCCGATAGCTTGAATATCTTTTGCGGTTTGCTCAAGTTGATCAGCACTGCGGGCTGAGAGAACAAGTTGTGCGCCAGCGTTGGCAAAGGCGATGGCAATGGCTTTGCCAATGCCTCGCCCACTGCCTGTAACGAGGGCCACTTTGTTTTGGAGGTCTGACATGGAATTCCTCAAGAGAAGGCAAAATGAAGTGTAGAATGACAAATGTCAAAGTGAAGTCAGACAAGCCTGCGCTTTCAAGATGAACCTGTATGGATAAACATTGAGGAGATTACTCAGGGACCGGACCTGCATAAGGTGCGTGTTCAAATCGACAGGGGGTTTCCACCACGCGTGGATCGTTTTGTTCTTTTAGAATGTGCATGAGTTTGTCTGCGAGCTCTTTTTTGACATCTGCATACTGTGAATCGTTGGCGATGTTGTTCATATAGTGTGGATCGTTTTTTAAATCGTAGAGTTCTTCTTGTGGGCGTTTGCCAAAACCCAAGTCAAATGCGCGTTGTACATTTTCTTCTGATCGGTGATGAATCATCCACGCTTTGGTGGGGCTGGCGTCCATGTCGGGATAGGCCACGTAGGTGTCTTCGGTGAGCGATTCAACAGATGGGGCTTCGGTGTTTGGATCATCCAATCCTTTTGGATCGCCCATGGGCCAGCGGTCGGGTGCAAAGTTGTGAATGTAGAGATACTCTTCGGTGCGAATGGCGCGTTGGGGATAAGGTAAATAGCCTTCACGCGACCAAGAAACGTGACGTTCGCGGCCTGTGACAACAAAGGTGCGATTTGGGTCAACTTGGCCACTTTGTTCGCTTTGGAGAACGGGTAAGAGGCTTTTGGCGGTCATGGTGTTGGGAATGTTTACTTGGGCGACATCGAGAAAGGTGGGGGCCAAATCCATGAGGTTGACAAAGTCTTTTATGACGCGACCTTGTGGAATGTTTTGGGGCCAGCGCGCGGCTAAGGCCACCTCGCAGCCGATGTCGTAGAGATTGCATTTGCCACGTGGAAAACCCGGGATGCCATGATCGCCACTGACCACAATGAGGGTGTTGTCGAGTTCGCCAATTTCTTCGAGGCGTTTGATGAGCACGCCTAAACCGGCGTCAAAAGCGAGGCACTCACCGAGGTAATCGCAAACGTCTTCGCGAATGTCGTGTACGTCGGGCAAGAAATCGGGCAGGCGGCCTTTGAGATCATCGGGGTTGAGGCCCCAGAGGCTTTTGCCAGAACCGCGTTGCCATTTGCGGTGGGTGTTGGTGGGGCCCCACCAATAGCAGAATGGGGTGTCTCCTGTACGGGCATCGAGAAAGCTGTTGAAGTTGTCACGGGTTTCATCATAGAGCAGTTGCTTGGCACCTTCAATGCCGTGTTCTTCGGCTTGTTCGGTGGCGTAAAACGAAAAACGCCCATAGTGATTCCCTGCCGATTGGTATTGGGTGCGTTTTGCGCCATAGGGCGCGTTGGCTGTTTTGCCAGGTGACCATACTTTGTAGGTGTGGCCAATGTGGTAGCCTGACTTTTCGATTTCGAGTGGGTAGGTGGGAATGGTTTCGTCCCAATGGGCACCGTGAAGAATGGCCCCCAAACCGGTTTGCCAAAAGTATTGACCTGAGAGAATGGAACTGCGACAGGGGGTGCAACTTGGGGCGGGCACATAGGCG
Source organism: Candidatus Latescibacterota bacterium (assembly GCA_038279365.1). Lineage (GTDB taxonomy): Bacteria > Latescibacterota > UBA2968 > UBA2968 > UBA2968 > JABIFK01. The sequence goes on along the minus strand of JAYODI010000080.1, from coordinate 394 downwards.
TTGGTGAAGAGCGCACCTTCGCGGGCAATGCGGTCGAAGTTGGGCGTATTGATGAGGTGATTGAGAGAATTGGGACCTTCGTGTTGGGCGTATGCGCTGGCGTAGCGGCCCCAGTCGTCGGCGAAAGCGAAGAGGATATTGGGTTTTTTCATGGGATTCCTTTTAAATTTTGATGATGGCGTTTTGGGTTCCATTTTAGGTTTGGCCTACGGCGTCCTACTTTCTTTGAACACCAAAGAAAGTAGGCAAAAAAATGTGCCACTGCGTGGGGCTTTGAATGTGGTTCAGTGTTTTTATAAAGGCAAACCACCCTCACCTGCCCGTGCCGTTCCCACACCCCACCTCGTGTTCCACACGCTACACACCCACCCAGCACCACCCACCAACGGCACAA
>JAYODI010000172.1:0-3965 GCA_038279365.1 Candidatus Latescibacterota bacterium | reverse complement strand
GAATAGGCGAATAGGCGAAAAATCTACAAAGATATTGTGATAGGTGAGGTTTTGTTTTTTCGCAGTTTCGTTGATTCGCAGTTTCGCAGTCTCGTTGATTCTTAGAGGCGTTTATAATAAACGTAGTCGTCTATTTCGCCAAAATCTGGGCTTTTAAATTCGGCAAAGAGTGTGGCACGTTGTTCATAATGAAGAGACTCAAAAAGCTTCTGAGAGGCTCTGTTGCGTGTCCATACAAGGGCTTTGATGATTTCCACATTTCCTGCTTGGGCAAGGTTTTCCAATTGGCCAATAATTTGGCTGGCCAAATTATGACGCCTATATTGGGGGCAAACGGCCACACTGATTTCTGCCAGGTGTTTTTGATAGTTTTCACCTTGTTTGATGGTGCCAATACCCGCCACATGTTCTTGGTCTAAGGCGATGACCGTGCGCTTGTTGGGGCTGTTGAGCAAGGCACGCACGTCTTCGGCTTCGAGGCTCCAATAAGAACACGGCAGTTCATCGGTTTCTAAGCGGCGAGACAAGGTGATCACACCTTGCGTGTGAACGGCGTTGAGCAAGTGGATTTCAATCATGGGGTCAATATAAGGATATGTACCTGCTTTGGCAATTTGTCCTTGTTTTGCTTGGGCATATGGTCTTAATATATCGAGAATTGATGTGTATGTTTTGATTTGGGACGGATGATTGAATCAGGTGGGTATGAAAGAAAAAGAGAGAAGAGAGAAGAGAGATGGTGATTGTTTCTTCTTACATTTCTGAATTTAGAAATTATTTAATCACTGATTGTTAAAGGGTTTTAGATGACTAAAGCTGTAATTATGGCTGCTGGTCTTGGGAAGCGGATGCAGCAAAAAACAACGGAGGGGGCTGTTGACGCACAACAAGCCCAAGTTGCCGATACGGGCATTAAAGGTCTTATTCCCATTGATCGCCCTTTTTTAGATTATGTGATGTCTGCTTTGGCCGATGCGGGTTACCAAGAGATTTGTTTGGTGGTGGGCCCAAAGCACCAAGCTATTCGCGATTATTATGGGCAATTGGAAACCACACGCTTGGCCATTCACTTTGCCGAACAAAAAGAACCCAAAGGCACAGCTGATGCCGTAGCTTCTGCAGAAGCCTTTGCCAATGGCGATTCATTTTTGGTGATAAATTCGGATAATTATTACCCCGTAGAGGCTTTGAAATTGTTGCGTGGGTTTGATACATGTGGCACGGTTGCCTTTGACCGCAAGGGGCTGTTAACGGGCAATATTCCATCAGATCGCATTGCGCGTTATGCTATTTTGGATATAGATGACAACCAGCATTTGCGGGGCATTGTTGAAAAACCCGACCCAGCCTGGGTCGATCAACTGCCAGAACCTGTTTGCGTGAGCATGAATTGTTGGCGTTTTGATGCCGATATTTTTCATGCCTGTCGTAAGATTAAACCTTCCGTACGTGGCGAATTGGAAATAGCCGATGCCGTTCAATATGCCATAGATAAGATGCATAAGCCATTTTATGCGAAAGCTGTGAGCTTACCCGTATTGGATATGACCAGTCGGTCGGATATTGCATCTGTTGGGGCACATTTGGTGGGTGTGTCTGTGGTTTTGTAGGAATGTAAGATTGGAGACAAGTTGAGGATTTGTGGAAATGAGTTGATTTTATTATTCGGATTTTGAGGATAGAATCAACGATGGCGTGCGATTTGGCGTTTTCGAGATTGACAGGTTTGAGCAGGTTTTAAAGATTCATCGAGACCGTTTTTTATTGCTATATTAAATAGATCGAAACTTTGTTGTTGGTTTTGACTGTTGGTGTGAAAGTGAGTAGATTCAATGCGTAGTCTTTGGCAACGATTTGTCGCATGGTGGATGCCGATAGCTGAGGTTATTGGCAATTTTATGAATCGTCTTATTTTATCTGTTTTTTATTTTGTAATTGTTTTGCCCTTTGGACTGGGGATAAGACTTTTTGCTGATCGGTTGCAAACAAAAAATAAGCGGTCTTCCTATTGGACAGACTTCGTGATGCAGTCGAAAAATCTGGGTGATGCAAGGAAGCAGTTTTAATGTATATATTAGGAATTTCTTGCTTTTATCACGATGCGGCTGCTGCACTGCTTCACAATGGCGAATTGATTGCGGCGGCAGAAGAAGAACGCTTTTCTCGCAAAAAACACGATTCTGAGTTTCCCACAGGTGCCATTGCTTTTTGCTTGGAAGAAGCAGGTATTCAGGCACACGATTTAGATTATGTGGTGTTTTACGAAAAGCCGTTTGAGAAGTTTGAACGTATTTTAATGACCACGCTTCAAACCTATCCCAAAGCGTGGCGAGTATTTCGTGAGTCTATGGCCACTTGGTTGGTCGATAAGTTGTGGGTGCGTCACACCATTCAAAGTGAATTGGGCATTGATCGAGAGAAGGTTTTATTTACACAACATCACGTATCTCATGCCGCCAGTTCGTTTTTTGCATCTCCATTTGAAGAAGCGGCGATTATGACGGTTGATGGTGTGGGCGAGTGGGCAACCGCCACGTGGGGTGTTGGTAAGGGAACGGATTTAACACTGAATAAGGAAATTCGTTTTCCACATTCTCTGGGATTGTTATACAGTGCTTTTACCGCGTTTTTAGGGTTTGAGGTGAATGAGGGAGAATATAAGGTGATGGGTATGGCACCTTATGGAGAGCCGCGGTATGTGGATAAGGTGTGGCAGGTGATTGAGATGTTTGAGGATGGATCGTTTTGTTTGAATATGGATTATTTTAGTTTTCACCATTCTACAACACGCACGTTTAATCGTAAATTTGAGCAGTTATTTGGAGAACCCAGGCCACCCGAAACATTGTTTTTTACTGAGGCCACGGGATTCCCAAGTTATTTTGGTGAGAAACCGAGTAACTTTCAGGTGCTTTGTCGTCTGAATCAACACTATGCCGATATGGCTGCGAGTATCCAAAAGGTAACAGAAGAAGTGCTGTTGAATATGGCGCGTGCTGTTAAGCGAGAAACCGGATTGTCCAATTTATGTATAGCAGGTGGGGTCGGGCTAAATAGTGTTGCTAATACGCGTATTTTAAATGAATCGGGTTTTGAACGACTTTACATTCAGCCAGCATCTGGCGATGGTGGTGGCGCGTTAGGAGCCGCTTTGTATGTGCACCATACTTTGCTGGGACATCCACGTAAGATGGTGATGAAACACGCCTATTGGGGCAAAGCATATAGCGATGATGAGGTGAAGGTGTTTTTAGATGGAAATGGTATTTCTTATATATTTGCAGAGTCCGATGATGAGTTGTTGGATATGACAGTGGATGCCTTGGTAAATGGCAAGGTGATTGGCTGGTTTCAGGGAAGATTTGAATGGGGACCTCGTGCATTGGGCAACCGAAGCATTTTGGCTGACCCCAGGCGCGAAGACATGAAAGATGTGGTTAATACCAAAATTAAGTTTCGTGAACCCTATCGCCCTTTTGCACCTTCTGTTTTAGCGGAGGCAGCTGAAAACTATTTTGACTTGCCTCTGGCAATGGATCATGATTCTGCGCGTTTCATGTTATTGGTGACACCCGTAAAAGAAGATAAGAAGGCTGTGTTGCCAGCCATTACACATGTGGATGGCACGGGGCGCTTGCAGACGGTGTTTGCAGATACAAATCCAAGGTATTACCGGTTAATACAACGCTTTGGGCAGGCGACAGGCGTGCCTGTCATTTTGAATACATCATTTAATTTGCGCGGTGAACCTGTGGTAACAACACCTGGAAATGCTTATAGCACCTTTTCTCGCAGTGAAATGGATGTACTGGTGATGGGTAATTATTTGGTTTACAAATAAGAGGGCAAGCGATGTCTTATATCAAGCGGGTTGCCGCAAAACTCGGCATCATGGGGGAGTTGTTGGAATTTTTTTGGGAACGCAAACTTTGGTGGTTGATTCCCATGGTGTGTATGTTACTTTT
>JAYODI010000079.1:14460-26691 GCA_038279365.1 Candidatus Latescibacterota bacterium | reverse complement strand
ATTTGGCGTTTCACGTTTGGCATTTCACAGGTTTTAAGGGTTTTCCATTTGGCATTTCACGTTTGCCGTTTCACTGCTTTTAAAGGTTTCACATCTTTTCATGAGGATTTTCATGCAACCAACCAACATGCTGTATATCATTTCCGATCAACACAATTATCGTCTCATGGGGTGTTCGGGGCATCCTGTGGTGCAAACGCCCAATTTGGATCGTTTGGCCAGCCGGGGTACACGGTTTAACAATGCCTATACCAATTGCCCCATTTGTGTGCCAGTGCGCGCTTCTTTGGCCACGGGGCGTTATGTGCATCAGACAGGGTATTGGGACAATGGCCATCCTTATGATGGACGCTTGCCAAGTTGGCATGGCCGTTTGCGTGAGCAAGGGATTCTTTCTACGTCGATTGGCAAATTGCACTTTAAAGGACAGGGTACAGATCATGGATTTGGCCAAGAGGTAGAACCTCTTCATGTGGTTGATGGGGTGGGCGACTTGTTGGGTTGTATTCGAGAGAAGACGCCTTTTCGGGCCAAGCGTTCGGGCATTAGCGATGCAGGGCCGGGTGATTCGACGTATTTGCAATACGATCAACGCAATGCCGACAATGCGGTGAATTGGCTGCGCGAGCATGCAAATGATGAAAAACCGTGGGCCACGTTTTTGTCTTTTGTTTGCCCACATCCACCTTATATTTCGCCACAAGATTGTTTTGATTTATACGATGCCAACACATTGCCTCTGCCCCCCCAATGGCGACAAGAAGATTGGCCTAATCATCCCGCTATGGATTATTTTAGGCGATTCTTTACATTTGATCCGCAATTTCCCGAAGCGATGGTTCGGCAAATGAATGCGGCTTATTATGGGGTGGTGACCTATTTGGATCGGCAAATTGGTCGGGTTTTGGATGCTTTGGACGAATTGGGTTTGGCAGACAAAACGCGGGTGATCTATACCTCTGATCATGGTGAGCATTTGGGTGGGCGTGGCATTTATGGCAAGTTTACCATGTATGAAGAATCGGCTGGTATTCCAATGCTGGCGGCAGGGCCCGATGTGCCGGTGGGCAAGGTGGTGGATACACCTGTTTCGTTGGTGGATAGTTTTCCGACAATATTGGAGGCCGTGGGTGCACACCGCACAGAGGCCGATGGTGATTTGCCAGGCCAATCGTTGTGGGACATTGCCAATGCCGATGATTATGACCGCAAAGTGTTGAGTGAATATCACGCGGTGGGTGCCAAACACGCGGCCTATATGTTGCGCAACAGACAATACAAATATGTGTATTATGTCCATGAACGCCCTCAATTGTTTGATTTGCAACAAGACCCTGATGAATGCCATGATTTGGCAGGCACAGAAGAAAACCAACATGTGTTAGAATATTTTGAACTGGAGCTGCGTGGTTTGCTCGATCCTGAAGGGGTTGATGCACGGTGCAAAGCAGATCAACATCAGTTGATAGAATCATTTGGTGGGCAAATTGCGGTTTTGAATCGGGGGGCATTTGATAATTCACCCGTTCCGGGTGAAGCTCCTGCATTTCGCAAACATGGCGGTGACCATTAAGAGAGGGTTTTATGACGTCTGAAGAAAAATTTTTGTTTGATTTGCAAGGGTATCTGATTGTTAAGAATGTGTTGTCACCCGAAGAAGTGGCCAATCTTAATGCCATTGCCGATCGCGAATTTGGTGGCCCCTATGATGAGACCCAGGTGAAACGTACCAGCGATGTTTCTAAGTGGGACAAAGCCTGTCAAGCGTTGTTTGATCATCCCAAAATTTTGCCTTATTTGCTTGAGCTGTTGGGCCCCAAGTTTCGTGCCGATCACGATTATTGCATCTTTATGAAAAAGGGTGCCCACCGTGGTAATTTGCATGGGGGTGACATTGAACATGTTACGGGGCGCGCAGGTGATCATTGGTATAAATATCGCGATGGCGTGATGCGCAATGGGCTTACTGTTTTTACCTATAACCTTGCACCTGCCAAACAAGGTGATGGTGGTTTTTCTTGTGTGCCAGGTTCACACAAAAGCAACTTTGCTACACATTTGCCCAAAGACGTGCGCACTTTTGATCGCATTCCCGATTATGTTTGTCAACCTGCTGTTGATGCTGGCGATGTGATTATATTCACTGAAGCACTAATCCACGGTACGATGCCGTGGGCGGGCGATCATGAACGCCGTGCCTTGCTCTACAAATTTAGCCCAGGTCACTCATCTTGGTCGCTAAACTATTATAATGCCGATGACTATGATGGGCTCACCGAACAACAAAAACGCATATTGATGCCTCCGTGTGTGGGCAATCGACCAGACGTGGTAGAAGCACCAGCAACGCCTTAACGTTCTTCCTTAAAGGAAAATAAATGGAAACCGTAAAGCTCTATTTCAATGGCAAATGGCAAGCTTCATCTGCCACCCAAACCGCACCCGTGTTCAATCCATCGGATGGCACCCAAATTGCCGCCACGCCCATGTGTGGTGTTGATGAGGTGAATCAGGTCATCCAATCTGCTGTCGATGCTTACCCTGCTTGGGCCAATACACCTGCAGTTGATCGTGCACGCATTATGTTTCGGTTTGTGCATTTGATGGAAGAAAATTTTGACGAATTGTCACAGTTGGTTACACGTGAACACGGCAAGACATTGGCCGAATCTCAGGGTGAGGTGCGCCGTGGTATTGAGGTGGCCGAATTTGCATGTGGTGCGCCCAATTTGCTATTGGGTGATTCACTTGAAAATATTGCTCGAGATATTGACTGTGATACCATTCGCCAGCCCTTGGGTGTGTCTGTTGCCATTACGCCTTTTAACTTTCCATTTATGGTACCGATGTGGACTTTGCCCATTGCTTTGGTTTGTGGCAATACCTTTGTCTTGAAACCATCTGAGCGCGTACCTCTGAGTGCCATTCGCATTGGCGAGCTTTTGGAAGAAGCGGGTTTGCCAGCGGGTGTGTTTAATCTTGTGCATGGCGGCAAAGAAGCCGTGGATGTTTTGTTGCATCATCCCGATGTGAAGACGGTGTCTTTTGTGGGATCTACGCCTGTGGCCAAATACATTTATGAAACGGCCACGGCCAATGGCAAACGGGTGCAGTCTGCTGGCGGGGCCAAAAATTATTTGATTGTACTTCCCGACGCCGATTTGGATTCGACGGTTGCCGCGGTGATGGGGTCTGCTTATGGGTGTGCGGGTGAGCGTTGTATGGCAGGCAGCGTATTGGTGTGTGCAGAAGGCGCAGGGGAACGATTTTTAGATCCGCTGTGTGATACTGCGCGTAAGTTTCGCGTGGGCCCAACAGATCGTGACCCCGATGTGCAAATGGGCCCTGTGGTGACCAAGGCACATTTGGATCGCATCCATGCACATATTGAAAATGGTTTAAAAGCAGGGGCAGAGCTTCGGGTAGATGGGCGTGATGTGGTGGTTGAAGAAGCACCCAATGGGTATTATTTGGGCGCGACCATTTTTGATAAGGTGACGCCTGATATGTCCATTGCACGTGAGGAAATTTTTGGCCCCGTACTTTCTACGATGCACACCGACGATTTGGATGAGGCAATTGCACGGTGTAATGCCAGTGGATATGGCAATGCTGCGGTGTTGTTTACTGGCAGTGGGGGGGCAGCGCGTAAGTTTCGGCACGAGGTGAATGCGGGTATGGTGGGCATCAATATCGGTGTGCCAGCACCAATGGCGTTTTTCCCATTTTCGGGTTGGAACAACTCTTTTTTTGGTGACTTGCACGTGCAAGGTAGTGAAGGCATTGCTTTTTTTACGCGACAAAAAGTGACCATTAGCCGGTGGTTAGATACCAGACGACAGTTTTTTTAGTCAGTTCAATATGTATTTAAAAATACCCAGTGATTGTGGTCGCTGGGTATTTTTTATGACCGATACATATGTGTTTGTTACGGGATGCTTGGTGATGTCAAAACGGATCCATTGATATCAATGTATGGCAGTGATCATTCCGAGCGATAGGCATTGGCCAGGAGCGTGATGGGGTGTTTGACTTGAACGGATGTGTTGTTGCGTTTTGTGCCGTGATTAATTTGAACCATACATCCGGGGTTTGCGGTTGCAACAATGTGTGCACCTGTGTTTTGAATGTGGGTCATTTTGCGGTCGAGTAATTGCATCGACATGTCGGGCTGGGTGATGTTGTAAATGCCTGCACTGCCACAACACCATTCCGATTCAGTGAGTTCTTTAAAGTTGATGTTGGGAATCGATTTGAGAATTTGAATGGGTTGGGTTTTGATTTTTTGCCCATGTGCAAGGTGGCAAGATGCGTGGTAGGTGACCGATTGTAATCCGCCATTTTTTTGTGGGGTGCGAAAGTGTATGTCAACTAAGAATTCGTGAATGTCTTTGACCTTTTGAGACCAGATTTTGGCACGTCGGGCATATTGCTGATCATCGGCTAATAGGTGGTCGTAGTGTTTAAGATGCGAGCCACATCCACCTGCATTGATGATAATGGCATCGAGTTTTTCTGCATCGAAGGCATCTATGTTTTTGCGAGCCAATTCTTTGGCTGTTTCCATTTCGCCATTGTGCCCATGCAAGGATCCGCAACAAACTTGTGCTTGGGGCAGTAATACTTCGCAATCGTTTTTTTGGAGCACGTATATGGTGTCGGCGTTGATGTCTGCAAAGGCGATATCTTGAATACAGCCTGCAATAAGACCCACGCGATATTTGGGCCGAGAGGGATTGGGCAAGGTTTTGAAGTGGGCGTGTGTGAATTTTTTTGAGATGGTGGGTGTTAAGGGTTCCAACTCACGAAGCGATTTGGGTAGGAGGTGTAGGAGGCCACTTTTGCGAATGAGGGTTTGTAAGCCAGTGGCTTGGTAAAAGCGCATCAGGCGACCCAAGATATGTAAGTTGGTAGGTGATGTGAAAAGGTTTTTGAGTGCAAAGTTGCGAATGAGTGTTCGCTTGGGAGTATCAATGATGCCTACCCGTTCTATTTCTGCACGTGCCTGCTCAAAGAGGTTGGCATAGTCTACACCTGCAGGGCAAGCCGATTGACAGGCCAAACATCCCAAGCAAAAATACATTTCGTCGGCAAAAGTTTTGCTCACTTCCAAACGGTCATCGGCAATGGCCCGCATCATGGCAATGCGCCCACGGGGTGACGATTTTTCGCTGAGTGTGGCATCATAGGTTGGGCAAGTGGGTAAACACATGCCACAGTGCATACATTTTTGTACGATTGAATAGTCTAAATTTTTAAGCAGGTTTTTGGATGGTACATTTGAATTTGTCATAGTTTTAATAGATGAGAATGGGTGTGTCCTGATTTTGGGATGATCAGGTTTTTGATCTTGAGGCCGTAGGACTTTCCCGATGGTAGCATTGGAATTTATTCCGGTGCGGTTTATTGGGCGATTACCAAAGTTATTTTTTGATTTCCATCAAAGCCTTTTGGATCTGTCATTGAATTTTCTTTTACGATGATCACCATTAATCAAATATTTTTCCGGGATTTAAGATACCCGTTGGGTCAAAGCTTTTTTTGATTTGTCGCATGACGTCTATGGCGATTGTGCCCAATGCATCGGGTAAAAACGGTTTTTTTGCCAAGCCCACACCGTGTTCACCTGTGATGGTGCCCCCGAGTTTGACGGCACATTCAGCAACCTCTTTGAGGGCTAATTCAACGCGATGGATTTCTTCTTTGTTGCGTTCATCGGTTAAGAAGGTGGGATGCAAGTTGCCATCACCCATGTGACCAAAGGTGCCTACTTTGACATTGTGACGTTTGGCGATTTCTTGCACGGAGGCCACCATTTTGGCCAGTTCACTACGCGGTACGGTGATATCTTCGAGAAAAACGGTGGGTGCTAATTGGGCCAAGGCACTCAGGGCCGAACGTCGAGCAGTGGCCAATTGTAGGGCTTCGGCGTTGTCGGTGGCCAAGCGTACGTCTGTCGCATGATGCTCTTTGGCCAAGGTTATGATTTGTTCGGCTTGCTCATCTACGGCTGCTGGGTGGCCGTCTACTTCCATGAGGAGAACGGCACCGACCTGGGTTGGTAGACCAACACGGGCATAGTCTTCAACACATTTGGCCGTCACGCTGTCGAGAAATTCAAGGGTGCAGGGTACAATTTTATTTCGAATAATGGCAGAGATGGTCTCTGCTGCATCTTCCATGGTGTTGTATAACGCGAGCATGGTTTTTTTGGCTTGAGGGGGAGGAATGAGTTTGAGGGTGATTTGTGTGATCACACCTAAGGTGCCTTCTGAGCCGATAAAGAGGTCTTTAAGTGTAAATCCTGCAACGTCTTTGACACATTTTGTGCCTGTTTTAAGTATGCGTCCATCAGGTAAAACCACTTCGAGTGCCATAACGTAATCACGTGTAACACCGTATTTTAAACCGCGTAAACCACCCGAGTTGTTGGCCACGTTTCCACCAATGGTGGAGATTTTCATGGAGCCAGGATCTGGTGGATAAAACAATCCTTCGGCGGTGGCGGCTTCAAATATTTTTTGTGTGATCACACCGGGTTCGGTGGTGAGTGTGAGGTTGTGTGTATCTACTTCTAAGATGCGGTTCATGCGGGCCAGACATAAAACAATGCATCCTTTGGTGGGCACGGCACCACCACTGAGGCCTGTGCCAGAACCGCGTGTGACGACGGGTATATTGTGTTTGAGGGCTGTTTTGAGAACATTGACAACCTGCTCAGTATTTTCTGCCATGACCACACAGGCAGGCATTTGGTGGAGGGTTGCTGTACCATCGTAGGCATAAACATTCAGATCTTCTGGAAGGGTAAGAATTTGTTCATGCTGGATGTGTTTCTTCAAGTCGTCAATAAAGGATAAGTCTGACATGTTTCTCTCATTGGCTCGTGATTTTTGACAATAACCTTGGATCTCCAATATAGGGTAGATGGGGGGATTTGTCAGAAACAAAATGTCATTGGGTGTCTAAATACCGTGAAAACAGAGAAATAATGCCCTAAAACGCTTTTTACCCTTAAATAATAGGCTAAAAACATATTTCTTTCTTGACACCAACATGGTTCGATGATTATAATTGTAGGACTTGATTCAATAGTAACGTGATCGCTTTAGGGCGATTAAACCATTAACGCCATATTTACTTGGGGAGAGAAAATCATGGCTAAAGCACCAGCAGCAGTTAAAGAACGTATGACCAAAACGCAAATTTTGAATGCCATTTCAGAAGAAACGGGTGTGAGCCGTAAAGAAGTGGGCGCCGTTCTCGATTCTTTAGCTGGTGTCATTGATCGCCACGTGAATAAACGTGGTGTCGGCGAATTTGTATTGCCAGGCTTGTTGAAAATCAAAACAGTGAAAAAGCCTGCACAAAAAGCCCGTAAAGGTGTCAATCCTTTCACAGGTGAAGAGCAAATGTTCAAAGCAAAACCCGCCAGTGTGCGTGTGCGTATTTCCGCTTTGAAGAAGTTGAAAGATATGGCACAATAATTGATTTTTGATGTCGATTCTAAAGCCCCATCTGGTTGATCCAGGTGGGGCTTTTATTTGACTTGCTCTTGTATATAACTGATTACATATTGAAGCCATTGTCGCAGGTCACAAGTCTGCAAGTTACAGGTCAGAGTCATACTGCCCTGTGTTGTTAGATGTGTGACCTATAGCTCTGTGACGTGTGACCTGTAGCCCTGGGATTTTTTTATGAACAAACAAACACTCAAACTATTTACCGATTTGTTGTCGCTTCCCACTGCGCCTTATCATGAAGATGCGGTGTCAAGCTTTATTCAAGCCTTTGCCAAAAAGCGCAATTTATCGCTCAAAGCAGATAAATATGGCAATTTAATTGTGCGTTATACGCATGGTAAAAATCCCAAACCCGTGGCGTTAACAGCACATATGGATCACCCTGGTTTTGAGGTGTTAGAGGCCAACGGGCGCAATTTGATGGCGCGTTGGTTGGGTGGGTGTGATCCCAACCATTTTCCGGGCAGTCGGGTGACGATTGTGGTGGGAGAGGAACAGATCTCAGGGCGTGTGACATCAGCATTGAACGATGGTAAAATTTTTGAGATTCGAGCCCAAAAAACAGTGGCCAATGCCGAGGGTGTGTTTGGGTACTGGGGTTTAACGCCTGTGGTGATTGATGGCGATTTGTTGCGTACCAAAGGGGCCGATAATTTGGGCAGTTGCGCAGCTATTTTGGCGGTGTTAGACAAGTTGCAAAAAGAGAAGGCCGAAGCCGATTTGTGGGGTGTGTTTACACGTGCCGAAGAGGTGGGTTTAATTGGTGCGGGTGGTCTTGTGGCTGCCAAGACGGTGCCCAAAAAGGTGCCATTGATTGTGCTTGAAACAAGTAAGGAATTGCCTGGGGCGCTAATTGGAAATGGCCCTGTGATTCGGGTGGGCGATCGGATGAGTATATTTGACCCTAAGGTAGAATATGCAATGCATACTTTGGCACAAGAGATACAACAAAAGGATACCAAGTTTCAGTTTCAACGGCAGTTAATGAGTGGTGGGGTGTGTGAAGCCACGGTGTATGTGTTGCATGGCTTTACGGTTGGGGCATTGGCTTTTCCTTTGGGCAATTATCACAACCAAAGCAAACGATGGCCTGCTGCAGAGTATATTTCTATTTCTGATTCGGATGGCATGATTCAATTGTGTCAGGCAATAGCTAAAAACCCTCCGGTGGGTGAAACACGCACGCCAATGTTGAGACGGTTTGGAGAAGGGTTTAAACGCCAAGAAAAGAGGTTGTTAGGTTAATGGCAGAGATATCCGATTGGCGACATTTGACAAAGGGTTGGGAAATTCCCAGTGAGGGATATTGCGACCAACCTTATTTGGTGAAGACAGACGATGGGGCTTGGTTGTGTATTATGACAACGGGGTCTGGGCATGAGGGACAGGCGGGGCAACATATTGTATCGACGCGCAGTTTGGATCAGGGGCGCACGTGGGCACCGCTTGTGGATGTGGAACCTCGTGATGGGGTAGAGGCGTCTTATGCTGTGGTTTTGAAAGTAGCCTCGGGTCGTATTTATGCCTTTTACAATCACAATACAGATAACGTACGTGAGGTGAAGGCCGATAATCCACCTTATGAAGATGGGTATTGTCGGCGTGTGGATTCGTTGGGGCATTTTGTGTTTAAATATAGCGATGATCATGGCCAGTCGTGGTCTGAGGACCGCTATGATGTGGATGTGCGTGAAATGGCCATTGATCGGGAAAATGCAGATGGTGGACAGTTGCGTTATTTTTGGAATGTGGGCAAGGCTATTTCGACAGCAAATGCGGCTTATGTGTCGCTTCACAAGGTGGGTGGTTTTGGCGCGGGGTTTTTTACGCGCTCAGAAGGGGTGTTGCTCAAGAGTACCAATATTTTAACGGAAGATGATCCTACAAAAATTATGTGGGAAACGTTGCCTGATGGAGATGCGGGTTTGCGCACTCCGCCAGGTGGTGGACCTGTTGCTGAAGAGCAGAGTTATTCCATTTTGAGTGATGGGTCTTTTTATTGTGTGTATCGCACCATTGATGGGCATCCGGCATTTGCATACAGCCGAGATGATGGGCATTCGTGGACAACACCTAAATATAAGGCGTTTGCCAATGGCCGTTTGATGAAACACCCACGTGCCGCAAATTTTGCGTGGCGATGCGACAATGGTCACTTTTTGTATTGGTTTCACAACCACGGTGGGCGGTTTGTTTTAAATCACCCGAATAGGCGCTCTATGGCGTATCAAGATCGCAACCCAGTATGGTTATGTGGTGGCGTGGAGGTGGATTCGCCTAAGGGAAAAGTAATTAAATGGTCTGAACCCGAAATTGTGATGTATGACGATGATCCTTATGTGCGAATGAGTTATCCCGATTTGATTGAAGAAGATGGCAAATATTACTTGTCTGAAACACAAAAAGAAGTGGCGCGTGTGCATGAGGTGGACACATCGTTGCTTGAAGGATTGTGGGGACAATTTGAAAACAAAACGATTGCCAAAGAAGGCTGTGTTTTGGATTTGGGCAAAAATGTGGTAACAGAAGTGGCAATGCCAACATTGCCAGATTTTAGCAAACGCAGCGCAGAACCGCCATATGGTTTAGAAGATTTGCGCCCTGGGTTTGCTTTGGATGTTTGGTTTGAGTTGGCGTATTTGGATGGTGGGCAAGTGCTGTTGGATGCGCGCTTGGACAATGGACAGGGCATTTGTTTGATAACAACGGATCGGGGTACGGTGGAAGTGGTTTTAAATGATGGCCGTACGGAATGCCGTTGGGATTGTGACCCCGATGTGATTGAAGAGGGAAAGTTGCATCATTTGGTTGCTATTGTCGATGGTGGTCCCAAGGTGATTACGTTTGTGGTGGATGGCGTGTTATGCGATGGTGGTTCCCATCGCCAATTTGGATGGGGGCGCTTTAGCCCGCATTTGTATCATGTAAACGGATCGAAGACTTTGCGCGTTGGTTTGGATGTGAAAGCATTGCGGATTTATGACCGATATTTGCGCACGTCTGAAGCGATTGGCAATTTTCAGGCAGGTATATGATATGTCACAGATAACAGATGCACATCCCGATATTGTACGTGATTTGACGTTTTATCCGATTGAAAATACACATCCCAAACATCTGACGCGTGAACAGATTGAGCAGTATAATGCGTTGGGATATATTTTTCCTTTGGATGTTTTTACATCTGCTGAAGCAGAAGCCAATCGTGTTTATTTTGATGATTTGATGGCGCAAGCCGAACAAAAGGGACACAACAGTTATTCCATTAATGGTTGGCAAAAGCATTGTGCGGGAATTTATGATTTGGTGGTTGAACCGCGTATTTTGGATTATGTGCAGGATTTGTTGGGCGAAAATTTGATTTGTTGGGGCACGCATTATTTTTGCAAAATGCCGGGTGATGAAAAGCAAGTCAATTGGCACCAAGATGCGTCTTATTGGCCACTGACACCGAGTAAGACGGTGACTGTGTGGTTGGCTATTGATGATGCCGATGTGGAAAATGGTGCGATGGAGGTTATTCCAAGGTCTCATTTGCACGGGCAGATACCTTTTGAGAAGAGTACGGCTGAAGATAAGAATGTGTTGGGCCAGTCTGTTCGCGATTTAAGTGCTTTTGATGATGCGCCTGTTGCACTTGAAATGAAAGCGGGCCAAATTTCATTGCATACCGATTTGCTGTTACATGGGTCTAAGCCCAATTTATCTGATCGGCGCCGTTGTGGCTTGACCATGCGGTTTGTACCACCCGATGTGCGGGCTTTAAAAGGGTGGAATCGCAATGCTACAATTTGTCGTGGTCGAGATCCTGAAGGTCATTGGGCACATCACGAACGTCCTGTGGGCAATACCATTCCTGAACGTAAATAATTTGAAGAGGGCGAATGAAGATGGGTAAATTTCAAGTGAGCGATGCACAAATTAAGCAGTTTCAAGCCGATGGCTTTTTGATGGTAGAAGGTTTGTATGATGATGAGGAGATGGATTTGTTGTTGAATATTGGTAAGGCAGATCCGGAAAAGAATGAGATGGTGAGGGCCACAAAAGATGCCAATGGTGGCGAGAGTAAGTTGTGGTTAACGGCCGATACGGAGAGTGACGACATTTATAATGCGGTTTGTCATGGGCGGCGTATGGTCGATACCATGGCTAAGATCATGGAAGATGAAGTGTATTTGTATCACTATAAGATGATGGTGAAAGAACCGCGCGTGGGTGGGGCATGGGAGTGGCATCAGGATTATGGGTATTGGTATAACAACAATTGTTTGTTTCCTGATATGGCCAGTTGTATGATAGCTGTAGATCGCGCATATAAAGGCAATGGGTGTTTACAGGTGTTAAAGGGATCTCATAAATTGGGGCGTGTAGAACACGGTACATATGGCACGCAAACGGGGGCAGATCCTAAGCGTGTGGCATTGGCCAGTGAACATTTGGAGCATGTGTATTGTGAAATGGAACCCGGAACGGCCTTGTTTTTTCATGCCAATTTGTTGCATCGCTCAGATCCCAATACCAGCGATGACCCACGCTGGTCACTGATTTGTTGTTATAACACCAAGCACAATCCTTGTGATGACAAACCAGGTCACCCAAGTTATCGTCCACTGGAAATTTGGGATGATGATCAGGTGAAAGAGATTGGGCAACGTCAGTGGGAAAGTTTGCAAGTTGTTTAAATGGGCGAATAGACGAATAGACGAAT
>JAYODI010000079.1:7760-14360 GCA_038279365.1 Candidatus Latescibacterota bacterium | reverse complement strand
CGAATAGACGAATAGACGAATGGGCGAATAGACGAATGGACGAATCCATGATGCGTTGATGACTCGCTACGCTCGTTGTAGCCTGCGGCTGTGCGTTGATTCGTTGATTTGTGGTACATATTGTAGCCTGCGGCTGTGCGCAGATTTTAAAGGGGATATTATGGCTTATCAAACAACACCCGACAATTTGTCGGAAGAACAGATCCAACACTATCGCGAAAATGGATTTGTGCACATTCCTGGCATCATTAGCCCGGAAGAAGTGGCTGAATTTTATGATGTGATTTATAACTTTGCTGAAGCAAAACGTAAGAGTAAGGAAGTAAATGTTTCGGTTCGAGACAGTGATGTGTTTACACAAATAGTGAATTTTTGGCATGAAGATGAAGGCATTAAGCGTTTGACGTTGCACCCCAATGTGGGGGGTGTGGCCGAAAAATTGGCGGGTGTGCCTTTGCGCATTTGGCATGATCATATGTTGATCAAACAGCCTCATAACAACGCCCCAACGACCTATCATCAAGATCAACCGTTTTGGCCCCATGCACAGTCGCCCAATTCGATTTCGGCTTGGATTGCGTTGTGTGATGTGCCGGTTGAGAAGGGTTGTATGACGTTTATTCCTGGCTCCCATCGGTATACCGATTTGCCTGCACAAAGTACACGAGATGGAAATATTTTGTTTGATTCTTGCCCAGAGTTGCGATGGGAAAAACGGGTGACGGTGCCCTTAAAAGCAGGCGATTGTACGTTTCACCACAGTCGTTGTGCACATATGGCTACACCCAATGATACCGATGACCCGAGGGTGGCGCATATCATTATTTATATGGATCGCACCACAACCTATTCGGGTAAAAAACACATTGTGACCGATCCACTTGAGCTTGAAGAAGGTGTTTTGTTGGAGGGGGATTTGTTTCCTGCTGTGAGTGATTTTGCTCGGTTGAGAAATGGGTAGATAAATGGACGAATAGATGAATAGGCGAATAGGCGAATAGACGAATAGGCGAAATCTTACAATATACTTTAGGTAGAAGGATTCGCAGATGACTTGCTACGCTCGTTAAGGGTAGGTTCACTACGTTCACTGTGGGCTTCGCCCGTGCGCCTGTGCGTTGATTCGCTGATTCGCTGATTCGCTGATTCGTAGATTCGTAAATTCACTGACTTTCAGGAGCCATTGATGCGTTATCAGATGATTCCCAATACCCATCTCCATGTGTCGGTGTTGTGTTTGGGGTTGGCCAATATTGGTGTAAAGAATACAGAAAAAGAAGGCATGGCATTGTTGGATGCCTTTTTGGATGCGGGTGGTAATTTTATTGATACGGCGCGTGTGTATTCCAATTGGATTCCGGGTGAAGTGAATCGTAGTGAGCGCATTATTGGTGATTGGTTGGTGAGTCGTGGCGTGCGTGATCGTGTGGTGGTGGCAACCAAGGGGGGGCATCCAGATTTGGTTGATAAGATCCCGAGGTTATCGTTTGGGGAGATGGAAACAGATTTGCATGGGAGTTTGGAGAAGTTGCAGGTTGACGTGATTGATTTGTACTATTTGCATCGCGATGATCCCCAGCGTTCGGTTGCCGAGTTGTTGGATGTGTTACACGCTTTTCAGCAAGCAGGCAAAATACGTCATTATGCGTGTTCCAATTGGACACCTTCGCGCATGCAAGAAGCGTATAATTATGCCAAGGCACAAGGCTATTCGGGGTTTGTGGCCAATCAGATGCGATGGAGCGTGGCAGGTTTTTTGGCCAAACCACCTGCTGACAAAACGATGTGTGCTATGGATCGGGAGACGATGGATTTTCATGCCCAAACAGGAATGGTTGCCATTCCTTATAATTCTCAGGGCGGTGGATTTTTTTCAAAGTTGGATGTCGATTCGCAATCTGTTGAAAAGAGCGGCAGTTATACAAAGGGCAATTTGAAGCTTTATGCCTATTTAAAACAAGTGGCTCAAGAACTGGGTGTTGCCATCAGTCAAATTGTGTTGGCTTATTTTTGGGCACAACCTTTTGTGAGTGTTCCAATTGTGGGTTGTCGAAATTTGGAACAGTTGAATGATAGTTTGCTGGCGGTGGATTGTGAGTTGTCTGAAGATGTTATGAAAGAAATCTCTAAACGGACGATGACATAATTTGGAGGCATTTGGGATGGCGACGTTGAATTATTTGACACAAGAAGAGATCGATCAATTTGATGAAGTGGGTTATCTCATTTTTCCTGGTCTTTTAAATGAAGAAATTTGCACGCGTGTCAAAGCCGATGTGGATCAGTTGATGGTGGATCGTGAAAATGGTGTTAAAAAGATGATTGTCGAATATCCTGATATGGGCTTGTTGACTTCTGAGCCTGTGATTGTGGATCGGGTGTCTGATTTGATGGGTGGCACCAAGTTTACACATCATCACATTCATGCGCGTTGGCAAGCACCTGGTGAACGGGGCGTGGCTTGGCACCATGATTATGTACAAATTCCGCAAACCAATCGCTCACATTTGATGGTGCATGTGTTTATGTATTTGGATGGCTTAAATGGTGAAGTGGGCGATTTGTTGGTGATGCCGGGGACGCACAAACGTGTGATGGACGGTGATGCTTTTCGTCAATTTCAATTTGAAGATTTACCGGGTTCGATAACTGTAGATTCTTTGCCACCGGGGTCGTGTATTATTGTACACTCCGCAGTTCAACACGCTCGGCGTCCCAAACCTGGTGGTGGGGTATATAAGCGGTATTTTATTGATACATCGTATTGTCAGGAAGGTGTGCTTTGGGGCTCGTATCCAAATATTGAAGAGATCAATAAAAAAGCATTGGAAATGGGGCATGATCGCGGTGGGAAGTATGCCTTTTTATATGATACGAGTCAGTTTTACGATCGGTTGAAATATCGTGACCGATTAAATGAACTGAACCAAGGGAGTTTGGCATTAAAGATTTAGCGGCAAACGGCAAACGGCAAATGGTAGACGTGAAGGGTAGGTTTTGACTTTACTTTTGCCGTTTCACATTTGCCGTTTCACTGAATTTTAAATGATAAAATGCAAAATTAACTTCAAACGGCAAACGGCAAACGGCAAACGGCAAACGGCAAACGGTAGACGGTAGACGGTAGACGGTAGACGTGAAGGGTAGGTTTTGACTTTACTTTTGCCGTTTCACATTTGCCATTTCACTGAATTTTAATAGAGGTTTACATGGCATTTCAATTTTCTGAACAACACATTGCCGATTATCATTTGTACGGGTATACTATTTTTCGCGAGATTTTACCTGCTTCTTTGATTGAAGATTTGCGTAGAGAAACGGATAAAGCACGTGAGATTGCGCATGAGGTGACGGGGTTACAAGCACAGCGATTGCAACCATTGGCCAATTATGATTTGGATTTACAACCGTTTAAAGACTATGGCGAATTGCCCGAGTTAAATGATGCCATTCATCAGGTCTTGACCCCCAATCATTATCATGCCGATTTGGCACGTACGGGGGTGTTGCTCGAACCTGCCGAATTTCCTTGGTGTACCGACTGGCACCGCGATTGGCGAGATCATATGCCCGAAGAAGTCTTTGAGGCCGAATTTCGTGAAGAATGGGATGAGCAGACGTTTGATATTGATGCCATGAACCAGATCAATTGTGCATTATACGAAGATCCTTCAACGTGGATTGTGCCAGGCAGTCATTATCGCCAACGCAATTTATCGTGTGAATGGACAGCCAAGCGTGCGTATGATGCAAAAAAACATCGTGGTAAACCCGAGGTTTCAAATGTGCAAAGAGAGCGCGATTGTTTGGCCTATGTGATGGGCATGCCGGGGGCTGTGCAGTTGCGTTTAAATGCGGGTGACTTTGCTCTGTATCGCTCAAGTGCTTGGCACATTGGCAATTACGTGCCCTATCGCAAGCGTGCGACAATTCATGATTTTTGTGGTACGCCAGCGTGGTCAGATTATATTCGAGAGCGTGTGCCCCGAAAAGATGAGGCGATGGCGCGGTTGAAAACGGCATCATAATTTTTTTTTAAAGAGCATCAAGAAATAAACTTGACTTTGATGAAAAAATTTGGCACACTCAAAGCCATCTTATAAAGCGGTTTTTGGAGAGGGAACATGTTAACAACATCACAAAAGCGACAGTTTGCTGAAGAAGGATATCTCAAAATTTCGGGTGTGATCCCCATGGTGATGGTGGAGCAAGCCCGACGTGCGATTAACCATTCTGTGGGGCATGTGGGCAAAGGCAAAGACGACCCGGATGCTCATCGCAATGGTCAGTTGGGCGATGATATTCGCAATACGCCTGTTATTTCAGATTTATTTACCAAAACCCCAGTGATGCAGATTGCTGAGTCACTTATGGGTGAGGGCAATGTGTTGCCCATTGGTGGGGCCCAAATTGCTTTGCGTTATCCCACTTCTCCCGAAGGTGATGTGGGTGAACCCCGTGGTCATTTGGATGGTTTGGGCACGGGAACCAACGGAATGCCCAAAGGGGTTTATAAGCGTGGATTTACAGCGTTTGGCGTGATTTATTTAGATGACGTGCCTGAGCCGTATAGTGGAAACTTTACGGTGTGGCCCAAGTCGCATACGTTTTTTGAAGATTATTTTAAACGTGAAGGCCACGAAGTGTTGGCCCAAGGCATGCCGCGTATTGAATTGCCGGAGCCACCTGTGATGGTGACTGGGCGGGCAGGTGATTTTATTATTGCGCATCATGCATTGGTGCATACGGGAGGGCCAAATGCGTCACCCAATGTGCGATATGCGACCATTGCGCGGTTAAAACACAAAGATTGTGACGCAAATGGCGTGGATGTTTATACCGATATTTGGCGAGAATGGGCGGGTGTGCAAGCCGTGATGCAAGAAGCAGTTGGCGCTTAACATCTTAAAAATTAGAAACATCGGAAGGTAAAGGAAACCGGTATGCTGACAAATGCACAAAAACGCCGATTTGTAGAAGAAGGGTATCTTCAAATTTCGGGTGTGGTGCCCCAAATTATGATTGATGCGGCGCGCAGAGTGGTCAATCATTCCATTGGCACGTCGGGTATGGGGGGCGAAAACTTAGAAAATAACCGGTCTGCATTTTTTTGCTATGATATTTTGGACTCACCGACTATCTTAGCTATGTATAACGACACACCTGTGATGCAAATTGCCGAAGACTTGATGGGCAAAGGCAATGTGGAACCGGTTCAAAGAGCCAAAACATATCCGCGCTTTCCACTGCCCTTGGGCGAAGATGCACCTGAACCTCGTGGACATATTGATGGGGTTGGCAATGGTTTAAACGGCACGGCCAAGGGTGATTACAGTCGAAACTTTTCTGCTTTTGCTGTTGTTTATTTAATGGATGTGCCAGAACCGTATAGTGGAAACTTTACGGTGTGGCCCAAATCGCATCGCACGTTTGCGGCGCATTTTAAGCGCGAGGGTCACGAAGTGCTCGGGCAAGGCAAGCCACACCCTGAAATGCCCGAACCACCCATTATGGTGACTGGCAAAGCAGGTGATTTGATTATTGCGCATCACGCCATGTTTCATACGGGTGGCACCAATGCTTCACCCAATGTACGCTTGGCAACCATTGCGCGATTGCGACATAAAGATTGTGGTGAAATTGGTAAAGATGCTTATTTGGATATCTGGCGCGAATGGCCAGGTGTGCACGACGTATTAGACGAATCGGTTGTTGCTTAAAGATTTTTTTGGCAAGGGTGCAATTTGTGGTCGCGTTGGGGGAGACGCTGCTGCTTTTTGTCCCTTGCCTTTTTTTATTTGAGGCAATCAGCAATCAGCTTAAAATAACCCAAAGTCTGGAATGAGCAGGCTGATCGCTGACTGCTTGTCCCACACCTTCGCCTGTTTGGAATTGAGAGATGTCGCGTTTATCACAAGATGCTGCTGACTTTTATCAGAAGAATGGGTATTATCTTTTTCACGAGCCCGTTTTTTCGAAAGAAAAATTTTGTGCGTTGTCGGATATTTTCGAGGACTTGTTAATTAAAAACCCTGACAAACGCCCCGACACATTAGACACGCCTCATTTTGACGAACCGCGTTTGCTCGATTTTTTATTGGCAGATGAGGTGCTCGATTTGGTGGAGCCGTTAATTGGGCCCGACATTGGTTTGTGGTCGAGCCATTTTATTTGCAAAGAGCCCAAAACGGGGCGTGCCACACCGTGGCATGAAGATTCGCGGTATTGGAATGGGCGTTTTGAAGATTTTACAGGCATTGTGACCATTTGGTTGGCGATTGACAAAGTGGATCGTGGAAATGGCTGTATGAAGGTGATTCCTGGCAGCCATACGGGCGAAGTGCGCGATTATCGCCCAGTTGATAAAGAAACCAACACATTTGGGACTGAGATTGTTGGAGTAGATGAAAATTTGGCGGTGTATTTTGAGCTTGCGCCCAATGAATGTTCTTTTCACGATTCACGTATGATGCATGCTGCTGATGCCAATACAAGCTCACGACGACGTTGTGGATATACAATGCGGTATTTTTCTCAGCAGATGAAATACAATTTGGATCATCCTCGTGCAGCAACATTTCATCTGTGGCATTGTCGGGG
>JAYODI010000079.1:0-7660 GCA_038279365.1 Candidatus Latescibacterota bacterium | reverse complement strand
GTAAAGAACCACGTCCGCCTATTTTTCGCATGGCACTTGAAGATGTGTGGGAGTTTCCAAGACCGAATATGGATTTGGTGCCTGAGTTGATGAAATATTCTGCGGCAACCATTTCCGTGGTTTCAAGAAATATTGTGGGAACGCCCAGTACATTTTTTAATGGGGTTTGTCCTTTGTTCCGCGGGCAAGGGCACAATATTTTAGGACCTGCTGTGACATTGCAATATGGGCCACAACGCCCAGATCTGATGCCCACAGGTGAGTATGCAAGGGTTCAAGATCAAAACCATCGCATTGCTGTAAATGTAACCCAAGAAGGGTATGTGCTTGTTGTTCAGGCCGATGGCAACACACGAAGTGGTGTTTTGGGTGGAAATATGCTTATGGCGTTGCAGAAAAATAGGAAGGCCGCGGGGCTTGTTGTTCATGGTGTTATACGCGACTATGCCGAAGCGGCCACGCAGAACTTTCCGGTGTGGACACAAGATGCAAAGACGACAACGGATTTTGATGCCCAACACGATCTTGCACCGTTGGCGGTAAATGTGCGTATTTCTGTGGCAGGTAATACGGTGATGCCAGGTGATTGGATTCGCGCAGATGATGATGGTGTGTGTTTTTTTCCTGGAAATAAAATTGAACAAGTGCTCGAAGGGTGCAATAAACATTGGTGGGAACCTGCTGCTCGGCATTATTTGTCTCAAGGTGGACATTTAAATGATTGTTACCCATTGCCCGAGCGTCGTTATTCAGAAGCGGCTGCTTGGCAACGTGCAAATGGTCATTATGTGCCAGACGATATTGGGTAGGGTTGTAGAGACTGTCTGCAGGTTCATGGAGATTGTTTCAATAAATCGGCAATGGTTTTATTGGGGTTCCGATTTTGAGTCCGTAGGACTTGCCTTATCGTAGCGCCGGAATTTATTCCTGCGCGGTTGATCGGGCGATTACCGCAGTTATTTTTCAATCTCCATAAATCTGGGCGATGTGTGTTTTGACTTGTGACCTGAGACTTGTAACTTGTAGACTTGCGATTGCTTGAGGAGATGTGATGGCCATTCCCTTTCATCGGGATATTCCTGTTGGTGATGGGTATGATGTGGTCGTTTGTGGTGGCGGGCCGTCGGGTATTCCAGCGGCGTTGTCGGCCAAGCGTGCAGGACTGAAGGTTTTGCTGGTTGAACAGACTGGGCAATTGGGTGGGGTGGGCACATCGGCTGGGGTGTCGCATCTTTTGGGTGGGCGTACGAAGGACAACAAACATTGGTGTGTGGCGGGCATTTTTAAAGAGATTGTGGAAGATTTGGCCGCGCGTGGTGGGGCACTGAATCCCGTGGATATTGAAGGCGAACAGTTTAGCCCTCATGGATGGACGGGTAAGGTGTCTAATTTGACGTATGGCGTGCCGTTTGATCCGATCCAAATGGTTGCGCTTTTGGATGAGAAGATGTTGGATGCGGGTGTGGATGTTTTGTTTTTTACGGCGATGGTGGATGTGGTTGTTGAGAAGGGGCGCATTACCCATGTGGTGATTTTTAATAAAGGTGGTTTGCTGGCTGTTCCTACAAAGGCTGTTGTGGATGCAACAGGCGATGGGGATGTGGCGGCGCGCAGTGGGTGTGATTTTGTGAAGGGGCGCGAAGAAGATGGGTTGATGACACCGGCCACGTTGATGTTTCATGTGGATCGGGTGGATCAGGATGTGTTGGCTTCTGAGATTTATCGCACGGGGTCCAATCGGTTTAGGGAGCTGATTCAAGATTTGCGTGATCAAGGCGAGTGGACGTTTGATTACGATATTTTTATTACGGTGCAATTACAAGAGAAAGGCACGCTGATGGTGAACACCACCCGCATTTGTGATGTGGATGGGACCGACGGGCGTTCGCTTTCTAAAGGCATGATGCAAGGGCGTGGCGAGGTGTCGCGCCTTTTTGCGTTGATGCAAAAGCATTTTCCAGGGTTTAAAGATGCGCGTATTAAAATGGTGGCACCCGTTTTGGGTATTCGAGAAACGCGGCGTATTGTGGGTGACTATGTTTATAAAGTGGCCGATGTGGCCGATGAGTTGAACTTTGAAGACAATATCGGGTTTAGTGGTTATGGGTGGGATTTGCCCGATCCTAAAAGACCCAGTTATCAACCGATGCATTCTGATGCGGGTGCACCTAAGTTAAAGCGGATGTATACGCCCATCCCCTATCGGGTGTTGGTACCCAAGCCCATTCAGAATGTGATTTGCCCTGGGCGCGCGATTAGTGTGGAGCGCCATGTGTTGGGACCCCTGCGCGAAATGGGGCCGTGTTATGCGATGGGGCAAGCAGCTGGGGTGGCATCGGTGCAGGTGGTACGCGATGGGGTGTCGTTTAAAGATGTGGATACGGATCGTTTGCGAGCCGATTTAAAAGCGGCGGGTGCAGTTGTCGATTGGCATGAATAGATTGCCTTAAGGAGCATGAAATGAGCGTGGTCACTGAAGCGCAGAGACAACAGTTTATTGATGAAGGCTATTTTATTTTAGAATCGGTGATACCCGAAGCCCATTTGGAATTGTTGCGTAGTCAATGTCAGCGATTTATTGATCAAAAAGATGCACGCATGGCCGAAGCGGGAACCGATACACAAGGGATTAATCATAGGGGTAAACGCTATTTTATTTCAAATTGTTTTCGAGAAGAACCCAAGTTGCGCAATTTTTTGTTTAGCGATTTGATGGCAGAGGTGTGTCAGGCAACATTGGGAGATGAGGCGTATTTGTTTTGGGAGCAATATGTGATCAAAGGCGCCGAAACGGGTATGAAATTTTCTTGGCATCAGGATTCGGGATATGTGGGCTATCCCGATCACAAACCGTATTTGACGTGTTGGTGCCCATTAGATGATGTGAGTGAAAAAAATGGCACGGTGTATTTATTGCCTTACTCACGCAGTGGTATCCGGTCTTGGGTGCAACATATTGTGGATGAAAAGACGAATGATAAGGTGGGATACTTTGGTTCAGACAAAGGTATTGCCGTTGAAGTACCTGCTGGGAGTATCGTTGCGTTTTCGAGCATTGTGTTTCATAGCAGTGGCACCAATACATCCGATCATATGCGTCGGGTTTATTTGGCACAGTATTCTTGTGAACCTATTTTGACGGCAGATGGCGCCAAGCTTTCGGGCAGTGCAGAACCGCTTTTGCGAGGTGGTAAAATGGTGGTGGGTGAACCTGGGCCCGATATGCCTTCGCGATTGGATGGATGATGTTGTGTCTTGGGGGGTGTTTTGCCCTAATATATAAATATGTATTTATATGATTATCTGATAAAAGGAGATGTCATGCATTTTCGCAAGTTGGGAAAAACTGGTTTGAAGGTTTCGGAAGTGGGGATGGGATGCAATCGGCTGGGTGATCCGATGCATGATGATGGGTTTTGGGATGATTTGGTGCACCGTGCGATAGATTTGGGTGTGAATAATTTTGATACGTCGGAAGCATATGGAAAAGGACGCAGTGAAGAGGTGTTGGGGCGCGTGGTTGGGAACAGAGAGGATTTGTATATTGCATCGAAGGTTTCTCCTAAGACAATTGATGATGTGCGACAAATTACGTCGGAAATTATTTTTGAAGCAGTTGAGAAAAGTTTGAAACGTTTGCAACGCGATTGCATTGATATTTATCAGTTGCACAGCCCAAATCAAGCAATGTTGGAACGTGATGATTGGGCTGAAGGGCTTTTGCGTTTGCGCGAGCAAGGCAAGATCAAGCATTGTGCGATTGCGGTGAACAGTGCCAAAGATGGGATTTGGGCCATTGAACATGGTGTGGCCGAAGTGTTGCAAATCACCTATAGTATTTTTGAAACCACACCCGAAGAGGCATTGTTTGATTTGGCAAAGGAAAAGGGTGTGGGGCTGTTGGTGCGCAGGCCGATGGAGCGGGGGGTATTAACGGGTAAGTTTAAACCCAATCAAGAAGTGGCTTCAGAACATCGTGCCAGTCTTGAAAAAGACCGTTTGCCAGGTATGATTGAACGGGCTGAAACACTGCGCGCAATTGGTGAGGTTTATCCGGGTGGGATGACACGCATGGCGTTGCAATTTAGTTTGGGGCCTGACGCTGTGTCATGCATTATTCCCGGAGCGCGAAAACTTGAGCAAGTGGAAGAGAATGTGGCTGCGTCGTATGGTGGTGGTTTTTCGGCTGATGTGCGTGCTCAAATTGATACGGTGCGCAAAACTTGGGAGACGTGATGGCTGTTGTAACAGATTTAGAAATGCGAAATCTGGCTTTGCCGAATGATGGGCCGATTATTGAGCTGGTGAAGATTCCAGAAGGAACTTTTAAGATGGGCGATGTTCTCGGTAGGAGCCCAGAGTCTGATACACGCCCTGTGCATGATGTTTTTTTAGATGCTTATGAGATGGCCATTTATCCTGTGACCAATGAACAGTTTGCATGGTTTGTTGCACAAACGGGTTATGTAACCACGCGTGAAGAGGCGGGTTTGGATGTTTCGTATTGGCATCATTTTGCAGGTAAAGGTTGGGAAAGTCACCCTGTGATTTGTGTGAACTGGATGGATGCCGCTGCATTTTCTGTTTGGGCTGGGTTGCGGTTGCCTACTGAAGCAGAGTGGGAAAAGGGGGCGCGGGGAGGGGTGAACGGTGCAGATTATCCTTGGGGTGACGAAAATCCCACGGATCATTGTAATTGGCGGGGGGCGTCTCATAAACCCAATGTGTTGGTGTTAAATAAGAGTGGGTGGGGGTTGACACCTGTGGGCAGTTATCCAGCTAATGGATATGGTTTATATGATATGTCGGGCAACGTGTGGGAATGGTGTTCGGATGCGTATCATCCTGCATATTATGAAAACAGCCCAAGAGACAATCCCAAAGGTCCAACGAAAGATCTGAAAGGTATTGATTGCCCGATTCTTAGGTGGGAGCATGATGATCATTTGGATGTGCCACCACAAGCTTTTCGTGCGATACGAGGTGGGTCTTGGGAGAACAATACGTTTGGTTTGCGTTGTTGTGAGCGGATTTCTGCCAGTGCAAAGAGCCATAATAAGGGAAAAGTAGGTGGTTTTCGGGTGGCTTGTTGAATATTTGAATATCTTAATTTATTGTAAAACAAAGGCATAAGAAATTTTTGTGTAATTGATATGATGTTTTGTTAAAGAGTTGGAATAACAGCACCACTGTAGAAGCCCTATCATCTCAAGCCAAATAGGTAAAAGCCCCAGAATCAGCTCTCTGGGGCTTTTTTTATTGAAAACAAAGATTTACGTAACCTTTAAGTTACATGTAAAGTGTTTTTTTTGTTTGCATGTCAAAAAAATGACTATATATTGACATTTGTGTTAAATTTTTTGTATAAAAATAAAAATATTTGAAACATTTTTAAAATTTTCGTGTCTAAATTTTCAAAAGGAGCAAAAAATGCGTAAGATCATTGAAAGTTGTCCTGCTTGTCGAGGAGATGTGGCTGTGACACGAATCAGTTGTACGGAATGTGATTGCGAAGTGACGGGGCATTTTCAGCCCACTATTTTTAATCGGTTGTCACCTGAGAGTTTGGCATTTGTAGAAACATTTGTGCGTTTGCGTGGCAATGTGAAAGATATGGAGCGTGAGTTGAATATTCCATACAGTGCCATTCGCAATCGGTTGGATGATGTGATTGGTGAGTTGGGGTTTGTGCCAGGGTTGTTGCACACAGAGCAAAAGGATATGCCGGAATCACATGTCACGCGGCGAGAAATTTTGCGTCGGTTGGAAGCCGGTGAAATTACAGCGGAGGTTGCCGCTGAACAATTGGCCCATGTGAGTTAGGCCAAAGGGAGGTTGTTATGACGGAAGAAAGATTGAAGGTGTTGGAGATTTTGCAAGAAGGTAAGATTGGTGCTGAAGATGCTGTGCGTTTGCTTGAGGCTTTAAATAAAACACCTGTGGATGATGAAGATGTGAAGGTGAAAGTAAAAGTGAAGACGCATCAAACTGAGGATGAGTAATGTCATTGCCTTCGGAAAAACAATTGGTGCAGAATGCAAAGTCGGGTGACTTGGAAGCGTTTGATATGCTTTATAGAGCGCATCAACCGCGCATCTATCATACGGTTTTATCACGTGCACACCCCGATGATGTGGATGATTTGGTTCAGGTGACGTTTTTAAGGGCATTTGAATGCATGGCTTTGTTTCGGGGTGAGTCGGCTTTTTCAACTTGGCTCACGCGCATTGCGCTCAATGTGTGTAACACCCAATGGCGCACCCGTTCGATACAACAAGCTCGGCATGTGTCTGTGGACATGACAGAAGCCGTTGCCGATGTTGAAACCCCCGATGTGGGGATGCAACGGGCAGAGTTTGAAGCGCTTGTGCGCGATGTGATTGGACATATGCCCGAAAAATATCGTCGGGCCATTTGGTTACACTATGTTTTGGATCATTCGTATGAAGACATCACAAAAATTCTTGAAGTGCCTGTGGGTACGGTGAAAACATGGTTAAACAGAGGACGGCAAGAATTGAAGCAGCGGCTCAAGCGCGTGGGCATTTATGGGTATGAGTTGGCATAAAATGGAGGTGGGCGAATTTTCGTCCAATTTAAGAATCATGAAACATATAGATGCAACACGAGAAGCATTGCGCAAATTGCGCACATGGAAACACACAGGACAGTTAAGTGAAGAACGATTCAAGCGATTGGAAATGGTGCTTGAAAACCGAATGGCACGTTGTTACGCCAAGTCGGCTTGATGATTGGAGAATGTTATGAAAGAAGAACGGATGAAAATATTGGAGTTGCTTCAAGCTGGTAAAATTTCGGCAGATGATGCTGTTAAGCTTTTGGAAGCATTGGGTGAGGGGAATGTGGAAGACGATGATGATGACGATGAAGATGCACAAGAATCGTCTGGCCCACGTTACCGTCGTCGTAGCCGTCGTCGTAGTCGGCAAGGCAGAGGCCACAGACATATTCATGTGGAGATGGACGATCTGGGCGATAATATGTCGGACATCCAAGATGAAATTCAAGAACGCATTCGCGAAGCACGAGAAACATTACGGGCGTCTATGCCTCGTGTTCGACGTGCCGTGAAAGAGGTGATGCCTGAAGTGGATCGTATTGTGCGTGAAGCAACGCGTTCTATTCCCGATGTGGGAAAGATTATTCGCGAAGCCATGCACTCTGCATCTGATGCGTTTTCGGATTGGGATGTTTCGAATGCAGATTATTCCGATAAAGAAGTGAAAAAGATTGTGGAATCTGTTGAGGTAGAACCAGGCATTCGCTTGGCAGTTCGCACACCGCGTGGACATATCCGTTCTGAGGTTTGGGAGAAAGATGAGATTCAAGTTGAAGCAACGATTACGGTAGAAGGCAATGATGATGAGGCCATCAAAGCATTTGTTGAAAAAATTGAAATTTCAATTGAACGGGATGCGGGTGTTTTGCGGGTGCAACCCCTTATACCCGATGGTGCAAAAGAGAATCGTATGCGATCTGTGCGGATCGATTTTGCGATTCATCACCCTGAAAAAATTGATTTGGATGCCCGCACAGCACATGGCAACCAAACGTTGTCACACATTGAGGGGGCGGCGTCTTTGCACAGCAGTCATGGGAATATTAACTTTGAAGGTGCAACGGGCAATGTGTGGGTACA
>JAYODI010000078.1:0-27299 GCA_038279365.1 Candidatus Latescibacterota bacterium | reverse complement strand
TATTGAAAAAAACCCTCCAATCGCAAAAACACCGCATGATCCGCCCCATGCCTTCCCACCTCAAACACATCCTCCAACTTTCTCAACTGCGCAATCATCTGATCCAACCGATCCACCTCATTCACCATCAACCAAATCCGACTACACTGCCCATTCCCCACCGGCATACACAAAACCCCCTCCACATTATACGCCCGCCGCGCAAACAAACCACACACATGCGACATCACCCCCGCATGATTGGCAACCGTCAACTCCAAAACCGTCTTCTCACATTTTTCTTCAAGCGTTTGCATGAGCCACCCCCGCAATCATATCTTTGTTCGCCGCACCCGGCGGCACCATCGGAAACACCATCTCATCTTCACCAATCGGCGCATTAATCACACACGGCCCAGGTGCACGCAACATCTCCTGCAACATCCCCACCGGATCATCCACATCCCCCAAATCACAAGCCGGCACACCAAATGCCCGCGCAATATGCGCAGGATTGGGCTGTGCCTGAAAAAAAGACCCCTCTTCACGCCCCCCATAAAACAACGTTTGCTGTTGTCGCACCATCCCCAAATATCCATTGTTCATCACCACAATCTTCACATTCAAATTCTCCTCTGCCAAGGTTGCCAACTCCTGCACATTCATCAAAAAACTACCATCCCCACTAAAACACACCACCGTACAATCGGGCCGTGCCAAAGCCGCACCAATCGCCGCTGGCACCCCAAACCCCATCGTCCCCAACCCACCCGATGTGAGCAACTGCCCAGCCTTCTGAAATGGAAACGCCTGTGCCACCCACATCTGATGTTGCCCCACATCGGTGGTCACAATTGTCCATTCATCCAATGCGTTTGCCACATGAGCAATCACCCCATACGGTTGAAACACATCATCATCCCCAGGTGTCGCCAATGGATAATCCATCTTCAACTTGTGAATATTTGCAACCCAATCGGGCCGAGCAATATTGGGCAACCGATCACAAAGCATCTGCAATGCCACTTTGGCATCGGCCACCAAGCTCAACACGGGTTGTTTGATCTTCCCCAATTCACTCGCGTCAATATCAATATGAATGATCTTAGCCTGAGGGCAAAAATGTGCCACCTTACCCGTTGCCCGATCATCAAACCGCACCCCCACAGCAAAAATCAAATCGCACACCTCAAGCGCCATATTGGTATAACGCGCACCATGCATCCCCAACATGCCCAAAAACAAAGGATGGTCACAAGGCATGGCACCCAACCCCATCAAAGTCGAAACCGTAGGCAAATGCGCTTTTTCTGCCACCTGGCAAACCAATTCCGATGCACCCGCAGCCACAATCCCCCCACCCACAAAAAAGAGAGGCCGTTTGGCCGATTCAATCATCGCCACCATCGCATCTATTACCGTTTCATCAATCGTCTCAGCCTCACCCGCAATAACAGGTTCTGGCAACGCGTCAAACACAGCCTTTTGCAACTGCACATCCTTGGGCACATCCACCACCACAGGCCCAGGCCGACCAGACATCGCAATGCGAAATGCTTCGGGAATCACCTCCAACAACTCTGCCGCAGAACGCACCAAAAAATTGTGCTTCGTAATTGGCACCGTCAAACCATATGTATCCACCTCTTGAAACGCATCGGTGCCAATCATAGAAAGCGGCACCTGCCCCGTAATGGCAATGAGTGGAATCGAATCCAACTTGGCATCGGCAATGGCCGTAATCAAATTGGTTGCCCCAGGCCCCGACGTTGCAAAACACACTGCCGGTTTGCCCGTCGTTCGCGCTATCCCTTGTGCCATAAACCCAGCACCTTGTTCATGGCGTGCCAACACATGTTTGATCGCACTGTGATACAACGCATCATACATCGGCAAATTTGCCCCCCCAGGCATCCCTGCAATATGTGTAATGCCTTGACGTTCCAACAATTTGATAATGATTTCTGCACCTGTCATTTCCATCTCATTTTCCTCTATCAATAAAAAAACCCCGCTGCGAGACCATCTCGGCAGCGGGGTTTAAAATTCCAATTTGTGACCCATCACAACGCTGCCTCTGATTTTCGAATAGCGCGTACAATACCTACTACGCCTACAAGAATAGTCGTTACAAGCGTTACGGTCGTGGTAAATGTTTGATATGTTTGCTTCATTTCATAACCTCCCCAAAATAAAAAAAGCCCACTGTTTTTAAACAGTGGGCTGATGAACATCTATTTCAAATCAGTTTAACAATCACCCCACTGTTGCCTCTTTACAAGACGTACAATACCGACTACTACGCCTGTGGTTACAAGGCGTACAATTGTGGTATTTACAGTGGTGAATGATTGTGTCACAATAAACTCCAAAAATGTATTTGTATTTCGACTGGGCAAAATGTAGCCCAGTAACATCGTGATGTCAAGATTTTTTTAATTTTCTCTTTGAATCACTTTGGCAAAACTACGGTCACAGTGGTACCTTCTGCTTCTGTTGATTTCACCATAATATCGCCTTCATGAGCACGAATAACCCAAAATGCATAGGTCGTGCCCAAACCCGTTCCACCCTGTTTACCATGGGTATTAAACTTTTCAAAAAACACTGCCAACAAATCTTCAGGAATGGGTTTGCCACCATTTTGAATCGTAATTGTAACCGCAAAAGGTGCATCCACCACCGCAATCTTTACCACACGATCTGCTTCATCAGCACATTTTTCAACATGTTCTACGGCATTTTTAACCAGATTATAAAAAACACCGCGTACCAAATTACCATCCACCTGCACCACAACGGATGCTTCAGGGGGCGTATACTGAATATTGGGCAAATCAAAAGAAGCTTCTACATCAGCAATCGCATTTTGAATCAGATCATTCAATGGCAAAGCAACCTTAGACAACGTTATTGTGCCTGCTTCAATATCTTGCAAATCTTTTAAGACATCTATCAAATCAGACATATCCTGTGTGCTGTTACAAATGGTCGTCACCCATCGCTTTTGCATCTCATCCAGTTGTGTATGTTGCAATGCATCAGAATAACCCATAATGGGTGTAATGCGATTTTTAAGTTCATGGCGAAAAAAAGCTTCTTGTTCACGCCGCAATCGCGCATTGTCTTCAAGACTTTTTCGTAGTGCCGCTTGAAGCATATGAATGCTCAAATGCGTGCGCACACGCACCAACAATTCTGTGGCATTAAAAGGTTTGGTCACATAATCTACCGCGCCCATTTCAAACCCTTTGACCAAATCTTCAGTTTCGGTACGCGCCGTCAAAAAAATAATGGGAATATGCGCAACCGATTCATCCGCTTTCAGTTGCTGGCACACCTCAAACCCATTCAAATCGGGCATCATCACATCCAACAAAACCAAATCGGGTTGTACTTTTTGGGTAATTTCTAAGGCTTGTGTACCATTTTGCGCCACATTAATTTGATACCCTTCTTTTTCAAGAATCGTGCCCAAAACCTGAAGATTCTTAATGGTATCATCCACAATTAAAATGCGCTGATCACTCGGTGTAAAATTCATAACAATCCCTTAAAGATCCACTGCATGCGCTTTCAAATCATCCAAATCAACAAACTCAAGTGTCGAAACATGCGTCGCCGCCAACACCACGGGCGGTGCCATTCCTGCTTCCAACGCCTCTTTCCAACGCAACACACACAAACACCATCTGTCACCCGGTTGAAGCCCCGGAAAGTGATACTCTGGCATGGGCGTACTTAAATCATTACCTGCCATTTTTGAAAACGTGAGAAACTCTTCCGTCATCTCTGCACATAAAATATGCAAACCCTGATCATCTGGCCCAGTGCGACAACACCCATCCCGAAAAAAACCTGTCATGGGGCTGGTGCCACAATCTTCCATCTCTTCACCCAAAACATTTCTGCCACGATTCATGAATAACCTCTCTAACAGTCGCAGGTCTAAAGGTCGCAGGTCAAATGCCAAGAGCTTCTGACTTTGACTTGCGACTTGTTGACCAGAGACTTGCGACCATTCTTTATAAATCCACCACACAATGTTCTTTCCGAGCACGTTCAGCCGCAAAAACCATCCGATGGGTTTCCAATGATTCATCTGCCCCCGAAAGGACTTTTGAAGGATCACCACTGCTCACCGCTTCAACAAAACTCTGCATAATTCCAAAATCCCCACCTCCATGGCCACCCAAGATAGACCCATCCGTTACCGCCGTATCAATCACTTCCGTTTCATCCGTCAAAAAATCAAACCGTGTAATCTTCGTACCATCGCCATAAATCGAACCCTTCGTGCCAAAAATATGTGTCTTGCGATGCCCCGCCTCATTAAATGCCGTCATTGTAAACGAAGCCGTTCGCCCACCATCAAACAACATATTCACCACCTGATTGTCCACCACATCATTGTCACAGGCATACACGCATCGCCCATAAGGCCCATTGCGAAGCGCATCCATCACACTTTCTTCTGTCACATTGGGCGTCAGCACATTGCTTGGCCACCCCGTTTGCCCTTTGGCCAACCGACCCAAATAAATCTTCTTTGCCGAATATGGGCACTCCGCTTCTACCCCACAATCCAAACACCGATCTGCCGCCCCTTCAGGCTGCTCTTCTTTGCGAAAATGCTTTAGCGATCCAAAAGAGGAAAGCGAATGACAAGGCACACCCATAATATACCGAATCCAATCCAAATCATGACACGACTTGGCCAACAACATAAACGAAGACTCGGCCTCATTGCGCCAATTGCCCCGCACAAACGAATGCGCCTGATGCCAATATCCCACAGGCTCCAAATGCTGTAAATTCACCACATCGCCAATCGCACCCGATGCCACCACCTCTTTCAACATCTGCGTATATCGCGTGTACCGCATCACATGACACACCGCCAAAATCACATTGTTCTTCTTCGCCGCTTCGGCAATCCGAATACATTCTTCTTCTGTCGGTGCCATCGGCTTTTCCAACAAAATGTGATACCCCTTCTCTGCAAACGCAATAGCTGGCTCGGTGTGCATCGCATCTTGTGTGGCAATAATCACCGCATCGGCAAACTTCTCACGCTTCACGGCCTCTCGCCAATCGGTAAACGTATTCGCCATCGGAATGTCATAATTGCCCACCATTTGCTGACGATAAAAATCGCGCGGCTCAGCCACACCCACAATCTGTACCCGATCAGGGTGTTTCTCTGCATACGTCGCATAACCCGAACCACGACTCCCCGCTGCAATCGAAAGAATTTTAATTGGTTTCATGATTCATCCTTTTTAAATAACCTGTTTTATTTAATCACACAAACCCATCATGATTTTCCGCACTGTTCCATCCAGCTATTTACTTTGTAAATGCTATAGCCCTGATAGGCTATTCTCTTTATATGTACCCACTAAGGGTATTTGCGGAAAATCAGCCTTCCCGGCACTTGAGGGACGGCTTTTTTTGATTACTTTTTTTAGCTGTTGAAAAAAAGTAATGCGCCGCAGGCATAAAGATAAAACTTAAATTGAGAGCCAAAGCTTCATGCCTCTCCAATTTGTTTCACAAAATCCCTTCAATTCGTATACGGCACCGTCTCCTTCTCATCAACCGTATATCCCCACTGCTTTATATATTCCAACCCATGCAAAAATTCATCCCCCATCGCATCCAACCGCCGTTGCAACCACACATCCAAATCGGCCCGCAAACCCGCATACGAAGGATCATCAATCAAATTATGCTGTTGATACGGGTCAACCTCATTGTCATACAACAACCACGGCCTATCCAAAGACCGTGCATACGTATACCGATCCGTACGCAACCCCCGATACTCACGCCCACCCACACCCCGATGCCATTGTCCAAATGGATGCGGGCACTGCAACAACGCTGCCCCATCTGAAGGATCATCCTCCCCATTAAAATAACCCGAAAAATCCAACCCCTGCACCGTATCGGGAATATCAATATCACACAACCCCAACACCGTCGGCATAATATCTGGAATATCAATGCGTGCATCCAACACCTTACCTTTTACACCAAACTTATCTGGCCACCGCACCAAAAAAGGAATGCGAATTGACTCTTCCCATGGCTGTTGTTTTTTTGCCGAATTTTGCGATCCCAGCATATCGCCATGATCTGAAAAGAAAAGCACAATGGTATTATCAGCAATACCCTTATCGTCCAAAGTCTGAAGCAAATCAGCCATACAATCATCCAACGCCGTACAATGCGCATAATACCCAGCAATCCACTTACGCGCCTCATCCGCCTTCTCTTCAGGCACATTGGGTCGCAACACAACATCCTCAGGTTTATACATCGCCCGATATTTTTCAGGCGCCGTCTCATAAGGTGCATGCGGTGGCCCCCAAGAAAGCACCATAAAAAAGGGATGGTCTTGGTTATGATTTTGAATATACTGTTGCACATCCCGCGTCTGTGCAATGGCATCATATCCGTCCCATTCCAATTTTTCATCCGAATCACCGGCATAATAAAACGACTTGTTATAATTGTGCGTACACTCCAACACCTTCCAATATTCAAATTCTTTTTGCCGTTCGGTCGGAATATAACTGGACCGACCCTGACCATCTACATGCCACTTCCCAACATAAGCCGTATCGTAACCCGCCCCCTTAAAAGCATGCGCAACCGTTGGAATCTCATCATCCAAATGCACATCATTCACAAACACCCCGTGTTTCAAAGGGTACTGCCCTGTCAAAAGTGAAGAACGTGCCGGGCAACACACCGAACACCCCGAAACCGCATGGGTCAAATTGAGACTTTGTGAAGCCAACCGATCAATATGAGGCGTCTGCACAACACGGTTACCCGCATACCCAAAAGCCTGTTGTCGCCACTGATCACCAAACACGAGAATCACATTGGGTTTTTCCATCAACCCCCTCCTAAAGGCTGTAAGATCATTCTGAATTGTGTATATTATAACCCATCAACCACTCAGCAAAAAACAAAAAAATCGCACAATAAAAATACCATGCGATTGCTTATCAAAACCCACAAGGAAAACCCATGAAAATTGGCACACTTTGTTACATCAAACACAATGGCCAAACCCTCATGTTACACCGTATCAAAAAAGAAAACGACATGCACGAAGGAAAATGGAATGGCTTAGGTGGCAAATTAGATCCTGGCGAAACACCCGAAGAATGCATCATACGCGAAGTCAAAGAAGAATCGGGCCTCACCATCCAAAACCCCCAACTCAAAGGCATCCTCACCTTCCCCATGTTTGACGGCATAGACGATTGGATGGCCTTTGTCTTCACCGCCTCAGACTTTACAGGTGCCCTCATCGACTCACCCGAAGGCAACCTACAATGGATCAACGATAACGATGTCTTAAACCTCAACCTCTGGCCCGGCGACCGCATCTTCCTCAAATGGCTCGAAGAAGATCGTTTTTTCTCCGGCAAATTCATCTACAAAAACAAACAACTCATCGATCACCACGTCGTATTTCATACCACCTAATCTTTTCACGCAAAAAATCACACCCACCCATCACACAAAACAACCATGATTTTCCGCACCATTCCGTCCAGCTATATATATTTTATGGCTTTGCGTTTGCAGGCTATATGGTGTTGTGCGTCCTCTAAAGAGATTTGCGGAAAATCAGCCCTCCCGGCACTTGAGGGACGGCATTTTTTGCTTACTTTTTTTTGCTGTTGAAAAAAAGTAAGTCGCCGAAGGCATAACAAGCAAAATAGAACAATCTTACGTTAAACGTTCTTAAAAAGGTTCTCCAAAATCTCCCCTTTTTAAAAAGGAACACCATGAACGAAAAAGCCGACGACATCCGAAAAAAATACGCCTATCGCCAAATGATCCTAAAAGGCAAAGTCAAACTCACCCGCCAAACCGCCGTCAAACTCATCGGCCCAGACACGGCGTACCATCTCTATTCCCAAAAAGAACCCACCAAGAAAAAGCCACCCCAAAAAGAGTGATACCCCCACCCCTCCTAATCCAACATCCCATGTAAAACACGCCCCAACCGTTCAATCCCCATCTCAATCGTCTCCACATCCATACACGAAAAATTAAGTCGAAATGTTGGACAATCTGCCCGATCAATATAAAATGGATGCCCCGGCACAAAAGCCACCTTCTCCTTAATGGCCGCCTCAAAAGCCGTCATCGCCGAAACCCCATCTGGCAACGTCAGCCACACAAACATCCCGCCCTCAGGTTCTGTATGATGCACCGACTTGGGAAAACAATCACGAATGGCCGCAATCATCACATCGCGCTTTTTCCCATACGCTTTTCGAATCGTCTCCACATGCGCATCCAAATCATTATCCATCACATATTGATACACCACCCGTTGACCAAAACTATTGGTATGCAAATCTGACGCTTGTTTGGCTATAAGCAACTTATCATAAATATGTGGCGGTGCCACAATCCACCCAATACGCAAAGAAGGCACCACCGTCTTTGAAAACGTGCCCAACAAAAGTGTATTGTCAGGAATCAATTTTTTAAACGACGTTTTATGCGTCCCCATAAACCGCAAATCACCATACGGATTGTCCTCAACCAAATACGTTCGTGTATTTCGAACCAACTCGGCAACTTTTAAACGATTTTCCTCTTCATACGTAATGCCCGACGGATTCTGAAAATTGGGCACCGCATAATAAACTTTAGGGTTATACGTCTTTAGTGCTTCTGCCAACTGGGGAACATCAATGCCATCATCGTTCAACTGCACAGGTC
Organism: Candidatus Latescibacterota bacterium; assembly: GCA_038279365.1. Taxonomy (GTDB): domain Bacteria; phylum Latescibacterota; class UBA2968; order UBA2968; family UBA2968; genus JABIFK01. The sequence goes on along the minus strand of JAYODI010000078.1, from coordinate 18,557 downwards.
GAAACGTGGCCTTATACAAAGAAAACGCTTGAATGGCCCCCAAATAACCCGGCGCTTCAAGCACCACATCGTCCCCATCATTCAACAATGTTTTGCCAATCAAATCCAACCCTTGTTGTGACCCATTCGTAATCAAAACATGCTCAGGGTTAATATCCAAACCATGCTTATCTGCATAACGTTTGGCAATCCATTCCCGAAGCCCCGCAAACCCTTCCGAATTGGCATATTGCAAGGCATCGGCACCTGCAATATCAAAAACCTTATTGGTCGCAGCGCGCAACTCCTCAAGCGGAAACAAGTCGCGATCTGGCAACCCCCCCGCAAACGAAATCATATTGGGCTCCAATGCCACCTTTAAGATTTCGCGCAAAAATGAACGGGGCACATCTGTAATACGATCAGCAAAAATAGGATCCATAAAACACCTTTAGCAAAAAGTCTATTTATATGATACCGTGCAAAGGACCACCCGAAACACCCAGTGCATCCACTTTTTTTGTCACAACAGGATCTTCAATCAACGGAGGCGCATGATGGGGTTTCAATCGTACATCAATGATAAGCGCACCCCGACACCCCCAATGTTTGTGTTCCACAAAACTATTCACACCATAAATATCATGAGACGGGTTAGAACGCGTAAACGTCACCCACAGAAAATTGTTTAACGTGCGCGACACAAAATCGCTGTCATCCACCACCAAAATCAGCGGAAACCCATCCAAAGATTGAGATGCCAACCGCTCTGCCAAACCTTGAATTGCTCGCGCAGCCCCATCTGCTTCAACAAACGCAGGCCCCTCAACTGCCAAAACCCCCGGCATCACCACTGCCATATTCCCAAAACCATCGGGCAAAGACAAATTGGACGGCACAGCTTTTAACAGATCGCGTTTTTTAGCCCCCGCCGCCGCAATCACCACCTTCGACCCTTGGTTAAACCCCGTGCCCGAATAATCCAATGTATCTATGGTCGTATGCGTTTGAAAATGCAAATCGCGTTGCCAATCGACCCGCTCCAGCACATGCACAAAATAATCGTCAATATGATGCACATCCAAATGGGGCGCATCTTCATGGGCACAAATAAACAAATACTTGGCCAAAGAACATGCACCAAAACCAAGCAACGCATTGGCCAATGTCAAAATCTCTTGCGGTTGGCGTTCTCGATAGGGCACATACCGTTCAGAACCAATCGCAATCAACAAAGGGTGAACCCCAGCCGCGTCCACCGCATTAATCGCCTTTAAGCCCGGAATTTCAACCGGCACCATTGGCCCAGTAATTTCATGAATCAAATCGCCAAAAGCCGTGTCTTCTTGAGGTGGGCGACCCACCACCGTAAACGGCCAAATCGCATCTTTGCGATGATACACCTGATCCACCTTCAAAACAGGAAAATCGTGAACCAAACTATAATACCCCAAATGATCCCCAAAAGGCCCTTCGGGTTTGGTTTCACCCGGTTGCACCGTGCCCGTAATCACAAAATCGGCATCCGTCGAAATCACATGCCCATCTTGGCGTGCATATCGAAAACGACGCCCCGCAAGCCCACCTGCAAAAATCAGCTCGCTCAACCCCTCTGGCAACGGCATCACCGCACCAAATGTATGCGCTGGAGGCCCCCCAATAAAAATGCTCACTTTAAGCGGTTCACCCCGTTTGAGCGCATTGCTGTGATGAATGCCAATATCTCTGCGAATCTGGTAATGTAAGCCAATCTCCCTATTTTGCACATACTCATTCCCACCCAACTGAATCCGATACATCCCCAAATTCGACTGCATCACCCCCGGTTTGTCGGGGTCTTCGGTATACACTTGCGGCAACAAAACAAATGCCCCGCCATCATCGGGCCAACATTGCACTTGGGGCAACTGCCCAATGGTCGTGCTATATTTCATCACCGGACCCGACCGAACGCGTTTTGGCAACGTGTTAAATACAATATTTCCAACACCCAACGCCTTCCAGGGCGCGCGCAAAAACGCAGGTGGATCGGCCTTAATCTCAATTAAACGCTTCACCCACTTGATGGTTGAGCGCAACATAAACCGTGAGCGATCAATTGTACCAAAAAGATTCGACACCGCCGGAAATGGACTGCCCTTCACCCGCGCATAATAAATGGCAGGCCCACCCACCTGATACACCCGACGATGAATTTCGGCCATCTCAAGATACGGGTCCACCTCTTGTTCTATCCGAACAAGGTGCCCATGCCGATCCAGATCGTCGACACATTGTTTAAGTGATTTATAGCGCACAATATACCCCTCATAAAAGTTCGATATAGTGTAACAAAGACCGCGTCTTGAGACAATGTTTATATTATTTGCGCTCACACCTTCCACAACGTAATTTGGATCTTGTTGTGAATCTACGCACAGCCAAAGGCTACAACGAGCGTAATGAATAATCAACGAATAGGTTTTGATTCGCCTATTCGCCTATTCGCCTATTCGCCTATTCGCCTATTCGCCTATTCGCCTATTCGTCTATTCGCCTATTCGCCTATTCGCCTATTCAAACACAGGAGACCCACCATGGACACCCGCTGGCAAAACCTCCCACACATACACCACACATTCACCCCTACCCAATATCCCAACCGTGACACGTGGGAAGCCGAAAAAGCCCGCCTTCGCAAGCAAATCCTCTTTGCCGCTGGCCTGTGGCCCTTACCCGAAAAACCTCCCCTTAACTTCAAAATTTGGAACCGCCTCGAACGCGATGGATATACCATTGAAAAAGTCTATTTCCAAAGTTTACCCGGCTTTTATGTGGGCGGCACACTCTATCGCCCCATCAACCCACAACCCAAAAGCCACCCCGGCATCATCAGCCCTCACGGACATGCCCGATTGGGCCGTCTCAACGAAAGCGAAGCCGCCTCTTATCAAGCCCGCGGTCTCACCTTTGCCCGCATGGGATGCACCACCTTTATGTGGGACATGGTCGATTACAACGACAGCGCCCGTCATCTTTCAGGTGCCTACGAAGAAAAAAACTACAGCAATGTTCACCGCGCACCTTGGGTACACAAACAAGACAACCGCATGTTATGGAACTTGAACATTCTTGGTTTTCAACTCTGGAACAGCATTCGTGCCCTCGATTTTATATGCGAATTGCCCGAAGTAGACACCAACCGGTTGGGTTGCACGGGGGAATCAGGTGGCGGCACCCAAACCTATAATCTCTATGCCGTTGACGATCGGCTCCATGTTGCCGCACCCGTTTGCATGGTCTCGGCCTATATGCAAGGTGGATGTGTGTGTGAAAATGCACCCTTACTCCGCATCGACACCAACAACGTCGATATTGGTGCCACCTTTGCACCCAAACCCCTCATTCTCGTCAACTCCGCACAAGATTGGACCCAACACACACCCGACGTTGAATATCCTGCCATCAAAAAAATCTACGACCTCTACGACGCTGCCGACCATGTCACACAAGTGCAAATAGACGCACCCCACGGATACAACTTGGCCATGCGCGAAGCCGTCTATCGCTGGTTTGCCAAATGGTTTAATTTGCCCCAAGGAGATGACTTTACCGAACCACCCTATGAAACAGAACCCAAAGAAAACCTCTTGGCATTTTGGGACGGCTTACCAGAAGGGGCACTCACCAACCACGAAGATTTAATTCAACAGTGTATCACAGCATCCCAACAAACCATCGAAACCTATCGCCCAGATACAACCGAAAAATTAACACAAAACCGAAACATCCTCGGCCAAGCCCTTCGCATTGCCATCGGATATGACGACTCACCAGTCACCTACCAAATGGAAAACGACACTTCCGACGAAAACCTCACCAGCGAAGACGGTCTGCTCATTGGCGAACGCCGCCATGTAACCGTCCCTCTTTGCACCTTTAACCCCAACGCAGAAACCGCAACCCTGCTCATTCATCCACAAGGCATCAACGCCTTATACTCACCGCTTGTGCAAACACTCATCAAAAAAGACCACACCATTTACGCCATCGATCCTTTTGGCATGGGCCAAAACATCGGCGAGCAAGACCCCGAAAACCCGCGTGGAGATGTCAACCTATTCAGCACCTATAACCGTACCGACGATGCCGAACGCATTTACGACATCACCCTTGTACTGCGCCATCTCGCATCTCAAAATCACAAAGTGGTCAACGTCGTAGGTTTCCACACCGCTGGTCTTTGGACACTCGTCTCTGCCGCAGCAAACGATTTTGACACATCCATTCGCTACCTCATTGACGCCAATGGATTCAATACTGAAGATGAAACAGATTACCTCACCCACCTGCCCATACCCGGCATTCTCAAAGCAGGGGGTTTACAAAACGCCGCCGCGCTTATTGTTCCCAACACCTTACACATACACAACACAGGCGACAACTTTGACACCTCTTGGGCAGAAGCCGCTTACAAAGTGCATGCAAATGCCACACTCACCTTGCAATCAGACAGACTCACAAACGAAGCATTAATTTCCAAGTTGTGCTAAAAAAATCTCGTCTCCACCCACTGGTGGGGTGGGCCGTTGTGCAGTTGGTGTGGTGGTGATGTGTGGGCAGGGTGGCGCGTGGAACGCGAGGTGGTGGTGTGGGAACGGCACGGGCAGGTAAGGGTGGCCTCTGTTCGTAAAAACACTGAACAAAATTTAAGCCCCGCGCAGCGGCGGCTTTCTTTGGATACTTTCTTTAGCTGTTGAAAGAAAGTATCGCGCCGCAGGCAACACAAATAAAAAACAAGCAACCAAAATAGTTTCTACCACCCATACCACTATGGAGTGATTTCTATGTCTCAAAAACCCAACATCCTCTTCATCATCACCGACCAACAATACGCCGGTGCCATATCCTGCGCCGGCAACCCCGACGTACACACCCCCAACATGGACAGCCTCGCAGCAACCGGCACCCGCTTCACCCGCGCCTACTGCACCCATCCTCTCTGTGGCCCACAACGCACCAGCTTTATGACCGGCCTCTACCCCCATCAAAATGGAGCCATAGACAACGGCTCCCCTATCCACCCCGAACTTAAAGGCCAAACCCTCAGCAATTTTCTCACCGAAGCTGGTTACGATTGTGCCCTCTCAGGCAAATGGCACGTAGGTGGCACCACACCCGAAGAATGTGGTCTCGAAGTTATTTGTGGCAACCGTGACAACGAAGTGCCTTTACGCGCCATCGAATTTATGAAACGAAAACGAGACAAACCCTTCTTCCTCTTCACCTCATTTCTCAACCCGCACGACATTTGCCAAGTAGCTCGCAACCAACCCTTGCCCCAAGGCCCCGTTCGTCAACCCACAACCATCGAAGAATGCCCAAGCCTCCCTGCAAACTTCGCCATCCCTCCCTACTCACCCGATATCTTACAAATGCTGCGCCAAGTCAATCGCCGAGTTTATCCCACCATCGAGTACACCGAAGACGACTGGCGAAAACTTCGTTTTCTTTATTATCGCCTGTGCGAAAAAGTAGATGCCGAAATCGGTGTCCTGCTAAACGGCTTGCGTGATTTAGGCTTGGAAGAAAACACCTATATCGTTTTTACCTCAGACCACGGTGATGGACATGGTGCCCACAATTGGAACCAAAAAACCAGCCTCTATGAAGAAGTCATCAACATCCCATTCATCATCAGTCACAAAGGCGTCACAAAAGCTGGCCACGTAAACGATACCCACCTTGTCTCCCTCGGGCTCGATCTTTTGCCCACCCTTTGTGACGTGGGTGAGGCAAATGTGCCTGATGGGCTTGAAGGTTTAAGCCTTAGATCTCTCTCAGAAGGCAATACACCTGATTCTTGGCGCGATCACCTTATTGTCGAAACCGAAATCAATATTGGCGATGGCCCAGGCGGTGGCGGTGCGTCGCGCGCCGTTATCACCGATCAATACAAATACAGTGCCTTCCCGATGGGCCGTTATCGCGAACAACTTGTTGACCTCCAAAACGACCGTGGCGAAATGGTCAACCTTGCCGTCAACACCCGCTTTCAAAAACAATTGGACAATCATCGTGATCTCTTAAAAAATTGGTGCAATAAAACACAAGATCCATTCCTAAAGATGTGTTTGTAATGCCATAAAAAAAGAGTGGCGATCTGATGGGTTCAGATCGCCACTCTTTTTAATTTGACTTACGCAACGTATCAAAGACCCAAATTAAAACTCAACCCAACACCAATAACAGGGTAATATTTGAACTCACGTGTATCATTCTCTAATTCTCGGTTTTCTCGATTCAACTCCTGAATGAATATCGGATTAGACGATATGGGACCCGATGCAACCAAAGCAACTTGGGGTGATCCTTGAAACGCCAAGCCCAAATCCATAGCAATGCCAAACCGACCGCTTGTTGCATTGCCCCACCCAATACCCAAATAAGGCGCGATAGGCTTAAAGTCTACGGTGCCCCTTAGCACACCAATATCTGCTGCCGTATATGTTTGATTCCCAATCGAATAACTCCCGCCCCCCAAACCCAACATTTCCATATGATTGTCATTAAACACAACCCCACCACTTATTCGAAAACCACGCCCCAGTATGGGATGCAAATCAACCAAAATGGAAAAGGATTTCAATTTCAAATCAAAATCGTAATCATTGCCACTTTTTGTGCGATTAAACGTATAATTAAAAAAGTTGACGCCACCTCGAATATTGACCATTGGCACCAAAGACTTGGTCACCTCAATACCAATACCCAAAGAACTCGCTTTTCCCGTAACACCCAAACCAATGGCATAAGCCGAATGGGCCCAAAACAGCATGACAATAACCACTAAAAATTTCTTCATTTGCACACTCCTATATGTCCCATAATAATTGATCACCCTTTACTGTCATCCCTAAATATAGGAAAACAAAGTCTGACAACTTTCTGCAAAAAAATGCCAATCCATTTTTCCCAGATCGCTTTATTTGCGACCTAAAACCATACCTTTTTGGGTTAACCCATTTTCTCTTTCGATCTGTTGTGTTACGTCCTCACAATAACTGCTTATTTATTAATTTTGTGCTGCAATCTGTTGAAGGACAACCATGAGATCACGCCTTCGTATGGGTTTGGTCAAATAGTCGTCCATTCCAGATGCGATGCAAAGTTGGCGGTCTTCTTCACTGGCATGAGCTGTGAGTGCAATAATCTTTTGACGAGGCCCACCTTCTTTTTCAGAAGCACGAATTTTTTGAGCCAATTCAACTCCGTCCATCTCTGGCATTTGTATATCGGTTAACAACACATCAAACTGTTCCTCCGACAACGCCAGCAGAGCCTGCTGACCATCTCCAACAACACGCACAACATGTCCTTCCTTTTCGAGCATCCGTATTGCAACCCTCTGATTGACAACATTATCTTCCGCCAATAAAATCTTAAGCGGATATATCTTCTGATCTACGTGTATCGCCACAGCTTCGGCCAAAGCGTCAGCCATGTCAAATGATACTTCAAATTGAAAAATGCTTCCCCTTCCTTTTTCACTTTCTACCCAAAACCGTCCATTCATCGCTTCAATCAAACGCACCGAAATAGACAACCCAAGTCCTGTGCCACCATATTCACGTGTTGTTGATGAGTCCGCCTGAGAAAACGCCTCAAAAATACGTGTTTTTTCATCTGCCGACAAACCAATGCCCGTATCGCGCACCACAAAATGTAAAGTCGCCTGTTGTGATGTTTGTGTCACACAATGAACAGCAATGTCAACCTCACCTTCATGGGTGAATTTGATGGCATTTCCCACAAGATTAAGCAACACTTGCCGAATGCGCACAGCATCTCCTATCAGTGCCTTCGGTACACAATCAGCAACCTCATAACGAAATTTCAAATTCTTTTTTCGTGCCCCAATTTGCAATATATCATACACAGCCACAACTTGTTCGTGCACAGAAAAGGGTGCATACTCCAGTTCTAACCGCTCTGCTTCTATTTTAGCAAAATCAAGAATATTGTTCAAAATATCGAGCAAATGGATGCCCGATGTTTGTATCATTGCTATATTTTCACCCTGATCATCTGGCAATTCGTTTTGTAACATCAGATCAGCCAAACCAATAATCGCATTGAGTGGCGTGCGAATTTCATGGCTCATGTTGGCCAAAAATTCACTTTTGATACGGCTGGCAACTTCTGCTGCATCACGCGCCTCGGCCAGCTGGCGATTGTTATGTTCCAGTGCTTCGTTTGATGTTTTGGTAATTTCTAAAGCAGCAGCCAAATCTCTTTTTTGTTTTTCATCAAGCAACCGAAACGCTTCCAAACGTCGAAAATTGCGTACGCGAATCAGGAAAATGATTATGGCCAAAAAAAACGTCGTGACAAACGCAAACCCAAAATGTAGCAAAGCAGGAGAAGGCGGTAACACCCACGCAACCAGTGCCCAAGACCCAATGGCCATCATACATACAAGGCCAAACCAAAGGCGAGACAAAAAAAGACACGCAATGCCAATGACAATAAGCAAAAAATTTGTTGTTTGTAACCAATCGCCTGTTAATAAAAAATGGATGGCACTGTTTCCCAACATAATCGCCGCCACACCCGTGCCCAACAAATGCGCATGTTGAACAGGCAAAAACTCACGTTTGAGAACCCACCGCAATATGCCACAAACCACACTTGATCCAAATGCAACAGCAACCATCAAATCAGCAATATCTTTTGGCAACACCAACTTGTGGCTGATTGCAAAAATCAAATACAAGACAGTCAAACCCATCAAAACAGGGCGAAACGCATGGAGTACCGTATGATCAAGTGCATCTTGAATGCGCTTATCGTCTTCGGACAACATAAACACGCCTTCCCTTAAAATATTTTAGCCCGATATGATTGCACTTCGATTCCCTTCCCGATATCCATTTAAAAGGGTTTGTAATTTGGCCACAATTTCTGGCTTTTCATCAAACATATTGTGTTGTTCTCCCGGATCATTCACCATATCATACAGCTGCATCAAGGGCGCCTCTTCGGGTACATCGGCTTCTTTCAAACTCCACCCGCCAGAACCACGACATTCGACCAATTTCCATTGATCTTTTCGAATCGCAAACGCACCATTAATAGAGTGATGCACCGTTGCCTCCCGAATGGTTTCGCGATGTTCACCCTTAAAGTAAGGCAACAAATTGTAGCTGTCTTCACCTGCATCACGTGGTAAAGACACATCGCAAATACCCGCCACTGTTGCCATCAAATCCGTCAAACAAATTGTCTGATCACACGTCGAACCCGCCTCAATCACACCTGGCCATGATGCAATAAATGGAATGCGGTGCCCACCATCCCATGCGTCCGATTTTTGGCCACGATAAATGTAATTGCCCAAATGATCATATTTTTCTTTTAATCCAATAGGTCCTGCATGGCATCCATTGTCGCTTGTCACAATAATCAACGTATTATCCCAAAGCCCATTGCGCTTAACAGCCTCCACAATACGTCCAATACTCCAGTCGTGCTCGGTCACATAATCACCATATTCACCAGCCTTGCTCCGACCAGCAAATCGCTCGCGCGAAAAATGGGGCGTATGCGGTGAGGGTGCAGGCATATACAAAAAGAACGGCTCATCTTTTTTCTCTTTTGCATGGTGATGAATAAACCCTTCTGCCCGAATCGTCAACTCCAACAAACACGTTTCATGCATAAAACCAGGCGCACAGGCACCCCCACGATAAAATGCAGGACGAGGCGAATCGCCAATCTCTTCACTGGGTTGTTCTACCACCACACCGTCTTCTATATAACAATAGGGTTCCATATCCAATGATGCTGGAATAATAAACGAATAATCAAACCCTACCGTATGAGGCCCCCCAGTCAAGGGCTTCGAAAAATCTACAGTTTCTCGATTCACCTCTGTTGCCCCAGCCTTTGTTTGCCAACCCAACCCCAAATGCCACTTACCCACACATGCGGTGCTATAACCCTGATCATGCAACAACTGAGGCACCGTCAAACGCCCATCTTCAATCAATGGCTCCGAATACCCATACAAAACGCCTTGTTTTAATGCCGATCGCCAACAATATCGCCCAGTCATAACGCCATATCGCGTAGGGGTACACACTGCCGAATTGCTGTGTGCATCACTAAAAATCATGCCCTGCGATGCCAACCGATCTGTATGCGGTGTAGAAATCTTTGATTCCGGGTTTAAACAACCCACATCGCCATAACCCCAATCATCTGCCAACAAATAAATAATATTTGGTTTTTTCATTTTTTTACTCCCTATATTGCAAACATTAAAAATATGAACCCCAAACACCCCCATCCCACAACCCATTTGCAGAAACTTATCCCACCCTTTATTCGTCCAAACACAACAGAAACACAATTTATAAACTTCAACACACCCACAACAGGTATTTTATTTATGGGCCATATCAAAACATTGTTTTTTCTTTGTTGCTTAATCCTTACCCAAGCTCCAGCCACCTTTGCCTCCGAAGACCTTGAAGTACGTGGCATCATCATTTCCACCCACGGCGGAGGACAAGATTGGGGCCGTGATGAAATTTTACCCACTCTACGCGACATCAAACAATTGGGAGCCAACTGGGTCGCCATTCATCCTTATGCCGGCATTTCCAAAGATGGCACCATAAGCCTGCGCAATTTTGACCCATCAGAAGCCCCCATTCACTGGACGCGTCCGATTCAAGAAGCACATGCTTTGGGGCTCAAAATCAGCATCACACCGCATTTGGCCTATTGGCGATCTGGGTTTCAATGGGCAGGTGAAATCGAATTTCAAACCGATGAAGAATGGGCACGCTTTTGGACCACCTATCGTCACTGGATTCTCACCCTTGCTAAAACATGCAAAGATGCCGACGCATTTGTCATTGGCACCGAACTCGACAAAACATTGCGTTTTGAAAAAGAGTGGCGTGCGCTCATTGCCGATGTGCGTAAAGTCTTCAACGGCCCCATTACCTTTGCTTCCAATTGGTCAGATTACCAACGTGTGCCCTTTTGGGATGCCCTCGACGTGATTGGCATTCAAGCCTATTTTCCCATTTCCACCAAAGAAAACCCAACCGAACAAGACATTCGATTGGGTTGGGAAAAGCGCGTTCAAGAATTACGTGCTTACAGCATCAAACACAACCGCAACATTGTCTTTACCGAACTGGGCTACAACCAATCGTATTCTGCCGCTGCCGAACCTTGGGGATATCGTGTTGACGACGAAGGTGCACGCCCATTGCAAGAAATGTGCTGGCGCATCGCCTTTGAAGCCATTGCATCCGAACCCCGCATTGTGGGCAGTTTGCTCTGGAAATGGTTTCCATTGCCCCGCCCATTTGGGCGCGATTTTCAACTGGCCACAGATCACATCATGCCCATTATTGCCCAAGCCTGGAATGGCTCAGTACCCTCCATCAATTTTGATCAAGAAGCCTATGAACGCTGGCGGCAAGAACGCCGTAGTCGCCGTCGCCAAACCAACGAATAACAAGCCCATCGACAAAAAATGGACGAATCCTTTTAGGCCACATATATTCAACGTCACACAATTACGTTAACGGCTCTTGGAGGTTACCCATGAAAATCACCGACATCAAACTCACCAATGTCAAACAAACCCTCGACAAACCCTTCTGGAATTCCATTAAAAAAACCACATCATCTGGTCGCTCCCGCATAGAAATTTATACCGACGAAGGCATCGTGGGCATGACTTTGTGCTCAGGTGCTGTGCGCACCAGCCTCAACAGCCTGCGTGACAAACTCATTGGCGAAGATCCCTTGCGTATCCAACACATTTGGGAAAATCTCTACATGGGAGGGGCACGCAAACCCGTTGCCAAAGGCGATTACATCTCCGTCATCAGTGCGGTTGATAACGCACTATGGGATCTCAAAGGCAAAACCTTTAATCAACCCGTTTGGAAACTTTTGGGTGGTGTCCAAAATAAACTCTGGGCCTATGCAGCAGGGGGATACTACCAAGACGGCAAAGGCATTCCCGAATTGTGCGAAGAAATGGAAACCTATGTCAAACAAGGTTTCACCGCCGTCAAAATGAAAGTGGGCTGGCCCGGCGTTACCCTCAAACACGATGCAGAGCGTGTAGCCGCCGTTCGCAAAGCCGTTGGCGATGATGTTGAACTTCTCATAGATGCCAACAATGCTTGGGATGCACACGTGGCCATTCGCTTTGGCCATATGATAGAAAAATACGACCCCTATTGGTTTGAAGAACCCGTTCATGCCGACGACTTAGAAGGATCAGCCAAAGTCGCTTCAGCCCTTTCTTTTCCTGTTGCCAGTGGCGAAAACGAATTCACCCGCTGGGGCTTTCGCGATCTCATAGAACGCGGCGGTGTATCCATTGTTCAAGCCGACACCAACAACTGCGGCGGCATCAGCGAATGGATGAAAATTGCCGCCATGGCCAGCGCCCATCATTTACAAATGGCCCCCCACGGTCAAGGCGCATTGGGTTGTGTGGTGGTTGCCGCAGTTAAAAATGGCCTCATTGTCGAAAACTATCTGCGCGAATTTTCCACGGACTTGGTTGCACCCTTAGAATTTCAAGATGGTCATGTCATCATGACCGATGCACCGGGGTTGGGCATTGAATGGAATGAAGACCTCATCAAAAGAGATGGCACCGCATATTAGCCCATTAAAATAGAAGCCCTGCTGAAACCGTTTCAGCAGGGCTTTTTTATGCATTTATAGCGTCCAAAAACACCAAGATTCCACCTTCACTTATCTTCTCATTTTGAGGGCCCATCATCTTCCAATTCCAACCGTCTCACCCGTGTTGACACATCTTCCAACAAAGCCCGATTGGTCGCAATTAAATCGGCCACAATACCCGTCAAAAACATTTGAAACCCCGCCAACAATAAAATAGCCGCCAAAATCAACGACTGCACATGCAAAGCACTTTGCTCGGGCATAGCAAAGAAAATATACACAAACCGCAAACCCAAAATAAAACCTGCAACAAACGCCACACTGCCAAAAGCCGTAAAAATGCGCAACGCATTGTATCGCGCATACGTGCGCAAACTGATCATGCCCGATTTAAAAACAAACTCACCAATATTTTTAAACAAACGTGATTCACGCGTCTTGGGGTTGGTGCGAATGGGAACAATCTCAACCGCCAAACGGTCTTGTCCTGCTTGTACTACATGTTCTGCCGTATGATCAAAATCGGTAAACATAGACAACTGCAAAGCCGCCTCACGAGAATAGGCCCGAAAACCACTGGCCACATCGGGTACCTTTACGTGCGCCAATCGGCTGATCATTTTGCTGCCAAAGCTTTGTAAAAAACGCTTCACAAACGAAAAGTGCCCAATCGCACCCGTTTGTCGGTCGCCAATGACAATATGTGCCCGATTCTCCAAAATGGGTTTCACCAACGCAGCAATATCTGGCCCATAATACTGATTGTCACCATCCGTATTAATGATAATATCAGCACCCAACTTCAAACACGCATCAAATCCTGCCTTAAACGCATATCCCAAACCTCTGTTTTTGGGAAACTGCACAATATGATCGACGCCCAATTCGCGCGCGACCTCGGCTGTACGATCCGTTGATCCATCATCAATAATCAATATTTCCACAACATCAATACCCGGCACATCACGGGGAATATCCTTTACCGTTGCTGGCAAAGTATCTTCTTCATTTAAGCATGGAATTTGCACAATCAGCTTCACAAACATCCTCACTCTTTAAAGCATGAATGGATCAAAACATCAGGACACCAAACATAATAACACGAACCCCATGAATTTGGAAGTTCAAAATTTAAACAAAATATCCAAACATACAATTTAAAAAGGGTGCTCAACGCACCCTTTTATTTACCACATATATAAATTTTCTTTATTTTGGGCTGTGGTATGAAACAATTTTAGTCACCAAACAATGCCGCCGAAGCCGAAGCCGCCTTTTTAACTTTCTCTTCCGCGGTCAAATCACCCATGGCCCGATAAAAGGCTTCATCGTAATTGCGCGTTTTAATCACCACAGGCATCGGCACCGCATGACCAAACATCAAAGCCTGCTGCTTGGAATCTAAACTGGCCAACACACTGCGCAAACCTGCCGCATTTGAAACACCCGTCAACACACCTTGAATGTCTTTTTCATCATTGAGCAATGCCGTAATTTTGGTACCCAACTGAGACAACACCTCTTCATCAATGCCCGAAGGCCGTTGGTCAACCACCAACAACGACACATAATATTTGCGCATCTCACGCGCAATAATACCAAATATGGTTTGTTTGGCAGTTGTAGGATTTAAAAATTTGTGTGCTTCTTCAATTGTAATTACCAGCTGCCTGGGTTTGTCTGCTGGGTTTTGAGAGGCATAATACTTCTCGCTTTTCTTCACATATTGTTCGTGGATACGACGTGACAAAATATTGGCCACCAACAAATAGGCCAGCATGCTTGTTTGTCGTCCAAACTCCAACACAATGTGAATACCCCGATCAATATAATCCATCATTGTATCTACCGCGTCGGCCCCTTCAAGCTTGGTTACCATAAACGGAAAATTTTCAATGCGCTTGAGTTTGCGATGTAATGCCGACAAAGAACTCTTATTGGCCCCAATTTCTTCCGCAAATTTCTCAACATCGGGTCCATCCACGGATAACAATTGGCGCAACCATTTGTTCTTATACATCGCCGCCACCAAATAGGCAGATTCCGACGCCGTTGGATTCAACTGCAACTCATCTTGTAAGGCCACCACATCTTCAACAGCAATTTGATCATACGCAATATGCACTTCATGGTCTGGCTGAATACCCCGTTCACGTGAAGAAGCAGGATCAAGCGAAAACAAAGCCACCTGATTGCCAAACAACTGTTTCAAACCCTTTACAAAACTGTCTCCCGAACTGCCCTCTTTCATCGCTTGATAGCCATATTCATTGTGCATATCAAAAATAATATTGACCGCTTTTTTCTGTTTGATCATGCCACACAGCACCAAACGGGTCAAAAATGATTTGCCCGTACCCGTTTTGCCAAAAATGCCATTGCTGCGTTCGACAAAACGATTCAAATTTAAACACACAGGTGTATCCATATCCAATGGTGTACCCATGTTAAAAAACCGATCATCTCGGTCTTCACTGCCAAATACGCGCGACACATCTTCTTCTTCGGCTTCCACTACTTTAG
Source organism: Candidatus Latescibacterota bacterium (assembly GCA_038279365.1). Taxonomy (GTDB): domain Bacteria; phylum Latescibacterota; class UBA2968; order UBA2968; family UBA2968; genus JABIFK01. The sequence goes on along the minus strand of JAYODI010000078.1, from coordinate 3,344 downwards.
AAAAATGGCTCGGAATGGTTTTAACAGGGCGCGGTTCATCCACCACTTCTTCACCAGCCTCCAACATCAACATTGGGCGCAAAGCAACCGTGACATATGTACTGGCACCATTTAAAACACTGTGCAACAATTGATCACCATCATGTGGTGGATACAGTAAAATATCGGGATTGGTGGCATCTAAGCTTAAGTCGGTAATCATCGAAAAAAATTGATTTTTATACCCCTCAATCACCACAAACTTTCCCGCCTTCACATCTTCCACACTGCGGTTGGGGTTGAGTTTCATCTCCACACCCTCAGTCAGCGACCCCTTTGTAACCACACCAATTTGGTTGTTATTCAAATCGTTCATGGGTCTGCCATTCAAATCATTCCAAAGTTCGTTCAAAACAAAACCCCTTAAATCCGGTCACAAGTCTCAGGTCTGCAGGTCACAGGCCTAACCTTTAAAAACCAGAACATTACAACCACTTTGATTTTGACCTGCGACTTGTGACTTGCTGACCTGCGACCTTTTTATTGTGAAATCCGTCGCATAATCGAACTCAACCGATCATAATCATCACGAACCAACCGACACAAATCTTTTCCAATGCCAACCAAATAGGGCATATCAAACGCGCGCGCCGCCCAAGCATGGCGCACCGATGCAATAATCAGATCATCGGCAGGCAAACGATTGCCACCTAAGATACACCGCAAATAATCGCCATTATTGGTCAACGCTTTCACTTCTGACTCGGTACAGGGCAACACAAAACTATGAATACCTGGTGGCTGAGGGGGCAACACTTGGCGAGGGCCTCGGTCATCGCCATATCCAACAATAACCGCTTCAAACTCGGTTTTTAATAATTCAAATATTTGAGGTTGTTCATTGCGCAACTCCTGTTCTGTCAACCCATAAGCCGTTGCGCGACGATTGGGCTCTATGGAATGGGTACACACATTAAATACCAAACCATATACCGGAATGGCACCACTCGTTTTCACAAACGCACCAAAAGGAGGTGCCCCATTCAATTCTCGGCTTTCTGCCACAAATTGCGAGGTAGAACTCTCAATCACTTCGCCAATATATGTTTCCGTATCGACCTTTGACAATGCCATAATACCCTCAGTTTAAATTTCTGTCTGCCATTTGCCATTTGCCATTTGCCGTCTTATTACCTCTAAACTGTCGCCGCCATTTTCTTCAACTGCTTCAAAGAGTTTTCGGCTTTGACATTGTTCTTAACAAATGAATCTTTTAAAAATTTAAAGAAAATATCGCGATCTGCACCACGCACCACAGCCCTTTCGTGCGACTCGGAAAGCACCACAGGATATCCGCGTCCTTTTTCGGCTTGATCGATAATGGTGGTGTGTACCAAGTCTAACAATTCACCATCATCGGCCACCCATTCAGGAATTTCCACCCGCCCAATTTCCCACCCCGTATGCACATAAAAAAAACAAATGCGATGGGGGCCATAATCTTCTAAAATCTTTGAAGAACTGCGAAACACCCCGCTGCGTTCCCCTTTTGTCAGCTTGCGAGCATACAACATATCATCTGTCACACCCGCAATGGGTTCACATGGAATTTGTGCAGGTTTTTGTGCCTCACCATCCAAATTTAACAAAGCTTGCGCTTCTGCCGCTTTCCACGGGCAGCGGTCACAGTCGGGTGGTTGCTCGGGGCAAAGCCCCACCCGCAACCCATTGACCACATCGGCACTGCCAGGGTCACTGATATAACCGGCAATAGGCACACGCAATTCGCGCAATTGCTCCAGGCCCGTTAATGTCATTTGCAAGGTTTCACGACGAAAATCGTAGGGTTTGCCCTCCAACATCCATAAGATCAATGTGCCATCTGTTAAGCCGACAACCGTGCGCCCTTCTTCTTTGGCTTGTGTGGCCAAAGCGACCACTTTATCCAACTCCATTGCATTGCGCTTAACACCTACTATTTCACGTGTAACAGGAGATCGTTTGCCTGCCCATTCGTGATACATGTCATCTTCTTCATAAAACAAAGACGGTTCACTCGACATAATAGGCCGCTCACCAGAACCATAATGCAACACCACATAACCCACATTAATTAAAAAACAATTGGCAATTTCATGTCGATCAGGAAAAATTTGTGAACCATCAGCAGCAATCACCGTCAATTGTGCAGGGCGTTCAGGACGGGCACAAACTTCGGTCATCGGACCCGATGTATTGGCCACCAACCAAGAGGTACGACTGCGCTCAATTTTGGTTGCCAATGTCTCCCAAGAATCCTCCCAACGATCCATTTCAGACAAGGCCAACGCAATGCGAGCAAAAAAATCATCTTGCATCGTTTTGGCATCCACAGCCATCTGATCAATCTGTTTTTTCAGCGCACCAAAATCCAACATGGATCATCTCCCATTGCCGTTTGCCGTTTGCCTCAAACTAACTGCTTATTCCCCCCTAAACAATCGACTCATAATAAAACTGCCTTCCCCCCCCATCCACACTGCCATCGCGCACCCGACAAACCAGACCCATCTTTTGAAGCGCATTTAAGCGGTTGCAAGCAATATTGATATTCTTGCGAAGGGCTTCAGCAAATTCAGATGAAGTACCTTTTTTCTTTTTAAGCACCACATCCAACGTTTCACGAATAGGCGTTTTTAATACACCCAAAACCACCACAGAACCATCCGCATTCTTAAATAGGGCTGCCAAATCACGCAATTTTAAAACGGCTTCCAACGTTTCTCGAACCGAGTCATTGGCATTTTCAATAAATGCAAAACGATTGCCCAACTCACCACTGCCAATACGCATTAACAACTTTGATAAAAATTCATCGGCGCACGAAATATCTATAAAAGATACCTTTGAAAAATCCAAAGGTGTGACCGCATCGGCAGCAACATGACGCAAATGATCCATCAATTGACCAAGCAAAGCCTCACCACGATCACGACCGCTCAAAATACCATTAGATGTTTCAAAGACAAAGGGAGAGGTTAAATTCAACATGCTGCATAACTCCAAGAGGGGACGGTGGGTAGGAAAATGAGAAAACAAATGAAACAATCGCAAATACTGTGTGGAGAACATCTTATTCTTTATTAATTTAATAGAATTCCATTAAACTGAGTCAAAATTAGGACAGCAAGGGTAATGTGTCAAGCCTTTTCTAAATAAAAAATAAAATGACACGCACATATGCAACAAAAGGGCATAAAATTACAATTCCTATAGCACTTTTAAAAACAACTGTTTACCACATTATATAAAAACCAAGTTTTTCAAAGCCATACCTAAGCTGTTATATGTGATTGATAAACCCTATATTGGAAATGTAAATATTA
>JAYODI010000171.1:0-4111 GCA_038279365.1 Candidatus Latescibacterota bacterium | reverse complement strand
CTGACCGCTGACTGCTGATCGCTCCTAATCAAAATACGTATCACCCGCAGCCAAAAGTGTTTTAGCTACAGCAGCATCCAGCTCAACACCATTACCCGGTTTATCAGACACCGCCATCCACCCCTTTTTGATAAACTCTTCACCCCCACACAAATCAGCCCACCACGGAATATCGCGCCCGTGAAATTCGAGCACAAAAAAGTTGGGCACCGAAGCCATTGCGTGACAAGCCGCCATCATCCCCAAAGGCGATGACACATTGTGAGGTGCAATGGGGATATAGTGTGCATCGGCAATTTCAGCAATCCGCTTGGCTTCCATAATGCCCCCCGCTTTGGCCAAATCGGGCATAATAATGTCCACCGCTTTTTGCCGAAACATTTCCAAAAACTCAAATCGTGTATAATGGTTTTCACCCGTGCAAATCACCGTACTCGTTGAAGCGCGCACTTGTGCCAACGCGTCAATATTTTCAGCAGGCACAGGCTCTTCCAACCACATCAAACGCACATCTTCCACAGCCTTGGCAAGCGTAATGGCCGATGGCAAGTCGAATTGACCGTGGCAATCAATGGCCAAATCAATATCAAACCCAATCCCTTCCCGTATCGCACGAATCAGATTAATCACGTGCGTCATCTCCTTTGAACCCACCGTCCAATTCATCGGGTCCAGCTTGCCCACGCCCGAATGATCCACATCAAACTTCACCGCGCTATATCCTTCCTCAACCACACTCAAAGCTTTTTCAGCATACGCTTGAGGCGTCGCATCATCCCCTGCGTGACAATCGGCATAAAGACGTATATTGTCGCGAAACTTACCGCCCAACAATTGATAAATGGGCACACCCAATGCCTTGCCCACAATATCGTACAACGCATTTTCAATACCCGTCAGTGCAAAAATCAACGGTGCGTGTGTGGTACCCGCATATCGTCCACGCCGACGCATTTTTTCATACAACGGCCCCACATTCATAGGGTCTTCACCAATCAACATATCCTTCATTTTTAAAATCGATTCTTTCACACCAAACCCAGTGTATTGCGAAGCCGAATTACACTCCCCCGTCCCCACAATGCCTTCATCAGTATAAACACGAACAAACGTCCACACACAACCGCCACTGTGCGGTTCAGGTTTGCCAATGACACACGCTTGCACATCGGTAATTTTCATAACATCCTCCGTGTTCTCAAAAAGAACGGTTATTATTTAGGCATTTCCCCAATCACACATAAAGACTTGCTCGGTTCATATCACATTGATGTCTGGCCACTCTTCAACCACACCGCCATCTCATTGGCCCCTCGGTGGCACCACGCATAATACGGAATGAGCGTCCATCCATCACCAGAAAGCACAACCACACCATGCAACAAATCCGCGCGGTAACTCGCCGCCAAATCCACAGACTTAGACAACAAGCGCTCACGCACACCCACCCCATTGTCCACCGCTTCAGCACAGAACAAAATGGGACCACGTTCTATGGCCACACGCCCTTTATTTGCCTCAACACTTTCGTGAGAGACAACACGCTTAACCGCCATCGCCAAAGACAGATCCACGGAATCACCCCGTTGCCAAGTGCGACGCACACACGCAAACCCGCCGTCCATATTCAGGTCAATAGCTTCACCATTCACCGTCAAGGTCGGTGCTTCACTTGCCTCATCCACATACCGATATAAATCACTCGGAACGGGCTCACCTTGAGCCCACCCAGGAATGCGAATACGCAACTCAAAATCCACTTCAGAATCAACATCCACCACAACCTTCACCAAACCATCCCAGGGAAAATTTGTCTCCTGAGCCAAACGCACAGTCTGCCCATTCACGTCCAATGTAGCCCCACTGCCCATAAACAAATTCACGTAGGCAACATCGTCTTTCACCGCATACGCATATCCTGGCAATGAGGGCAAGAATCGCACCACGTTGGTCGGGCAACACGAGCACCCAAACCACGCCTGACGCACCTTCGCCCCTTTGTTAAACTCCCATTCGCCATCACTGGCCAAAGGATTGGGGTAAAAGTATTCTTTGCCCGAAAACGACACACCCGATATAAAACCATTGTACAACACACGTTCCAGCACATCCAAATACTTCGCGTCACCGTGCAACAAAAACATCCGATGATTCCACATCGCATTTGAAATGGCCGCACAGGTTTCACAATAGGCCGTCTCATTGGGCAGTTCATAATTATCGCCAAACACTTCGCGATGATGGCGTGCCCCAATGCCACCCGTCACGTACATCTTCTTGCCCACCACATTGTCCCACAAGCGACCAACAGCGCGAATATAATCCCCATCTCCCGTCAATGCCGCCACATCGGCCATTGCACTATACATATACCCTGCACGCACCGAATGCCCAACCGCTTCGCTTTGTTCGGTCACGGGCAAATGATCCTGCCGTTCGGATGGGTCTTCACGCAAAACACGGCCATTTTCACGCCCGCGTTCATCCAAAAAAAATTTTGCCAAATCCAAATACTTTTGCTCACCCGTCAAACGAAACAATTTCACCAAACCAATTTCAATCTCTTGGTGCCCAGGTACATCGCGAATGCCATTTTCACCAAAGGTATTCAAAATCAACTCGGCATTTTTCAGTACCACATTCAGAAAATTATCTTTCCCAGTTGCCAAATGATGTGCCACTGCCGCCTCATACATATGCCCCACATTATAAAGCTCATGACTGGCAATCAAATACGACCACCGTTTGGGGCCTGCCCATTTGTGGTCGTCATTTGGATGAATTGTCCGAAGTGTATACAGATACCCATCATCCTCTTGTGCCGCAGCAATCTTTTCAATCACATCATCCAAATACGCATCCAATTTGGGATCATATTCTAACTTCAAAGAATACGCCGCACCCTCCATCACCTTAAACACATCCGAGTCATTAAAATGAATGCCTTCGTGTGGGCCATCCATCAATCCCGCGGCCTTCGAGAAATTGTCAATCCGCCCCGTCTCTTCACACTTCTCAAAATTATAAGGCAACGTCACCTTACGATTCACATCCAACCGAGGCGACCAAAATGCATCATTGACATTCACATCATAAAATGGAACAGGCGTAATCGGGTAATCATTTGACATTTTATTATACATTTTCTTTTGAAAAACAATCACAAGTCTACAGGTCACAAGTCTAAAAGCATAAGTAAAATAGTCGCACGTCTACAGGTCGACAAAACATAGCATTACTTTTCATCCTTTAGACCAGTGACCTGTAACCAAACCTACCCCAACTGCAACGACCGCCATCGGTCATACATCGGCTTCATCTCTTGAGGCAACGCCCCACGCACACCGCGTGCCAACATCCACTTCAACCGTTTGTCTGTCTCCGTTTGTTTTGCAGAACCCGTGTGTTTGGTCCAACTGCCAGCCAACGTTAGTCGTTCAACATCGCGCTTCATCACCCCGCGGTGAATGGTATTGCCACTCCAAAACGCGGTTTGCCCCGCCTTGAGCGACACCGTGTGCTGCCCCGGAATATCGGCATTGCGCATATCCTTCTCCAACAAACACTTTCGTTCGTGCGCAGTACGATACCGCTTATGACTGCCTGGCACCAACTGCAAACAATCGTCATCCACCATCGCCAAATGCCACTTAATGCCACTCATGGGGCGATTCAAAATCGTCATCTCAATCTGATACGAGCCATCGCGTTCTTGGGTGCCAAAATCGCGGTGCCAACCAAACCCATAATCTTGTGTGTATGGGTTGGTAAAAATCAACACACCACCCAAACGCAACTCAGACCCAATAAAGGGTCGCACATATTGCATCACGGGCTCAGACATCAAATATTTGGCAAAAAGTGGTTCACCCAACTCCGGTGCAAAAAGCCCACGAATCGCCCAAGGCTCACCATCTGGCGCGCGGTGTGTAAACTGATCCACTTCCCCAGCACGCACGCGTTTCTTGGTGCGAATGGTCGCCTCCAACAACGGCTCAAACATATTGGGGTCAACCGCGTCGTCCACCACAAAAAAACCGTCGCGTTCATACAATCGTCGATGTTCTTCCGTAAACATACCATCCTCCTTTTTTGATCGCCAAGATAGGCA
>JAYODI010000077.1:1776-27805 GCA_038279365.1 Candidatus Latescibacterota bacterium | reverse complement strand
CTGGACTCAGCCAACTCATAAACCTATTGTTGCACTTCAAACTTGAATCCGCGATGCATCATGTATAATGTTCAACAAATCTTGTCTGGCAATGGGTTTTTGAATCAACTGAAGCCCTGCGGCCCGAATATTTGTTAAATCCAAATGCGTACCCGGATAGCCAGTCATCAGTATCGTATGCAGGCCTGGATGACTTTTTTGAACATCCAATGCCATTTCAGTTCCTCGCCCATCGGGAAGCATCACATCTGTCAAAATAAGTTGAATAAGTTCATTATTCTCTATCAATTGACGCGCATCTTTTTGATTTCCACAAGCATAAACAACATACCCCTGCTCTTCGAGCATCACCACCAACATATTGCGTAGATATGTGTCATCTTCAACAATCAACAGATGTTCACCAGACCCTCTGTAACTGCTCGCCCGTTTGGTCAAATGGGCTTTTTCTTCTGTTTTATTTTGTTCACATTTAGGCAAATAAACATGAAAACAACTGCCATTTTGAGGCACGCTTTCTGCCGAAATCCAGCCTCCATGTGATTGCACAATACCATAAACCACTGCCAAACCCAACCCCGTGCCATCTCCGCGTGCTTTGGTGGTAAAAAACGGTTCAAAAATTTTGCTCAACGTTTCGGGTTTCATTCCTTCACCCGTATCACGCACCATTAAATGCACATATTCGCCAGAATGGAATGCCACAGGATCAGACACTTGGTCAGCAGACAACACCACATTGCGTGTTTGAATGGTCAGTTTGCCACCCCGAGGCATGGCATCTCGTGCATTCACGACCAAATTGGTCACCACTTGATCTATATTTACCGCATCGGCACGCACAGACCACAAGGCCTCTTCCAGATCAACTTCCAACGCAATATCTTCGCGCAACAAACGCCGCAACATCTCTTTAAAATCATCAATCTGATGATTCAAATTGATCACTTTTAGATCAACTGGTTGATGGCTGGTAAACAACAAAAGCTGTCTGGTTAAACCCGTTGCCCGATCAACAGCACCTCCAATTTGGTTCAAGTAACGCGTTACGGGCGGGTGCTCTCCCAATTGTTCCACGGCCATATCCAAATACCCTTTGATAATGGCCAACTGATTGTTAAAATCGTGTGTCACACCGCCAGCCAAACGCCCTATGGCCTCCATTTTTTGCGCCTGTCTCAGTTGCCAATCGCGCTCTTGTAATGTTTTTTGAGCCATTTTGCGTTCTTGAATTTCTTGCTTTAATAAAACAATGGCTTCTTCTAAATTGGCCGTGCGCTCAGCCACGCGTTTTTCAAGTAACTCATTGCTTTCTTGCAATGTCAATGTCGATTGGCGCAAACGCATTTCCGACTGATGCTTGATCAAGGCCATTTCAATAGAAGTTTTTAAGTCTAATTCCTGAAAGGGTTTCACCACATATCCAAAGGGTTCGGACTCTTTGGCACGCTGTACGGTTGCATAATCGGCATGGGCAGTGAGATAAATGACAGGGATATGATAATCATCGTACAACTGACGCGCCGTTTGTGTGCCGTCCAATTCACCCTTGAGGATAATATCCATCAAAACCAAGTCTGGACGCACTTCTGCCACCAGTTTTAAGGCCATTTCACCCGAATCAGCAACGGCAACCACATCGTAACCCATTTTGGTCAATCGACTGCGAATATCGCGCGCCACAATGCCTTCATCTTCAACAATCATAATATTGGCCATACTGTAAAACTCCCAAGCATCATTGCCTGATAAACCATATCGGCCATATAAGCGCAAAGAGTGTACCAAAATACCAAAACGAAATCGACTACCCATAAGTCACTATAAAACATACACTAATAATAAAATCGCAAAATTATCAATGTGGCGCATTTTCGCAAAATTGTCGCATAACCCCCAAAAATGTTGGAAAAGCACCAACGGCAATACACATGAAACAAACACCCTCGGAAGCCATGGCTTTCGAGGGCGTTTCTCATCATTCAAAACAAGACCGAATAGGATTATCTATCCAATGCGGTTGTTACAATATGTATTAAATCTTTGGCCACAAAAGGCTTCTCTAAAGTCGCAATGGCTCCCAACGCCTCGGCAACCCTTAAAAAGTCATACTGCTCATCAGAACCGTGGGCGGTCATTGCAACAATCTTGACTTTGGGATCAATTTCCAACAAATCAGAAATGGTTTCAATGCCTGCCTTTTTGGGCATAAACAAATCTGTCATAACCAAATCAGGTCGGTGTTCCAAAAATTGAGCCAAACCTTCTTCACCATCAACAGCTTCTCGAACCTGATGGCCTTTTTTTTCCAACATCGTGCGAATAATCGTACGCACCTCAGGACTGTCTTCAATCACCAAAATATCAGCCAAGTCGACACCCTCCCATTTCAATCTCGACAGACAAAAAATAGCGATTGAAATAACATCATACAAGCTTTTTAATTAATGTGCCTCTAACCAATTATCACCCGTTCCCATTTCGATCTCAATGGGCACCGACATTGGAATGGCATTTTTCATGGCCTTTTCAACCAAAGTCTTTACTTCTTCTTCTTCTTCTTTATATAGATCAAACACCAATTCATCGTGTACCTGAAGCAACATGCGTGTTTTCAAATTGCGTTCGCGAATGTCATGATGTACACGTGTCATGGCTATTTTGATCATATCAGCAGCCGTGCCTTGAATACGAGAGTTAATGGCATTGCGTTCGGCACCTTTGCGCGTGGTGGCATTGCGCGAATGAATATCGCGCAAATATCTGCGCCGTCCTGTAATGGTTTCGACATATCCGTGTTCTACGGCAAATGCAATGGTTTCATCCATGTAGGCTTTGGCGCCCGGAAATTGATCAAAATACTGTGTAATCAACTCATTGGCCTGAGACCGCGATACATCCAAGCGCTCAGCCAACCCAAAAGCCGAAATGCCATAAATAATGCCAAAATTTACCGTCTTGGCCTGTCGGCGCATATCGGCTGTGACATGATCTTCACTTAGGCCATAAATCTTGACCGCTGTGGCCGTGTGAATATCACCACCTTGCTGAAAAACTTCTACCATGCCCGCATCGCCACTGAGTTCTGCGGCCACGCGCAATTCAATTTGTGAATAATCTGCCGACAACAAGGTATAATCGTCATTACGTGGCACAAACGCTTTGCGAATCTCACGTCCTTTTTCTGTGCGAATAGGAATGTTCTGCAAATTGGGGTCGTGTGATTGCAAACGCCCTGTGGCTGTTACGGCTTGTTCATAATGTGTGTGTACGCGCCCTGTGGCTTTAAATATCGCACTGGGCAATGTGTCTAAGTATGTCGATTTCAGCTTTGAATACGTGCGATACTGCAAAATTTGATCAACCACTTCATGCCGATAAGCCAACCGTTGTAACGTGGCTTCATTGGTCTGATATTGCCCCGTTTTTGTTTTGCGAGCATTGGCATCCAATTGCAACTTATCAAACAAAACCTCGCCCAATTGCTTGGGCGAATTCAAATTGAACTCACCATCGGCTTGCTCAAAAATGGTCGTGCGCAAATGACCCAATTCAAATTCTAATTCTTTAGATAATGCCTGAATCACATCCACATCCATCCGAATGCCTTCATATTCCATATGGGCCAAAACGGGCACCAATGGACACTCGACCTCCTCAAATACACGCGTTTGCCCCATTTCTTCAATCTTGGGTCGAAACACTTCGGCCAATTGAAACGTAATATCTGCATCTTCAGCGGCATATTCGACAACCTGCTCTAAGGGCACTTCGCGCAAAGTCTTTTGTTTGGTGTCTTTTTCTTTTTCGCCAATCAACGATGTAATCTTCACAGGTTGATACCCCAACAAGGCCTGTGCCAAATAATCCATGCTGCGCCTTAAATCGGGCGTGGCCACAGATGCCGCCAACATGGTATCAAACAACTTGCCCTGCACCCGAATGCCTTGCCACAACAACACAGAAATATCAAACTTCAAATTGTGACCTATTTTCTCACCCGCCGTGTTTTCCAACACGCCTCGAAATTCTTCCAACACCTTTTTGTTTTCATCGGCATCTTCAGGCATCACCACATAATAGCCTGTGTGTGCCGCCCAAGAAAATGCCATGCCAATCAACTGGCATGTGCGTGGGTTTAACCCCGTCGTTTCTGTATCAAAACAAAACGAAGATTTTTTCTCAAGTTCTGCAATCAATGCCGCACGTTTTTCGGGTGTATTCACCAATTGATAGTCGTGTTTCACATCTGCAATCGTTTTATACTCAGGAACCGTCTCTTCCACCGCCGCAGATGATGAAGGTGTCTCATCGCCAAACAACAATGTTTGTTGGGGGCCTGCGCTAAATTGCTCGCCAAACACACGCTGCCCCAATGTTTGAAACTCCAACTCGGCAAATAAAGCTTTTAACTTTTCAATATTCTTTTCTTTGACCACCAAATCATCCAAACCAATTTCAATTGGCACATTGCGCTCAATAGTGACCAAGGTTTTAGACAACAAAGCTTGGTCACGGTATGTTTCCAAATTTTCTTTTTGTTTGCCCTTCAATTCATCCACATGATCTAACAAGCCTTCAACACTGCCATATTGTGCAATGAGCTTTTGTGCAGTTTTTGGCCCAATGCCCGGCACACCCGGAATATTGTCGCTGGTATCTCCCATTAAACCCAAAACATCAATCACTTGATCCACACGCTCAATTTGCCACTGTTCCAAAATTTCTGGCACTCCCAAAACTTCTGCCTTATTACCACCTTTACCCGGTTTGCTCATAAATGTTTTGTCCGACACCAACTGTGCATAATCTTTGTCGGGTGTCACCATATAAGTCGTAAAACCATCTTCTTCGGCAATGCGTGCCAATGTGCCAATCACATCATCGGCTTCCCAACCCGGCATGCGAATCACCGGCACATTAAATGCCTCGCACAACGTAAACACATACGGAATGGCCGCACTCAAATCTTCTGGCATGGCTTCGCGTTGTGCCTTGTATTCTTGATACATTTTGTGCCGATGTGTCGGCTCAGGTGTATCAAAAACCGCTGCAATATGAGACGGTTTTTCGGTGTTCAAAATATCCAACAACGTATTGGTGAGCACAAACAACGTTGATGTATTCATACCTGTTGACGTCAACCGAGGATTGCGCATAAGAGCAAAATGTCCACGATAAATCAAGGCCATGCCATCTAACAAAAACAACTTCTTCTCAGACATAAAATCTCCAAAGTCAAAACACACGGTCAAAAAACATAAAGATGATCACCATTGATTCGAATCTCATGGATAACCTTTAGGATGTTGCTGTATGTTCACTTTACACATGAGCACGAACAAGCAATAAAAAATCAACATTCAGCCCACCCACCCTCATCATAGCGTTATGATTGATGCTGACTGCTGACTGCTGACTGCTGACTGCTGACTGCTGACTGCTGACTGCTGACTGCTTTAAGAATAGTCGCGATCTTTTCACCTGTCAAGAGACACAATCACCTGTCTCTTTAATACAGGCATTTTCACATCTTTACGGCATAGTATCGGGCTCTACACGCAAAAACTTTCCCTGTTCCCAATATTGTTTTTTGACCACAGCCCCCGTTGAATCCCAATAGACCCATATGCCATCGGGTTCACCATTTACATAGGTCACTTCTTTTTCTTTGATGCCCGTGTCATACCACCAGGTTGAAAGCCCGTGACGACCGTTGTCTTTCCAAAATCCTTCATTTTTCTTTTGACCATTTTCATACCACTCAATCACCATACCCTTGGGGTGCCCCTCAACCCAATCCATCTCGCCCTGCTTTTGGCCGTTTTCATGCCAATTTGTCCACAGGCCCGAACGCATTCCATGTGCATATTGCCCAACAGTTTTGGGATTGCCGCTTTCATAAAAGGCTTTAAAATATCCGTGCCGAACCACTTGACCAGTGTCTTTAGATAAATAAACCTGATATTCAACACCTTCTTCTTGAACCACCTGAAGGTCTGGCCCACAAGCAACAAAAAAAAGAACAACGCACCATACCCATTTCAGTTGGTGCATACTCTGGCCGCGATATAAACGTACAATATGCATCATAACACCTGCTCGGGTCTGGGAGGATTTGTCCAAAAGCCATCTTTATCTTCACCACTAACCACCACACCCTTATCGTGCCACCCCATATAGGCTCGAACATCTGTTGTACAATATCGCAGTGTAATGCCACACCGACGCCGATCAGACGCATTGGCTTCTGAGCCGTGCAACAACAGATCACTGTGCATCGAAATTTCACCCGCTTTCAATTCCACATCCACAGGTTCACCCAAATCTTCGGCATTTTCAACCGTTTGATTAAGCACATTGCGCTCATCATCTTCGCTTAAGCGATACGTCAAATGGCCATATAAATGCGAGGTGGGAATAAATCGCATACAGGCATTTTCAACATCGGCATCATCAATGGCCAGCCAAACGGTTACTGTTTTAGAAGGTGTCATGGGCCAATAACTGGCATCTTGGTGCCAAGAGACTCGTTTGCCATCTTTGGGCAACTTGCAAAAATAATGTGCACCCCACCCGATCACATTGTCACCCAAAATATCTTTTACATAGGCCACAATGCGCGGATGGGTCAATAAATCGTATGCCCCTGCATATTTTAAGTGCGCCGAACTCAGCGAATAACTGTTGCCACCTTCTGATAGGGTCTTTTCCAACAACAAATCAAAATAGCGACGGTGGGTCACCACCTCTGCTTCATCAAAAACCGGCAACCCTTTCACATACCCATTTGCATTATAAAACGCCAACTGATCGACACTTAAAACTTTAGGGTCCGTTACCGCACACGGATGAAAAGATAAATCGCGCGGAATGTCATCGATGGTATCAATGACTTGTGCAAACTCTGTTTGACGCTTCATATCAATTCCTCTACTTTATGATTTAGGATGCGTGATTAAATTATGTTTCACATTGGGAAGAAGAAAGAAGGGAGAAAAATCACGATGATTGTTTCATCTTTCTTTTTCCGTCTCTCTTTTTCCGTCTTCCTAATCGATCACGTTATTTAAGCCAACCCTTTCCTTCAATTTATATGGCACAGACAAAATTTCAAATCATTCAAAACCGACTACCAAGTTACCACTTCTACCAATTGCACCGTTAGCGTAATCACTTGTCCTGCCAATGGATGGTTGGCATCCAATGTCACTGTTTCATCTGTAACGGCTTTCACCACCACATCAATAGGTGTGCCACTTGGATCTGACTGCACTTCCATTTGTGTGCCAATATCAAGTGGTGTATCGGGTGGAAACTTATCACGCCCAATCTCAACCACATATTCAGGGTTATAAACGCCAAAAGCATCTTCAGGCTTTAAAACCACCGAGCGTTTGTCACCTTCTTCCATACCCAAAATGATTTTGGTAAACATTTCACGCACGCTGGGATCACCCACCGAAAACTCAAACGGTTCTCCTTCGGGTGTGCCTTCGGCAATCGTTCCATTTTCTAAAACAGCAGTATAATACACACGAACAGCATCGCCCATTTCAGCTTGTGCCATGGTCACTCCTTAAACAAACAATTCACATTTACAAAATGTCACATCATAATATAACAAACCAACACCCTTTAAAAAACACGCATTGTCTCACATCACTCAGGTCGCCATCCACGCGCCCAAACAGGGCTTTTAGAACAATGAGCACTTATGTCTATAACCATTCGACAAATATTTGAAACCGACACAGAAACCTGTGCCGACTCTATGTACATTGCCTTTACGACCGTAGATCAAAAGCACGGTTTTCCGTCATATTTCACAGACCGCAACCACGCCACACATGCCACACAAAGCCTCATCACCAATCCGCACATCTATGGCATTGTTGCAACAGAAAACAATCGCGTTATAGCGTCTGCTTTTATGAATGAAAAACGTCCCATTCGTTCTATTGGCCCCGTCTCTGTTCATCCTCATTTTCAAGGACACGGCATTGGGCGAAAACTCATGGAACACTTGCTCAAACGCGCTCAAGATGCACCCAGCATTCGCCTCACCCAAGATGCTTTCAATACCACATCACTCTCGTTATATACATCTTTAGGATTTGCACTTGTTGAATCACTGGTTTGGATCGAAGGCAAATTTAAAAATAAACCTCACAACAATGCTCAAATTGTC
Organism: Candidatus Latescibacterota bacterium; assembly: GCA_038279365.1. Lineage (GTDB taxonomy): Bacteria > Latescibacterota > UBA2968 > UBA2968 > UBA2968 > JABIFK01. Next base: position 19,614 of record JAYODI010000077.1, on the reverse strand, counting down.
GCATTAGACCCATCCAATTACAATGATTGTCTCGCATTATGCAACCAAGTACTGGGTTTCTACCGGGGCCCAGATACATTTACAGACGTTTGGGGCATTTTTCGCAACAACCAACTCACCGCCTACACAACCGGCCTTTCTGCCGATGGATACACCCTTGCACAAACTGAAGACGACTTACGCACACTCATATTGGGCCTTGCCACACAACAATTAGATACCCTCTCTTTTCTGCTTCCCACCCACCACACCACATTTCTGCTTTGGTGCCTCAGTTCAGGCCTAAAAATCAAAAAACCACTCAACCTTATGGCCAAAGGCAATTACCAACCACCCAACGGCCTTTACTTTCCCAACCTCCTTTGTTAACACACCAAAAATCAGAATCGCCCAATGGCTTGTCCATCAGGCGATTTTTTTATTGAAACGCCACTTGAATTGGCGATACTATGGCATATTCCTTTTTGTCACAAAACAAACACAAGGAGCAACACATGTTATCGCAAAAATACACCGAATCGCAACTTAAAAACCTGCTTCTCCCACGCAACCAATGGCAACCCTTTCCTACAGCCAACAACCGCACGGGGTGGGACAGACTTTCCAAAAACGTTCAAAAGGCCCAAATCATACGCGGCGAAGAACGCCTCAACTTCGAATGGCCCGCTGTGCCCGCCACCCGATTTCTCGACTATGCCCGCGACGGCAACCGAAGCAAATACGAAGCCCTCACTTTTGGTCGCCGTAACGCCTTAGCCGACCTCGTTATTGCCGAATGTATCGAAAACAAAGGCCGTTTTTTAGACGATATTACCAACGGCATTTGGTGCATTTGTGAAGAATCCTTTTGGGGTGTACCCGCACATATTGGTGTACAAAAAGCAGGCAAAGGTCTACCCGACACAGCCGAACCCATTGTGGATCTTTTTGCCGCCGAAACTTCCGAACTCCTCGCTTGGGCCATTTACCTCTTGAGCGACCAACTCAACACCATCTCGCCCCTCATTGTGCCCCGTGTTGAGCGTGAAATTCAATACCGCATTCTCACCCCACTGCTTGAACGCGACGATTTTGGCTGGATGGGCTTTAGCGGCAACCGTGTAAACAATTGGAACCCCTGGATTGTCTCCAACTGGTTGACCTCCAACCTGCTCATTGAACACGATGAAGACCGCCGCATTGCCGCCACTTTTAAAGCCATGCGCACGGTGGACAACTTTATTGATCCGTACCCAACAGACGGCGGTTGTGACGAAGGCCCAGGATATTGGGGGCGTGCAGGTGCTTCTTTGTATGACTGCCTCGAATGGCTCTACAGTGCCAGCAATGGGCAAATCAATATCTATGGCGAACCCTTGGTGCAAAACATTGGCAAATTTATTTATCGCGTCCAAATTGCCAACCGCTACTTTATCAACTTTGCCGATGCCTCCCCCATGGTCACACCCGCCTTTGCCGTCACCTATGGCTATGGCAAGCGCATCAACGACCCCGACATGATGGCCTTAGGGGCCTGGGCTGCACAAATACAAAACGTGGGTGAAAAAGGCATCTCCGAAGGGTTTGGCAGTATGGGCCGTGGCTTGCCTGCGCTCTTTACCATTGACGAAGCTCTCAAGGCCGATGCCACACCCCCATTACCCCGTGACGTCTTTCTCGACGAAATTGAAGTCTTTGTTGCCCGCGACAAAAAAGGATCAACAGATGGTTTCTTTGTAGGTGCCAAAGGAGGTCACAACGCCGAAAGCCACAACCACAATGACATCGGTCACCTCGTTGTGAGCATAGATGGCAAACCCGTGCTCGTCGACGCCGGCGTTGAAGTCTACACTGCCAAAACATTTAGCAGTGAACGTTATTCCATTTGGACCATGAATTCGGGCTATCACACCCTGCCCACCATCAACGGTCACCTCCAAATTCCTGGCCGCATCTATTCTGCAAAAGGCATCGAATACAAATACGACATCGCCGCCCGCGACGTCCAATACCAATCCAACGACGCATCGGCCACTTTCTCCTTAGACATTGCCAATGCCTATCCACCCGAAGCCGAAGTCAACTCTTATAAACGCACCATCACCTTAAATCGCGGTCAAGACATTATCCTTCACGATCAATACGACCTCAAAAAAATAACAGGCGACCTCACGCTCAATATGCTCACCGCTTGTGCGGTCGAAATCACAGATGTCAACACGCTGTCTCTCAAAGAAGCCCCCTTAGCCGATGGACGCACCTCTGGCAGTGCCACACTTCACATTGATAAAGACCTCTTTGATATCACCATCGAACCCAAACCCATCGAAGACGCCCGCCTCAAAACCATTTGGGGTCAACAACTCACCCGCATCCTCTTCAAAATCAAATCGCCGCAAACGCAGGGTGCGTATACGTTGAAACTTACACGATAAATACCTTCCTTCAACGCCCGCTTTCTTTAAAAACAAAGAAAGCGGGCGAACTTCGAAATGATTGTTCGTGCTATCAATCTGTATTGATGAATCGGGAAGTCCCAAAAGCTGGAGGGTCAAAAAAATGGCGTTGGGCACCTACAAAAAGCTATTGTTTGATGTGGGAATAAAAAATATATAATACACAAAAAATCTACGCAGATCACAAATCTGCAAAGCGAATTGAGGGAGAGACTGGTGCTCTGTCGTGCTTCCATTTTGTCTTTCTTTTATTTTTGAGGTATGTTTTAAAAAGGCCAAATTTAAGAGACAAAATGCTATCTTCCCACAAAAAACGCCTATGCTTTGTTTCCAAAGAGTTGCGATATGACCGAAACAATAAAAAAACTTGCAATGGGTTGTGGTATCGCCGCCGCATTTTTTGTGTGCTTGGAATTCATCTTAATGGCCGTTGGTGTGGTGCCACTCTATGAACGGGCTGACCCATTTGTCGGATTTTCGAGTTATGCGCCTCTATTTGTCAAACGCACAATGCCTGGTTTTGGCGAAATCTACGAAACTGCGCCCAACAAAACACGGTGGTTCAATCCACAACGCTTTCCCGTACACAAAGCCCCAGGTACAACCCGTGTCTTCTGCTTGGGTGGATCAACAACCTATGGCCGACCCTATGATGATCGCACCTCATTTTCGGGTTGGTTACGTGAATTCCTGCCCTCTGTTGATCCCACTCGCCGATGGGAAGTAATTAATGCAGGTGGCATCAGTTATGCCAGCTATCGTGTCGCTCGAATAATGGAAGAGCTGATTGAATATGAACCAGATATGTTCATTGTCTATTCGGGGCACAACGAATTTCTTGAGCAACGCACATATGACAAAATGTTGCGCACACCCGAAACCATACGCAATCTTGCAACACTGGCATCACACCTGCGCACATACAGTGTGCTTCATGATGTTACCTATGAACAAAGTGCTGTCTATGAACGCAGTGCCATACTCTCAACCGAAGTCAAAGCTGTGCTTGATCGCTCTGTAGGTCCTGATGCTTATCACAGAGATGACGACATGCGTGATGCCATTTTGGATCACTATCAAACCAGCTTAATGCGCATGACCTTCATGGCCAAACGTGCGGGTGCAAAACTGATTCTGGTAACACCAGCTTCCAACATTGGAGACTTCTCGCCCTTTAAAGCAGAGCCTGGCCCTCAAGCAAATAAGCCACACATCCAAAAAGCGGACTCACTCAAATGGATTGCAAATCAAGCATTAGAAGAAGAACATTATAAACGCGCACTGGCAATTACCGAACAGGCACTCAAGTTTGTAAGCAGGGATGCTCAGTTATTGTACGCCCACGGTCAAGCACTTAAAAACTTGGGACAACCCCAAGAAGCACATCAAGCGTTAATCAAAGCACGCGATGAAGACATTTGTCCCCTGCGCGCCATAACACCCATTCGAAAAATAGTTATCGAAGTCGCTCAAGAAAAAGAGACTGGCCTTGTAGACTTTGTGCAGATCGTCAGAGAACACTCGCCCGATGGCATTCCTGGATCAGAATTATTTTTAGACCATGTACACCCAACAATTGAAGGGAACCGCATCCTTGCATTAGCACTCATCAAAAAAATGACCGATGAAAACATTGTTACCCCAGTTACAACTTGGAACGATGCCACAATCACAAAAATAAGCGAACAAGTTGAGAACACATTAGACGAACAAACCCATGCCATGGCCCTCAAAAATTTATCGCGGGTTTTAATGTGGGCAGGCAAAGAAAAAGAAGCCAAACAACTCATTGACCGTGCAGTAACCACAACATCAGAAGATGGCGAAACCCATTTTCACAAAGCGACCCTAAACCGAAGAACGGGGAACAATCAGGCGGCACTTTTTCATTATCAAGAAGCCGTGCGTTTGGCTCCTTGGAATGCTGCCATATATCAAGGTTATGGCTCACTCCTATCGGAGTTGGGCCAAAAAATGAAAGCACGTGAAGCACTTGAAACCGCCATCCGTCTGGATCAAACACAAGTTGAAGCCTACTATGATTTGGGCATTGTGCTTGAAGACCTTAGACAATATGCACAAGCCGAAACAGCATATCGAACCACGCTGAAACTGGACCCCAATCACGCAGATGCCCACAACAACTTAGGCATAATTTTAGCCATACGTGGCGATTTGGAAGCAGCAGCAACACAATTTGCCGAAGCCTTACGCATAGCTCCCAACCATCAAAATGCTGCCAAAAACTTCGCTCGCGCACAAAGCCGCCTACCCAGCCATTGAATGACCAAGCGTATTTGGGATGATTCAACAAAACCACATCTATGCACCGCTTCAAAAACAAAATGGCATTTTTTATAAGATACTACTTAGTATAATCTAAAAGATTAAACCTTTTTTATTTGTAAATGATATAAAAAATTAAATTTTATTTACATAAAGATAAATTTGTAAGGTCGAAATTCATGGTCACGCAAATCTGAACAAATCAGGCTCTATGGATGCCATTTCTCAACTTGCATTTTCAAAAATGCAACGTACCTTGCTAAGGTCTTTAACACAGATCAAAACACGCTTATTAAGAGGATCATATGAACTGCCCAACAATCATTACCCTATTAACCGCCCTCATTTTCGCCTCTACAACGCCCCCCCACGCCCAAACCCCAAAAGACCTCATTCAACAAGCGGGCAATGCCATCAGTGAAAAAGACCGTTACCAAATGCTTACCCAATTATCTCAGCAGAAAAATCTACCCGAGCAACTCCGCACAGACCTCAACATCGTTCTCCCGCTGGTTGACAAATGGGCCAATGGCCGTGAACGATATTGGTCATCTGACGAACAGACCCGTGCTGCCGAAAATGGTTATTTGTGTAGCTTTATCAATGCCAGTGTGCGTGCCTATTGGGAAAACCCCACTCAAATTTCGTCCACATCACCGCTTTATCCCATCTGGGCGTGGTATATGGGCCGAATGCTCATCCAGCGCCCTGTTCAAAGTGGGGGCCTCTATCACAACCTTGAAACCCGCCAACAATATTACTCCGAAGCACGCAAACTCCTCAACATATCTCAAGCCGCTTTTCCAAAAAATCACATCATTGGCATGTACCTCGAAAACCCCATACCCTGGCCAGCCATCAACCCACCCGACCCCAATGCCCCTAATTGGGCCAATCAACAACGCGAATCGCTCGAAAAATTAGCCGATATCCTCTACTTTTGGATCGACGAGCGCCAAATGCCCGATGGCCAATTTGGTGGCGGTTGGGGAGACGATGTCGAAATGTGGCGGCACTGGTCCACCCTACTCATCGGCTTTGATGACCCGAAAATCAACACTGCCCAAGCCACCATCTCCAATGGCCTCTTTGCACTTGATCGTATGGCAGGCGGTTACACTTCTCAAATGACCGATGTGGAACACTCTGCCGAAGATTCAGGCGACACCGGCACGGCCATGATGCATGTAGCTCCTGACGACGCCCTTTGGCAAAAACGCGCCCAACACCTTGCAATACTCATGAAAGACCTCTGGACAGGCATCAACCAACGCGGTCAATTACAATTTAAAAGCACCTACTTCACTTCAAAAACCGTCCACCCCGATCCGCAACGTGCTTGCGACACTGTCTATCACCCCAGAGCCGTGCAACCAGCACTCTTACTCTGGCTTCGCACACAAAACCCTGAACTCACCCAACTCTTTAGCACCTGGATGGACACGTGGGTTGATGCCACAGCACGTGCTGAACGTGGCAAACCCGCAGGCATTCTGCCATCGGCCATTCATTGGCCCGATGGCCAAATAGGGGGCTTGGGTGAAAACTGGTGGGATCCACAAAATCACCGCGAAGCCACGCTCTATCAATTTCCCAGCGCCATGAGCATGATGACCAGCACCCTCCTACAAACCTATCACATCACTGGCAACCCCAAATACCTCGCGCCCATCCAATCTATGGCCACCATTCGCGCCACATATTTGGCCAACCCCATCCCCAACCCAGAACCTGGCACAGCAGCTTGGTGCGCTTCCAAAATGGGCTTTTTATCCGACACCCTTGGCAAATACCGCCTCCTCACAGGCGATACACAATTTGACCATTTGCTCCAACAAGATGCCAATGGATATGTGCAATATCGCCTCACACAAGACCCCAATCGCATTCATCAATCACTCGAACAAACCACCCAAGCCTTTCGCCACGACCGCGAAGCCTACACCAGTGAAGTGCGCTGGACAGACCGCGTGATGGCCTATCACAGCAAATATGCCAACCATTACCTCAAATCGCCCACACCACGCCCAGATCTCGGTTTGCTCTACAGCACCGTCACAGGTGACTTTGGCAACCCACAATATTTCCCACTCAATGCCGTACGTTGGAAAACCATCCCACAAAATATAGCCGCCTTGGTCACTGACCACAGCACACACCACCTTCAGGCCCAACTCTATCACTTTGGCAACACAGATCGAAAAATGGGTGCCGAGTTTTATTTGCTCAAACCCGGGAACTACACGTACACGCTCACATCTCAAGGCAAAACAATTGCCACCGACACCTTCACCGTTTCAGGTCCGCGAACCACCTTTTCATTTACACTTCCCAAACAGCAACTGTGTGATTTAAAAGTTGAAAAGAAAAATTAAACCGAGCATATTTTTGCACACCAAATATGGGAGACTAAACTGCAGATTGGATTGTGAGCCATAAACTTGAAAACAAGTGACAGGAACCTATTAACACATACTTTTTTTAAGAAAAAATCGGCCTCGCCTTTTCAAATAGCAATTTAAAAAGGTATATTAAAAATGTTCGTTATTGCGTGGAACCTGTATGCCAGACCATATGACAACCCTTTCATGAAAGATTCTGTTAAGGAGTCACAAGATGTTATCTGAACGCTACGCTGACAGACTCGAAAAAATACTCATCTCAAAAGACCAATGGCACCCTTATCCTACCATCAAAGAACGCGATGCGTGGGCAGCTTTGCCAGAGCCCGTCATAAATGCCCACATCAAAGCCGGTGAAGATGCACTCGGATATACATGGCCAGGGTTACCCGCCAACCTCTTTCTGCAATTTGCCCGCAATGGCAACCGCAGCAATTATCAAGACGTGCGCAACGCACGACGCAACACCTTGCGAGACCTCATCATTGCCGAATGTTTAGAAAACAAAGGCCGCTTCTTAGACGACATTGCCAACGGTATTTGGACCACGTGTGAAGAAACCTATTGGGGCGTGCCTGCACATCTTTATATGCAAAAAAAAGGTGCAGGATTGCCCGACATTCACGACATAACCGTAGACCTCTTTGTTGCCGAAACCGTGAGCCTGCTCACATGGGCCACCTATTTGCTCGGTGACACACTCGACACCGTCTCCGACCTCATTCGCCCCCGTATTCTCGATGAAGCCCAACGCCGTGTGATCACCCCCTGCCTCGAACGCGACGACTTTTGGTGGATGGGCATACACAACCACCCCTCGTATAACGAGCCCCGTGTCAACAACTGGACCCCTTGGATTTGCTCCAACTGGCTTACAAGTGTGCTCGTGCTCGAAGCAGATCCCTTGCGCCGCGTCGCAGCCACCGACAAAATCCTCCACTGTTTGGACGCTTTTATCAACAGCTATCACAGCGATGGCGGATGCGATGAAGGCCCTGGCTATTGGGGCCGAGCCGCCGCATCTTTGTTTGACAACCTCGAACTTTTGCACAGCGCCACCAACGGTGCCATCGACATCTTCACCCAATCGCTTATTCGCAATATGGGCCAATTTATCTACCGCGCTCAAATTGCCAACGACTACTTTGTCAACTTTGCAGATGCCTCTGCCATCGTCTCTCCCTCTGCGTCTTTGGTCTACCGATATGGCAAAGCCATTGGCGACCCCGATATGGCATCCTTTGGTGCGTGGGCCGCACAAAAAAGTGATGTGGGCCAAAGCACTTTAGGAGACAGCCTTGGGCGGTTTTTACCTGCGGCCTTTACCCTCAAAGATCTGCTCAACACCGAACCCAACACACCATTGCCCCGTGATGTTTGGCTCGATGGCATTCAATTTTTTGCCACACGTGACACAGCCGGTTCAAGTGACGGGTTTTACGTGGCAGCCAAAGGCGGTCACAACGCCGAAAGCCACAACCACAACGATGTGGGCAATGTGATCGTTTATATCGATGGCAAACCCGTGCTCGTAGATGCAGGTGTCGAAACTTACACCGCCAAAACATTCAGCCCGCAACGCTACGACATCTGGACCATGCAATCGGCTTACCATACCTTGCCCACGGTCAACGGCATCCAACAATTACCAGGGCGTGCGTTTGCCGCATCTCGTGTATCTTACACACCCGGTGAAGACCAAGTCGATTTTTTTCTCGACTTGGCCACGGCTTATCCCAAAGAGGCTGCCATCAAAAATTGGAACCGCACCATCAGCCTCATTCGGGGTGAAGAAGTCACCATCACCGATCAATTTGACCTGCGTGCTGTGCTCCATGAAATGAGCATGCACATGATCACGCCTTGTGATGTGACCATCCAAGACGATACGCTTTTATTAAAAGAAACACCCTTTGGAAAAGACCGTCTCACAGGTTCTGCAACTGTTTATTACAACACAGACCTTTTCGATGTATCTGTCGAAAAAATTTCCATTACCGACACCCGAATGCTAAACGTTTGGGGAGACCATCTCAACCGAATCACTTTTGCAGAAAAGGTGCGTAAGTTACACGACACGTGGCAATTTCGCATCACCCGTTAAACATTTACAAAACGTTTTATTCCAAAGCGACCTTATCTTTTTAGCGGCAGGCCTGAGTCTGCCGCTATCTTCACGTTTCACCAACATATAAGGGCCGATCATTTGACCGTTCAACAAGCCTATCACATCATGAACCACCAAACCGGTGTGGTCATTCCCGTCTACTTTCCAAAAGAAATTGACCGCACCCAAGGCGAAGCACTTCTGCATGACACAGTATTGGCTTATTGCACACAAATTCATAACCCAGCAAACATTTGTCTCAGCGTAGACGGGGCCATACACGGTGAAGAAGAAGTCTCCAAACTCGCCCAAGAGTTGGGTATCTCCACCGCCATCAGCCCGACCAATCGTGGGAAGCTTTCAGGTGCACAACAAGGTGCCATACATCTGCTCAAAAACCCAGACATCCAATACATCGCCATCGTCGACCAAGATGGCGACCACTTTGCAAACGAACTCCTCAACTTCATTCGCACCGCCATTCACATTCAATTAGACCGTGTGCTCGTTTTAGGCAACCGCCTCTCTCGCCACCTACCCATGGGATTTGCACGGGGCGACTTAGAAGAACTTGCAGATCGTGTGTTGTTAGACGCCCTCACCTATCACGCCGTACAAAACAACAAACCCCTCCGTTTAGAATATGCCAACCTCCTCGACGAGTTTCCCGACTTTCACTCAGGCTACAAAGTCTTTAGCCGCACATCTGCCCAAGACGTGTTCTTAAGCGAACCCGAGTTGGCAAACTGTTCCGAAACCAGTTATTATCGCCATGCCTGCGAAGCCGTGATGGTTGTCAAATGCCTCACACAAAATGGGTATTTGGGCGTCGTTAATCGCCGCACCTTCAACGAACAACCCATTACCACCTTTGGCCTCTACAACCGTCAACAACTCATTGCCGACAAAATCATTTGGCCCTGCAAATACTTCAACATCCCACCTCACTTTGTCAAACAATGGTTAGACAATCACATCCCACGTTTGTTATTGGGCACACTCGTCCTCGAAGGAAAAGAAGAATTGGCAGGCATTCGTAAAATTGTAATGGAAGCTTTTGATGCAGAAAACGAGGAAGGATTAACACCGTTGTTTGTGTAGCAGGGAATAAGGAAGGTCTGACGATATCTTATTATTTCTTAGCCTCAATGGATAACAACTTGACCTGTGTCACCTTAAGATCAATATATTCCAACTCTTTTTGACTTAAGCCCAAAAAGTCTTCTATAGAACCCACGTGCCAACCCGCAGCTTCTAAGCGTTTCTGTTTTTTTGAATTGAGTTTCATTGAATTCTCCGAAAAAATGTCGATAGAGATTCGACCTGTGTTTATAACAAAAAAATCTGGATATTAGAGCCCGAGCTACTTATATTTTATCAAGATCAAAATTTCTCACGCGACAAGTTAATTAATATGACTTCCGGTTTTAACATGCCCATTAACAATATCGTACAAAAAGAAAAAACACGCATCCTCGAACTGGCTAAAAAACATGGCGCAAAAGACATACGTATATTTGGCTCTATGACCAGAACCGATGCAACAGATAAGAGTGATGTTGATTTTTTGGTTGATTTAGAAGAAGGGCGTGACCTATTTGATCTTGGTGCATTTCAAATGGACATACAAGATCTATTACATCGCAAGGTAGATGTCGTTACTGAAAATTCATTACATCGAATGATGCGAGATCGTGTGTTATCCGAAGCGATTAAACTATGAAAGACGACCGCATATACCTTACACATGTATTAGAATGTATACAGCGTATTGAAGCGTATACCAACGGTAACGAAACACATTTCAAAGAATCAACACTGATTCAATTGGATAATCTTCCTGATTAATCTTATCTGGATGTGTACTTAAGGCTCGACCCACGTCGAGCTATTTTTATTTATGGAGCACCCATGTCCAACCAACCCAACATCCTCATCATTCAAGCCGATGAACACCGCCAAGATTGCCTCGGTGCCTACGGCAATCCCGATGTTAAAACCCCACACATCGACAGCCTTGCAACAGACGGTGTGCGCTACAACAACTCCTTTTGTCCTTATCCTGTTTGTACACCCTCACGATATTCTTTTCTCACCAGTCTTTACGCACGCCAACACTTAGGCGCAAGCAACCACTGCACCATTCCACAGGGCTTGCCCACCTTTCCACGCGTGCTCCAAAATGCCGGATACAAAACCAAAGCCGTGGGCAAAATGCACCTCACACCCACCTATGCAAACGTCGGTTTTGAAGAACTGATCCTTGCCGAACAAAATGGTGCAGGCCGTTACGAAGACGATTATCACCGATGGTTGCGCGAAGAAGGCCTATATGACCGCATTGACCTCATCGACCAAGAACGCGAATACCGCCAAAACGCCCCCCAAGAATATTGGGACACCGTCGGTGCAATGGTCTCTGACCTCGACGAAGCCCACCATTCCACCACATGGATTGCAGATCGTGCGATGGACGAACTGAACACTTGGCACAGCGGTGGTCACCTGCTCATGACCAGCTTCATCAAACCCCATCATCCATTCGACCCACCCGCACCGTGGCATACCATGTACGATCCCCAAGCACTCCAAATGTTGCCCGGTTACACAGACACACCTTTAGAACACGACATCCACTATTCACGCGGTTATTTTCCCTACACCGAAATGACCGAAAAAAAAATTCGCCTTGCAACAGCCATGTATTATGCCACCATCTCACAAATAGACCACCATGTAGGGCGCATGATTCAGCACCTCAAAGACAATGGTTTATACGACAACACCCTCATTCTCTACAACAGCGATCACGGCGACTACATGGGCTTTCACCACCTGTTGCTCAAAGGCAACTACATGTATGACCCCGTCATTAAAGTGCCACTCATCATCAAATACCCCAATCAAGCACACGCAGGCAGCGTCTCCAATGACCTCGTCAACACCATCGACGTAGGCCCCACACTGCTCAACATTGCAAACTGTGAAACCCCAAACACCATGATCGGGGCAGATCTGCGCACAGGCGTACAAAATCGCACATATATGTTTGCCGAAATGGGCCGAGGTCGTGAATACATGATCCGCTCGCGCACACACAAACTTCTCTGGTGCAAAGATACCAATCAATCGCAATTTTTCGATCTTCAAGATGATCCCTTTGAATTACACAACCGCATCACAGATCCCGAATCACAACAACAAATCGCAGACATGAAAAACGCTCTGGTGCAATGGATGCTCTTTGATGCCCCATCTTGTGTGCACCTCGACGAACATGCACCCGTCATCAATCAACCCAATGTACCACCGCGCAACACCAAACAACGTGACGACCTTTACGCTTACTTCAAAGAACGAATGAATGAAAAATAATTCTCTAAAACAACACCTGTATCAGCGCATCATCACACGTTTAGACCACAAAATTTCACAATTAGAAACTTGGCACCGCCAACTCTCTTGGGCACGCTTGGCCATTGTTGTCTGTGGTTTTTTTGTGGCCATACTCGCCAACGTCGCCTTAGGCAATATTGCCGCGTGGGCCGTCGTGGGCCTCATCATCATCAGCTTTGTCATTGCCGCCAAAACACACACTCGCATCGAAAGCGCACTACAAAATCATCGCATTGCCCACCACATCAAAAAAAACCACCTCGCACGCCTACAACTTGACTGGCCAAACATACCACCCGTTCCACAAAATGAATCCGATCCCAATCACCCTTTTGAAAGCGACATCAATCTTTCAGGTCACCAATCGCTTCTCCACCTCATCGACACCAGCCAATCACAACAAGGCCACACCTTGCTCAAAAATTGGCTCTTACACCCCCATCTCAACATTGAACACATCCAAAACCGGCAAAAAATCATTGCCGAACTCATGCCCTTACACAATTTTCGCGATCAACTCACCCGCAACACCACCCAAGCCGAAACCCACATGGATCACCGCTGGGATGGTGACCACATTCAAAACTGGTTAGATCAACACGCACCCCAAAAATCGCTCTTACCTTATGTGGTCATACTCGGTACCTTAGCCATCATCAACATCCTATCAGGCCTGCTTCACGCTATAGAACTCGCCCCCCCCATCTGGCAAACCACTTGGCCCATCTATTTTATCGGTTACTTCGGTCTCTACACCTTCAAAGCCAAAGAACTCGGTGCCCTTCTCAAGGAATCCTACCACCTCGAACGCACCCTCTCTCCCTTTGCCGCAGTCTTAAACCAAATCGAACGCCATCCCTTTTCTCGTCAACCCCACATCAAAAAACTGTGTGAACCCATTCAAAACCATTCGGTTCGCCCATCCAAACACCTCAAAAAACTCATCCAAATTGCAGGCGCAGGGCGCTGGCAACAAGGCCAACTCCTATGGGTCTTGCTCAACGCCCTCGTCCCCTGGGACCTCTTCTTCACCCACCAACTCAACCGATGCAAAGCCAACGTTCGCGATCACCTACCCGCTTGGCTTGAGGTGTGGTATGAACTCGAAGCCCTCTCTGCACTGGCCCATTTTGGCACCACCCAAACAACCGGCACCTTTCCCACCCTCACATCCACACCCACCTTTGAAGGCCACCAACTCGGCCATCCACTCATCTCACAAACCCAACGCGTACCCAATGACTTCACATTCAACCAACAAGGCGACGTTGTCATCATCACAGGCTCCAACATGGCAGGTAAAAGCACCTTCTTACGCACCCTCGGCATCAACCTCACTCTAACCTATGCAGGTGCCCCCGTCTTGGCCACATCTCTCAAAACGGGCCTCTTCCGCCTCTTCACCTGCATCAAAGTCAGCGACTCCGTCATCGACGGCATCTCCTACTTTTACGCCGAAGTACGCCGCCTCAAAGCCCTGCTTGCCGCCCTCAAGACCGATCACCCTCTCCCCGTCTTTTTCCTCATAGACGAAATCTTCCGTGGCACCAACAACCGCGAACGCTTCATCGGCAGCCGCTCCTACATCCAAGCCCTCACCCAACACCAAGGCATCGGCATGGTCTCCACCCACGACCTCGAACTTGTCCACCTCGAAAAAGAATTCCCCAACATCCACAACTACCACTTCAGAGAAACCATCCAAAACAACAAAATGGCCTTCGACTACAAACTCCACCCCGGCCCCTGCCCAACCACCAACGCCCTCACCATCATGCGCTTAGAAGGCCTCCCCGTAGAGGATCACCCCCAATAGATCACAAAAAGCCATCAGGCACAGCGCACCATTCCCATTTGCACAAACTTCAACCTTGTCCCTATATTCCGTAGGCCACTGTCCTCCATGCACCCCCAAAAGGTATTTGCGCTGTGCAGCCCCCCCGGCACTTGAGGGGCGGCATTTTTTGCTTACTTTTTGTTGCTGTTGACAAAAAGTAAGTCGCCGAAGGCATTACAAACAAAACATGTTTCAAGAAGTCGACCAAAAATCAAATACCCAATAATCTCTTTTCAAGGAATACCCTCAAATGTTAGACATGCTTCAAAATTGGTTATCACAAACAGGCCTGCCTATCCCATTTGCAATTTGGATGTCTCGTGCCACCGTGGGCATTTGGGTCCTCATTCTCAGTGCCATCGCCAACTACTTGGTCAAAAGATTTGCACTCAGCACACTCAAATATATCATTTCAAAAACCCGCACCACCTGGGACGACGCCATTGTACAACACAAAGTGCTCGACCGATTCTCCCATCTTGCCCCAGCCTTTATCATTTACAACCTCGCACATTGGCCCTTTACCAACCTGCCTCCAGATACAAAAAGTCATTACGTTTCCTTGGTCCAAGATGGTGTTTTGATTTATGTCATCCTCATCGGTTTTTTTGTGATAGATGCCTTTCTCAACGCCGCACTCGACATCATCAACCGATACGCAATCGGCAAAAAAATACCCGCCAAAGGATTTGCCCAAGTCATAAAAATCATCTTTGCAGGTGTCAGTGGCATTCTCATTTTTTCCATTCTTCTCGAAAAAAACCCCACCTATTTCCTAAGCGGCTTAGGTGCCATGACCGCTGTCATTCTGCTCATCTTTAAAGACACCATCTTAGGCCTTGTTGCTGGCATTCAACTCAGCGCCAACAAAATGGTCTCCGTGGGCGATTGGATCGAAATGCCCAAATACGGTGCCGATGGCGATGTCATTGATGTGGCCCTCACCACCGTCAAAGTACAAAACTGGGACAAAACCATCACCACCATTCCCGCCTACGCCCTCATCAGCGACTCTTTCAAAAACTGGCGTGGCATGCAAGACTCAGGTGGCCGACGCATCAAACGCGCCATTCACATCGACATGCAAACCGTCAAGTTCTGCACCGAAGACATGCTCGCCCGTTTTGCCAAAATCCGATACATCTCAGACTACATCCAAAAAAAGAAAGACGAACTGGCACGCCACAATGCCGAGCAAAACATCGACAACTCCAGTCTCGTGAATGGCCGTCGCATGACCAACGTGGGCACCTTTCGCGCCTATGTCACCGCCTATCTCAAAAACCATCCCAAAATTCATCAAGACATGACTTTTTTAGTACGCCAACTCGCCCCCACCGAACACGGTTTGCCCATCGAAATCTACGTCTTCTCAAACGACATCGCCTGGGCCAACTACGAAGGCATCCAAGCCGACATCTTTGACCACATCATCGCCGTCATTCCCGAATTTGACCTGCGTGTTTTTCAAGCACCATCCGGCAATGACTTTAGAACACTCAGGTCTACCATAATACAATAGAAAGCCATCCTATGAAAATATGTCACACAAATACATCCAGAATGCGATACCAAATCCTCCTCATTTTCATGGTCACATATCCCATTAACGCCTGGAGCAACCCCATGGACACCATTCAAACAGCCACACATTCAATCATTCGCGACATACATTCATCTGTCATCATCAAAGCCGATACCCATGAAGAACTTTGGAACGTACCTGTCTGTGTATCCCTGCCTGGAAATCCCATCACAAGCTACTTGCGCATCAACGTTGCAGATCGCCACGGCAAAGACAAAAGCTTTGGCAAAATCTATTATTCATCCAACGACCTGTTTCAAACCATCACTCCCATTAACGATCCTCCCGAAGCCTTTAAACACACCTTCATGCCCATTCAGTCCGACCTATCCAATTTCCCAAAAGCCATCGGTCACATGCAATATTCACCACCCGTCTACCTCGATTCAAACACGGTGATCAAATCCTTCACATTCAAAACCGACAACGTTAAAAACTGGACCACCACCGCCAAATGCAAAATTGAAAACAACACCCTTCATGCCATCGAACTCGGCAATGCCCACACCATCGAAAACTCTCGCCGTGGCCTGTACGAACCCCATCTTGTGCGCTGGCAAAATCGCTTCTACATGACCGGACGCGCCGAAGACAAACGCGGGTATCTCCTCACCAGCGACGATGGCCTCACGTGGTCCACACCCCAACCGTGGACCTGGGATGATGGCGAAGAAATTCCCATGGACCAAACCATGACCAAACTACTCTCACACCCCAACGGCCTCGTGCTTGCCTACACCCGAATTCGTGAAGACAACACCAACACCTTTCGCCATCGCGCCCCCCTTCATGTAGCCGATCTCGATCCCAAAACCCATCGCCTCATTCGCAACACCGAGCGCATCATTGTGCCCGACAAAGGCATGGCCGTCGGCAATTTTTGGGCATGGCCCATCACCCAACAAGAAACCCTCATCTTCACCGCCGAATGGCCCCGCGATGGCCGCCCCACCAACGGCGACATTTGGATCTCCCGCATCCAATGGCGCAATCCAAATACCGATCTCACCAAAGAAGGTGCGATTCAATCCGCACAATAAAAAAACGCCTCAGTCTTAGAGACTGAGGCGTTTTTTTATCATCTATTCAATTCACTGCTTTGTGTATGTCTGCACCAAATCATCCTTCGGCTCCCACCCCAAAACACGTTTCGCTTTCTCATTTGAAAACTTGCCATGTGGGCGATTGGCAAACACATTAAACACTTCGCACTTCGATGCCAAATTCTCTAATGGAATTTCCAACCCCGGCAAAAAAGCCGCCGCCGCATCGCGCCACGTCACCAAAAATGGCCAATCGCGTTTGTGCGGTTTCACATCTTCAGGATTGCAAAAAATGTAAAACAAATAGCACAGCACATGCACGTCATAATGCTCCGTAAAAATGCGACACACCTCTTGCCCCAATCCCTTGGACAATGCATACAAATTCGTGCTCGGTTTTGGTGGCACATCAGGTCCAATATCATAATCCCAATTTTCATACGGCGCACCCTGCACCGTAAAATGCGGGCCTGTATTAATCACCCGTTTAATCCCGTGTTTCACCGCCGCACGCATCACATTGTAATTCCCCATCGTATTCACATCAAATGCAATCTTGCGATGCGGGCGCAACACAGACAAATTGATAATCGCATCCATCCCCTCTGCCGCACGCATCACCGCATCGGGGTCTGCCACATCCACGGGCACCATCTCATGCGGGGTTTCAAACGGCTTCAAATCCGTAATCCGCATATCCACATGCCCTTCCAACGCTTTCACCACATGTGGCCCCAAATGCCCATT
>JAYODI010000077.1:0-1676 GCA_038279365.1 Candidatus Latescibacterota bacterium | reverse complement strand
GCATTCGGCACATCCGATTGCACATGCAACACCCGCCACATCGGTCCCGGTTTATCCAACGCTTTTTCAATCACCTCAACCGCATCATCAATCGCCAATGCATCGGTGCCCGATCCCCCCACATCTCCAAGGCGCAAACACGTCACCCGCACCGAATGCTCACGCGCAAATTCACGGCACGTAAACTCACCCAAATAACGCGCCATCACCTTGGCCTCTGGCGTGGGGCGTGGCGCCCATGTTTCGGTCACATTCCAATTTTCATCACACGTTTCAAACAAACGTAAAGAACTCGCATAAATCACATGAGGCACTTTCTTCTCACGTGCCGCAAACAAAATGTTATATGTCATACGCGTTTGAAAATCCACCTCTGCTTCATCACGATACAACGCTTCAGGCAATTCACCCAAATGCACAATCGCATCCACGCCATCCACCAAATCTTCTGTTTCCCCTTCGTGCCCCAAGCCACATTTCACAAAATCACCCTCTACATCCACATCCACCAAATCGGTTACACGCACCGTGTGTTCGCCCGACAAATGTTTAACCAACGCTTGTGCCAAAGGTGTTGCTGCCGAAGTAATCAATACGTTCATCTTATATACTCCTAAGAATAATGACTCATGGTTTCATTTCAATGATCAACAAATCCAGTCACAGCTATTTTGTGTACGTATGCCTCAACAAATCTTGGGGTTGCCAACCCAAAACACGCTTGGCTTTTTCATTGTTAAACCGTCCATGTGGCAAATCAGTAAAAATATTAAACACCTCACATTTCGAAGCCAAATTCTCCAAAGGAATTTTCAACCCTGGCAAAAATGCCGCTCCCGCATCGCGCCAAGACACCGTAAACGGATGGTTTCGTCCAGGGTTTAAATCTTCATGATCTCGAAAATTAAAAAACAAATAACACAAAATATACACATCATAATATTCCGTAAAAATGCGCCCAATCTCTTGCCCCAACCCCTTAGACAACGCATACAAATGCGTACTCGACTTGGGTGGCACTTCAGGCCCAATCCCATAATCATAATCGGTATAAGGCTTGCCCTGCACCGTAAAATGGGGTCCCGTATTAATCACCCGTTTAATCCCATGCGTCACCGCCGCACGCATAACATTGTAATGCCCCAACGTATTCACATCAAATGCAACCTTACGATGCGGGCGCAACACCGACAAATTAATAATCGCATCCATCCCTTCTGCCGCACGCATCACCGCATCACAATCTGCCACATCCACAGGCACCATCTCATGAGGCGTCTCAAACGGCTCCAAGTCCGTCACCCGCAAATCCACATGCCCCTCCAACGCCTTTACCACATGCGGCCCCAACATCCCATTGCCACCATAGATCACCACTTTCATTTTACTCTCCTAAAGTTCAAGCCTTCACGGGTCATCCATTTTGTCACATGATGCACCCTCGTGCCCCAAATAACAACAACAATTTGAACACAAAAAGACACCTACCCCAGCCCGTTCCTAAAAGGAGATTGAAAAATTAATTCGGTAATCACTCGTTCAACCGCACCGGAATAAATTCCAGCGCTAAGATAAGGAAAGTCCTACGGACTCAAGATCAAAAGCCCAATCAAATTTTTTACCGATTTAATTAAACAATTTTCATAAGGAAGGGGAGTAAAATCAAACTTCAATCC
>JAYODI010000076.1:8847-28023 GCA_038279365.1 Candidatus Latescibacterota bacterium | reverse complement strand
GGCCAAAGCTGGCACGCGTGATGTGCAGATTGAAAATCTTATTTTGGATGGCAATTGGGCAGAAAATGAAGAAATCAATGGCAATTATTCAGGTGCCATGTTTATTCAGGAGTGTGACCAATTTACTTTTCGTCAGGTAACGGCACGCAATTATCACGGAGATGGGTTTAGTTTTCAGGTATGTGATGATATCCATTTTGAAAAATGCAGGGCAGAAAATAATGAGAGCAGAGGGTTTCATCCTGGCAGTGGGTCTCAACGACCCGTTTTTCGTGGATGTGAAGCCATTGGAAACACACAAGGAATTTTCTTTTGCTGGGGCGTGTCCGATGGCTTGGTAACAGAGTGTGTCTGTTCTAAAAACCATCATTTTGGCATTTCAATTGGACATCGAGATACAGACAACCACATCGTGAATACAAGCATAGAACACAACGGAAAAGTGGGGGTTTTGTTTCGCGAACCCACAACGGACTTTCGCGGGGGGCATCGCAACGAAATTGTAGATTGTGTGATTCAAGACAATGGTCAAACGGGGGCTGGTATTGGGGTGGATATGCATGGTTTGACGTGTAATGTGATCATTAGCAATTGCAAAATAGCCGATACTGGGCTGGGAAAACAAACCGTTGGTATCCGAATCGCATCTGATGTCGTTGATTTACAACTTGATGGGAATCAATTTGTGGGTTTAAAAACGGACATCGAAAGATGAACGACTTGTTTAAAAGAATGGAGGCACTCAATGAATGAAGAGGCATTAAAAGACAAAGCCATTGCATATTTAAAAAGTCATTACAGTGAAGATACGGTCAGAATGGAGGTGCGTAATAATTCTGTTAAAGAGGGCAATGGTGAGTTGCATGTCGATTGTACGGTGCGTATTGCTGGGCGAACATCCGATTGGACCAAATGGTTCACCTTTTCCAATGGAGAAGTAACGCGCATGCGTTGGCAGATGCGTTAGGATGGGTTTAAAGACGATATAAGCGGATTGGCATTCATGCTGGTCCGCTTTTCTTTTGCTGTGGTTTGTCTGGCGGTGTATATTGGGCAAAAATGAAAGGGATATCCATGAGCAATATGGCAACAGATGTCATTCATGCAGGGGAAGTAGAACAGCGCTTTTCTGGGGCTGTGGTGTTGCCCGTTTTTCAAAGTGCTACATTTGAATATGGTGGCGAAAGCAACTATCACGATCTCAAATATATTCGGCTCAACAATACGCCCAACCATCAGGTGTTACATGCCAAATTGGCCTCCCTTGAAGGGGGGCAGGCCGCCGTTGTTACCGCCTCCGGCATGGCGGCCATTACAACGCTATTGTTAACCGTTTTACGCAGTGGTGATCACTTATTGGCCCAAGATTGTTTGTATGGTGGCACTGTGACCTTTTTAACCAAGGATGTGAAAGACTTTGGTATAGGCGTAGATTTTTTTAAAGGAAATGCTCCCGATTCATGGGAGGCATTGTTGCGGCCAGAAACGCGTGCCATTTATGTAGAACCAATGACCAACCCTTTGTTGGATGTTGCAGATTTAGAGGCCGTTGTGGCTTTTGCCAAAAAACACAAGTTGTTGGCCATCATTGACAACACATTTGCTTCGCCAGTGAATTTTAGACCCTTGGAGATGGGTTTTGATGTGGTTGTTCACAGTTGCACCAAATACCTAAATGGCCATTCCGATATTGTTGCTGGTTGCATTGTGAGCAATCGGGATGTGATTGCACGCGTGACCCATCGGCTCAATCATTTGGGGGCAACCTTAGATCCACACGCTTGTTTTTTGTTGCACCGAGGCATCAAAACCTTGGTTTTGCGAATGAAACAACAAAATGCCAATGCCCTTCAATTGGCAACCTTTTTAGAGGGACATCCTAAAGTTGCAAAAGTCTATTATCCTGGCTTAAAAACCCACCCTCATTACGAACGTGCAAGTCGTCTTTTTCAAGGGTGTGGTGGGGTGTTGAGTTTTGAAATGGTGGGCGATGTTGCCGATACAGACCGCATTTTATCCAGGCTGAAGTTGTCCGTTGTGGCACCCAGTTTGGGTGGGGTTGAAACGTTAATTACGCGTCCTGTTCAAACGTCGCATTCGGGTATGACGCCTGAGCAAAGAATGGCTGCGGGTATTTCAGATAAGTTGGTTCGTGTGGCCGTGGGGATTGAAGATGGCGATGATTTATGTGCAGATTTTGAGCAGGCATTAAATGGTTAGGGAGAAGTGTTATGGGGCGTGAGCCTTTGTATGTGTGTTTTACAATGGATGTGGAGCGCATTGATGCATGTTCGCCAACCGGTGGACCACCCGATTGGGCTTTTTCGGCACGTTCGATACAAAATTATTGCGAAGTGCTTGCCGAACGTCATTTTTTAGCCACCCTTTTTGTGGTACCCGACACGGCGGTTCAACAAGGGCAGTTGTTACAAAAGACGGCGATCCAAACGGGTGCAGAATTAGGTCTGCATATGCATCCTCAGTGCTGGAAAGATCATTATTTAGATGTCGAAGCACACGATTATCTAGGGGGATATACGGCAGAAGAGCAATATGCCATGTTACAAGAAGCTTTGGCGCAAGTGGGCGATGGTTTGGGAAACAGACCACGGGCCTTTCGTGGAGGAAACTTTTCGGCCAATGATGACACGTTTCGCGTTTTAACCCAATTGGGTTTTACTCATGGCAGTGTGAGTCAGCCTGGGCGGTCTGTGCCACGTTTTAAGGCATGTTGGAAAGATGCGTGCTTAGACGTCCATTTTGCACACAAAGCCTTTCGGCACATTGCTGGCAATTTGGATTTTGTAGAAGTGCCATTAACAAGCGACCAAATGCGCACGGATCATTGGACGGGGGTAGGCGATGTGCGTATTGAAGGGGCAACCGCTCAAGAAATTGCCAAAGCTGTGCGTCAAGAGGTGGGGCGACAAGTAGGTGACGATGTCCCCTTAAAACACGTTTGTATTTTGACCCATAATACCGTGAATTATTGGTCCAATGATTTGGCAGAGAAGGGCAGGCGTGGTGTGTTGCTGGAGGTGTTGGATTTGATTGAGGAGATGGCAGAAGATTTGGGGCTTGATGTGGTGGGGGCAACGCTTCAAATGGTTCGTGACGCCTATATTCACAAAATGCAAGGTTTGCTTGAAGAAATTCAAAAGACCAAATAACCAAGTTGTCTGGCAAAGGGGAGGTTTTGATGGCAATTAAGAAGGCGGTTGCAAAACCGATCATTCGACATATGGCCAGTTTGTGGTCGCTTACGGGGTATGGTGGCAAAAAGGGTGAGTGGACAGTGGATCAAAAATTGGCACAGATCAAAAAGGCGGGTTTTGACGGCTTTTTAGGCCGTGTACCCGTGGTCACACCCGAGTTGGTTGAAAAACACGGGTTGATTTTTGCAGCCACAGTAGATATGGGATTGGCCAAAGATGTGAAGCCCAAATTAAAAGCCATTCAAGCAGCTGGCGCACGGTGTGTAAACGTACAAATGTTGGATCACGACACACCCACAAAACGAGCCGTATCTTTGGCACGTCGGGTGATGGATGTGGCTGGCGAATTGGATATGGATGTGGCCATTGAGGTCCATCGTGATACATGTACGGAAACACCCGAAAAAGCATATGCTTTGGCTGCTGGGTTTGAAAAAGCCGAGAAGAAGTTGTTAAAAATGACTTTTGATTTTTCGCATCCTGCCGTGGTAAAACATTTGTCGCCCGCCAATTATTGGCCACGCTTGGCCGAACGTATAGACCTTATTCAATTGGCACAGCAGTTTCACTTTCGTCCATTTAATGGTCACCATGCCCAAATTCCTGCAAGCAATGGCAAAGGCGGTTTGACACCTGAATTTTTAGATTGGTTGCCATTTGCCGAAAAGGTCATTGAAACTTGGCTTCAAGCGGCAGGGTCTGGGCGAGAGATGTTTGTGTGCCCAGAGCAAGGGCCACCAGGATATTTTTTATCTGTTTTTCCAGACCGTTGGAAAGATGTACAGATTATTCGTGATGAGGTGGATAAGGTTTGGCGCAAACAGGTGCGCAAATGGAAGGAGGGTGTGTGATCGGGTCATATAAAGCGGTTATTGTTGGCCTAACGGGGATAGGGGGTGCGCGACCATCAGAATCTATAGATCCTGTGTATGGCAACATGCCCAATTCTCATGCATCGGCATATCATAGGCATCCTAAAACGGAGGTGGTGGCTGTTTGTGATGTCAAACAAGAGATGTTAGAAGCTTTTTATACACGTTGGAAAGATGTTTGGCCCAATGTCAAAACCTATACCCATTATCAAGATATGTTAGACAAAGAACAACCCGATCTTGTAAGTGTGGTTACGCCCGATCATTATCATCGGGAAGTGACAATTGCCGCGGCAGAAAGTTCGGCGCGGGCCATTTTATGTGAAAAACCAATTGCCACCACCTTAGACGATGCCGATGCCATGATTGCGGCTGCAAAAAAACACAATGTGTTGTTGTCTATCGAACATTCTCGACGGTGGTACCCCAGCTATTTACAGGCACGTGCTTTGATTCAATCTGGCGAGATAGGACCGTTGAGAACCATTGTGTGTGAGATGTTTAGTTCTCGGGCTATGATGTTTCGCAATGGCACACATTTGATTGATATGGTGTGTTTTTTTGCAGGGGGAACCCCATCGTGGGTGATGGCCGATTTGGAAGATGGTTTTGAGCATTTTACCGAATATAACGGCAATGGCAAAGATCCTGCTACCGATCCTTACGCATCGGCGTATGTGCGTTTTGACAATGGTGTGCGAAGTTTTGTTAACTTTTACAAAACCGAATTTCCTGGCCACAAGATTTCACTTACTTGCGAAAACGGTCGCATTGAAATTTCAGATCAAAAATGTGAACTCTTGACACCACTGCCTGCGTCACGGTGGTGGTCGCAGGCCACGCTTGTGCCCGATCAATTTATGTATACAAAGCAAAGTGGGGCGGTTGCAGAGTTGGTAGATGTGTTGGAAAATGGAGGCACACTTATTTCCCCCCCAGAAGAGGCCCGAAAGACATTGCAGATTATGTTGGGCATCATGAAATCCCATCATGGGGGCAATGTGCGGGTGAACCTATAAAATATAAGGGCTTATTGGGTTGGTTCTTCCAGAGAAACAATAAATCGACAAAGCTCTTTTGCGCGCTCAGACAAGGTATTGTAAATGGCGCGGGGCATATCTCCAGACATGCCTGGTCTTCGAAACCATGGGGCGTAATAACCCGTGCTGGTCATAATGCGTGTATCTTGTGATGTGTTGGGTGTGCCGCCATGCCAACAGCGTACATCGCGAATAATGGCCGATTGAGCAGGGGCACAGGCAATGGCATTTTTCATCCATTCGGGTTCTTCGTCGAGTTTGGGAATGGGGTGTCGTGATCGGTGGGTACCTTTTATAAAGCGGGTGGCTCCGTTTTCTTTGGAGAAGTCGATCATCGGAAAGTTGACCACAATAAAAGGGGTGGGCAAGTCCATGATGGTCACACGCTGCTGTGGGTCTTTGATGTGGTCGGGCATGTCTGCGTGAAGGTGTTGGATTTTTGCCCCGGGCAATGAATAATCACCCCCGCCGCCACTGGATACAAATTGATTGCTGTCGAATATTTTTTCTACGATGGGGAGGATGGTCGGAAGGTCAATAAGCATCGCCCATTCTAAATGGTGGGTTTGTGAACCAAAGGAATAGCGGGCATAACCTCGGTTGGCTTTTTCTAAAGCAATGGCTTGGGTTTGTTCCACAACAACCCGATGGGCAGCTTCTTTTATGATGCCAAACTGTTCATCGGTCAAAGCGTTTTCAATGGCTACAAATCCGTCACGATGGAATATTTGGGCAGCTTGTTCAATGTGTGAGGGGGATACAATTTCAAGTTCAAGCATGGTGTCTCCTGTGATCTTGGTGATGTTTTTAACTGAGGAGTGTGTATGGAGAAAGTAGATTTTCTCGAAGATCAATATGGTCCAGAAAGCTATGACCCCAATTTATATATACCTACGGGTGTTGCTTCTGTTATTGACGGGTTTGATGCAGTTACAGATGAACATATTGCCCAGTTTCATGTACAAGGTTTTTTGGCTATAGAACATGCTTATTCCTCTCAGGTTGTTGCAGGGGCTATGGAGGCAGTGGCAGATTTGATAGCGGGGCAAAAAGAAGGTTTTAATGGGGTACAATTTGAAAAGGGCATTCGAGATCGTGGTGCACAAGAGGCGGGTGAAGCGCGTGAGGTTTTGGTGAGAAAACTCACGCGCTTTGTCGGGTTTGATTCTCGGTTGGATGTGTTTGGAGAAGACAATCTGTTGTTGAATATTTTAACGCGCATCATGGGAGAACCGCCCACGCTTTTTGCCAACCAGGCCATGCTCAAACCCCCCGGTATTGGTCGTGAAAAACCTTGGCACCAAGACCATGCATATTTCAATTTGTCTCTTGATACATGCATTGTCAGCGCCTGGGTGGCATTGGATGAGGCAACGGCAGAAAATGGGTGTATGCGCATCATTCCCCAAAGCCACTTAGAGGGCCCCGTAGTACACTTCAATCGCCGTGACTGGCAAATCTGCGATACCGATGTGGCCAAAAATCGCGTTATTGCAGTGCCCCTCAAACCCGGTGGGGTTTTGTTGTGGCATGGGCGATTGCACCATGGTACACCTGCCAATCGATCAGAAAAACGGAGGCGAGCATTGCAGTTGCATTACGTTCCGTCATCTGTAGAAACGATTGATTCCAATGCGCGTTTGGCCGTTTTTGGCAATGAAGGTAAAGATGTGACTTGTTAACAAGAGGCGTCACCTTTTCATGCCATTTTAAGATGGGTTTAGTTTTCGATTTTTAATGCATTTTCTTTTGGTTTGATGGCCGCAGTGCCTGCAAGGGCAACCCGCATCGCGTTAAGGCCATCTTCGTGGGTAACGCTAAAGGGGGCGTTTGCAAGACACTGGTCGAGAAAGTAATTGAGTTCGTTTTTATAGGCTTCGCCAAAGCGTTTGATGAACACAGGTACATCATCGCCATAATCGCGAAGGGCGAACGTTTCTTTTGCAATAACGCCCGATGGGCCATAGGCTTCTACGGTCACGCGAAGTGGGTTTTCCTGAAAGTTACCCACATGAATGACCCCTTTGTCGCCAAATATCCAAGATTCGTTGCGATATCCGGCCACATGGTTTCTGCTCACCTGTACTTGTCCAACTAAGTTTCCGGGAAACCACATTTGCAAAAAGGCATCGTCATAATCTTCCACAACGGGGCTCACAAAGGTGTTGTGTAGATTAGATCCAAAGGCGGCAGCATATTCGGGCAATGGGCCATCTAAGAGCCACAAGATTTCGTCACAGTTGTGAACGGACATATCTGTCAAAAGCCCTGGACTGTTATAGCCCACAGGAGGAGGTGCAGGGTCTTCAAGAATGGAAGTGATTTTGAAGATGTTGCCTATGGCATTTTGTTCAAGCAGTGTTTTGGCCTTCACCAATGGGGCATCAAAGCGCCGCATAAAAGCTTGCATCAGGGCCTGGCTTTTTGTTTTGTCGGCATTGAGATATGCGACCAATTTTTGTGCCGATTCGAGTGAGTGGGTCAGGGGTTTTTCGAGTAAGACACGACATCCTGCATCTATTAATGTGCGTGCATCGGGTTCGTGGTCGTCTGTACGAGAGGCAATTAAGGCACCGTCTATGAGGTTTGCTTTGGCCAGGTCTAAGACAGAGTTAAAGGCTTGGATGGGAGTGTCTTGATCTGTTTGGAGCTGTTTGGCTACGCGTTGGGCCGTATCGCTATATGTGTCCACAACGGCAACCAGTTCGCATTTTCCAGTTTCTCGTGCGAGTTCTTGTACGTGCTTTGCGTGAAAAACACCAATGCGGCCAACACCAATAACTGCCATTTTAATAGGTTTGTTCATCTGTTGTGTCCTGTTGTGAGTGGAGATGAATAAAAATGATGTTGCATCGTGCAAGAATAGAGTGATTTGCAATTTTCGTCAATGGCTTTTTTTACTTTTAACAAGTGATTGCATCGCCATTGGATATGCCTGGATCCAATGGCGATCGTGCTTGAGATCTGTTGAGACATCACAAATAGTGGAGGCGATATGAGACAACAAACAGCAGAATCCTTTACCAAAAAGATCACACAAATATATGCCCTTAATTATTTGCTGTATTTGCCAGGTGATGGCGCTCAACAGAAGATGCCTTTGGTGCTTTTTTTACACGGCGCAGGGGAGCGAGGGAACGATTTGGATAAGGTGACCAAACATGGGCCGCCCAAATTGATTGAAGCAGGTCAAAAACTACCTTTCATCTTGGTGTCTCCCCAATGTCCTGAAGAAAGTTGGTGGAAGCCCGATGGACTTATGGCATTGGTTGATGAGATTGTGGCAAAGCATCATGTGGATGAAGATCGTATTTATGTAACGGGTTTAAGTATGGGCGGGTATGGCACCTGGGCTTTGGCGGGTGACTACCCAAACCGTTTTGCCGCTATCGCACCCATCTGTGGTGGCGGCACGCGCCAACAGGCACGTCGGATTTCTCAAGCCAAAATACCCACATGGGTTTTTCATGGTGCCAAAGATTCCACAGTACCAATAGAAGAATCTGATCGCTTGGTGAAGTTTATGAAGCAGTTTGATGGTGATGTGAAGTTTACAGTCTATCCTGAAGCTGGTCACGATTCTTGGACAGAAACGTATGATGATCCCGAATTTTTCAAGTGGCTTTTAAAGCACAAAAGGTCATCTAAAAAATGATGTGACAAAAGGAGCGTGTGATGGATCGAGAAGAAATGAGCAATGAAGAAAATTATGCATTCGATGTTGCGGGTTATTTACATATTCCCGGTGTTTTAAATAAAGGAGAAGTGACAGCGCTCAATCAGGCCTTAGATGCGGTGGGAAAGGTGGAAGGCATGTTGGGGTGGGAAAAAGAACACCGTGAGTTGTTTCGCAATTTGTTGGTGCACCCACAATTGGTGTGGTATTTGAATCAACTGATTGGACATGGATTTCGCTTAGACCAAGCGCCTCGGTTATTGGGTGGATGTGAGGGCGAAATAAAAACAGTTTTGTCTGGTGGGGATGAACCAAGAGATCCTGCACGGGCATATTATATTCAAAAGAATCGACGTTCTTGCCAAGGATTGAAAGCCATTTGGGTTTTAGAAGATGTGAATGCCGGAGATGGGGGCCTCCATGTTGTGCAAGCCAGTCATAAGAGCAATGTGGAAACCCCCACTGATTTGATCACCTTAAAAGATGATATGGGTTTGGTAAAACAACCAGTTTTGAAGGCCGGCGATCTGTTTTTGTTGGCGGAAACCACTTTGCAAGGGATGTTGCCATGGACAAAACAACCCAAAAGGCTGTTAACGTATTGGTATGCAGGCCGTGCAGCGATACAATCTAATGGGCCAGGGAAGGGTGCTGATGAAGCCTATTTACCAGAATGGACAAAACATGCTCCGCCCGAGCAAGGTGCTGTTTTGAATAGGCCAGGTTCTGCCGATTCCAATCCACCGCCGATGTTGAATACGGATGGTGAAAAAACGTGGGTTGAGGAAAGCACAGATGTCATTCACCCCTCCATTTATATCAAAAACCCAAATTCAGGTATTGATGAAAAAGAATTTTACTTTTGGGATTTGAATGGATATTTGGTTGTACCTAATGTAATGGATGCAGATTGGTTGGCAAAAGCAAATGAAGCTGTAGACCGGTTTCAAGATAAGGTGGTTGTCGGTTCGGAACTTGCACGGGGATCAAAAAGTCAGGCAGGAACCGGACGGCCATTGTTGTCTGGGCTTTTGGATTTGCCGGATCCTTACAATGAACCTTTTCGAAAAATGATTGCCCATCCTGCTGTTGTACAGCGCCTTAATTGGATGAAAGGAAGTGGGTATCGAACTGGAGGTGCAACGGTTTTTTGTGCCGTAGAAGGAACATCGGGCCATGCATTGCACGATGGCAATGAACCGATGAGTCCTTCACGTGGATATTATTTTAAAAATGGTCGCAGCTATGCAGAAACGGTAACCATTACTTGGCAATTGCGCGATGTAGAGCCCGATTTGGGTGGTTTTGCTGCTGTTCCAGGCAGTCACAAAACCCAATATGCGATGCCACCTGGCATCCGTACTTGTGATGAGACAATGGGGTTGGTGGTACAACCCGTTATGAAGGCGGGAGATGTGTTGTTTTTTATGGATGGTGGGTGTACTCACGGTGCTTTGGCATGGAAAAATCCAATACCTCGCCGTGGTGTTTTGATCAAGTATCAGTCTCGAAATTCCAACTGGGGGGGCGGCGTTGTCGATCCGAAAGACCGCTGGGGGGATATGGTAGAGGATATGACAGAAGAGCAATTTTCTTTGATGCGTGGCCCAGAAAGAGATGCACGTAACCGGAGTATTCCGCGCTTGGGCATAGTCAATGGCGAAGTGCGTGTTTCTTATGATGCAGAAGGGGACAGTTATGCGGCCAAATATCGAAAACCTGGAGAAAAATAAACAGGACAAAATGAAATATGGCCAAACATGCCATTGGTGTTGATTTTTTCAAACGGATACTTATCTTTGTGTATGACAGATCGGAAGTTTTGGGATTTTAAAAAAGATATAGAATGTCCTGGTTTTGGAAGATCGTATTTTTTAAAGGGATGGTTTTATGTCGCTTCGAATTCGTATGGATGCTTCCGATATTGGATTGCAAAAGTCATTAAAAGTGAACAATCGGGCATTGTCTGCTCGTATTTCAAAGCTGGCTTCGGGGTTACAAATCAATCAGGCTTCCGATCAGGCAGCAGGTTTGGTTCAAAGTGAAGGCATGCGGGCCAATATATCTGGTTTTGTCCAAGCAATTCGGAATTCAGAACTTGCAATCAACCAAACGCAAGTTTCAGAGGGTTCCTTGGCACAAACCCATTCTATTTTGGATCGGTTGCGTGAGCTGTCAGTACAAGCGGTAAGCTCTGGCATAACGGATGCCAATCGGGCAAGTATTCAAACGGAATTTGCCCAATTAACATCTGAGATGGATCGCTTGGCTCAAACCGCATCTGGTGGATCCCATTCTTTTCAAATTGGTCCCAATCCTGGTGAAGGCAACCAAATTGAACTTGATATTTTAAGGGCAAGCGGGCCAGAGATGGGGTTGAATGGGCGATCTGTTGACACACAAGTAGGGGCCCAACAAACACTGTCTGCAATTGACAATGCCATTGCTCAAGTATCTGTTCAGCGCAGTGATATGGGTGTGCTACAAAGCAGAATGGGGTTTGCCATTCGATCCAATGAACAGGCCCTGGAAAATTTGCAGGCTTCAGAGTCGGTTATTCGAGATGCTGATGTGGCTTTAGAAACCAGTTTGTTGGCCAGTCAACGGATACAAACACAAGCCAGTATTTCGGTATTATCCCAGCAAAATGTAAATCGACAACAGGTTTTAAATTTGTTGGGGTAAAAAGACATCGCAATGACAACTTAAAAAGCCCTTGGGATTACTTCCCAAGGGCTTTTTAAATTTGGTAGATTTCTTTTATTTTTGAAGTTGTTCCAAAATTTTCCGAGTTTCAATGTTAAATGATTTTTCAAATTCTGGGTAATATTGAATCACTTCAAAGAAATAACGAGCGGCATCTCTGTCTAAAATATGATAGCGCTGTTCCAAGTCTTGCTCTGTAGGGAAGATCAGTTGACGCCCCACACGAAATTCTTTAACCGTTAATGGAAGTGTTTTATTAAGTGCCAAAATACGTTTTAATACCAACACCCCTTTCAGTACTTCCATCGTGGTAGCTCTGCGAACACCTGGAGGATTTGTATCGGAAAGCAATACCGTCCATTTGTTTGGCGTGCCATCTGGGCTGCGTTGATTACCCACCATCAAACGCGTTACATAGTCTGTAGGACTTTGAATGTCTAGGTAGCCAATAGATGCCTTGGGTTGGGCAAACGGATGTTCCTCTGAGCCATTAAAGCGGGCATCAAATGTCAGTTCGAGCGTGTTGTGTCCATTTTGTTGGCGTTGTGCCAACAACTGGTGCGTAAAGGCTGTTCTAAATCCACTGCTATCTGGCGCGTCAGGTTTGTCTTCAAAAACAATAATTCGAGCGTCATCTATGTGGTTGGAAAAGCCCGTTTTGTGAGCCAGTTCCCAAATCATTCTGCGAACAAGAATTTCTTCGCCTGGAACGGCACCATCTAAAAGTTGGGCATAAGGTTCTTGGGTATGCAATAGGGGGTTCATGTCCACTTGCAAGTTGACTTCGGTAAGCAACTTTTGAAAAAAGTTGCTCTCATAAATAAATTTGAGATCAAAGACGTCGTCATCTCGAATGCGATAGGCATTGCGAAAGAGAATGTTGTCAAATGAGTTAAATATGTCAGAGTCTTTGGGAATGACATAACTAAAGTTGTCTTCGTCCAGTGGCATCACATGTGGTGTGAGAACCACAATGACTTCCTTTTTGACATTGTCCGAATTTTTCCGTTTAAAAGCATTACCTAAAATGGGGATATCTGACAATATGGGGACACTGCTTGTTTTTTGACGGACATCTTTTGATATGAGTCCTCCAATAATAAAGGGTGTGTTATCTGCAACCCGCACAAAGGTTTGAACTTGTCGGTTGTCGACGGTAGGGGCCACAAAGAATTCAGTTTGTGCACCTGCGGTTTGGCTTACGGCACTGACAATGGTTTCAACTTGCATGGTGACTTCTGTACCATCTTCGCTAAGACGTGGGCGAAGGTTTAAGACAATGCCAACAGGGAAATATTCAACTGATGAGATGATACCGGCATTTGTAGATGTAGATTTGACCACCGGGACTTGCTGGCCCACTTGAATTCTTGCTTGTCTCCCGTCCAAAACCAATACGGATGGGCTGGATAATATTTCGGCGTCACCAGCAGTGACCAGTGCACTTAGTTTGCTACGGAAAAACAAAATATTACTAAAGGCATTTCTGTTAAACGAAAAAGAAAAGGGCAGATCGTTGCCGTTTTGATCCTGCTCAAAAGACACATCATAGTCACTGTCTGCGGCCCGTAAATCTATGCCCAATTCTTGAATTTTATCTGTGTTTACTTCTATGACCAAGGCTTCTATAACAATTTGGCGAGCAGGTCTGTCTATTTTATCTCTCAAGAGTGTAAGCAGGCGCTCTGCAACTTCGGGCTGGTTTTTA
This sequence comes from Candidatus Latescibacterota bacterium, assembly GCA_038279365.1. Taxonomy (GTDB): domain Bacteria; phylum Latescibacterota; class UBA2968; order UBA2968; family UBA2968; genus JABIFK01. The sequence continues at coordinate 14,806 of JAYODI010000076.1, read as the reverse complement.
TTATATGCAATCAGCAAGCGTTGTTGGGGTTCTCCCGCTGTGGTGTTGTGCAAATAGGTACCACCAATATCTGGTACGGCAGAATATTGTGAGCGCTGTTGTTGTTGTTGGTATTGGACTGTGGGGGGAGCGTCCATTAAGCTTGTTTTATTGGCATCGATGAGTTTAATGATAACGGGCAACTTCCACTGGCCATTTTGATAGGGTGTGTAAATTTTATCAAAAGGTGTTTCGCCCAATACCTGAGTGTATTCAACAGTTGTAAATCCCAATGATTTGAGTAGGGCTATAGCACGGTCGCTTTGCACATAACTAAGGTGATAAATCTGATAATCTAAAGCATCTACACCAGGGTTATCTTGTTGTGTTTTTATTTCTTGTTCTATTTGTGTGAATATGCTTTGGATTTGAGCCAGGTCGGGGTTGTGTTGTGATGAACCATCGGCATAAAATTCTTGTCCATAAAGGTATATTTCAAACCCACCTTCTGGAAATGCCATAAGCCCAAGTTCAATGTTTCGAGTGGCACCATTGGGTTCCTTTTTTATTAAATAGCGCTGTTGGGCCATGCCTTGGATTTGAATCAAGCGGGCATTGCTTGGTACGGGGGTGATTTCGTAGTAATTAAAGTAAACAGTGATTTTGGCTATGAAGGTATCGATTAGCTCTTGGTTTTTGGTAAGAGATCGATAAGGTGATGTCCATATTATTGAAGGTGTGGAATATGTTGATTGCGCCAATATGGAGTTTGTTGGCACAAACAGTAAGGCTGCCAAAAAAATCAATCTGATATATTTGGTAAGCGTGCCTGTCATAACGGACTATTCCTGTTTGGATGGTTCGGTTTGGTTGGTTTGGCGTAGGCGTTGGGTCAGTGTGCGAATAATATGTAAAGATACTTTGGGGTAACGGCTTAATATCGTATAAAAATCGTCTTTGCTGATACTTAAAAGAAGGCAGTCTGATGTGGCTTTTACCGATGCCGAACGAGGTTCACCATCTAAAATGCTCATCTCGCCAAAAAAATGTGTGTCGGACAGTGTGGCAACGGGCGAACCATTTTGTAGCACCGATACGGTACCATGAACAATGAGATACAGACGTTCTCCATGTTCGCCTTGTGTGATAATTGTTTCACCTGTTTGATAGATGATTTCTTCCGCGATCTTTGCCAAGTGGCTTAAGTCACTTGGAGGCATACTTGAAAAGAGGGGCACATTTTTTAGAAAAAGTATTTTTTGTACAAGTATCATAATAAGATCATTCGGGTTTATTTGTTGGCAGATTTAAAAGGGCAATTTCTATTTTTTTAAATATTGATGGGCCAACATTTTCACGCTTTCGTCAGGGTCTTCTAAGAGTGTGTGATATTGATTGTCAAATATGTGTAACTTATTTTGTTCGCGCAATGTATAAAGTGTTGTCTCTCTAACGACAGGATGGGGATGTGTTAGATTGGATAGGAGTAAATATTCATCTATTGGGGTTTTTAAGGATGCAATGGCCATGAGCGCACCACAAATAACCCAAATATCTTCTTCTTTTGACAATATTTGGTCAAAAGCTATGGGATCAGTTTGGGTTGGTTTTTGATTGCCTGATTCAAAAAAAACTATGACTTCTTGCTTACATTGTTTGGGTAATACATTGTCCAAAATTTCAAGGGCATTATTCTGAGTTTTGTCGTTTCGCAATAATGTATCTCGAATGGTCAATATGTTCATTGTGGGCAAGAGCGCATCTATGAGTGCAAAGGCGTTTTTGAGATGGAGCATTTGAATATTCTCGAACGCGTCACGCAACAACTGTGTTTGTGGTGTTAAGGCCAAGCTTATTATTTGTTTTTTGCGGTGTTGGGCCAATGACATTTCTTTTTGAATTTGCGCGTAGATTTCTGAAAGGTAGGGCTTATGTGTGGATAATTTTTTGAGCAGGCTCGCATAAGCTTGTAAGGCGTTGTGGCGCAAGAGGTGGTTTGGTGTATCTGATGCTTGATATAAAACTGGCAGTATCGAAGTGTCACCTATGGCAACCAATATTTGTGGGATGAGATGAACCCCCGAAAATGCAGGTTCATTGTTTTGGGGAATGAGTAGAGGCACGAGTTTATCGCGTACGGAGTGACCAAAACCAGCCAAGACATCGGCAACGGTTAGGCCAATTTCTGGATTTGACAATAATGGAATTAAAATAGGTAACAATTTAGGGTCGGGATGGGCACGGCAAGATGTCAAAGCCGCTTGCTGAACCTCTGGTTTTGGATCTTGTAATAAGCCGATATAAGCTCGGTGCAAAACAGAATCTTTAATATCGGCCAAGGCATGTGCTGCTGCAACTCTGTGAGATGTTTTATCGGCGTTTAAAAGTTGCCTCAATGCAATGCCCGCATCGATCAGTTGATCCAGGTCACCAGCATTGACCAAACTTGCAATGGTCGCAGCTTGAACGCGAAGATCTGGATCATGCAGATAGGGCGTAAGGTTTGAGATGATATCTGGAGATCCTAATGTGGATAGGGCCCGAATGGCTTCACTGCGCACTTTGGAATTTGTATGTTCTAATAGTGGTATGAGTGTATTGGCATCTGTTTGGTTGCCTTTTTCTTTTAAATGCCGAATGGCCAATATTTTTATTTCTGGTGACTCTTTGTTAATTAGGTGTCGATATTCTTCTGTCCAGTCAATTTGAGGTATGTCCTGCGTCATATTAAGTAAATAGATGATGTCTCCATCGGGAGAGGTTTGCAAGGCTTCTCTTACATATGAGGCCACTGTAATGTCTTGAAACTGAGCGGTTTCCTGTGTGAGATCAAACTGTTTGGTCCCCAAGGAGTCTATGAGTGCAGAGACATAAGCTTTGCTGTTGGTATGGACCAACAAGAGCCATAAAATGGATAAGATGGTGCCACCTATTGCCAATAGATGCAATGGAAGAAGTTGGGCAAGACCAATAAGACCAATGCCGGCAGTTGCTATTGCTATGGGTTTGGTAATGCCGTCGGCAAATGCTCGTGCTTGATTGCGCGAAGCGATAGGTATGCCCATGTATAGCATTTGGAGTGCGGCAATGTCAATGGTGAATAAAAAAACCTGAACAATGGCTTTTGTGCCCAATATCCATGAGAATTGGGCGGTTATCAGCGTGCCGATACTGCCCACCAAGATTCCTATGGGCAAAAGGCATAACCCCAACTTGATGCCCCCTTTGTTGAGGATTTGGTGTACCAGAAAAAGCTGTATAAAGAGTGCTACAATGCTGGTGTATGCGTAAAAATTACCAAAAAATCCAGCCAGTTCATGTACGGTATAATGTTGACGTGCTCCGGCTTTAAATTGGTAGTCAATAAGTGCTAAAGCAATATTGGCAATAAATACAAGTCCAATGAGATATCTGATTTGAGGCGTTTTGATGTGTCGGGAATATTGTTGAAGTTGAGATTGGGGGAGGCGAGGCTGCTTTGGGAGGGTAAATCGTTGTGCTTCTGTTTGCGATAAGCGCAAGGTAATGAGCAGAAAACAGGTAAGCAAACCGAAAATCAGTATAATTAATGTGGGGGTACCAAAAGCGGAGGCAATGGGTTTGATAACGATGCCAATTAAAATGCATCCAAGCGTTCCACCAGCACCGATAAAACCAAAGAGCCGTTTGGCCTGACGCGGATCAAATAAGAGGACAGCAAAGCTCCAAAATAGCATGATGGGCACATGGACGATGAGGTCACCCGCAAAATAGGCAATGATGTAAACACCCTTCCAAGAAGAAGTGAGTCCGATGCGCAGCAGGATCAAAATCAGCATCAAAAATCCGATGCTCAATCCAATTAGGCGCACAACAGACAGGCGACCAATCAAAGAACTATAAATAAAGGCAACTGTGCTGACGACAACTGCTGTGCCCAAGTACATATAAGACAGATGTTCATAACCAAATTGAGACAAAAAGAGCGTGTCTGCAGTGGTACGTGCAACCAATGCCGCTGACGTGACACACATAAAGGCCAATGTCACCCATATAAAGCGAGATCTGTCTTGGAGCGATAGGGTTAATAACGGCATGTTTTTTTCAGGTTGAAGACGGATGGGGCAAATTTTAGCAAAAGAAATATAGGTGTGGGGCTTACGAATGTCAACTTGGGCTTATGGGTTATAGGGTACAGCTTGACTTAAAAAAAACAAAGGCTTATCTTAATCATTATCAGGCGTATTTGATCTAGGAGAACGCCCCGTTCTCACTGCTTTGCACCGTCGTACCCCTTCGATTGGCGCATGGCGTTTGGATAGGTCATGTCACGCTCACTTTCATTTTCGTTCGGTATTTATTTATAATGACGATCTGCACACCATATTGTTGTGTTTGGTGGTGTTTTGCTGTGTTGAGGGTACTATGCCAAAACGGTTTTGGGTGGTTGTTGGTATTACGATATTGGTTTGTATCGGTTTTCCAAATTGGGCCTATGGTCAAACACAACCCGATTTGACCCTGTCTCAAGGTCCTTTGGGATCCTTGCAAGTCATTCGATCCCAAAATGATACTGTATCTGTAACTTTGCACAATACGGGTGCTGACACCGTAAAAACGCAGTTTGATGTCACGGTTTATCTCAGTGCGGATACACTTTTGGATGTGGGGGATCGTGCAGTGGGCGATGTTGCAATTGCTTCTGTATTGATTCCGGGTGATTCTGTATCGGTAAAAATACCTGTGCGTGTCCCTTCCTTGCTGACATTGGGTGGGTATAAGTGGTTGGCGAAGGTAGATGGGGCCAATTTAATTGCAGAGTCAAATGAAAACAACAATGTAGGTGTGGGAAACGATGTACAGGTTGTTGCGCCACCAGCCGATTTGGTGCTTACGTCTGGGCCTACAGGACCCGCCGAAGTCAATTTAAATGGCAATTATACGCTTGCCCTCGATTTTAAAAATCAAGGGGCGGGTCCCACACAAAATGCCTTTGAGATTGCCATATTTTTAAGTGCAGACAGCATCAGAGACAGTTCCGATGTGGAAGTGGGGCGCACAACTGTGAGCGACAAGGTCTTTGAAAATACATCGCGTACGGTGCAACTTTCAGTGGTCATTCCCTCAAGCCATACACTTGGAAATTTTCAATGGTTGGCCGTGATTGATGTTGCCAATGTTGAGGGCGAGTCGCAAGAGACAAATAATTTGCGGGTTGGCAATGCGACGGTGGTGGTTGAAAAGTTGGCCGATTTGATTGTTTCGGCACCCCCTTCTGGGCCAAATGGTGTTTATCGCAGGGGAACGTATGCTGTAACGACACAAATTAAAAATCAAGGAACGGGTACCAATACCAGTGATTTTGATGTGGTTATTTTTTTAAGTGAAGATCTGATAGTGGGCAATGGAGATGACATTCGGGTGGGTGATGCGGCCATTAGTGGTGTATTGGGCGTCGATTCGACACGGGCTGTCACGGTGCAGGTGACCATTCCTGCATTACAAGCTTATCGTTCGTATCAATGGATTGCAGTTGTTGATGAAGTGGGTTTTGTGTCTGAGTTAAATGAGACAAATAATGCGCTTATTGGTTTGGCGGTATCAGTGGTGCCATCTCCTCCTGATCTTGTTGTCGAAAATGTGGTTGCCAGTACACCTGTCGAACGCAGTCATGTGTATGATGTTCGTTTAGATGTGGTTAATCAAGGTGACGGTGTAACAACGGGTGCTTTTCAGGTTTCGTTATGGCTTAGTGTTGATGATTCGATTGGCAATGCAGATGACGTGCGCGTTGGCAATACCACTGTTACGGATATTTTGAACTCTGGTGATCGAAAGGCTGTTGCTTTTTCAATGACCATTCCGTCGCAACAAGCCATTGGTACCTATCGTCTGGTGGCTATAGCAGATGCAAGTAACATTGAAACAGAAACCAATGAAACAAATAATACTGTATTTGCCAGTGTGCCAGTTGATGTTGTGCCGTCGCCACCTGATTTGA
>JAYODI010000076.1:0-8837 GCA_038279365.1 Candidatus Latescibacterota bacterium | reverse complement strand
TAACCGATCCGGCTGGCAAGGAAAGGGTGTTTCGAGGGGTTGTTGACACGGTGATGGTTCAAATTCGCAATCAGGGCGTGGGTGATGTCAGTGGTGCTTTTGATGTGTTTGTTTTTTTGAGTGTGGATGGTGTTGCCGATAGCAGTGATGTGCAGGTGGGGGCTTTGCGTATTGAACAAGCCATATTGGCAGGTCAAACCATTGATGTGGCCATTCCTATTGTGGTTGCCTCCGAGCAGGCTCTGGGGTCCTATCGTTGGTGGGCCCGCTTAGATGCCAATCGTGCACTTAATGAATCGGATGAAACAAATAATGATCGGGTTGGTGTGGCCGTATCTGTTGTTAACTTTCCACCCGACATGACTATTTTTGATGAAATTATTACGCCCTCTCTGGTGGCGCGAGGTGGTGTGTATCAGGTTTCTGTGCCTGTCAGAAATGTGGGAACAGGACCGGCAACATTGGGCTTTCAGGTAGAAATATATTTAAGTGAAGATGAAAGATTGGATATGGCAGTTGATATATTGGCGGGGGGGAGAAAGTTGTCCGAAAGTTTCCCTGCAGGTGCCGAGCAAACGGTTTTGGTGTCTGTGAGCGTGCCACTGGAAGTGCCAGTGGCGACTTATCGGTGGATTGCACGTGTGGCTGTGGTTGGGTTACAAGATGAATCTGATGCAACCAATAATATTCGCCCAGGAAATCCCGTTAGTTTTCCAGTGATGACCGTTGAACCTGCGGCTCTCAACTTTGGTGTGGTGCGGGTTGGCACTTCGGAGTCATTAACGTTTGAAGTTTTAAATGGTGGAACGGCGCGCTTGTCTTTTGATATCGAAACTTCTGACCCAAGTATTACTGTTAAACCGCAATCGGTTGTCGATTTACCACCTGGGGCACCTTGGATGGTTACTGTAACATACACACCCACATCTGCGGGAGATATGTCATCTGTCTTAAAAATAAATAGCAATGATCCAGAAGGTGGGGGAAGTGTGGCGGTTACTGGAAAGGGAGAGGTGCCAGTAGCAGGTCGTGTGTTTATAGATTTTGACTTTGCCGATGGCAATCAAGAAAAAAACCTCTATCAGGCATTTGCACAAGAATCGGTGCCCTTGTCTCTTGTCATGACCGATGTGCCAAGTTTAACACAAGGAACCATTGTGGTGCATTACGATTCATTGAAGTTGGCGTTTGCAGATAGCAGTTGGATACCCCAAGGTTTGTTTGCTGGCGCGACCACTTTCCAAGCACAGGTTGTTTCACCTGGGGTGCTTCATTTGAATGTTGCTGCGAATGATGGTTTTTCAGAAGGTACGGGCTTGCTTGGCCAATTGCGTTTTCGCACGCTTTCGTCATTTCGTCCAGGAGACGTTGCTGGGGTTGGCATCCAACAATTTCAATATCAAATGGCCGATTCATCAAACGTATCCATAGAAGTAATGGCTGAGGCCGCCATACAATTTGGTCTTGCTTGTTGGGCCGATATTCACGGTGATTCGGTTGTAGAAATTAATGATTTCATTACTTTTATTGGCGCATTTGACCATTCTGTTTCCGATCCAGGATGGGCCAGTGAACTTGCCAATTTACCGGCACCTAAGACCCCCTTTCAGCGATTTGATGGCAATGCAGATGGGGTTGTTAATTTGTCTGATTTTTTATTATTTACCCAAGTTTTTGGCCAACGTTGTATTCGATAGTATTTTTTAAATACGCATTTTAACTGAGAATGTGATCTTACAATGCAGAAATGTTTTCTGAAAAAGCCGGGAATCCTAAAGTGGGTTTCCGGTCTCTTGTTATGTATGTGGATGGTTGGTCCTTTGTGGGGGCAACAAATTGGCAGTGTTGCAGGTGATGGTAGTTTTGGGTTTGCTGGTGATGGTGGGGTAGCCACAAATGCCAGCCTTGCTGACCCCGTGGGGGTATTTGTCGATAGTGTTGGCAATATGTTTGTGGCAGATACCAACAATCGTCGCATTCGCAAGATAGATACTGCAGGTACCATTACGACTGTTGCGGGCAATGGCAGTTTTGGATTTGCCGGTGATGGTGGGGGAGCTACCAGTGCCAGTTTGGCCGATCCAACAGGCGTTTTTGTAGATGCCCAAAATAATTTATACATCGCTGACACCAATAATCAACGTATTCGCAAAGTAGATGCGTCGGGGGTTATCACAACCATTGCTGGTGATGGCAATGCTGGTTTTTCTGGAGATGGTGGTTTGGCAACTTCCGCACGGTTAAATTTCCCCACGGGTGTTTTTGTAGATGCCATAGGCAATGTTTTTTTTGCCGACAGAGAGAATCACCGGATTCGCAAAGTGGACACATTGGGTGTAATTACTACGGTTGCTGGCAACGGGGCGTTTGGTTCATCGGGTGATGGTGGGCAGGCCACGAGTGCAAATTTGGCTTTTCCTGCGGGGGTTTTTGTGAGCTCCGTGGGAGAAGTGTTTATTGCCGATCGTTTTAATTATAAAATAAGAAAAGTGGACACATTGGGTGTAATTACTACGGTTGCTGGCAATGGGGCATTTGGTTTTTCGGGTGATGGTGGGCAGGCCACGAGTGCAAACTTGGCTTTTCCTTCTGGTGTTTATGTGGATGCAAGTGGCCATATTTTGATAGCCGACAGAGACAACCATCGAATCCGTCGGGTTGATCCATCGGGCGTGATTTCAACCATTGCGGGTAATGGCACACCTACCTATGGTGGTGATGGTGGCGGGGCCACAAGTGCAAACCTCAATCGGCCAAGTGGGGTGTGGGGGAATGGCAGTGGGGCTATTTGGATAGCCGATACCAATAACAGGCGCATTCGTAAAATTGCAGCACCCCTTCACGTTTCCACGCCCGTAAATGGGATATCTGGGCTTGTTTCGGCGCAACCTGGTGATGAGACCGTCGTTTGGAGCATTGGCTTGAAAGGCGACGGTACATCAACTTTGTCGCAAGTACAGGTCACTTTATCTGATATGTCAGTTCCAACGGGTTTAACCGGAAATGATTTTGTTGCTTTGCGTTTGTATGAAAGTGTCGATGCCGTTTTGGATGGCGGAGATGTGCAAATAGCATCATTGGGATCTGTGCCCATTGGCAGTGTGGCGACTTTAACGCCATCGACACCCGTTACACCCGTTGCTGAAAGTGAGCGTTTTTATCTTGTAAGTGCTATTTTGAGTACACAAGCGGTTGATCGACATGCATTTCGTGTTGGGTTTCAGGCAGGTGGGGTCACAACGTCGTTGGGTGGTTTTGGGCAGACACTAACTGCCAGTGACGGCAATCGGGTTTTGGTGGATGTTGTTGCCACTCGCCTGGTATTTACAAACCAACCTCAAGGGTCTGTCAGTGGCCAAGTTTTAACTGCCCAACCTGTGGTGGCCGCTCTCAATGACGCTGGCTATATTGATCGCGATTTTTCCGAAGCCATCACACTGTCCTTGTCTCAGGGTGGGGGGCAATTGGTCAATTTTGTGGTTGCCGCAATAAATGGTGTGGCCACGTTTACAAATGTGACATATGTTGCATCGGCAGATAAAGAGTCGGTTGTTGTGGGCGCCAATGATGAAGATGGCATTGGTACCAATTTACCCAGCGTATTGGCCAATGCGTTTATCAGCGATGTGGTTGCAACCCAGTTGCTTTTTAGCACGCAACCTTCTGGGTCTGTCAGTGGTCAGGCACTGACCACTCAGCCTGTTTTGGTTGCCCAAGATGGTTTGGGCATGGTTGATATAGATTTTTCGGATATTGTGACATTAAGTGAAAGCAGTGCCGGATCATTAACACAGGCAAGTGTACAAGCAGTGAATGGTGTGGCCACGTTTTCAAACTTGACCTATACCGCGAGTGTGGATGGTGAAGCCTTTACACTTGTGGGTGATGATGAGCCTACGGGCGCTGGCGGAGATTTGGGAAGTGTACAAGCCAATGCGATAACGAGCAATGTGTTGGCCACGCGTTTGGTCTTTACCGCACCGCCATCGGGTTCTGTAAGTGGTAAACCTTTGGTTGTACAGCCAGTGGTAACGGCGTTAGATGACAGCGGACGGGTGGATAGGGACTTTGCTGAGTTGGTTACTTTGGGACTTTCTCAAGGTGGTGGTACTTTAAGCAATGGCAGTGTTGGGGCCATAAATGGTGTGGCCACATTTACCCAAGTTGTTTATGTGGCTCATTCAGACCGCGAGACCTTTGTTGTTACTGCAAATGATGAAGATGGCGTGGGAAGTAATTTACCCGTGGTATCTACGGGTGACATTTTGAGCAATGTGTTGGCCACGCGTTTGGTGTTTGCAACCCAACCTGCAGGTATATCAAGTGGGATGGCATTTGTTACACAGCCTGTTGTTGTGGCCCAAGACAGTTTGGGGATGATTGATACAGACTTTGTCGATATGGTCACCTTAACCGAAGATGGCCCTGGTTCTCTTAGCAATGCGAGCGTGCAAGCCGTAAATGGTGTCGCAAACTTTTCCAATGTGACCTATGTTGCCACAGCAGATGGTGAAACGTTTACCATAACTGCTGATGATGCGATCGGTGGCACAGAAGGCGACCTTGGTGCTGTGCAATCTTCATTGTTAACCACAAATGTGTTGGCCACGCGTTTGGTATTTTCGACGCAACCTGCTGGTGTGATCAGTGGGTTGCCGTTGGGCACGCAACCCATCTTGATGGCTCTAGACGATCAAGGGCAAGTGGATACCAGTTTTGCTGAAAATGTAACATTGTTATTGGGACAAGGGAGTGGCCGTTTGTATAACAACTCAATTCAGGCGGTCAATGGTGTGGCCACTTTTACAAATGTGATCTATGTGGCTTCTTTAGACGGTGAATCTATAACCCTAAATGCCAATGACGAAGATGGGGTCGGAAGTGACTTGCCTCTTGTTACTTCCAATACGACGGCAAGCGATATATTGGCCACCCGTTTGGTATTTAGCACCCAACCCTCGGGGTCTATAAGTGGCCAATTGCTAAATACACAGCCGGTGGTAACGGCCTTAAACGACAGTGGCCAAGTTGATGCGCAATTTGGTGATGTTGTTACGTTAAGCATCAGCAGTGCCGGGAAGTTGCATTATGGCAGCGTAGAAGCCATAAATGGGGTTGCTACATTTACCAATGTCATTTATACCGCCTTGGTAGATGGCGAAACATTTGTGCTCACGGCAGATGATGTGTTAGGAGGCGTAGAGGGGAATTTGAATGCTGTGCAATCGCAAAGCATAACAAGTGATGTATTGGCTACGCAAATGGTGTTTTCGACCCAACCTTCGGGGGTTATTAGTGGACAACCCCTCACCGCGCAGCCCGTAGTAACGGCATTGGATGATAGTGGGCGTGTTGATACGGGATTTATAGATCTGGTTACTTTGTCATCAAATGTAGGGTCATTAACAAATAATACCATACAAGCAGTTGATGGTGTGGCCACTTTTAGCAATTTAATTTATTCGGCCACATTAGACCGTCAAACATTTACGCTAAGTGCCAATGACGCATCTGGTGGGGGTGAAGGGGATTTGCCTGTTGTCACCGCAAATAGTTTGGTAGCAGATGTCATTGCAACCAAATTAATTTATTTGGTTGAGCCTTCTGGATCGGTAAGTGGCCAATTGTTATCGGTTCAGCCTGTTGTGGTTGCTGTTGATGCCCATGATTTGATTGATATTGATTTTACAAATTTGGTATCATTGTCCGTAGAAGGAATGGGTTCATTGCTCAATGCTTCACGGCCTGCCGTTTCTGGAATTGCAACCTTTACGCAGGTTATTTATCAAACGGCAAGTGAGCCACAACCTTTTCGGATCAGGGCTTCTGCCGATAGTGTAGCGAGTGTGTTTAGTCAGATATTGTCTACACGGGTCATTGCCAGACAACTTGTTTTTGCATTGCAACCTGCGGGTGTTGTGAGTGGGAAACCATTTTTGGTGCATCCCATTGTAGAGGCTCGAGACAGTTTGGGGCAAATTGACCGATCTTTTTCAGAAACCTTGACCCTTACAGTAAATGGTCCGGGTGGTTTGGTGGGGCACTCGGTTGTTGCAGATAGTGGGCGTGCTGTGTTTTCCAATTTGATATATGAGGCCCGTTCAGACCAAGAGAGCTTTTCGATAACGGTGGATGATGAACCCGGCGGTGAGGAAGGGGATTTGCCTCCCACCACAAGCAATATACTGATGTGCGATGTTGTTGCTACGCGTTTGGTTTTTTTAACACAACCATCTGGGGTTGTGAATGGGGTGCCATTTGCTGTTCAGCCCGTTGTTGCGGCTGTTGATAGCTTGGGGATTGTAGACCAAGGCGTTGCTGAAAATGTAAGCATTACCACATCGATAGGTACGCTACAAAATGCAAATGCAACGATGCAAAATGGCATTGCAACCTTTGTTGGGCTTAAGCATCTGGCCACATCCGATGAGACAACCTTTGTGTTAACAGCTGATGATCAGGTGGGTGGGCTTGAATTGTTACCCGTACAGAGTCAGAATTTGACCAGTGATGTTATTGCCACGCGTTTGGTTTTTTCTGTTCAACCTGGTGGTTCATTAAGTGGCAAGCCGTTGTTGGTGCAACCCGAATTAATGGCCGTTGATAGTTTGGGTGTTGTTGATCTCAGTTTTTCTGAAAATGTAAATTTGACCACTCAATCATCGGGCACGTTGACAAATATTGTGGTTTTAATGGCAAACGGTGTTGGAAAAACAACAACACTTACATTTACGGCAACACAAGATCATCAAAAAGTGGTTTTGGTGGCCAATGATGCCGTTGGTGGATTAGATTTGGCTTTGGCAAGAAGTGATACGTTTGAGTGTGATGTGGTGGCCACGGCGTTGATGTTTCAGACACAACCTCAAGGTGCTGATAATGGCAAGAAACTTTCGGTCCAGCCAGTTGTAACAGCTCATGTGCAAGGTGTTTTGGATATCGATTTTCAAGATGTGATATCGCTTACAAGTGATGGGGATGGTGTCTTGCAAAATGCATCCGTTCAAGCCATAGGGGGGGTTGCGACATTTGCCGATGTGGTTTACGTGGCAGGTCACGATAAAGAGTCTGTCAGGCTGATTGCAAATGATACAAGCAATGGCCTTGAAGGTAAATTGGCGCAAATTGTTTCATCGCCATTTACAACCGAAGTTACGGCTACGCAATTGCGTTTCAAAATTATGCCCAGTGGCATTATTAGTGGGCATAATTTTTTGACGCAACCTGTGGTTGTGGCTGTTGATAGTCTTGGCGTTGTCGATTCAGACTTTGAAGAACAGATTGTGTTAACAAGTAATGGGGGAGGGGTGCTTGCAAATGGTACGCTTGTTTTGGTAGATGGTGTTGCAAACTTTTCATCGGTAAGCTATACAGCTACTTCTGGCCTTGAGACTTTTGTCATTCAGGCAGATGATGCAGTTGGTGGAAGCGATTTGTTACCTGCCTTTTCTGATGTTCTAACGGCAGGAGCAGGTGTTGCACATCATTTGGGGATCTTTAAGCTTGGCCCAACATTGATAGCCGATGGTGTTTCATCGCAACAAATAGCAGTGCGTGTTTTGGATGAAAATAACAACCCTCGATTAGATGATGTGAGCACGCGTGTATCCTTGCTTGTGCAGGGGGCTGCCACTGGTGGAGGGGCTCAAATTGTAAAAAATGGTGAAGTCCAATTCGAAGTGGTTTCAAAAACAAAGACTGGAACTGTTTATTTGCAAGTGTCCGCAGAAGCCTTGTTGGGAGTTGTTGATTCTTTTCAAACTGTGGCAGGAGAAGCAACAACATTGAAGTTGGTCTATGACTCAGTACCTTTGTTGGCCAATGGCATTTCAACGCGAGAAATAAAATTGCAATTGTTAGATGCCAACGGCAATTTGCGCCAACAAGACAACAGTACATTGGTGGCCTTGGGCGTAAGCGGTTCTGCAACCGATGGTGGGGGAACAAAATCAGTTAAAAAAGGAGAAGCTGTTTTTGTTGTCCAAGCGGGAACGGAACCCGGTTTGATTCAGTTGCGAGCAAATGCTGGTGGATTGCCCGAAGTGGCGGCCGCACTCATCGTGGGTGCTATTCGACCCGATTTGACCATTGTCAAGGCCCCGCTTGGACCTGATGTGATTTCAAAAAATGGTTCTCATGTCATTCAATTGACCGTGCAAAATACTGGGTTGGATACGATTAGAAATGCATTTGATATTTCTGTTATGTTGGTGGGCGGAGCAGATAGCATTGCTGTTGGTAGAGCGGTTGTTCCGGCACCAGTGGCACCCGATTCCATTTTAAACATTACGGTGTCCTTTAAAGTACCGTCCTTTTCATTTGCGACTTTGGCAAGTGATTATCATTGGGTGGCTATTGTAGATGCCGGGGGGTTTGTTGTGGAGGACAATGAAACCAATAATCTTTCACAGGGCAATAGGGTGGCGTTTCCTGAATTGTCAATATCTCATACATCCCTTAATTTTGGAACGGTTGTGCCAGATTCTCTCTACAAGAAGCAAATACTCATAGAAAATCGGGGGCGAGCAGAGTTAAGTGTGTCTGTTTCTGCTACAGATAGTCAAATAACGCTGGATTCGCTACCCGCAGAGGGATTGATTTTGCCACCAGGAGGCAATAAATTGCTCAACGTTGTTATGATGCCCCAAAAGATAGGTACATTTGAAGCACAATTGATATTTGAGAGCAATGATCCTAAGGGGAGCGTAACTGTAGACCTAAATGCTCGGGTAGCGGCTTCAGACAGGATTTTTTTAGATTTGGATGTGGCTTCTTTGAATCAAAATGTAACGGTTCTTGAAACGGGGCGTGATAAAACGATTGAAGTAGAAGTATAT
>JAYODI010000075.1:24936-28053 GCA_038279365.1 Candidatus Latescibacterota bacterium | reverse complement strand
TTTTGGAGATTGGGAAATTGACACCATCATTGGCAAAAACCACCAAGGTGTATTAAAAGTCATTTCATAAGGTAAAGCGACAAGAAAATTGTTAAATTTCGATTCATAGGAGGTGTCACTATGAGTCGAAAAACATTCTTATCCGATGATCAATGGTCAATAATTGCGCCACTATTACCAAAGCTTACGAGCCGAGGACGTCCCTGGCGAGATAATCGTGAGGTCCTTGAAGGGATTCTCTGGATTCTTCACTCTGGTGCACGTTGGCAAGACCTACCCAAAGAATATCCCAGTGCATCAACTTGCTGGCGTCGCTTAAAGATGTGGGAAGAGGATGAGACTTGGCTCAAAATTTGGCGTAAATTCATCTCTCTTCTGGATAAAAGAGGTCTTGTCGATTGGGAAGAAGCCTTTATTGATGGCAGCTTCTTTCCTGCAAAAAAAGGGGCTCAGAAGTCGGCAAAACCAAGCGTGGTAAAGGCACAAAGCTTATGGTATTGGCAGACGGCTCGGGTCTTCCTCTCGGAAGCTACCTTTGTTCGGCCACACCAGCGGAAGTCACTTTAGTGGATGACACACTTGATGCCATGTGTGTAAAAAAAAGACCAAAGAGACTGATTGCCGATCGTGCCTATGACAGCCAAAAGTTACGAGACAATTTGGCGAGCAAACATATTGAACTGATTGCCCCACATAAAAAGAATCGAAAAAGTCCACCTGCGCAAGATGGGCGAAAGCTAAGACGTTATCGCAATCGCTGGAAGGTTGAACGAACCATTGCTTGGATTGGAAATTATCGTCGAGTTGCGATCCGATGGGATCGGTCTATTACCATTTACAGAGCTTTTGTTCATATCGCTTGTCTGTTGATTCTCATCAGGCACTTATGAAATGACTTCTAGACAAAAAAGAAGAAAGACTCTATCGGAGAATTGTACCAACATTGACGGGTTTGGAGCTACAAGAGATAATTGAAGATTAAAAACAATACTAAAATATTCTCAGCACCCAAAGGTTGTTTTCTATGATCTGATGAAGACAATTACCTCATTAGAAGAAAAAACCCGACAGCACAAAGTGTGCTGTCGGGTAATATATTGGGGAAGAGCGGGTCACTTACTCAGGTGAATGACACGCAACTCCTTCCAGTTGGTTGTGAAATGTTTGGAACGGCGAAATTGTTTCATGTGCCACTTCTGAGCCAATCCTTCAGCCGCAAATCGGAGGGTGTTGCGGCCAAATTTGGCATTGATATCATCGACAAGGTTCATCAACACTTGCTTCTTTTTGGGGTATTGATCTGGGGCAAAACAATCGGCCTGACGACCTGCCATGGGGCCAATATCCATCAGCATGACACCGGCCCGATAATAAGCGCATCCCTCACGAAAAATCTGCTGAAGACCTCGAAATGCACAATGGATGAGGTCTGGTGTGGATGCTGTGGGAGCATGAAGTCGGATGGTGATGGCGTCATTGTGATAGGGTTCAAAAGATCGCCCGGTTTCGATGTGCACTTGTAGACATCCTGTGACGGAAGCTTGCTTTCTTAATGCGCGTGCAGCAGAGGCCACGTAACTGGCCACAGCAGATTTCAATTCTGGCAACAAAGAGACCGAGCGTCCAAAGGCTCTTGAACGACCTATGCTTTTTTTAGGGGGTGGGGTTTGTTCCAAAGATAAACAGCGAATGCCTTGTAATTCTTTCTTGAGCCGAAGTCCTAAGACTGTCAGACGTTTTAACACCCAGGTATCATTTTTTAACGTTAGGTGATAGGCTGTTTTAATTTCATTCTGTCTTAATAACTTGGCGTATTGCCTGCCGATTCCCCAAACATCCTCAATGTCTACAGTTTTGAGAATCGCATCACGCCTTTTATGCTCACATAGGTCAAATACCCCACCTGTCTCTTTTTGTTTTTTTGCCAGTCGGTTGGCAACCTTTGCCAGCGTTTTGGTGGGGCCAAATCCTACACAGACTGGGATGCCTGTCCATTTTATGACCCGTTTTTTTATAGCTTGCCCCAATGCAATTAAATCTTCATATGGGGACAGGTGGAATTCCAGAAAAGATTCATCAATAGAATAAGCCTCAATGTCTTCTGTAAAAGTTTTGAGTGTGTTTACAACCCGTCTGGACATATCACCATACAGCGTATAATTGGATGAGTAGGTGCGGATACCGTGACATGCTAACTGGTTCCGAATTTGAAAAACGGGTACACCCATGCCAATTCCCAAGCGTTTGGCTTCTTCAGATCGGGCAATGACACAACGGTCATTGTTTGAAAGGACAACAACGGGGCGTTTGATCAGTTTGGGGGCAAATACACGTTCACATGATACATAAAAATTGTTGCAATCCACCAACGCATATAGGATCATCTTCACTTTATCCTGTGAATAACAAAAGTGACCACACCCCATACCTGAAAGTCTGACTCAGGCGGAATTTCTATGGGATCAAGGTCTGGGTTTTCTGGGGAAAGAAACAAACGATTTTGACGTTTTTGGATGCGCTTGACCGTGAAGTTACCATCAATGACTGCGACCACTATACGGTTATCGGCAGGCTCTAAGGCACGGTCTACGACAAGCACATCACCTGTGTGTATGCCTGCCTCAATCATAGAATCCCCTTCGACTTGGACGAAGAATGTTGCAGATGGGTGTTTAACCACCAGATCATTGAGATCCAGTGTTTTGTCTAAGTAGTCTTCCGCTGGAGATGGAAACCCTGCGGGTATGCGGTGACCAAATAAGGGGATAGATACAGCCGTTGAAGGTTGATAACGTACTATCAATGCCTTGGTAAATGGAGGTAATTCGGATAGGAGCGAGGAAATATGCATTGCTCACCTCTTAATTATTTTAATCATATATAATTAAATAGTGAACAAATGTATACTTATTGTGTTTGTTTTGTCAAGCATAAACACATTTTTTGTTTAAAACGAAGTGCAATAACAATATGGGTGGCGCAGAAAGTTTTCGTAGAAAGTTCAACATTGTCCACTAACGCGGGGTAACTTCAGACCCACTTTAAGTGGTGCAAAATTTAGTATAAAAGATCACGTAAGAAGGGGTTCTATTTGGGCGAGTTCACTTTGGTATTGCA
>JAYODI010000075.1:0-24926 GCA_038279365.1 Candidatus Latescibacterota bacterium | reverse complement strand
GGCCATGATCGGGGAGAGTGCACGCCGTTCTCTCAACAGTTCATTTATCGTTTGCCGAGAGACACCCAACGCGGATGCCAAAGATGTTGCAGATAACCCATAATCAGGTAGAAAATCTTCGCGTAACATCTCACCAGGATGTGTTGGTGGAATCAGGCGTTTTTGGGTATTGGGTATTGGCATAGCTGTGTTCCTTTAGTGGTAGTCTGTGATTTCCACATCATAAGCATCGCCATTGATAAATCGAAAACAAATGCGCCATTGGTCATTGATAGAGATGGCATGTTGTCCTTTCCGATTTCCTTTTAAGGGATGCAGACGATTGCTGGGAGGGATGCTCAAATCGTTTAAATGAGATGCCAAGTCGATGTATTCCAATCGGCGTATGTGTGATGCTACGTTTCTCCGGCAATTTCGAGAATTGTTTCTCTTACTGCATCTGATACGCGAAATCCCAAAGCGTCAAGTTGATCGATGAGTGGGCCCACTTCTTGAACAAGATTCCTTTCTTTGGCCATGAGCAATAAGGCGAGTGTGCCACGTACAGGGATTCCTTTTTCTGTCGCTTCTTGCCGTGCTTGAAAATCGTCTAACAAAATACAGGTATCAGAAAGTGAATGGGCCAGAGCGATGGCTTCGGTTTCTCCGGGGCCCAGTTGATGACGCGAGATTTCTGGGGGTGTGCTGGGAGGCTGTGTGATGTGAACCCAATTTAGCAGGCGCAGATCTGGAAGGTTGGGATGCTGTGTGCGTCCTGTGTCGATCTCATTGACAACTGCTTGTGGCACGACCAATTGACCAAGCATATTGGGTAAAATGTGTAGCAGACCAAGGCGTGCAAAATAGCAAATGGGAGAGGTGTCACAGATCCAAGTTGGCACGTAGTCCCTCAACCTCAGCTTTTAATTCTTCGGGTGTTACCTGAAATGGTGTGATATTGTAACGTCCCAAGGCATCTATAAACTCGACGCGAGAAATGTCTGCTAATTCGGCAGCTCGACCACTTGAAATGTCTCCCATTTCATAGAGTTTTACTGCGGCCAGGAGACGAATGGTTTTGCCAAGTTCAAGATCTGAGACATCTTTATTGCCAAGAGGCTGGTCGGGGAGTTCAAGCGTAATGCTTCTCATAGATTGTTCTCCTCTAAAAAAAGTATTTTTTGTTTTGATACGCAGGTGAAGTATTAAACGGTGCCCATTTTAACCGAATAGGTTTTTATATTTTTTGTCGAAAAGAGGCTATCTTTATAATTTACAGTGTAATAGGGAGATTTAACTGTCTGGTTAAATATATTCACCTTGTTCCCCATAATCAAGGTGATTTATTTACATAGGTGATAAAGCCTTCGGGCCAAAGAAATTTCGATTGAATAAGCCTAAATAGTGTGCCAAACAGAGCGAATTTTGGTGCACATATTTAGCACAAAAGATGCTCAAATTGCGTTTGAGAGGCTTTGAAATTTTTATGTTTTTTAAGTTCGTTTTTTAGAGCATAAGGTATTTGTTTACATTGGTTTGCCTGTGGTTTTGGTGTCTGTTTTTTGAAAAAGTCTTGAGCAGGTGGGCACATTTTCGAATCCTCTCGCCCCGACCATATAAAACAAGGGGTTACGAGTTTTTACTCGTAACCCCTTTTGTTGTTGGTTGCAAACGACAATTCTTTAAAAGGGTTTGTTTGATGGATCAAAAAGAAATTGAAACGCACTTCAAGCTTGAAGGCAAAATGGATAATTTGCGGTCTTCTTAATAGGTTTCTTGTAATCGTAGATATACAGCAGTAGGGCAAGTGAGTGGGACTGGACTTCTTAAAATCGTGCGCTGTTTTTGAATCATTCACCCTTCAAGTTCAGAATGTAAAATATTGTTTCTTGACTTGTGATATCTAATACGATATCATTTTGGCATGAAAATTGTAATGGATACCAGTGTGCTTTTTAGTGCATTGTATAGCAAACGTGGCGCACCATTTGAAATTCTGAGATGGATTGGTCTGCGTAAGCTCACATTAAATATTACGGTGCCTGTTTTTCTCGAATATCAAGATGTTTTATTGCGACCCGGATCATTGGATGGTTTGGGATTGACATCGGATGATATTGCTGCCGTGTTGGATATGCTGGTCTTGGTAGGCGATCAGGTTCGCATTTCTTATCTTATGCGACCTAATTTGCCAGATGAAGGTGACAATATATTTATAGAATGTGCTTTTGTGGGACTGGCTGACTATCTTTTGACGAACAATTTACGAGATTTTTTGCGGGGTGAATGGATGTTTCCTTTTAAAATTTGTACACCTCAAGAATTTTATAGGGAATGGAGACAGGAATATGAATGAAGATAAGGCGGCGGTACTTGTGAGAATGCCTAAAGATCTCAAGCAACGGCTTCAAAAACAAGCGAAGGAACAGGGTGTTTCCTTAAACCAGATGATTACGTATTCACTTGCTCAAGAAGTGACACAACTTGAGGCGCAACGGTATTTAGAACGTCGGATTGAGGGTAAGTTGCCTAAAGATATTGAACAGAAATTTTGGGCCGTGATGGATAAGGTTCAAGATCGTCCAGCGTTTGAATAAGCGTGGATAGGGTGCCAAACAGAGCGCTTTTATTGTAGCCATGTTGGCGCCGTCCTGATGTGTCCTTCAATAGGCTCTGTGAACGGGAAAAGTTTCGTTTTAACTTATATCGGAGTGTTGTCTTATGAAGCAAAGTACGCGCGTTCCAAAGAAGAATTTGCTGATGCACGTGGTTGGAGATTATCATAGTGTTGCGGGCGGCCAGAGGGCCGACATGACAGCGAAGGCAAATCTGGAATACAATTTGCGCCATGGTGTTAAGCATCTCACTGCGAAGGTAGACAAACGATCTGAAGATGGCGCTTGGGATTTGGATGACATGGAGCGGATGAAAGATAATTGTGACAAGCAGGGCGTTGTTTTGGACACCATCAGAATGGAAGACGACTATATTCGGCTGGAAAAAGGGGCTGCGCGTGATCGGAAGATTGAAACAATTCAAGAGAATATCCGAAAAGCTGCTCACATAGGTATAAAAGTGATCACCTATCATTGGCGAGTGATTCCTATTCGGCGCAATCGACGAACACTGGGGCGAGGCGGGGTTGAATACAGCGGTTTCAAGCTTGAAGACGATTGGGAGAAATTACCAATGGGGAGTGCGGGCCGTGTCGATTCTGAGGCATATTGGGAGCGCATTACCTACTTTCTCGAAAACATGATACCCGTCGCTCAGGCCTGTGATGTCAAAATGGCGTGCCATCCTTACGATCCACCGGGTCTGCCGTTTGGTTATCAAGGTGCAGACAACTGGGACTCGCCTTCGGTTTTTGATGCGATTAAACGCTATGCATCAATTGTTGATAGCTCTTACAACGGATTTCAATTGTGTCTGGGTACTGCTGCTGAGGGATTGAAGAATCCTAAAAAGGACGTGCTTCCGATTGTCGAATACTTGGCACAGCGGGGGATACTCCACGATATTCATATGCGAAATATCCGCGGAGGGCTTCACGATTTTTCAGAGGTGTATCCCGATGAAGGTGAGATGGATTTTTTAGAGGTGATTCGAATTTTGAGGGATTATCAGTATCCCGGTGGGATCTGCCCCGACCATATGCCGAGCCATCCAGACGATCCTGGCAAACTACAGGGGTTCGCTTTTGGGTTTGGTTATATCAAGGCTCTTATTCAGGTTGCAAATTCTGAGGTGTGATGGATATAAAAGCCTTATGCTCAATCAGATGGGTTGGCACGTGTAAAAGAAAGAGGTATTTGTAGTTTTTAAAATGAATTTTATTGTTGTTCTTTTTTATGTTTTTGGTTTGGTCATCACAACCTAAAAGGCCAGGCCATGTCACGCAGGGGTTTCCTATGAAACCAAACATTGTATTTGCTTTTGCCGATGATTGGGGGCGTTATGCCAGTGCGTATGAAAAGTTTGAAGGCCGCAATTCACTCAATGCGTTGATCAACACGCCCAACTTTGATCGCATTGCAAATGAAGGGGCTATTTTTACAAACACCTTTGTGCCTGCACCGAGTTGTACGCCATGTCGCAGCTCAATTCTTTCGGGGCAGTATTTTTGGCAAACGGGCATGGGTGCCATTACTGATGGTGCACAGTGGGATGAATCGATTCCTTCATATCCGCTCGAGCTTGAAAAAGCTGGTTATCACATCGGTTACACATACAAGGTCTGGGCTCCTGGCGAAACCAGAAACGCACCTTATGGCGCAGATCGCACAGCCTACGAACCTGCGGGCAGACAATTTGGCCAGTTCTCCTTTCGTGCAACCGAACGGGCTGCAGAAGTGGGTGTGGAAGCTGCCAAAGAAGAGTTGTTTGATGAGACGCGTCAAAACTTTGACGCATTCATTGCCGCAAGACCAGAGGGCGCACCGTTTTGTTACTGGTGGGGGCCAACAAACACACATCGCAAGTGGCAGAAGGGGTCGGGCAAAAAATTATGGGGGCTCGAACCGGATGATTTGAAAGGGCGGTTGCCAGCGTTTTTGCCAGATGTGCACGACATTCGAGAAGATGTTGCCGATTATCTCGGTGAATGTATGGCTGTTGACGGTGGCATCGGTGTGCTCCTTGAGCGCCTCGAAGCAATTGGTGAACTCGACAACACCCTCATTGTTGCCAGCGGTGATCATGGCATCCCTGGTTTTCCACGTGGTAAATGCAATCTCTACGATATTGGCTGTGAGGTTGCTTTGGCTGCACGATGGCCAAAGCGCATCAAACCCGGTCGTGTGATTGAAGACTTTGTCAATTTGATGGACCTGGGCCCAACCTTTATGGAGGCCGCTGATGTTGCTGTTCCTGTCACCATGACCGGCAAGAGCCTGTTGCCTGTTTTAGAAAGCGATGCAAGTGGTTTGGTCGATGCCGATCGCACATTTGTCGTAACCGGTCGCGAACGGCATGTCTCCGTTGCTCGTGAAGGCAATTTGCCCTATCCGCAACGCGCCATGCGTACAAAAGACTTTCTTTATGTCTACAATTTTGAACCCGAGCGTTGGCCAGCTGGCGATCCTTATGGGCTTGACGACCCCAATGCAGAGCCGCCACCCTTTGAAGTTTTGGAACATGATGTCTACTTTGCGTATCCCGACATAGATGCCAGCCCGACCAAGGCCTGGATGATCTATCACCGTGCAGAGGCAGAGGTTCAAAATGCCTTCGACCTTGGCTTTGGCAAGCGGCCTCAGGAAGAACTCTATGACCTTCGTGTGGACCCGCACTATATGAACAATATCGCAGACGATCCGGAATATGCTGCGCCAAAGCAGGAATTGCACGATCGATTGATGGCACTTCTTCGTGCGCAAAAAGATCCTCGCGTTGTGGAGGTACCCTGCCGATTTGAGCAGGATCCTTACAGGGGCAGAGATCCCAGACTTGAGGCGTTACAAAAAAAAGGACGAAGCTCGCTTTGATGGCTCGTCGTATTTCCAAACGTGAAAAGCCCACAGATAACATCTGTGGGCTTTTTTTAACCAACAGGCATTTTGGATTTAATCGTTTTCCAAATCTTCTATTGCCGACTTCATATAGCCCATAGAATAAGCCATGCCCGCATGCCATGGTGCATCACATGCCATACGTGGTGCATGGTCGGGAATAAGCACGCCTTGGAAATTGTGTTTTTTGAGGATTTTCAAAATGCGCTTCATGTCAATATCGCCTTCATCGATGAAAACCTCCTTGTAATGGGGGGCTTTGCCTGTGACGTTGCGAAAGTGGATGTATCCAATTTTTTGTTGTGAGGCGTATTGTTCGGTTGCTTCGTATATGTCGCCATCTGGCATTTCGGACAAAGTTCCGAGGCAATACTCGAGTCCATTTGCAGGGCTGGGGACAATGTCCAACAGGCGTTGGTATAAGGCGGGTTGATAAACAAGGCGAGGCGTGTCGCGTAAACGAGGCACTGGTGGGTCATCTGGGTGTGCTGCCAATTGCACGCCCGCTTCTTCTGCTACGGGCACCAATGCCTGAAGAAAATACGTCAAACGTTGCCAAAGTTCATCGCTGCTGATGCGTGTTCGTTTTGCGGTTCCTGTTGCATTTTCATCAAAGGTCATGTTCCAAACCATGCCATCGAGCATGGGGTCTTTATCAACAAAGCCCTCCATCCCCACTCCACCTGCCTCGCCACGGGCATAGTTGCCCTCGGTGCGACCATAAACGCCAGCAAGACTAAAATTATAGCCCATAATGGCAATGTTTAAGTCACCTAAGAGGCGAATGGTTTGTTTTAGCCCTTCCATTTGTTGCGCCTTTTTCGGACCATCGAGCAAAACATCGTACCAATGCGCGGGGTCAAAATTTTCTACAGCATGCCAAATTAATCCCTCGGATTCGATCAATGTCTTAATCTGTGTGAGTTCTTCTTTGTTCCAGAGTTTATCCGGGTTGCCCGCATGCCCCCAGCCACCACCCCGCCCGCCACTTGTGGGTTGATCACGACCGTCTCCAGCTTGATTAAAATAGTCGACAAGGTGAACCACGATGTGGGTTGCACCACATTGTTTGGCAAAGCGCAGGTACTCGCGATTGAGCATGTGTCGGTAAAGTCCAAATCCTAAGTGCATGAGACAAAGCTCCATAATTTTGGCAGAGGAATTTTATGCGTTGTTTTACGGATAATCATGTCTTGTATTAGCCCCACCAGGTCTCTCCTTTGGCCAAGTGGGCTTGGGCCACATCGGGGTTGAGGTCAACGCCGAGGCCTGGTTTTTCTGTGATCTTGATAAATCCATTTTCGATGTAGGGGCCATCGAGGATCAGCAGTTCGTCCATCCAATCGCCTTTTCCTGTGACGGTTTCACAGGCAATGAAATCGCGAATCGAGCCTGCCCATTGGCAAGTTGCCCACGTGTTGAGTTGACTGCCTGTGTTGTGTGTGGCCATTGGCAGGCCCCACACTTCGGCCATGTCTGCAATGCGTTTATTTTCTAAAAAACCGCCACTGTTGCGTAAATCGGGATGTAAAATGTCACACCCCTGATGGACAATGAAATCAGCAAATTCAGATCGACGCCACAGGTTTTCACCTGTGCAGATGGGCACGGGCGAGCTGGCGGTGAGTCGTTTCCAGCTTTCGGAGTGGTTCACAATCATCGGGTCTTCAAGCCACACGGGTTTGATGGGCGCAACGGCCTCTGCAATTTGAATGGCGGTTCGCACATCGTATTCCCAATGGCAATGAACCATAATGTCGTGATCCCAGCCGAGGGCTTCGCGGCAGTTGGCAAAACCTTCTTCAATTTGCCGCAACTCTCGAACGGTTAACACACGGTTTGCCAGATCGCGCCCCGCGTCGGTTTCTGGTGTGGTGTGCGAAAAGCCAAACTTGTGACAGGTGATGCCCGCTGGGTTTTCTTTGACTTGTTGTGCCCACTCTTCACATGAAGCGCGGTTGAGGAGGTCTTTGGGGCGTGCGTGGTCATAGACCCGCACTTTGTTGCGAAACTTGCCTCCCAACAGCACCGTTGAAGATACACCTAATATTTTGCCTGCCAAATCCCAAAGTGCCATCTCAATGCCGCTGGCGGCTCTCATGAGGGCGTGGGCCGAGCCATCTGTGCGACTGGCACCGGCCCAGCCGGTTCCTGGATTTGGGTTTTGCCCCATCAAGGTGTAGAGTACGTCGATTTCCAATGGGTCTCGCCCGATGAGAGAAGGCTTGATGGCCTCAATTTGTTCTTTTACGCCAATGCCTGGGCTGCCATAGGCTTCACCAATGCCGTAGATGCCGTCTTCGGCAATGATTTTGACGAGTGTGTAGCTGCGCGATCCTTGAAGCATCATGACTTTGATGTCGCGAATTTTCTGGCGACCTTTTTCTGTTTCGCCCAAAACCTGGAATGTTTCGGCCATGGATATTTTCCTCTCTGTTGGCGATGACCATCAATAGATTTGATTTGTTCTCATACGATGCATCATAATATCCAACACAAAGTCACAGCGCAAGCATTCTTGTGATGGGGGCAGGTTTTTGATGTGTTGCATGGGGATTGGGATTGGGCGAAAATAAAAGGCACTTTTTTTTGTTGCTTTTTCTTATTCTCTGGCAAATCTTGGTTTTAACCTATTGACAGGGTACTGTCTTAAAAGAAGCGAAAGGCAAATGACATGCAAAAGACTTCAACGCGACCCAATATACTGTTGTTCATTACCGATGGTATGCAGGCACGAACTTTATTTTCAGGGCATGATTGCAAAACGCCGACTGTTGATGCGTTAAAAGCGCGCGGTGTACATATCACACGTGCCTATACGCCTTTGCCCACCTGTTCACCTGCGCGGGCAAGCTTGATGACGGGGCTGTTGCCTCACAATCATGGGGTGCTTGAGGTCGAACATGGTGTGGATGCCGATCAGTGTGTTTTGCGAACAGAACATGAGCACTGGGCACAGCGTCTGCAACGGGCGGGATATACCACAGCTTATTTTGGCAAATGGCACATTGAGCGAACCGGAGAACTTGAACGGTTTGGGTGGCAAACGCACGATATTCGAGGCGCTAAAGACCATGCCAATGCATCGCAAAAGGGGTTGGCTGTAGACGATACGCTGGACCCTGAAACGGTGCAACAATACCGCGGGCCAGAAGGGTATAACGATACCCTTAAGTATGCCGTGACAGACATTCCGCCAGAAAAACGACAAATAGGATTGCCTGCATCTCAGGCGTGTGCGTGGTTGGAAACAGAAGCACCTGATGACAAACCGTGGGTGTGTTGTGTGAGTCACTATGAGCCAAATGAGTCGTTGGTTGTAGGGCGTGAGGCTTATGAACAATACGACATTCCCAACCTGAAATTGCCAGAAACCTTGCGTGACGATCTGAGTGACCGGCCCAATATATACCGTCGTGATCAACAGATTTGGAAAGAGGTGTCGGATGATGAGTGGCGAAACATTTTGGCGTGTTATTATGGGCGTATTACGGAGTTAGACAGTCAATTGGGGCGGGTGTTGCGGGTGTTGGAAACAACGGGACAACGCGACAACACGGTGGTGATTTTTACATCGGATCACGGGCGATATGTGGGCGGACATGGTTTGGAGGCGCACAATTTTGGTGCGTTTGAAGAAATTTATGGTATTCCTATGGTCGTTGCTGGGCCGGGTGTGGCACAAGGGGTGATAACAGATGCACGTGTGGGTTTTCACGATTTGTGTCCGACCCTATTGGATCTTGCAGGAGAAGCAGCATTTGATGGGATGGATTCAAAGTCTTTTGCCGATCTGTTGCGCAATCCGCAAGCGGCGGCAGAAAATCACCGCGAAGGGTATGCAGAGTATTTTGGTTCTCGCTTTCGGTTGACACAACGGGTGTATTGGGAAGACGACTGGAAATTTGTGTTCAATGGATTTGACTTTGACGAGTTGTATCACTTGGCAGATGATCCATTGGAAACAACCAATTTGATTGATCGACCCGAGCATACAGATCGGGTGCGCCAAATGATGATGGGGGTTTGGCGACGGATGCATGAAACGGGAGACACAACGTTGCTGAATTCGCATTATCACTCGATGCGATTTGCCGTGGTGGGACCCAATTGTGGAAAGGTGTAGGCGTTTTTGGGTTTCAATCCTAAAAAAAGGGGTTACGTGTTTTTACGCGTAACCCCTTTTTAATTGAATGGTGAAAATAGCTACGCAACTACTTGATGGACGATACCTTTTGGATCTGGTCACCGACAGAAATCTTTCCTGCCTGAACGACGCGGGTGTTGATGCCACGCAGGCAATTTTGCTTGCCTTTTGGGCTGTTCACAAATTCCATCGCAGGCAGGCCAAAACGTTCCACAAATTTTTTGCAGCCTGTGTGTGGCTCGTCGGTGACTTCAATGACGGCAGAACCGATAGACAAGCGTGTTCCTGCTGGTAGGTTATCAAGGCTCAGGTCTAAATCTACATAAAGCTGATCACCTGCCAATGGCCAGCGATCTTGTGTGCCGGCAACCAGGTTGGCAACCCGCGCATTCATCAATGTGAGTTGCGCTTTTGGGTTGGCGGTGCGTTTGGGCATTACGAGATCGCCTCGGGTGCCCCAGTTGTCGCCTAAAAGCCCTTCTGCAAGGCTGAGTTCGGCTTCTTCTAACACCTCTCGCTCACCAATTGCAGGCCGACGTGCAATCATTTGCAAAACGCCCCCATCGGCAGGAGACAAAAGAATATGGGGCAGGCCAGCATTTAACGCTGTCATTGGCAAGTGTCTGGTTTCCATTGTGTTGTTTCCCATTGTCTACCCTCTATTGTGTTGTGATTCTGCCTGATGTGTTTGCATATGCCTTTTGGCTAATATAAGGAATTCTCTTCTGATCGTCATATTTTGTCCTGTTCTAAAGCCCATTTGGCACTGGCCACATTTATGTTTGGCAGCAATATA
This sequence comes from Candidatus Latescibacterota bacterium, assembly GCA_038279365.1. GTDB lineage: Bacteria > Latescibacterota > UBA2968 > UBA2968 > UBA2968 > JABIFK01. The sequence goes on along the minus strand of JAYODI010000075.1, from coordinate 14,494 downwards.
TCACACGGAATGAATGTAGTGCCCTTGTCCGGGGAACCATATAAAATCTACAAGTGCCGACAAGGCTACGCTGATGGCATAGCCGACAATGAGGCCCAAGAAAAAGGGTTGGGATTTGCGATAGAGGGCAATGCCACCAATGCGCAGAATTAGGAATTTGCACATCCAAGCAATAAAAACGGCCACAAAAGTTTTCTCGGTAAAATAGGTACAACTCACCGTAAAGCCGATGGGGTGCAGGGGCCACCAGGGCAACCGGTATCGCAATATGGTCAGCCCACTCATGATAAGGGCACCCAGGCCGAAAAATCGGAGTCGTTTCCAGTCGGTATAAAAGGGTGAAAGAATTTTGCCTGCTGTATCGTTGAAGACCCACAACCCACCTGCGCGAATATGCCAAGTGGTGAAATTTTGTGTGCCATAGGTATATCCTAAATACAAAGTGGTCACCAGCGAAGTGACAAGTGCAACAACAAAAGCCAGCACAATGGCCCCCAACACGTGGCGTCGGTTGCTGGCTACAAAATCTCTTAATCGGGCAATTTGTGTGAGCGCTGGCATAAACAGCCCGCGCCCTTGTGAAACGGTTGTATAGGTGAGCCCCATTGCGGTAACAGTTGCAGGGCCAAACGTTCCCGACCCGATGAGATACAGGCTGAAGATCTGAGCCGAAATGGGGCCGCGCACATAGAGCAGGCCAGATTCGGCAACAATGCGCGCAATGCCGAGATAAAGAATGCCCGATGCTGCGCCATAGACCAGCACCACAGAGAGGGCCATACCAGCCTTGTACAACCACGCGATGCAAAAGGTTGCGCTAAGCGCCATCACAATGAGTGCGGTGCGAGAAGACATCATCTCTTGGCTGTCGTCAAAGGCGTAACGCGAATCGATGGCTTTTTGAACGACGTCGCGTAAATGGTATCGTGCAATCCAGAGCCCCCAAATCACCATGGCTGTTAGTGCCCCAAAGCTCTGCCATCCGGCATAACCAGAGGACCACTGATCTTCATTGCCACCGGTGCCATATCCCAAACGGTTGAATGTGCCAATTTGCAAAATGTAGAGCAAACGAAAAACCCAAATGCTGAGCAACACATCGAGGTTGGCAAAATAAGCAAAGCCAACCACAAACAGATTGACTTTGGTTAAAATGGTTGGAAACCCTCGGCCAATCGAAAAGGTGTGGCCCCCCAGCGGAAGGGTCGGAAAACCCGTTGAAAAATATCCGATCATATTCCATCCCAACATGCCCACGGCCAGCCCAAACCCAGTCCAGAATCCTCGATTTTTCAAAATATTTGGCAGTGATGACGGTGTGTTTTCCTTGTCGGTGAGATCCATTGCCACACTGATGAGTGGATAGGGCAGGCGTTCGTGTTGTGCCCATTGTCGGTTGAAGATGGATGCGATGGATGCGCAAAGGGCAAAAAGGGCAACAGCAAAACATATCCACCAAAAAAGAGGCGTCAACCAGACGCTCCAAGGAATGGCATCTCCTGGGGGGAGACCTTCAAAAAAGCCGCGCATGGCTTCTGCATCTCTGGGCGCAATAAAGGTGGGTATGTGAGCATGTAGAATATCTGCCCAACCATTTTCGGGGGTGGCAAAATAAAAAGGGGTGGCAATAACCACCACCAAGAACCCCACAAGGCCATTGCTGGGTACTGCACCTGCTACCAAGCCCATTATCAAAATAAGAGACAACTCAGATCGTGACAATATGGTGCGCCCTGTGAGTTTGCGCATACACGGCAAAAAGAACAGGGTTAACAGACAAAATGCCACAAAAACGTAAATGGGAAAATGGCTGTAATTGTTGGCCGATGAATGGATGGCGTATTCGGTATAAATCATAAATACGTCGATGCCCACGACAAGCACCAAGCCCAGAAATAGCGTGCGCCAGGTGATGCGCCGACTTGGATCGGCTGCCGTTGTGGAATCGGTTGTTACAATGTGTTCACGTTTTTCCATCGTCTCTATTCCGTGGGATGAAGCATTGAATTGCAAAAGACTACGGACGTCCTAAGAAGATATAAAGGGCATTGGTAAGGATGACAAGGATACATGTGTCATTTTCCAATGACCGGTGGGTTGCAGGTATGTGCGTTATGCATTTTGGAGACCTAAAAGGTCATGCAGGTCAGGGTAGAGCACCCGTTGAAAGTTGCGCTTTGGTGGGTGTTTGTGCAAATGGATATCCATAAAGTCGAGCAGGGCGGTGTAGTCTTCGGGCATGTGGGCGTGCCCGCTTTCGCGGTAGGCCCAGCCTATGGCATCGTTGGTGTTGAGCATTTGGTAAACTTTTTGGGTTGCGCGTGCTGCCGCATATGTGCCTGCTGGGTTTGCGGCAAAGTCTTCATAGGCTTCGGTGAGGAGCAACCCTCTGGGGGCGACGAGGGCGTGTAAAAAATGATTGTCGTAGGGGAGGGTGGCATCTTGATGGCGTTGGTCTGCAAATGATTTGCCAAACCAGAAGATGTTGCCCGAGCCAAAAAAACTGTTGATGACTTCGCTGCCTTTCATTTTGAGGCGATGCAACCCTGCGCCACCAATGCCTGAATTGTTGGGGTTGGTGATGGCGATGCGTTCATCTGTGGCACCGGCCAAGAGAACGGTTTTGCCACCGCGTGAGTGCCCCGTAATGGCGATGCTGTCCGATTTTACTTTGGGAAGGGTCATTAGCGCATCAATACTGCGATGAATGGCCCAGGCCCAAGCTGGGCAAACACCAAACTCGGCATCTGGAAAGAGGCGATAAAGCCCGGTATTGCGGTAGGCATCTTTGTTGTCGGCGGCGGCTTCTGTGCGATCTATGCTTGCGGCGATGTTGCCACGGGCGAGAATATTTTGAATGACGTTGTCGTTGAAATAGCGCCAACACCCATCGGCGTCGAGCAAAACGGGAAAGGGGCCATCACCTGGAGGAATCCAAAGGGATAGGGTCAATGAGAGTTCGCGACCTTGTGAAAATTGGGTGCGGACTTCATAGGTGGTATATTGTACCCCGGGCCAATGGCGAATTTGGCTGTTGGCGCGTTGGATGGTATCAACGCATTTGTGAGCAGGTGGCATGCCACCAAAGTGGTGTGGGATGAGCAGGTTGGCAAGTTCTGTTCGGCGATGTGGCCATGTGTCGGTTGTAACGGGTGAACCGTTTTGAAAAGTGAGCAGATCGGGTGTAACAAACATGGATGCCTCTTTTGAAGATGTTGGGTATGGTAATGGTTTGGGGATGCCTGGCCGATGTATCTGTTTGTGAATATGGGAAGATTTGAAGGGGATGTAAAGCAGGTTAGATTGGGGGCAGGCGGGATTTCCCTTTTTAAAAATGGGCGCCACTGTATTTTAAGTTTGGCTCCAAAACACTCACTTTCAAACAAAGGCCATTTTTATGCTCCCCAAAGTCATTCATGCCCAACCACGTGTGAGTCCTTTTCCTATGGAAAACAAATGCGTGGATCGCAATCCGCCACCGTTGCTTTGGCCTGCGGCAAAAGGTAAAAACATTCGGTATGCTGTTCGCTTGTCGCAAGATCGTCGGTTTACAAAACGGTCAACCATTGTTGAGGAAGGATTGCCTTGGGCGATGTTTAACCCCCATCGGAAACTGGCAGTGGGCACGTGGCATTGGCAATATGCTACGTCAAAGCGTGGGGGGGCTTACCAATGGTCGGATATTTATACATTTGAAATAACCCGATCGGCGCGACATGCAGAAACGCCTTTGGCGAGCGATGTGATACGGGCATGCCCTCAGGCGCACCCTCGGTTGTGGGTGTTGCCCGATGATATGGCGAAACTTGGGAAGTTGAAGCGTTATAAAAATCAATTTACGATGAAGGCCGATGCGTATTTGGATGCCCCATTGCCCGATGACTCTATGCCGCCCGACAAAGGTGATGATGCGTATCAAGTTTTTAAATTTCACAGGTGGGGAAGCAAAGCTTTGGCAGGCAATATGACCATGGCCGTACAATGGCTTATTCCGGCTTATTTGCTTTCGGGTGATGAACGGTATGCAAAAGAAGCCATTCGCCGTGGGCTTCATGTTGCCCAGTGGGACCCCAATGGGTATACCAACCCAGTGATCAGCGATTTTGCCGATGGGTCTTGTATGCGTCTTTTGGCGGGGGTTTATGATACCTTTTATGATCGGTTGAGTGAAACGGAACGAAAAAGTATTCGTGGTGCAATCGTTGCACGTGCAGATCGTATTTTTTGGGAAGAAACCAATAAGATTGAAACGTTGGTTTTTCGCAGTCATTTTTGGCAACACTTATTGATTGAGTTTTCGGAAGCGGCCATTGCACTTTTGCACGAACACCCCGATGCGAAAAAATGGATGCGGTTTGTGTATGAACTGTGGATTGCGCGTTTTCCTCTAATGGGAGGAAATGATGGGGGATGGGCAAATGGCAATTCTTATTTTGGCACCAATATTGAGACCTTGTTGGTTTTGCCTTCGCGCATGGGCAAGTTGACGGGAGTGGATTTTTTTAACAACCCTTGGTACAAAAACAGTGCCGATTTTTTGCTTTATACGTGGCCGCCTCATTCTCGTTCGGATGGGTTTGGTGATGGCACAGAGTTGAAAGCACAACCCAATACCACACATTTGGCATTTGCTGAAGATATGGCGCGTCGGTTTGATCATGCAGAGGCTGCGTGGTATGTGCAACAGTGGCAGGAGAAGGTCGGTGCCGATGGTGATCCCTTGCTGATTTGGCACCGCATTACAAATCCAAACAGACGCCCACGGATACGTGCACCTCGGGCATTGCCACAGGCCAAATGTTTTCCCGATGTGGGCATTGTGTCTTTGCACACCGACCTTGCCAATACGTCTCAAAATTTGATGGTGGGTATGCGATCAAGCCCCTATGGTTCTTTGCTTCACTCACATGATTGCCAAAATGCATTCAATATTTTTTATGGTGGGGAGTCGCTTTTTAGAAACTCGGGATATTATACGTCGGCAGGTGATGATCATTCAAAAAATTGGTATCGGGCCACACGTGGGCACAATGCGGTGTTGATTGATGGCAAAGGACAACCGCGTGGTTCAGAAAGTTATGGGTTGGTGCCTCGTTTTTTAAATGGCAAACATATTGCCTATGCGTTGGGTGATGCCTCTCAGGCTTATGGTGGTTTGGGGCTTTTGCGTTTTCGCCGTCATGTGGTGCTGTTGCGCCCCAACATTATTGTGATTTATGACGATTTGGAAGCCGATCACGAAGCCAATTATCAGTGGCTTGTTCATGGTGAACGAAAGATTACGGCAAATGTGCGTGAGCAACGTTTGCGCATTCAGACCCAAACGGCACGTGGTCAAGTTCACCTTTTTGGGTCTCAAAAATTGGATATTGACATCAACACCGTATTTGATCCTCCTGCACATAATTGGGGCGGCAATAAAGTTTTTTTGGGCAAAAATATGGAATTCTTCCCCGATCAATGGCATGTGACCGTTTCGCCCAAAAGTGTTTGTAAGGACATGCGTTTTCTCACCGTTATTCAGGTGTGTGATCGAAAAGAGAACGTGCCATTTCAAGAGGTGATTCAAGATGATGGCGGTATATTTATAGACGGGTGGTGTGTTCGTGCGAACTTAGTGGCCAATGAAAAAGCAAGGCTTGAGATTGTTCATCATCAAAAACGTGTGGGGTTGGCTGTGGATGTGCCAGTGTTTGTGTTGGGCAAACAACATTATCGTGCTTCCGATGTGAGTGTGCTTGTAGAACCGTCTGGTGTGCAACGAAGCAAAGATGTGTTGCCTTTGGCGGCACGATAAAAAGGATTTTGTGATGGCTGTGATTTTAAAGTGGTTGAAGCGTTTGGTCATTGGTGTGGTGGTGTTTTTGTTGGTGGCTTATGCGGGGCTTTGGTGGATGTTTCGCAATGCGAGTGTGAGCAGGCATGGCGATGTGGATTTGGGTGCGGGCGATGTGGTGGTGCCTACACAACGCACGCGTGTTTGGGCTGCTCGGTCTTCGGTGACCGATTCGTTGCTTGCCCATTGGGCATCGCGAGAAATTAAGGATTGGAAAGAAGATGGGAAAGTCACCATTCCTCGTATTTTAGCAGGAAAGCTTGCTGTGGGACAGGATGTTGCATTTGTGAATCAATATTTGCAAGAGCGACAACCTCGCGGTACGGTGGGTTCAACGGGGCCGTTTCATAAAACGGGTGATTACGATTTTACATTGGCTGGATTGAGTTTGTTGCTTTATGCTTTTGGTGATCAACCCGAAGTGTTGTATCCTGAGACGGTTGATCATATTGTGAATGTGTTGATGACACAAGAAGGGGGAACGCCCAAGGTGTATACACCGCGTTTGTTGGGCTTTCCGTTGCGAGATACCGAAAACCATATTTTGATGACGGAAGGTTCGCGGTATTTGAAAAACCGTTGGAAAGCCTTACACGGAAATACAGATCAAAAGTATGACAATGTGGCCAATGGTTTGGAAGCTTGGTTGGTGGCTTATTTGGAGGGGATGGCGCGGGCGGGATTGCACGAATATAACTCGCGACCGTATTTGGGATATACGCTGACGGCGCTTTTAAATTTAGAAGCCTTTACCGCAGAACCTGTACAAATTGCGGCGCGGCGTGTCTTGGATCGTGCAAATTGGGAATATGCGTTGGGCAGTCTTTCAATGAGGCGATTTCCACCCTTTCGACGACAGCCTGGACATGCGGGTGATACCGATTTGGATGGGGATTATCACACGGGTATGATGAAGGCGTGGATGAGTTTGGCAGGTGTGGATGGTTTGTTTGTAAGGGCGGGGGCACACCAAGCCCTTTGGGTACCGATGACGTCGTATCGTCCTTCTGATGCGGTGGTGAATTGGGTGATGAATAAACCCGATGATTATTTTGTGCAAGTGGGGCATGGACATGATGGATCGCCCGAGATTTATTCGGGTGGGCCGGGATATTTGATTACAGCAGGCGGTGTTGCAAATGATTGGGCACGACAATGTGTGGCGCGTGCAACAACCTTGATGCTTGAAGATGGGGCCATGGATTTGACCGAATTGTTGCATGTGGCTGGCCCTGGTGTTGATTATAAAAAATGGAACAATACGGGGGTACACAAAAATTTTGCTGTTTCGGCAGGTGCTGTGTTTGTGCCCAATGGATGGGTGCCGGTTACCCAAAAGAATGACTGGCAGCTTTTTGAACAGGCTGGGCAGAATATTGCCGTGTGTTCTACGGACAGTTTGGGTGTTTTTTGTGTGTTGCCAGCAGGGGATGTGGGAGAATTTTTTGAACGCTTGGCGTTGCGCAATGCGGATGTTGCGGTTTTGAAAACACGTTTCCAATGGCCTGACGGGGCCACACTTGTTTATGATGTGATGGCCAAAAAAGATCAATGGGTGATTGTATCTGTGGATGGGAAAGGTGTGGATCGTGACTTTGGTGCGTGGCCGTTGATGCAAGGTGAGGTGTTAGGGTTTTAAGTAGAAGATGGTTTGTGTTGTTTGTGTATTTTTAAAGGTCGCTCACCTAGAGCGACCTTTTTTATTTGGATGTAAGGGCGTCTCCAATACACCACAAGCACACCAGACAAAAGACGATGCGCTGGGCATTTTCTTCTCGATGCTCTGGGTCTGAGAGATAGATGTTGATGGCCAAGACCGCAGCACCCATGCGGGAGGCTGTTTGGGTGCCGAGTGCATCAACTGTTTTTTCATCAATATTGTGTTCTAAATAGGTGGCCAATGCTTGTGTGTTTTGAAACAAGGTATCGGTTTGGTCGGTATCAAATGCTTTGTGGATGTTTTGGAGCAAATCTTGTATGTGTTTTTTGATGGGTGATTTTAAAACGCGTGCTTTGCGAAAGGCGCGTTGTGTTTGGTGGAGCATGTCTTCGAGGCTTTCGGCACGGGCCAAATTGTCTTGCGAAATGAGTTGGTAAAACCGACGTCTGGCGCCTAAGGCCCGACACACTGCATTGAGAAGTTGGAGACGAATGGCTGGAGAGCGGAAGTGCACAATGCGCTCAAGTGTGGGGCGTATCATGCGCAAGTCTCGTGTGGCACCCAACACATCGGCCAAGGTGGGAAATGTGGTGCGGTCAAAGTGATCGGCAAATTTCCAAAAGAGCAATTCACGAGCTTCTTCATTGCCCATTTCGGAAAGGGCGCGAATGGCGCTGATTTGTACACGCGTATCGGTGTCGTTGAGTGCTTCAATGAGGTGGTCTATAATGCCAGGGTCGCCAATTTTGCCCAAGGCTTCTATGGCTTCGGTGCGAATGTCTGATTCTTCGTCTTTGAGTTCTTCCAAAAGTGGGGTAATGGCTTGTCTGGCACCGGCTTCTCCCAAACCTTGGGCGGCTTGTTTGCGTACTTCGGGGTTGGCATCGTTGAGCGCTTGGATGAGTTGATCTAAGGCCATGGGGCTTCGCGATTTGCCCATTTGCAAAACGGCACGTGCTCGATTGCTGTCGTCCCAAGACCATCGAAAAGAGAGTGCACCATAGAGATAACCCAACAAATTGCCTCGGCTTACTTGGTTAAGCAACTCCCCTGGGGAGGTTTGTTTTTGATCTGAAATTGCGGGCAAAAATAAGATGGGAATAAGCAGAACCATGCTGGTGGCTAAAAAACTAATTTGGAGATTGCCTATGGGAATTTGAAACCATTGGAGATGCGTGGAAGAAAAATAGGCCACCAATGTACTGCCCAAAAGTGGGGCAACGGCATAGGTCATGTTGATGGCGGTAGACCACGCGGCAAAGTAGGTGGTTTTGTTGCGTCCTTCAGATAAGATACCAAATAAGATGGCATTGACCGAAACCAAGATGCCTGAGTGGATCAGACCACTGAGAACCATGGCAACAGGAATGAGATAATAAAAGTCTGCACGATTAAAAACCCATAAAACGGGCAAGCAAACACAAGGTGGAACCAACAACTGAAGAATGGCTTTGCCGCCATATTTATCAACAAGGCCACCCAAAATGCGATATCCAATAACCATGGCCCCCATAAAGAGGCTGTTAAAAATGGCCACCGTGGCGTAATCGATGTGCAGGGTCTTGAGCATGAACACGCTATAAAATGGGCTGGAGATGCCCAAGGCAAAATTCCAGAGCAAGAAAAAGAGCAAGAGTTTGAGAAATGGACGGTCTCGAAAGGGGGTGAGCAAGTTGCCTGGTGTATCGGTCACATGTTCGCGAAAGGGCACGCGCATAAGATTGATGTAACCACTTACCCCAAGAAGGGTGGCCACCACAAAGGCAGTGAAAAAGGCCGCATAGCGCGTTTCTTCGGAAAACAAATCGATGTATTTACCTGCTGCAAATGCAGCGGCCATGCCCGATAATAAATTGGCCATGGTTTGTCGGCTGATAAATCGGGCCCGAATGTCTTCGGGAATGATGGTGGCCAACCAATCGTTGTAAATGGGCGATACGGTATGGCCACACATAAGCGCCAAGCCCAACATGATGCCCACAAATAAAATGGCCGATGTGCCTTCTAAAATGAGAGGAGCCAAAATGAGAGCAAAGCGCAAACTCATTTCAAACATGCCAATGACAAACACAAATCGCTTTTTGTGTTTGATGCGTGGGGCAATAAGTGATGAGATGACTTGCCCAATGCTGGCAAATGATGCAATGGACACAAAATAGGCCACTTGGGCATCGGTGGCTCCCAGGTAGAGCACATAACCTGTAAAGACGGCGGTACCGATGCCAATGATTTGGCCCCAAGCCCCCCACATGCCACTTGAAAAGATAAAGGCGCGTAGGGCGCGTGCTGTTTCGCTGTGAGAAAGTGTTTTGTTCATAAGTTAGTGTGCAGATTCTAAGGCTTTTGCAATGCACCAGAGCATAACAATAAGAAAAAGAATTTGGGTTTCTTCCTTTTCGTGTTTGGCAACGTTGTCTAAAAAGATGTGTAACGCCAAAATAGCGGCCCCAATTTGGGAAGCAATTTCGGAGCCCAATGTTTCTACTGTTTTTTCATCTGTTTCTGTTTTGATATATTCGGCCAATGTGAGGGTGGCCGTAAGAAGTGATGCGGTGTTGTCTTTGTCAAAGGCTTGGTGAATGTTGTCTAAGTGTGTACAAATGCGCATTCTAACAGCACGGGGTAAAATGCGATCTTTTTTAAAAACTTGGCGTGTCGTTTTGAGCATTTCATCGAGGTTACTTGCGCGTGTGAGAGGATCTTGCGAAATGAAGCGATAAAATCGCCTGCGCGCACCCACTGCACGACAAACGGCATTGAGAAGTTGGAGGCGAATGGCGGGTGATCGAAAGTGCTCTATGCGCTCTAATGTGGGCCTGACCATGCGCAGGTCGCGTTTGGCACCTAATACATCGGCCAAGGTCGGAAATGTGGTACGATCAAAATGATCCACAAATTTCCAAAAGAGCAATTCTCGGGCTTCGGCGCCCCCAATATCGGCAAGGGCCCGAATGGCACTGATTTGTACGCGTGTGTCGCTGTCATCTAAGGCTTCGATGAGTGGGTCAATCACATCGTGATCGCCAATTTTGCCCAACGCTTCGGCGGCTTCTCCTCGAATATCAGATTCTTGGTCGCGCAGTTCGTCCAATAATGGGTCGATGGCCTCTGTGGCTCCTGTTTCTCCCAATCCGTGTGCGGCCTGACGTCTGACATCGGGGTTGGCATCGTTGAGGGCTTGGATGAGTTGGTCTAAGGCCATTGGGCTTCGTGAACGGCCCATTTTGCGAATGGCACGTGCACGGTAATTGTCGTTGCGTGCCCAGTCGAAAACGAGTGCGTTGTATAAATAGCCCACCAAATTGCCACGCCCCACTTGCCCCAGCAACTCGCGTGAAGTGGTGCCTTTGTTGTCTTCTACGGCACGAAGTAGGATGTTGGGTATGACCATAAGACCCGCGCTGACCAAAAAAACGAGTTGTAAGTTGCCTATGTCATAGCCCCAAAATTGCAGATGAATGGGAGCAAACCATTTGACCAACGCACTGCCAAAAAGTGGGGCAACAGCATAGGCCAAAAAAACGGCACACGACCAACCCGCAAAATAAGTGGTGCGATTGCCTTCTTCGGGAACTGTGGCATAGAGCAACGCATTGACAGAAACGAGCATACCTGAAAAAATAAGCCCATTAAGAATCATGGCCAAGGGAATAAACCAATAAAAGTCGGGGCGGTTGAGTGCCCAAAAGACGGGTGTTAAAATGCTGGGAATGGTGAGAATTTGGAGCATAGCTTTGCTGCCATAACGGTCAACAAGACCACTAAGAAGCTGAGAACCAATCACCATTGCTGCCATAAAAAGACTGGTCAGAATGGCCACATTGGAGTAGCTGATTTTCAACGTTTTGAGCATAAACACGCTGTAAAATGGGCTGCCCACACTCCAAGCAAAGTTCCACACCCAAAAAAAGATCAAGAGGTTGCGAAACTGTTTGTTGCGAAATGGGACGAAGAGATTGCCCGTTTGATCACCAGATACTTTTTGTTGAAAGGGGACGCGTGATAGGTTGACAAACCCACCAATGCCAATAAGTGTGGCCAAAAGAAAAATGGTGAAAAAACCGGTGTATTTATCGGTGTCGGCAAATAAGTCGAGATACCACCCCGCGGCATAACTGGCCACAATGCCAGCCAACAAATTGGCAATGGTTTGTCGCCCCAAAAACCGTGCGCGGATGTCTTCGGGAATGATTTCGGCACTCCAACCGCTAAAAATAGGACCCGCAGAATGCCAACAAACCATCCCTATGCCAATGAGTGTGGCAATAACGGGAACATGGTAAGATGTTAAAATGAGGGGGATAATAACCACGGAGAATCGAAAGAGGGTGTGCAATGAGCCCATGCAAATGACAAAGGCCTTTTTGCGTTTGATGCGGTGGATGAGCAATGTGGAGGATAAAATCTGTGCCAGACTGGAGAATGAGCCAATGGAGATAAAGTAGGCAATGCTGGCTTCGGAGGCGCCTAACCAGAGTACAAAGCCTGTAAAGATGGCTGTTTGCAAACTGACCATTTGTGCCCAGGCACCCCAAGCACCATGGCTAAAGATAAGGGCACGCAAACCACGTGCTGTGGCACTAAAAGAAAGTTGTTGGGTTGTGTTCACGCCAAGTAACTGCTGTTTGTTAAGGTTTTGAGATGTCACACACGGTGGCTGTTGTGGCTTTTATGAGATCGTTGGGGTTGGTGATAATTTGTATGCCCCTTTGACCGGCACTGATGGAAATGTGAGGCCATTGTTGGGCAGATTGGTCGATATAAACAGGTAGGGGTTTTTTGGTACCCAATGGCGAAACACCGCCTCGGATATAGCCGGTGAGAGTTTGTATCTCTTTGAGGGCCACCAAATCAGCTTTTTTGCCACCTGCAGCGGCTCCCAATGCCTTGAGGTCGAGTTCCAAATGGCCCGGCACACAGGCCAAGATGATGTCGCGTTTGTCGGTTCGTGCAACCAAGGTTTTAAACACTTGCTGGGGAGGCATTTGAATCAAATGGGCAACGTGTTCGGCACTGAGGTCTGATTCGTCAACCGTATAGGTTTTGATTTCGTAATTGATTTTGAGGCGATCTAAGATCCGTATGGCATTGGTTTTGGTCACAAATACGCTCCTTGTCTTTCTTGAGGTAGAAGATAGGAAAAGCGCGCAAAAATGCCAAAGAGAAAGCTGTATTGGTTTTAAGAAAAGATTATGTCTACAAAAACATGTATTTATGAAATTTTAATTAAGCCAAAAATAATGGCTCAGTTTTTGGGTGTGATTTCTGTTTTTGGCAATGGTGATATGCGTTAAAAAAGTTAGGACGGGTTCTTTTGACGTTGGTCGTAGGTTTGAATGGCTTTGGCGACAGTGGTAATAATTTGGGGAATGGATTCAAAAGGTTTTTGCAAATGAAAGTCAAATGCTTGGTAACGTGGGTCTTCTTCGGATAATTGCCAGCCTGTAATGAGGATGGTTGCAATTTGAGGCGATATCTTTTTCATGCCTTCGATCACTTGATGGCCTGGTAAGTTGGGCATGCCCAAGTCAACAAGAACGACATCGTAGGTTTTTTTTGCAAATTGCTCCAAACCTTGTATGCCATCAGATACGGCATCTACGTCATGTTGGGGTGATAAGGCACGTGTTAAAAAAGTGCGCACAATATCTTCGTCTTCAACAATGAGAATGTGTCCTGGGCGCGTCGATGGTGGCAGTGGGGCATCTGCTTCGAGGTTGAGTTGGGTTAAAATGGGCAAGTGGATGGTTGCGGTGGTGCCAATATTGGGCGTGCTGTCTAAATCTATTTGCCCCCCCCCAACGTGTAATGGCTGTATAAACACCCGACATTCCCAGCCCTTTGCCGACTTCTGCTTTGGTCGTAAAAAAGGGCTCAAAGACACGTCGTTTGGTCTCTTCGCTCATGCCAATGCCTGTGTCGGACACTGTAATTTGAATGGTATTGTCTTTTGTTGTTGTTGCAAGGGTAAGGTTGCCCCCATTGGGCATGGCATCAATGGCATTTAATATGAGATTAAGCAATATATTATATAAGCCCGCCTCTGTGCCAAAGATGTGTGGTGTTTGTTGAAGGTGCGTTTTGATTTCAATGTGAATGCCTTTTGCTTCACTTTCATCTTTCCAACGTGGTCGTGTGGCTTGAATCACTTCTTGAATGGTTGATGTGACATCAATGGCTTGCAATTCACCATTTTCACCGCGCACTGAAACCGCAAGACGTTTGACCAAGTCTGCAGCGCGCAAGGCGGCATCTCGAATGACACGTGCTTCATGTAAAATTTCGTCATCTTGGCATTTGAGTTCTATGAGTTGCGCAGGGCCTAAGATACCGGTGAGAATGTTGTTGAGGTTGTGACTTACTCCCTGAGACATTTCTGCAAGAGCACCCAAACGCTCAAATTGCACCAATTGGCGTTCCATGTTTTTGCGTTCTTCCATTTCCAGTTGGAGCTGTGCATTTATTTGGGTGAGTTCGTGCGTCCGTTTGATCACTTCTTGTTCGAGTCTGCTTTGGTGTTGGCGGTTTTCTTGCGTGAGTTGGCGGTAGTGGAGGGCTCGGTCGATACCTGCGTGGAGGTCTTTGAAGTCGAAGGGTTTGGTAAAATATTCATAGACACCAATGTTTAATGCTTGGCGTGCTGTATCCAAATCGGCAAAGGCAGTGATGAGCAATATGGGAATGTCTGCATCCAATTGAAAGATGCGTTTTGCAAGTTCGAGACCGTCTGTTTCTGGTAATCTGACGTCAACAAGGGCAATATCAATTTTGTGTACTGCCAAAATTTCTAATGCTTCCTTTGCATGGCCTGCTTCAAACGGTGTCCAACCTTGTTTGTTTGCCCAACGGGCTAAGGCAGACCGAATGGCCATATCATCGTCAACAATAAGAATTTGGGAAGGCATAATAGGGTATCGCTTCAGGTTGGCAGACATACCTATAAAATAAGAAAGCCTTACTGGTAAGTACGATTGTACGTTTATATGTGTTGTGATGAT
>JAYODI010000170.1:0-4314 GCA_038279365.1 Candidatus Latescibacterota bacterium | reverse complement strand
ATCAGCAGCCATCGCATACTCACATTCTTCAATGCTGTATACAGAAGCGCCTGTGGCTAAGATAGTCCCATCGGATTTGAGTTGATGCAGCCCCTCTTGAATATAAGCATCTGAAAGGATACTCAATTCGTTTTGGTGCAGATAACATATATCCAATTTTTCTAAATTTAGGGCATTGAGCGATTTTTTGACGCTCGTGCGCATTTTTTTAGGTGAATTGACATCATTTGTGTTTAATTCGTCAATTTTGGAACTGACAACGGGCGTGTTTTGGCTTTGTTCTATATATGTGCCTAAGATTTGTTCTGCATTGCCATATCGGGGGGATGTGTCAAAGCGATGAATGCCTAAAGCTTCTGCTTGATTGAGAAAATGCAAGGCTTCAAAATTGGGTTCTTGAGGGCGGGATGAAAAACCATAATTAGGCACGCCCAGCTTAACCGTTCCCAGGCAAATGTTGGACAAATCTTTCACTTTTGTAACCGTTGTTCTGCAGATGTTAAGTCCTTTTGGTGGTCAATGTCCATCATTTCATCAGGGTGCATGATAATGGGCAACACCCGTGTGCCTGAAACAGAACCAGCAAGAAGTGTTTCTCTGGTTACCATTTCAAGATCGCCCGTTTGAAATAAAAGTGTGGGTAATTCTTGGCGAGGAATATTAAAGGGTTCATAAATTTCTTTTTCATAACCAATCATATAATGGTCTTGCATTTGCCACATGCGAAAAGGATGTTGTTCACATTTTGTGACGGTGCGAACAGATGTTGCCAATGGATCCTTTTGGAGTAAGTGGATCGCTTTTTCTATGAGGCCCGGTGGGCGTAAGGGGGAGGTTGGACGCAACAGGGCGATGGCATCAATGTGTTGGTCATAGTGTTTTTCCAGCGTCTCAAGTGCATGGCGCATAACGGGGTAATCTCGGGTATCGTCTTGCGCATATTGGAGAGGGCGCAAGAATGGCACCTCTGCACCTGTTCGTTTGGCGATATCAGCGATTTCTTGGCAATCTGTTGAAACCACGGTATGTAATATCAATGGGCATTGTAGCGAATATTCAATTGAATATTGAATAAGGGGTTTGCCGTTGAGGGGGTGGATGTTTTTTTTAGGCAAACTTTTGCTACCGCCTCGGGCAGGGATTACTGTGACAACATTCATGCTTTTTTCCATAAGGCAGTGATCATGCTTCCTGGAAATGGGCCAGAAAGCCCTACTTCTTCTTTACGCCCATTTTGGATGAGCGCAATGTCTTTTTTTATTTTTTCAAAATCTTCAGGTGGATTTGCATATGGGGTTTCTTCGTATTGATAATGATGTGAAACGGGTTTGAGCCCCATCGGTTTTACCACGCGATTGAGCAATTGGACCGAAAAAAAGTGAACGTGTTCGATGGGGGTGAATAAGCGCCACTTTTCTCGATAGACATCAAAAGCAAATGAATCGCCAGCAGGTGTTGCAGTGATAAATAAATGCCCACCAGGTTTGAGCAATGAGGCACATTTTTTAAGGCACTGAATGGGTTCTCGGAAGTGTTCGATAACCCCTCTGAGCATGATGAGATCATATTTTTTTTGTATGTCTAAATGAATGATGTTGCCAACATGAACAGGTATGTTGTATTGGGTTTGTGTGAGTTTGGCTGCATCTGGCGCAATTTCAACTCCTTCTCGGTCCCAAATGTTGGGATCGAATTTGCTTAAGAAAAACCCACCCGAACACCCCACATCAAGCACGCTGCCGCCCTTGACAAAGAGGCTGACCCAATCGCGATCTATGAGATATGTTTTTTCGCGTTGGGCCATGAGTTCGGCTTGTTGAAATCTGTTATCCAAGTAATTGGCATAAAACGCGACCAAACCATCTTCGGTAAAGTAGGGATTGGTCGATATCATGCCACAGGCGCGGCATTTTTTGGCTGTGAGATAACGCTCTTGTGCCCACAAATTAAAATCATTGCCCCCACAGACAATGCATGGTCTTTCGTCATCTAAATAGGCCTGCATAGGGCCCCAGGCTTTTTCATACATAGACATAAATTGGATCAGCTTTCGGGATGTGCGGGTTTTTTAAATAACCACCAGGTGGTACGGTCAAACCCATCTTGTGGCCCCAAGTAACCTGTTTCTATGATTTCAAGATCAAAGTGATTCAGCCAATATGCGCCAAAGTCACGTTTCCAGAGGGCTTCGGTTAGACCACGGTATTCAATTTCTTTGAGTGTGGGCCAATAATACTCCATGGTCAAGATGTATTTGTGTGCCGACTGGTAAATTTGGTGGAGGGCTTTTTGTAGATCATTTGGATGAATGTGAATGAGAACCGTACAGGTAATCATCAAATCTGCTGTGATGTGGTCTTTTTCTAAATCGAATACGTTTCCAGGAATAATCTGATAGCGTTCTTTGGCAATACGTATGGCTTCATTTCGTGCAAAATCGTTGGGTTCTAAACCCGTAATGTTGAGCTTGGAGTTGCCCGCATGAAGGCCTTCTAAATTCATACCTGAATTACACCCAATTTCTAATACCGAAGATACATCGGGAACCATTGTTACAAAATTTTTCCAAAAAGTTTTGCGCAATTGACCCTCGGTGTGATGTACTTGACCTTTTCGCTTGGTATATTCAATGCCAAATGTGTTTTGCCAGATATTTTTAAGTTGATCAGTTGACATGTTTGATCCCGTTTTCGACAATAGATAAATTGGTCTGGTCTTGTGGGGTGAGTTCTTTTTTAAAATCGCCTCGACCATCACATACACCAATGATTTGCGTAGGGTGCTGATAATCATCAACAACAATATCGCCTATATTGCCCAGATAACCACCAGACACGACAAAGATGCCCTTGCTGATTTCTTGACGGCCAATGTTATGTGCCATCATTTGTCGACTTTTTTGCATGGTGGCTATGAGGCCGTCGAGGGCTGGTGAAATATCACAGCGCACAACCTGAATGTTGTGACGGCTGGCTTGCTGAATGGCATGTTCGTGCACACTGCCTTTGCCAATGTCAATTACCAAACCACCAGGTTTGAGGCTTTGAATCATTTCCCAGGTAATGACGGGAATACCATCTGTACAGCCGATGAGGGCATCGCCAAAAAGAGCTGCGTGTAGGGGACTAGAATTGTATTGGGCACTGGAAATTGTTGAGAGAGGTTTGATAATATTGATGGCATTGGCCATCAGCATGCCTTTGCTCAAGTCGCGTCGAACCATTTCGACTTGGCTGCCACTTTCAACCAATTTTAAAGCGAGTTTGAAGCCAATGTTGCCACTGCCAATGATGCCAATTTTACGGCCACTTAAGACGCGAAAATACTGCGACAAAAAATGCCAAGCGGCTTCTACGGTAAGGTCATTGGGTTTGTATTCTTGAAATTGGCTTTGGATTATCATTTGGGCACAACTGGCGCTAAGGTTGCCCAATTCTACATGGGTATAGGTTTTGAGTTTTTCGGGTTTGGCCAAGCCAAAAACATCTAATGCCTCTTGGTCGACATCAACCAGGATGTCTATTTTTTTTTCGGCATCCACCAAAATATGATCGACCTGACCATCAATGGCTTTACAAAGCAAACTGGCTTGAGTTTGTGAGAAAACAACAGCACCGCCAACGATGCCATGGGGCATACGGCGAATGGGCGTGAGATACGGATGGCGGTATTCTGTGACCTTAGATGTGCTGGCAATGGTAAATGCTGAAGGCAATGACTGATCTTGTGCATTTTTTTGAATTTTGCCAACATAGTTGCCGATGTTTTCAATCCATTGCTTGAGATAGGGTATGTCTTCTTTGAATTGCATATGACCCTCCCCGCTGTGGGGCATTGGTGCCAATATGGGTTCTAAATCGGTTAAGGACATGGGGGCGTTCCTCTTTTAAACGACATCCCAAGTAATGGGGTAATCGGCTTCGAGGGCTTGACGTGCACGACGACCAATGATCACATCGAGATATCGGGGATGCAAGCCAACACCTGGGCCTTTGATGGCGATTTTATCACGTGTGATGATATCGCCTTTTTTGATGTCTTGGTTGATATAGAGGCTTTTACGTTGGGTATTGATCATGTTGTATTCACAGGCTTCAATTTTTTTCATGCCGTCACCGAGCATTTGGTTGATAAGACTTGCATACCGTACAAGTGCCCGCATTTCTTCGGGTTCTGATGACAGAATATGGTCGGGGCCTTCCATGGTTCGATCGAGGGTAAAATGGCGCTCAATGATGTTTGCACCCAAAGCCAAGGCCGTTTGTGAGGCTGTAATACCGAGGCTGTGATCAGACAGCCCCACTGGAATATCAA
>JAYODI010000169.1:0-4337 GCA_038279365.1 Candidatus Latescibacterota bacterium | reverse complement strand
GGTCCAGATGATGCAGGTATTCAGCACTTCAAATTTGCTCAACAACATTTAACATTGGCGCATAAGCGTTTGTCCATTATATATATTTCCAAAGCCGCTGCCCAACCCATGCAAGCCGGTTCTACTTGGATCACGTTTAATGGTGAGATCTACAATTACCAAGAATTGCGCATTGAGTTACAAAACCTGGGTTTTCAATTTCAAACAGCCTCCGATACAGAAGTGATTCTTGCAGCGTACAATTATTGGGGAGAAAAATGTCTTGCGCGTTTAAACGGAATGTTTGCCTTTGTGATTTGGGATACACAAAAACAAACACTTTTTGCAGCAAGAGATCGATTCGGCATTAAACCAATTTACGTTTGGAATACCCCTCAGGGGTTTGCATTGGTTTCTGAATTGAAACAATTGACACATTTGCATGGTTTTTCAGCATCACTAAACCCCCAAGCTGCTTATCAATTTTTGATTTATGCAGACTTTAGCTACAATGAAGAAACGCTTTGGAAAAATGTGAAAGAGCTTGAACCCGGCCATTTCATTCACATAGATGCAAATGCTTGGACGCCCGGACACCCCATTGATCCACAAATATGGTATCACCTCCCCATAAGTGAAGAACCTCAAGAAATTCTTGAAGCAGATGCCGTTGATACGTTTCGAGATCTTTTTGAAAAATCAATACGTCTTCAAATGCGTGCCGATGTTTCAATTGGTACAGCCCTTTCAGGAGGGATAGATTCTTCTGCCATAACCCATGTGATAGATAAAATTATCCGTCCCCCAAAACCTTATCACACATTTTCAGCAATTTATGAAGAATCTGAGGGCGATGAATCTCTATATATAGAGACAATGTCTAACACGATCTCAGGGCAATCACACACAGTAAATATCAAATCTCAAGAAGTTGCAGATCAGATATCAAAAGCTGTTTACATGCACGATTTGCCCATTTTGGGACGTGCGGTTGTTCCGTATTACAATCTGTGCCAGTTCATCCAACAAGGCAACATCAAGGTTGTGTTACAAGGTCAAGGGGCTGATGAAATTTTGGGAGGGTATATTGAATTCCACCGAGCCTATTTGTCTGAGCTCATTTTAAAGAAAGATTATTGGCAAGCAATAAAGACCTATCAATATTATCGCCGAGAACAAAATACTGGCACTTGGCGATCGGATTTGAAAAAAATATTTAAAATCGCAAAATCACGCACACAACACAATAATCGTTCAGACTCTCAACTTTCTTTTTTAAATTCCGATTTTATCCATGCTCAACCGAGCCTATCCCAAAACAACACACGTCTGCAACGCAATGTAGCCGAAACACATCGCACAAGATTTGTGGCCATGCGTATGCTATTGCACAATGTTGACCGGGCGTCAATGGCCCATTCGCTTGAAGTACGCGTACCGTTTTTAGACCATCATTTGGTTGAATTTTGCCTCAATCTTCCCTCTCATTTAAAAATCCAAAATGGGGCAAGTAAATACTTGTTACGTCAAGCAATGAGATCAGCGTTGCCTAAAAAAATCATGAAGAGAACCGTTAAAATGGGGTTCTCAAGCCCCGAAGCCACATGGGCAAAAACACGTTTACGCGATTTTTATTTAAATGCATTGAGCGAATTAAAAGACGATACCATTATCAATGCAAACGTTGCACAACAACAGTTTCAAAAATTTTTAGACGGTTCAGCTCCATATGACCGTATCTTTTGGCGTATTGTCGCATTTCGTCATTGGCAAACAACTTTTGGTATAACCACTTGAAGTGATTCCTATGCATTTAACGATTGAATGGTCTTTACAAGACAACTTCCAACCATTGGCTAATGCCCACCCTTGGTCTCAGTTGTATCATCAACCCGTGTATATAAACACGTCCAATGCACTGGTCTGTCAAGAAAACCAAGCGCACAAGGTATGTGCCATAGGTCATCCATTTTTAAATGATCAGATTGACACGCAAGCTTTCTTAAATGCGTATTTGATCAATGCCACAAGCCCCAGCTTTCTTCGCGCCATCAACGGCGAATTTTTACTCATAGACTCCAACCAACAAGCAAATACGCTACAAATCATTAACAGTCGCTTTGCATCTCCCATATTTTGGTATGTCGCAGAGAACGATTATTTTTTGGGCAGCACATCATACACGCAATTGTGTCAGGTACTGAAAAAGCGTGAGATTTTCCAAATAAAAGAACAACCTTTTCTCGAGTTTTTATATTTCAAACGCCTTTTTGGTACCAAAACTTACGACCAAAAATCGCGTTATTTAAAACCTGCTTCGATACTGAGCGTTTTAAAAAAAGGTGCAACCGAAAATTCCTATTGGCAACTCCAAT
Organism: Candidatus Latescibacterota bacterium; assembly: GCA_038279365.1. Lineage (GTDB taxonomy): Bacteria > Latescibacterota > UBA2968 > UBA2968 > UBA2968 > JABIFK01. Next base: position 1,983 of record JAYODI010000169.1, on the reverse strand, counting down.
ACAACCGCAACAAGCATGGTTTAAACGAAAATGCCCATACACTTTCTCAAGCTATCCGGCAATCATTGAAACGCAAAAGCAGCGATGGCAAACGCTATGGATTGTTTTTAAGTGGTGGCTTTGATACGCGCACGCTCTTAGCACATACAGAACATCCCATTACCAGTTTTACGATCACGCACAGCCTAAACCGAGAATACCAAGTTGCCAAGCAATTGGCTGATTGGAAAAAATCCCACCATGTTTGGATACAGGCCCAAGATGGCCATTATAAAAAATATTTCGATGAAAGCATTTACATCAGAGGGGGCATGTATATGCCCGATGCCCTTTTTTTAGGCCATAGAGCAATCGTAAATCAACACGCCGATGTCATTTTTGCAGGTTATGGCTTTGATTACTTCTTTCAAGGCATGTATTTGCCATCACAAAATTACAGTGTCTTAGGCCGTCAAACATTATTCAAAAAATTGGCACCATTGCCCAGTGATATCGCATCTTTTTTCATAGACAACATCTCTTACCGCACGAAGGGCCTGCCAATATATGCCCTTCTCAAAGAGGATGCCGCTCACAATATGCGTGCCTACTTCCTTCACGAAATACAAGCACTGATCGATGAAGCACGCCTCATAAGTCACGCGCCAATCGATATTTGGGAATATTTAAGCTTAGGATATGTATCTCGGCACTATACATATGGCGGGCAACTCAACCTCATGCAACAGGCGGAATATCGCACCATTTCATATGACAACGATCTTTACGACCTTTATCTTTCACTACCCGCACACCATCGGTTCGATGCACGTGTTTTTCGCGCAGCACTTAAAATTGCAAACCCCCAATTTTATCATCACATCAGTGCCAACCATGGTTATCCTGCTGGGCACCCTGCTTGGGCACGTGGTCTTTACAATGTAAAAGACCGTCTCTTAAAACGACTGTCGCTTAACAAAGATGATGCATTTAACATAAAATTTGAGCGAACGTGGCTGCCTTTAGACCACATTTTAAAAACCGAGTTAAACGAACAAATGAACGAACTTAAACAATCTGAACATCTTGCCCAGTTGTCTTTTCTTGACATGGACAAATTGCGCGACAATATCACACAGTGGCAAGATGGCAAAATAGTAGGAGATCAAACATTAGCGCTATTGTTGTCAACCCATAGATTTCTATCCATTCTCAATACTTGACATGCGCTTAAACAAACGGATTGAAATTTTTGGCCTTCCTGGGGTTGGTAAAACGTTTATCACTGACAACCTGATCAAAACGTATCCCACCATCGAGGCACAAATAATTCCCAATCGGCCAGCCACCAAACGTGAGCGGTTATCGGATTATCCTTTTTATTTTAGGCATTGGATGCTAATGCATTCTGCTCGCAAAGAACCTCATTGCCATGAACTTTTTTTGCGATTCAAACGCATCGCTCGTAGAAGCACATATATTCAAAGCATTCAAAAAGGTATTCTTGCAGAATGTGGTACATTGCAACCCATACTGGAAGCTTTTTTGTTTTGGGAGAATGAAACAAACACACCAAATTGGGAGGCACTTTGCAAGCGGTATGTACATCACCACCATTTTTTTTTGATAGCCGATCACTTAGAAAAAATTGTCGATCGTGAAATCAATCGCCACCCACGCCGATTGCCCTATCCACCCGATGTGGTTTATAAAAAATATAGACAAGCTCAGTTATTTATAGAACAACTCGTTCAGATATTGCCCGTCACCACTTTTTTTATATCCGATTATGAATCGCTCGAAATTTTAAATTCTGCACTTCAAGAAAACATCCATAAAATTCTTTCAGAATAAACCTTAAACATTATAAATTATGGCCAAATCATATCTTCAAAATTTCCTAACTCGCCTTCCCTCCAAACTTTCAAACTTGTCTGCACGTCTCTTAATCCAAACGGGTGCAATAGAGGGATACCATCCACTTCCAAACCAACAGGGCAAACG
>JAYODI010000168.1:0-4361 GCA_038279365.1 Candidatus Latescibacterota bacterium | reverse complement strand
TGATTTCCAATCCATCTTATGGGATATGGAATGGAAGTGTGAAACTGGCGCATCAAACTTATGAACAGGTTCCTAAGAGAGCGGTTGAAAAAGGGATTGATGAAATGGTGATGATTACACCTGACGATGAGTGGTTAATTGAATGTGCAGAGAAATCGGGGTATCATTTGACAGATCGGATTCCTTTTATGCATGGGGATTTGGAAAACAGGATGGTTCGATTTATGCTGAATGCGCCCAATATGGTCGTGACATGATATAGAAATGAATACATTTTCCAGTGATTGATGTTGTTGCGCAGATGTTTGACTTAATCACTTAATTCCTTCATCTGCTTCAAGACGTGTGATGAGTTGTCGTGCCATTTCATCTGCCAAACGGACATGCTTGGGGTCTTTGTCGGACAGATAGAGGCAGAGACTCAGAATTGTCTTTTGGGCATTGTTGTCTTGTGCGGTCTCTGTTTCTGCACCAAAGAAGGCAGGTAAAGGAATCTCAAGTGCCTGACACAGTTTGTTGAGTGTCTTTAGACTGACCAGTTGTTCTCCTCGCTCAAGCTTGCCAACGCTGTCCACACTTAGGCCCGCCCATTCTGCTAAGGTTTGCTGGCTCAATCCGCTGTTTTTTCGTATTGCAATAATCCGACGCTTTGTAAAATCGAGGAGTTCGTCATATTCCATCCCAAGCCTCCATTAAATCACGATAAAAATCTATTTTATATTGATTTTTTTATTGTAATAGAGGACAAGTATAGTATTTTATACACTATTATGCAATACTTTATTGATTATCCAATTCCACAGGAGAACATAAATGCGACAGAATTTTCGATATTTTTACATATTATTGTCTACACTTGCGATTGCTTTTACCAGCATTGAGGCACAACCAGATGCCCCGAATTGGCGCAACATTTTGAGGCAATCTGCCGATTGGTATGGCAGTAATGAGGCCATCCGTATTGCTGACAATGTTTTGTTGTATCAACACAAAAATGGGGGATGGGGCAAAAATATCGATATGACACCCGTGCTCAACGCTGAGGCAAAAGCTAAAGTGGTGACAGAAATCAAAACGGTTCAAACCACCATTGATAATGGTGCAACCACCACCCAACTGAACTACCTTGCCCGTGTTTATCAAGCCACACATATTGAGCGTTTGAAAGACAGTATTTTGCGTGGCATTGATTATCTTTTAGATGCCCAATACGAAAATGGCGGCTGGCCTCAGTTTTATCCGATCCGCAAAGGTTATTATCAACACATCACTTATAACGATGGTGCTATGATCAATGCCATGACCGTTCTTCGCGATGTTGCACAAAAAAAAGAACCCTACGCCTTTGTCGATCAACCGCGTCGAAACCGCGCCGAAACCGCCATCCAAAAAGGCCTCGATATGATTCTCAAAACACAAATTACTGTCAATGGCAAATTGACGGCTTGGTGTGCACAGCATGACCGCGAAACGCTTCTTCCGGCCAAGGCACGCGCTTATGAGTTGCCCTCTATTAGTGGTGGAGAAAGCGCCGGGATTGTCATGTATTTGATGGATATAGACCATCCGGATGACCGCGTTATTCCGGCAATAGAACATGCGGTGGCGTGGTATGAACAATCTAAAATTACGGGGGTAGCTCTTGTAGAAAAGAAAGATGCGTCGCTCAAAAAAGGGTATGATCGAGTCATCGTTAAAGACCCTGAAGCATCGCCACTTTGGGGCCGATTCTACGAGATTGAAACAAACCGCCCCATATTTGTTGGGCGCGATGGTGTGATTAAGTATCATCTTGCTGACATCGAATACGAACGACGGGTGGGTTATAGCTATATTCGCAACTACGGGGAAAAGGTTTTGGCGACTTATCCCACTTGGAAAGCCAAGTGGAACAGCAAATAGGCACTTTGGTTAAGGGCAGGGAAACATAAGGTCTTATGACGACCGAGAAGAAAGGCTCATCATGACCATTTCACGCACCGAGGGCGGCGCACTGGACGGCCACCGCTATCGCACCCTTGTTTCAACCGACATTGGTGGGACTGATCCTGACGATTTTCAGTCGATGGTGCACTTACTCCTGTATGCAGATGTTCTTGACATTGAAGGTTTGCTGTCATCGCCCTTTGGACAAGGCCGCAGGGAACATATTCTCCAAGTTATTGACTGCTATGAGAGCGATTTTGAAAACCTACGCACCTACTCAGATTGTTATCCAACACCCGACGCGTTACGCGCCATAACCAAACAAGGCGAAATCGAAAGAGCACCCTATGCTGGTGTTCGGCAATCAACGGAAGGATCGGAGTGGATTGTGCAGTGTGCAAGGCGCGATGACCCTCGCCCGCTACACGTCTTAGGTTGGGGCGGTATTGAGGATGTTGCACAAGCACTACATGATGCGCCTGATATTTTACCGAAATTGCGGGTGTATTGGATTGGGGGGCCAAACAAAAAATGGAGCCCCGATGCATATCAGTACATTGTTGATCACCATCCCGAACTGTGGATCATTGAGACCAATGCCACGTATCGGGGTTGGTTCACGGGGGGCAACCAGTTGGGCGAATGGGGCAATTCTGCCTTTGTTGCCAAACATATTGCAGGCCAGGGTGCCCTCGGCGACTTTTTTAATACACAATTGGGTGGCACAATTAAGATGGGTGATACGCCGTCGGTGGGTTGGTTGCTCAAAGGCACCCCCAAAGAGCCATCAAAACCGGGATGGGGTGGGCAATTTGTGCGGGCGTGGGATCGACCTCATATTGTTTTTGACCGGCTGACAACGGCAGCAGACCAAATCGAAGTATTTTGCGTGTTTGAGCTGGTTTTGCCCGTGGGGTTAGATATGCCGCCCAACCCAGAAGCGTTGATGCAAATTGAAAACCAGTCACTCATAGGTGATTTTGGCACATCAGGTTTGGTGCGTTTTCGATTCTCACCAAAGAGCGTGCAAACATGGCACTACACCATTCACAGCAATGTTCCATCGCTCAACGGAAAAACCGGTGAGATGACCTCCTTTTTGCCACAGCCTGATGTGGCACAGATTTCATCTGCAAAATATCCAAATTGGTGGACGGATGATCCATCGCTGGAAAAAACCGAAGGCGAGCATCACGGTGCTAAAACGGTGAGCCAGTGGCGCGAAGATTTTTTGGGCGATTTTGCAGAACGCATGCAGCGATGCCGTGTGCCATACGCGTAAACAATGGTATTGAATGTGTTGGATGTTGGATTGTGAACGTATTGCAACTTGTAGACGGCATGCATACTTCTGAATGTATCATCAAAACATAGGAGTTTGGGTGATGAAGGATTTTACTGTTTTTGATGTTGATTTTCCCTCTGCTGACAAACAACGCGTTATTGTGAATACAGATGCCAAAAATGAAGCGGACGATCAATATGCCATTGTACATGCCATACTTACACCCTCATTTGATCTTCACGGCATCATTCCGGCCCACTATGGGACACGCAAAACAAGCACGAGCCTACAGGAAAGTCATGACGAGACGATGAAACTTTTGCGTCTGATGAACCTTGATGGACAGATACGGGTTGAAGACGGGGCTACGCACGCCATTCCTGATGAATCGACACCTGCCGATTCACCCGGTGCGCAATTGATTATCGAAGAAGCTATGAAAGATGATGACAGACCGCTTCATGTTGCTTTTTATGGACCGCTCACAGACATGGCCTCTGCACTTTTGCTTGAGCCCAAAATTGAGAACCGAAACATTCGGGTGCTTTGGATTGGTGGCAATACTTGGCCAAGTGGTGGTGGGGAATACAATCTTTCAAACGATATTCACGCTGCAAATGTTGTGATGAAATCGAACTTGGAGGTATGGCAAATTCCGAGAACCACCTACCGAACCATGAGCGTGGGTTATGCTGAACTGATTGAGAAGGTGTATCCTCAAGGTGAGATAGGTAAGTATCTGGTTGAGCAACTTCTCGAACACAACGCCAACAGACGCCCCGCGATGGAATACCGCTCTTTGGGTGATTCACCTTGTATTGGTATTATTATGGACCCCGAGTGCGGCCAATGGACATGGCGTCCTGCACCTACATTTGATGCGCAAATGCATTACGTTCATACCGGGAAATACCGGCCCATTCGCGTGTATGATAACGTGAATACACGCTTTATTCACGAAGATTTTTTTGCAAAACTTGCGCAGTTTATTCGGCGAGGATCACTATAGTGTGTTGGTTTTTTAGAAAATTGGAATGGCAAAAAGGATTTCCAATTACATTGCCCAATCAAGAAACGCGAGAGACGTTTGCAAAGACAGATTGTGGTGAAGATTTGGTGTCTTGTGACGATGTTGATGATATGTTTAAGA
>JAYODI010000074.1:0-29002 GCA_038279365.1 Candidatus Latescibacterota bacterium | reverse complement strand
GTTTGTTTAAGTTTTGTTTTTTAAAAACGGTTTTGTGGTTGAAAAGGTTGCCCAATGTGGCCTTTGCTGTATCTTGGATGTGGTTTTTTGATATTTTTCGTGGATTTGGGAGGTTTGGAATGGCGTTAAAGGTTGCTGTAATAGGTGCCAGTGGCATTGGTCAACATCATGCACGTTGGCACCATTTGTCTGGGGCTGATGTGGTTGCTTTTGTGGGGACATCCCAGGCGTCTTGTGAAAAGACGGCATTGAGATTGCGCGAATATTTTGGGTTTTCTGGACGCTTTTATACCGATTTGACACATATGCTTCAAAAAGAAAAACCCGATATCGTTGATGTGTGCAGTCCATTTCAATTGCATCGGGTTCATGTTGAGGAGGCTTTAGAGGCTGGATGTCATGTCATTTGCGAAAAACCGTTGTGTTGGGATATTGCAAAGTCGGGTGATGAGATTGTTGCAGATGGCGAGGCGGTTGTTGCCGCGGTTGAGGCAAGTGCACATTTATTGGCGATGTCGGCCCAATATCCTGCCTCCATTCCAATATATCGAAATTTTTATATACAAGAACGGGGTCAATGGGAAGATGTGACCTCTGTTTATATGGAAATGGAAGTGAAAGGCCGAAAAGGGCCTAAGTTTGGAGATGATATCTGGATAGATTTGGCATCTCATCCGTTGAGTTTGGCGATGGGATTTTTACCCGATTATGAAATAGATTGGAAAACGGCGCAATGTGTTATTTCTGAGCGTGAGAATCGGGCACATTTTGACATGGTGTTTGAAGACAAAAGGTGTGTTGTTGACATCATTTTGCGAGATATTGATGCGGGCATACCCAAACGCCGTTTTGGTGTGAATGGTTTTCATGTCGATTGGGAAGGGTATGCCGATGAGGGGGGTGTTTATCGAGCAAAATTAACGCGTGGTGACCACGCCATTTTGTGCAACGATTTTATGCATATTTTGATTGAAGATTTTGCAAAAAAAATAAAAGGCGAGGGTGGACATATTTGGGTGTCGGAGACAGATGCGTTACAGAATTTGAAATATCAAATTGCATTGCTCCAACTTTCGAAACAGACATAAATGGCAATGGATGCAGATATTGGTGTTGTGATTACATCGCATAATTATGGTCGGTATTTGAAGGCGTGTTTGGAATCGGTCGTGACCCAAACCATTAAGCCCAATGATGTGGTGGTGGTTGACGATGCCAGTGATGATGATGCAGAAGATGTGGTAAGGGGTTTTGAAGGTGTGCGCTATTTCCGTGTCGATTTTAGAAATGGCAATCGGGCGCGAAATTTTGGCTTTGCCCAAATGGTCTGTGAGTATGTCACGTTTTTTGATGCTGACAATGTGATGATGCCCACGTTTTTGGCGCAATTGTATCAAGGGCTTCAAAAAGATCAGACTGCAGCATTTGCATATTGTGACCGCATCAATTTTTTGGACTCTGATGCCGACTGGTATCCTCATCCTATGGGGCAGGTGCATGTTGGAGAATTTGATAAAGATCGTTTATTGACTGGTAATTATATCGACTTGGCGGCTTTGATTCGCTCGACTTGGTTTTCGGGTTTTGATGAAGAGTTGCGGCGGTATCAAGATTGGGACCTATGGTTAAACATTGTTTTAAAACATGGTGGATATGGTTGTTATGTGCCTGAACCCTTGTTTCGGTATCGGATACACAGCCACAATATCAGTCGAAACGAAGACAGAGATTTGGCCATGTGGCATATTCGACGCAAGTATCGTATCGGATGGGGCAAGTTACCTTTGTTACGACACAGTTATAGGGTTTATTTGTTGATGTGTCGCCTTAAACGGTATTGGGTTAAATAAATTTTCCTTGACCTTATATTTGTGAATGTCCTATCTTGTAAATATCACGTTCTTCGACGTGTGCCTATCTACCCCAGGTGGGTTAATTCTCCCCATAAGTTGTCATAAGTATTAAAATATATGCGCCTTTTGGTGAGGATTTATACATGGCACGTGTTCTGGTTGTTGATGATGATGAAGGGATCCGGGGAATTGTATCGCGTATTTTAAGCCGACATCATGTGGTTGAAACGGCTGAAAATGGTGCCATAGCTGTTGGTATGCTAGCTGAATCGACATTTGATTTGGTGCTTTCTGATATGCAAATGCCTGTTATGGATGGTGAAGCTTTGTTGTTGCATATGCAGACCCAAGAAGAACAGACGCCTGTTTTGATGATGTCTGGACATTTAATAGATAACGATCGGGTATGTTTGCTGGCCGATGGTTTTTTGCCCAAGCCTTTTTTAATGGGTGAGCTTGTTGAAAAGGTTGAGTCACTTTTGTCCAATCGTCTTGTCGCTTAAATCACATCTTATTTTTATAAAAAAAGCGCATCGTCTCTATGACGATGCGCTTTTTTATTTGATGTTTACACTTTGATTTTAAAAACCGAGGAATTTTAGAAACTTCTTTTTTCCACCGGTTTTTTTGCGTTCGTGCCATTGTTCCAATTTTTCAAAGTAGGGGTTTTCTTCTTTTTCTTCCCAATCGGCCATGGCTTTTATTTCGGACAGGTTGTTTTCACCGTCTAACTCATAAGGACATTCTACGGATTGACTGATGCTGAGCAGTTCAATATTGCCATTATCGGCAATTTCGAGATCAAATGGATACCGCCGACAAGTGACGGGACGGTGTTCGTAGATGCTGCATAAATCGTCTTCACCTAAATATTGGCATCCTTCTTCAGTACGTTTTAAGCCCATGATACGTCGCCCAGATTTTAAACGCACCCACCCTGGTTGGTCTTTTTCCCAAGCAATTTCGCTGGGTTTATAAAAATCGACAATTTCATATGCAGGTTGTCCTGTGTGTGCTTGTACTCTGCGAATGTCTTCGTCAGTTACCAGCACAATGGGCTCGCGACAACAGTTGCCACAACAGGTGCAACGAAAGTGAAGCAATTCTTTCCACGATTCGGCCATTGGAACTCCTTAAAGTGATCTGCTTATGGGAATCTGTTGCAGAAAAATAGGGGGAGATGAGGTGACTGTCAAGTGTGGTGTTGCTGTGTGTAATTTTGTCTGTTGCTTCTGAGTTGCTGTGGGTTATATTTGTGCCCAACAGATGCTTTTTGGAGCCCTGATTGGGGTTGAATGGAGACGGTGTGGACTATATGGATGTTGTACTGGCGTGAGGTGGGTTTTTGGTGGGGGTGATGCGCGCTGGATTTGGAGGGGGTGTGGGGGTGGTTGCCGCACCGATTATGGCACTTGTAATTCCGGCTAAGATGACCTTGGGTGTGATTTTGCCTTTGTCGTTGGCTACGGATGTGATTAGTGTCCGTTATTATTGGGGGCATTGGGTTGGGCATCATATTCGGGCATTGTTGCCAGGTATGGTGTTGGGCGTGTTATTGGGTGGAGGGGTATTGGATCTTATTCCTGAGGAATGGTTTCGGCGCATATTGGGTGGGTTGGCTTGTTTTTTTGCGTTTTTACAAGTGTTTAAAGACCGTATTTTGCACGATGTTAAACCCCCAGGGTTTTGGGCTCGGTTTGCAGTGGGTGTTGTGTTGGGGGTGGTGTCTTCGCTGGTGCATGCAGGGGGTGTGGTGCTGATGTTGTATTTGTTGCCCCAAGGTTTAAGTGGGCGCACGTTTGTCGCAACGGCGTGGCTTTTTGGCGTGATATTAAATATGATGAAGTTGGTTTTGTATGTGTCGTTGGATATCATCAATGCGCAAACTTTAATGATGGATCTGTGGTTGTTGCCGACACTGGCGATGGGGGCTGGGGTTGGTATTGTGATGAATAAACGGTTATCGCCCTTGTGGTTTAATCGCATTGTATTGGTTTTGGTATTGTGCATTGGCATTAAGTTGATGATTTCTTAAGGAGTGTTATTTGGCCAAACAAATTGGTATTGCAATGATTGGGTGTGGGCAAATTGCTGAGGCCCATTTAAAAGCAGTGCAAGCATTGGCCCAAGCCAAGCTTGTGTGGTGTGTGGATGTGATTGAAGCGCAAGCCCAATCGGCGGCAGAGCGATATGGTGCACCTCACTTTGGTACAGATTATGCCGAAGCATTGGCATGTGCCGAAGTAGATGCCGTGGTTTTGTGTTTGCCTCATGACTTACACCTGCCTTTTTCAGTGCAAGCCAGTGAGGCTGGCAAACATGTTTTGGTAGAAAAACCAATGGCATTAAATGAGGCAGAGGCACAAGAGATGGTGGCTGCTGCAGAGCGAATGGCAACTCAGCTTTCTGTGGGGCAATCGACACGGTATATGCCGACTTTTCAAGCTGCCAAAAAGGTGATGGATTCTGGGCGCATTGGTCGTGTAATGAATGTGATCCATCAACGATTGTTTATGGTTGAAAAGGTGTCTACCGATTGGCGCAAATCACAAGCCGCTTGTGGTGGTTTGTATTTGCCTTTGTTTGGTAGCCACGATGTGGACGCCATTTTGTGGTTGTTAAATGACCAACCTTCGCGCGTTTGGGGATCGGTAAGAGCCTGTGGAAAAGCCACTGATGGTGACAGTGACGGGGTGATAGGGTTGGAGTTTGCAGATGGCAAAATAGGGTCTTTGGCTTTTTCGGTGCAAAGCAAACACGTGAGAACTGAGACGGTATTTGTGGGGGATGCTGCCACACTGGTCATTCGCAGAGATAAGTTGTTTGTAGATACAGAGGAAATAGAAATGTCCGTTAAAGAGCCTGCTTTTGTGCTGCAAATACAGCAATTTGTAGATGCCTTATTGGCGGGGCAGCCCACACCGGCCCAAGGGCGTGAAGTGCTGCGTGTGATGCGTACTTTAGATTTGGTGCGCCAAGCATCGGAAACTGGAAACCAAATGGTGTTTTAGACTTATGAGCAATCCTGTTATTCAAGTTCCTCACGAAAACGAAAAGGCAGAACTGGACAAGTTTTGGACGGTTTCTAATGCTGTGAGTGTGTTGCGTATTGTACTCACATTGCCCGTTGTTTGGCTAATTGTACTTGGGCCAGTTTATGTATGGCCCACATTTGGGCTTGTGGTTGTGATGATTATGAGTGATATGTTAGACGGTTATTTGGCACGACGACGAAATGAAATTACACGTTGGGGAAAAGTTTTAGATCCAATGGCCGATAAGGTGGCTATTGGTGCCATTACGGTGGTCTTGGTGTTGTTTAAAGATTTGCCATTTTGGGTGGTTGCTGCGGTTTTGGTGCGCGATGGTTTGATTCTGTTGGCGAGTATGTTTTTGGTAGGGCGTCGTGATGTGATCATTTCATCTAATATATGGGGTAAGTTGACCACCTTTATGATGAGTTTGTTGTTGGTGTCATTTTTGATGGACATCCATTTTATAAAATCATTTTTTTTATGGACATGCGGTGGGTTATTGTTTGTGTCTTGGGCAAGTTATTTGGTAAACTTTATTCAAATTATAAAACAAAAATAAGCCCGGAGACCTTGTGCAAATTAGTGTGATCATACCTGTGTTGAATGAAGTTGCGTCTATCCAAAAGTGTTTGGATCAATTTGGCAAAGAAGACTCGATTGATGTGGTGGTTGTAGATGGGGGCAGTACAGATGGTACGCCTGATTTGGTGTTTGCTGCTGGCATTGGACGATGTGTTTTTTCACCGACTAAGGGGCGTGCCTCACAGATGAATTGGGGTGCGCAACACGCTGTGGGTGATGTTTTGTTGTTTTTACATGCAGATACTTTTTTGCCTCCCAATGGTTTGTCTTTGATTCGAGACACTATGGCAAATCAACACGTTGTGGGCGGGCGGTTTGAATTGGGTTTGGCTGAAGCTGGTATGGGCTTTCGATGGATTGCATATTTAAGCACTTTGCGTTCAAAGCTTTTGGGCATTACTTATGGTGATCAGGGCATCTTTGTACGACGCGATGTTTTTCGATCTGTGGGTGGTTACCCTATGCGTGACTTGTTTGAAGATTCAGAATTTTGCAATGTGGTCAAAAAGTGTGGTAAATTTGTGATGTTGCCCGCTCAAGTGTGTAGTTCCACGCGCCGTTGGCGCAAGTGGGGTGTTGTGAGAACGGTGATTTGGATGTGGTTGCTGCGTGTCATGTTTGTGTGTGGCGTTTCTGATAAAACATTGAGCAGGTGGTACCGCTCGGTTCGGTAACCAATCTATTTAAAAGGGATGGTATGGAATATCGCACATTTGGAAAAACGGGGTGGCAAGTTAGTGAAATAGGACTGGGCGGGTCGTGGTTTTATGGCCGACCTGAAATGGGTTTAAAACCCGCTTCTCATGGGGTGGCTTTGGTGGAACGGGCGCTGGAGCTTGGTGTAAATTATTTTGATACGGCTCCTTTATATGGGCGTGGTCGCAGTGAAGAAATATTGGGTATGGCATTGCGAGGTGTGACTGAGCCGTATTATTTGGCAACCAAAGTGGGTTATTTCCCTGAACCGTTTGACTATACACGCGATACCATATTGCGTGGTTTGGATGCCAGTTTGAAACGGTTAAAACGCGATCGCGTGAATTTGCTGCAAGTACACGAAGCGGAGAAGGCCGGATGGGAAGGCTTGTTTGGTAAGGGGCGAACAATAGAAACGTTGTTGGATATTCAATCACAAGGTATTTGTGATTTTATTGGTTTGACGGGTTCTGATTTGGGCTTGATGACCAAAACATTGGCTGAATCTGATGTTTTTGCATCGGTGATTACGTTTTGTAAATATGATTTATTGACTCAAGAAGCCACAGAATCATTGCTGCCCACAGCCGCAGATGGAAATGTTGCCGTCATTTGTGCATCGCCCTTACACGCTGGGCTTTTGGGTTCTAAGCGCGAACATTGGCAAGGTTTGGGGCGGTTTCAAGATTTGTATGAAAAATTGGATCGGGTGACTGCTTTGTTAAAGAATGAGACGGAGCCGCTGACACGGCTTGCCTTGAGATATTTGTTGTCTGATAAACGTGTAAAAATGCTTTTGTCTGGTGTTTCTGATGTTGCAGAATTAGAAGATTGTGTGGCGGTTTCGGATGGGAAATATTTGTCAGGTGAATTGATTGCTCAAATTGAGGGATTGTAAAATGAGTGGATTGCGATTGGGATTTATTGGTTTGGGGCATATTACCCAAAATGCACACTTGGCACCTTTGTCTAAAATGGTTGAATCGGGCGAGGTTGTGCTTCAGGCATTTTGTGATGTGAGTGAAGAGACTGTTTCTGAGCAAGCAAAAAAATGGGGTGCAAAATCGGTTTATACCGATTATCGTGCCATGTTTGATTCTGAAGCGCTGGACGCTGTTTATTTGTGTATCCCACCCACATTGCACACGGATGTGGAGTTGATTGCAGCCGAAAAAGGTATTGCGTTGTTTGTTGAAAAACCACAGACATTGGATGTGCTGCAAGCCGTAAAATATCGCGATGCAATCACACATTCGGGCATTGTGGCCCAAGTGGGTTTTATGAGTCGCTACTATCCTGCCTCTGAAAAAGTGTGCGAATTGTTGGAGGGCAAAACACCTCGTCATGCACAGATGCAGTTGTTTTATAGTGGTAAACATGTGCGTTTGTGGACGAGCCGCATGGAGTTGTGTGGTGGGTCATTTGTTGAAAATTCCATTCATATGGTAGATCTTTTGCGTTATTTCTTGGGCAATATCTCGGCTGTATCGGCATTCTATTTTTATCGAAAACCTGGCGAAGGCCCCGAACCCATCAACATGCCCCACGTATATGATGTAAATTATCAATTTGCAAGTGGGGCAGTGGCCAATGCAACGACGTCACGTGTGTTAACAAATGTGTCTTATCAACGGCGCACACTCACGGTTGTGGCAGATGATGCTTTAATTGATTGGTCGGCGCGTGAGGTTTCTCTAAATGGGGAAACGGTTGCTCAATGGGATGAACAACCCAATGCATTTGCATTACAGGCGCGTGCGTTTGTTGATGCAGTAAAAAAAGGTGATCCCAACGCTGTGCGCAGCCCTTATGCTGAAGCACTCAATAGTTTAATAGCAGTGTTGGGGGCAAATGTGTCTGCCGAACAGGGTGGTGCGCCTGTGCTTTTGGATGATATGGTGCGAGGAGATGTTGTTTGGGTGCCAAAGGAGTTGCCATGACAGTTTCTGAATTGGTGACGCGTTTTCCTGAGATTCCGCAAGATTTGCATGCCGAACCTGTGTTGGCTCAATTTGCTGATGTGTTTGATGGACTTTTGATCCAGGCAAGTAAACCCAGTGCATGTACACGTGAACATACATCAGAACACAAATATTATTTAAAACTTGTTGGGCCTATGGATATTTATCGTTATGGTTTGTTTACGCGTGAACGTGTTTTGAATGAGATTCAAAAATTATTGGACACACATCGTCAAAACCCCGATACTTTTGTAGGGGCATTATTGGTTGATGGATAGGAATTGTTTTGGACTTACACTTTTTAAATATTGCCGAATTGGGCCGTTTGTATCGTGTGGGTGATGTGTCGCCTGTTGATGTTGTGAAGGTGTTTTTAGACCGCATAGACCAATATGATGCCCAAACATTGGCTTATATTACGGTAACGGCAGAACGCGCTTTGGCACAAGCCCGGGCTTCTGAGCAAATGTTGAGGGTGGGGGTTGATTTGGGGCCATTACATGGCATTCCCATTGGGCTCAAAGATTTGTTTGAAACGGCAGGTGTGCGTACGACCTCAGGCTCAAAAGCTTTTGATCATTTTGTGCCCCAAACTTCGGCAACCGTTGCACATCGGTTGGAAAGCGCTGGCACGATTTTATTGGGCAAAACGAATATGGTTGAGTTGGCCTTTGGGCCTTATGGTTTAAACCCCCAATATGGTACGCCACCAAACCCTTGGGATAAAGATCGGGTGCCTGGTGGATCGAGCAGTGGATCGGGTGTGGCTGTGGCGGCAGGATTGGCCACTGCGGCAGTTGGTACCGATACGGGTGGGTCTATTCGTATACCTGCGTCATTTTGTGGTATTGTAGGACTCAAACCCACTTTAGAACGTGTGAGCCGAGCAGGTGCAACACCCTTGTCTTGGACGTTGGACAGTGTTGGCCCCATGACCCGTTGTGTTGAAGATGCGGCCCTGATGTTTGAAGCGATGGCGGGCCCTGATTCGGCAGATGCTGTGACATTCAACCAACCTACGGTCAATGTGACCACACATTTAAAACGCGATATAAAGGGCTTACGTATTGGATTTGTGCGTGATCCCTTTTGTATTGAAGCCGACATGGAAGTGGTCACTGCCATTGAGGAAGTGGTGCGTATTTTTGAAGGGTTGGGTGTTTCTGTTGATGAGATGGATTTTCCTGAGGCACGTGAAGAATTGGCTGACGAGTTGACTGGGTTGGGTAGTTCTTTGATTATGCCTGTAGAAGGTTTTGCATCTCATCGCGAATTGTTGACAACACATGGTGATGCGATGGATGCCCGTATTCGAGACCGGATTCAAAAAGGTGGTGCCTTTGGCGCGGCTGATTATGCTGGTGTGTTGCAAAAGAGAAATGCTTTGATGTATGCTGCAAAAAAAACAATGTGTGATGTGGATGCCATTATATGCCCAACCATGCTTACCACAGCACCGCTTATTGCAGATGTGGGAACCGCGCCCATAAGGTTGACCACGCGTTTGGTTAATTTTTTGGGTTTGTGTGCAATTTCATTACCTTGTGGCTGGTCGTATGGTGGGTTGCCAATAGGTTTGCAGATCATTGGAAAACCATTTGAAGAGCATATGGTTTTACGCTTGGCGTATGCTTACGAACAGGCTACTTTGTGGCATGACAAACACCCCAACGGGTTTTAAGGTGGTATGGTTATGGCAACCATTTTGATTGCTTGTTCTCATAAGGGTGAACTTGAACGCATTGCGGATGTGCTCATTGATGAAGGCCATGAGTGTTTACAATGCCTTGATGGAAAAGTTGTGCGAGAGCATCTTCATACGTTACGCCCCGATTTGGTTATTACAGACGTTGATTTGCCAGGCTTAGATGCTTTTGAATTGGTGCGTCTTTTGGAAGATATTTCTGATGGGCAAGGGATTCCGCTGATTATTGGACATGCGGGGTTAGACGCCGAAAGATCGGCTCACGCACAATCGCATTTTCAGTGGATGGGACATGCCACAAGCTCGGATGACTTGGCAGAGATTGTGCGCTCGCGTTTGGAAATGGGAACCCAAGATCTGGTAAAAGGCCATATTTTGGTTGTGGATGATGACAAAGAGTTAAGAGAATTGGTAGCGCGTCGTTTGCAAATGGCAGGCTACCAAACCAGCACAGCATTAGATGGTGAAGATGGTTTGGCTTTTATGAAAAAAGAGCCCGATTTGGTACTGACAGATGTGGATATGCCCCGGTTGGATGGTTTTGGATTGTTGATGCATCTGCGTGCAGATCCTAAATATCGGAATATACCCGTCATTGTAATGACCGCACATGCTGGGCGTGGCGAAGATGCTGCTCGGGGCTTGCAGTTGGGGGCCAATGATTATGTGAGAAAGCCTTTTAATTGGGATGAACTGTTGGCACGGGTGCACACGCAGTTGCGTGTGAGAGAGGCACATCGCTTAATGGTGGAAAAACAACGCGATCTTGCCATTATTGAGTTGGCAGGTGCAGCCGCTCACGAAATTAATAACCCTTTGGCTGTTGTGATGGCTCGGTTGGAACTGATGCGTGAGCGCATGGATGACTCTCACGACCTATTTGGTGACGTTGTTCAATTGAACCAGTTGCTTGAGCGCATTGCTGGTGTGGTCAAAAAAATGGGGCAGGTTCATCGTTATCAGGTGAGGCATTATTGTGGCGGGGTCAATATTTTGGATTTGGATGGGGCTTCTGAAGATTAGATAGGGTTTACATTTTTGTGATCAGAGTGTTCATATATTATCTGTTGTATGTTTAATTTCTACTTTGAGGTTTTTATGGATATTGTCCGACGTGATTTTATGAAAACGGCAGGTGCTGTTGCGCTTGGTTTTGCTGGGTTACATCAGTTTTTAGATGTTTGGCAAACGGGTGAGGCTTTTGCCGCCACATCTGGGTATGGCGATTTGGTACCCGATCCGGATGGTTTGTTAAGTCTGCCGAAAGGGTTTTCATACCGCATTATTTCACAAAAAGGCGATGAGATGGACGATGGGTTGCTGGTGCCTGGTTTGCACGATGGCATGGCCGCTTTTCAAGGCAGTGGCAATAAGACCATTGTAATCCGAAATCACGAGATAAATATTGGTGCTAAGGATGGGCCTTTTGGTGAGGACTACGCGCGGTTTAAAAAGGTTGATGCCAAGAAAGTATATGATCGAACCCAAAAAAATACCCCGTGTGGTGGTGGCACGACAACATTTGTTTACGATACCAAAAAACAAAAATTAGAGCGTCATTATATGAGTCTTGCTGGCACGGTTCGAAATTGCGCGGGTGGGGCAACACCTTGGAATTCTTGGATCAGTTGCGAAGAGTCTGTGGTGCGTGTCGGCGAAGTTGCCGAACGCGATCACGGGTATGTTTTTGAGGTGCCTGCACGTGAGAAAATGGGCTTGGTCACACCCGTACCACTCAAAGCCATGGGACGATTTAATCATGAAGCCGTTGCCGTTGACCCCAAATCTGGTGTGGTCTATCTCACGGAAGATCGGGGAGATGGGCTGATTTATCGGTTTATTCCAAAAACGTTGGGTAAATTGGCTCAGGGTGGTCGTTTGCAAGCATTGGTGGTTTCTGATCAAAGTCGTTTGGATACACGCAACTGGGATGACCAACTGCCTATTGTGGCTGTGGGACAGGCGTTAGATGTGCGTTGGGTCGATTTGGAAAATGTGGAATCGCCAGATGATGATTTGCGCTTCCAGGGGTTGGGAAAAGGTGCCGCAGTTTTTGCACGAGGGGAAGGGATATGGTATGGGAATGGAACGATTTATTTTGCGTGTACAAATGGAGGCAAAGAAAAGAAAGGGCAGATTTGGAAATATACGCCCAGTATATATGAGGGTAATGCGAAAGAACAAAGTCAGCCAGGACGTTTGGAATTGTTTTGTGAACCCAATGATGGAAAGCTGATCGAAAATGCCGATAATTTGACCGTGGCTCCTTGGGGAGATGTGATCGTTTGTGAAGATGGCAAAGACGATGATCGGGTGGTGGGCATTACGCCTGCAGGACAAATTTATACGTTGGCACACAATATAAAAAATGGATCAGAGTTGACAGGGGTGGTTTTTTCGCCTGATGCAACAACGATGTTTGTCAATATTCAATCATTGGGGTATACAATGGCTGTTACGGGGCCTTGGCAAAAGAAGCGGTAGATATGTTTGCTGTTAATGGGTGTCTGATATCAGACAGTTGGTGTTAGATATAGGACAATGGATCATTTGTGTTGAATGTCTTATTTTTGTAAAATATTGTTTAATATTGCCTTGTGGGAATTTGTTTTTGTTTGGCACGACATGTGCAATAGAAAAGTAATGATTGTATGCTGCTGAGTGTCGCACATTATTTTTCTTGGAGGACGCCATGTCGGGGGACAGGCCAAAGTTAGGTGATATGGTTGTATATATCGATTGCGATTGCATTCGATGGGGTCCATGGGTTGTTGTTGATGTTTCTGAAAATACGGCTGAGGTTCAAATTGAAGCAAATGTATCGTATGTCTTGAGCCAAGATTTGCTTGAGGTTGTTTTTCAGAAAGGTGTGTTTAATTAATATCCAAAAATGAAAAAGCAATAATCTGAACCCATTCAGGTTATTGCTTTTTTGGTATATAGGGTAATTGTTGACAGTTTGGTTTTAATTTTTTAGGTTTAACGGTGTTGACCCAAGGTTAAGGGCGGGTACGAAGTACTTCCATTTTTTAAAGGGAGTTTGGCATATGGATTGGATGTATCCGGTTCTCATTTTGGGATTTGGGGCTTTTTGTTTTCAAATATTTGCTGTATTTAGAAAACAAGCAGCTCTTTTACAGCCCACCGTGGAACAATTAGAAGCCAGTCGGGCCAATGTTGAAAAGCAAATTCAAGAAAGTGAGCAGATTACGGAAGAAAGCTTAAAGCGCATTGAAAGTTTAAAGCATGAATTGGCCAGTTTAGATGATCAACGCAAGCAGCTTCAGGAACAATTAAACCCTAAAGAAATGATTTTAATTGATGCGGGTGATTTTCAAATGGGTGATGAAGATGGTTCACGAGACGAGCAACCCAGTCGTAATGTTTTGCTTAATGCATTTTGGATAGACCGATACCCTGTTACCAATCAAGAATATAAGATGTTTGTGGATGTGACTGGACATCGTCGCCCACCCCATTGGACCAGTGGCACTTATCCACTGGAGCAGGCTCATCATCCCGTAACCAATATCAGTTGGCAAGATGCCGAAGAATATGCAGAATGGGTGGGAAAGCGTTTGCCCACAGAAGCGGAGTGGGAAAAGGCTGCTCGTGGCACATTGGGGCAAACATACCCCTGGGGGGACGCTTTTCGAAAAGACAATGTGAATTCTACAAATGACTATGGTGGCACCACACCTATTGATCAGTTTCCGGGGGGGGCCAGCCCTTATGGTGTGATGGATATGTGTGGCAATGTTCAAGAATGGTGTTCGGATTGGTATTACGATGATTATTATAAAACCGCGCCTGTTGATAATCCAACAGGCCCTGCTGGTGGGCAATATCGGGTATGTCGAGGGGGGTTTTACGCAGAAAATCGGATGGGGGTGCGCTGTTCGCAACGTCATTATGCACCGCCTTCAACCATGCAGGATCATATTGGATTTCGTTGTGCAAGAACCCCAGAAGGGTCTGCGCGTTAACGGTTTTTTTTGATAGGAAATAAGAGATGCGTATTGGAAACAAAGAGTTGGTTATTGTGGGCGATCGGGTGCTGATTAAACAAGAAGATATGGAGGAACGGACCAAGGTGGGGTTGTACTTGCCCCAAACGGTGGTTGAAAAGGAAGAGGTTCAAGGTGGGCGTATTATGACAACTGGACCAGGGATTCCTTTGCCAGAAACACCCGAAGATGATGAGCCTTGGCGCAGCACCAACAAGGACCCTCGGTATATTCCGTTGCAAGCAGAACCTGGGGATTATGCTCTTTTTTTAAAAAAGGCTGCGATGGAGATCAAATTTGAAGGTGAAAAGTATTTGATTGTTTCTCATTCGGCAATATTGGTATTGGTTCGCAATGTTGTTGATGGCATAGATGGTGGTCATGGGCTTGACGATTTGGATGAGATTGAAGGCCTGGATGGTCTTGACCTCTGATGGCATCTCATAATTCACAGCTTTTGGCTCAAATTGCCTTCAATCTGTTGCTGATGATTGTTTTGGTGGTTTTGATGGTTCGCGTGGTAGGTGATTTGGTTGCAGGACATGGCAGTTTGGGTGAAAATATATTTTTGGTGGCGGTTGTTGGGGTAGGTTTGTTTATTGGCGGGGGTTTTTTGATACGCCTCATACGCGCTGCACAAGAATCGAAATAAAAAGAGCCGCTAAAGACTTTAGCGGCTCTTTTTATTTATGAATCATTTTTTATTGTTCTGCAGTTTTGGCACACCGAAAACCCAGTGATGGATAGGTTTTGTTGGGTTTTTCGCCTCTTCTATGGGCCATATCTGTGTGTGGTGCGGTCCACCCGCCACCACGAATAACGCGCTTTTTGCCTGTTTCTGGGCCTGCTGGGTTTTTGGTAGCGGTTTGAAGGTAGTAATCTTTGTCAAACCAATCGTGGCACCACTCCCATACGTTGCCCGACATATCATAGACGCCTTCTGGAGAGGCTCCCTTTGGATAACTGCCCACTGGGAGGGGTTGTCTGTGTTTGCTTTCTCGGGTGTTGGCGCGTTCTTTGTCGAAGCGATCTCCCCAAGGAAATAAGCGACTGTGAGGGCCTCTTGCGGCGCGTTCCCATTCGGCTTCTGTTGGCAATCGTTTGTTGCGCCATTGGCAGTAGGCTTGTGCATCTTCGTAAGTGACACCCACAACGGGTTGTTTATCAGCATTGTATTTGGGATCGTGCCAATAATTGGGTGCATTGCGGTTGGTGGCCTCAATGAAGGTGCGATATTCCGCATTTGTCACTTCAAGCGCATCTATGCGAAATGCATTGAGGTATATGGTATGTACGGGGTTTTCTTTGCCCTTTATAACACCCATAAGAAAATCACCGGCTGGAATAAGGACATCATTGGGAATTGGGCCAGTGGTTGAAACACTTGATGCTTGTGTTTCAAAAGGCGGGCGTCCGTCAATGGTTCGGATGGTGAGTTTTGAAATTTCTATCTGGCTGGATTCTAACTGAAGGGTGATGGTGGTCGTTGTTTCACGGATGAGTTCACCGCTGATAACACTGCCAGATTTGAGAACCACATCGACACCTTCAGCACGTCCTACCAAACTCAACATCACTATAAGGGCGAGAAACATCAGTTTTCGCTTGAATTCTCGCATTGGGTCTCCTTGGATTTTGATGGGCTAAAATTTGTTCAAATGTAACAACCCCAATGGTTTTTGTCCATTGGAAATCTCTGCGCGTGTGATTTGTGTACCAAAATGGCGTTGTATGTCAAATGCAACATGCTATGACATATAAGACACCCGATTGGGGCATAAGTTCCTTTTTGCGCATTGACTTCCATTTCAAAAGCGTTTATACTTTTTCCATTGTTTGGGTTATTCGGTCAAGCATGACATGAGGGTCTTATGGCAAAGGCAAAAACACGTATAGCAGATCTGGCACCAAAAACAAGTGAGGGGGCCACACTTCGAGATCGTTTTGAACTGATTTTATTTATTGTTGTAGAAGTGCTGTGTTTGTTGTTGTTTGTCGATTTTTTGTTTTTTGGTTTTTATGTCAAGTAGAGATTCAAGAGTGTATGTGTTAAAAAGGATCGTCGATTCATTTCGGCGATCCTTTTTTGTTATCATTTTTTGCTTTGGGCTTACCATGAAGTTCTAAATGTTGTTCTGCCATACGTTTTTTCATACGTGCAATATCAATTTCTTGGATCTTGATTTGGCGCAAGATATCTTGGTGAGTATAGCGTGCATCTTGTAAAGCCCCTTTCATTTCTAATGCCTCACGTTGCTGCCTGCTTAAGGTGCGTCTCATACGGGATATGGCGTCGGCGAAATACCATTTTCCAAAAATGACCATAACAATTGCACCAAAACAAATGAGCCACCAAATCATTTGGGCCTCCCAGCACCTTCACATATACTTTTAGACGAAACTGAAAAATAAAATCTCATGGGGGCATAAAAGCCTATTAACGGTTTTGGGGCCGTTTACCCCAAAACTATGGGTTTGGCTGTTTGGACGATGAATTAAAAGGTGCCTTTTGAACCTGGTCAAACCCTACAATTTGGGTGGTTTGGTCAGGCGTTAAGTCGTAATTGCCCAAATTGCGCAACTCTGAAGGTATGACGACACCTGCAGAAACAATCAATTGCATGGCGGCTTCGACGCTCATAGATGTTTTTCTCACCTTTTCGGGTGGAAAAATCACCATCCAACCCGTAACGGGATTGGGTGAAGTGGGTACAAAGACACATTGGCCAATAGTGCCCTGATCATCTAATTGAACTTCACCAGTTGCAAATCCTACAATCCAGCGACCATCGGAGGGGTATTCGGCCAAAACTACTTGGCGAAAACCTGTGGTTTGGGGCATTGCAATTTTTTCAATAAATTGTTTGACGGGACTATAAATATTGCCAATGAGTGGGAGGCGTTCCAGAAAGGTATGCCCAAGCCCGATGAGACGACGCCCAAATACATTGTTGGCAATAAGGCCTGATATCCAAATGAGAATGATGGTGAGCACAATGCCCAGGCCTGATATGTGGCCTTGTGTTTGGAATAATTGTTGAATAAGCGGTTGGGCAAGGCCGTCGAGCCATCGAAAGACAAGCCGTAAAACCAAGAAGGTGACCACGATGGGGACTAAAACCACCACACCCGTTAAGGTTTTGGTACGGATATTGGTCCAAAGGCGTTCTCTGAAACTTTGTGATGTTGTATTGGAAGGAGACATATTATTTCAAGCTATAAATGGGCAATTAAAACGAAGGTGCATATAAATTCGGTAAATAACATCTTTTAGGATGTGATGGTTATCACGGCACAGGCTCAAACTTAACTTTTGGGTTTGTGAATTTGAAATGTTTGTGAAATGAGGTCCACTTGGCGCATGTAGGGCAGTTTCTTTTTGTTGGGTGCATAGAGTCCCATGTCTACAAAGAAGAAACGGTTGTTGTCGATGTCGAGAAAAGCATAGCTTTTGAATGGGCCGCCTTTCCACTCTTTTTCGTTTTCCCAAACGCCTTGTAAAACAACGGCCAATTGCCCAGCAAACTCTTTTTGGGAGACCTGAACATCGCCCGGTACAATGCGATCACCACCAAAGAAGCGTTGGGTAATATTGTCGCGTTTTTGAATGCACCAGTCTTCGGTGATTTGGTCGGGGTGAACACCATCTTCCCAATAAACAAATAACCATCGGTTGGGATTGTCTTTTGCCAAGGCCACAAAGCCGCTGTCTGGATACGCTTCTATGATGCGATATCCGAAGGGGACTTTGACACTCCAACCATATTTTTGAGCCAATTCTTGGGTGACATTTTCGCGTTCGCCAAAGCTATAGACCCGCTCTTGAATGCTGCCCAATACAGATTCTTCCAAGGCGGTATAAAGCCGGTCTGAAGACATCCAAAGGTTTTCTACAACCGACTCAATGTCTTTGCCAGAAACCATCAGGAGCAATTGATCTTCTGCCCAAACATCTTTTTTCCAAGTGACGGCTGATTTGTCTTCTCGAATGGCGGTTTGAACTTCGGGGCTTAAGATTTGGCGCAAAAAGGTACCCGTTTCGTGTTGTGCATTGATTGGCGAGACAATCATGAGGCTTTTGCGAATGGCATGTTTATAATCGTAAAAATGTGCGATGTCTCCCCGCTCAATTTCGAAAAGGCGTTCGGTTTGAGGGGTGTAGAGTACTTTTTCAAAAATTTCGCGCAAAGGTGCTTCCAACACTTTCCAATCTTCTGGGTCGGCCAGAACGATGACTTTTCGGGCTGGGCCCAGTGATTCGGGTAAGTGGTCGGCGCATTGAAAGAGGCTGAGGCTCAAAAGGCTGAAGAGAATCAATCGTATTTTCATAAAGGTCTTTGAATAAAAAAGGCCGGTTGCGACCGCAACCGGCCTTTTTATTGTGAAGAGACGATTACAATGTGGCACCACCAACCGGGCGGTTACAAGGACAAAGTTCGTCTGTTTGCAAGCCGTCGAGAATGCGCAGAGCTTCGGCGGGTGAACGCCCCACATTGAGATTGTTGACGGTCACGTGTTGAATGGTGCCGTGTGGATCTACGATGAAGGTGGCACGCAAGGCCACACCCGCATTGCGTTCACGAACGCCAAGGCCGTCTATGAGGCTGCCATTGGTGTCGGCCAACCACATAAAGGGTGAGTCTGTAAGGTCTTTGTGTTCGCGTCGCCAAGCCAAATGGCAAAATTCATTGTCTGTGGAACCACCCAAAAGAACGGCATCTCGGTCGTCAAATTCGGAATTGAGATTGCCGTATTCAACAATTTCTGTGGGGCAAACAAAGGTGAAGTCTTTGGGCCAAAAAAAGATCACTTTCCATTTGCCAGCAAAAGAATCTTGTGTCACATCTTCAAATGCGGATTGACCATCTTGTTCGTGCTGGGTAAAGCCGGGTTTGACACCCACCACTTTAAAATCTGGAATCGAATCTCCAACCCCTCGCATTGCTACCTCCGTTTTATAACATCGTAAATGGGAAATTTGTGAAACTATAAAATAAGATGATTGGGGCTTGGATGCAACCCCATAAACAAGGTCGAAAGATATGTTTTATTGCAGATAGTGTCGAGGCAGGCGGGGCGACAACTGAGAGATGATTTCGTGGACGATGGTGTTGGACCAATGGGCCAAGTCTTGTGGGGTAATTTGATCGCTTTGGGATGCGCCCAATAGGATGACTTCGTCTGCGAGCTTGGCTTGTGGCACATCGGTAACGTCTATGAGCGTTAAGTCCATGCAGATGCTACCCACTACTGGACACCGTTGGTTGTGAATGAGCACTTGGGCACAATTGGAGAGGCGTCTGTTATACCCATCGGCATATCCCAATGGGATGAGTGCGATCTGAGAGGGGCGGGTGAGGGTAAAGGTGCCACCATAACTGAGTGTTTGACCAGGTGTGAGGTGGCGAATTTGGGTGATCTGTGCTTTTAAGGATAAAGCTGGTGTGAGGGGCAGGGACGTGTTTAATGGGGGTAACCCATAGGTGAGCAGACCAACTCTGACCAGATCGTAATGGGCCTGTGTAAATTGCAGCGTGGTTGCGCTGTTGGCGATATGTCGCCAATGGGGTTTTATGGAACCACATTGTTGAAGAAATGATTGGAAATGGAGCATTTGCGTGTGAATTTTATCGTGATCTTCAAGGTTCTCCCAAGCAATGTGAGACATGATGCCTTCTAGGTACACATTGGGGTGTTGTTGCATGTAATGGATGAGTTCCAAGCCTTCTGTGAAGGAACAACCAATACGGCCCATGCCCGTGTCTAATTTGAGATGAATACGCGCTTGTGTGTTTTGGCTTTGGGCAGCGCTTGCAAGTGCTTGGAGGCTTTCTTTGTTGCTGACCACGGCAGACAGGTTGTTGTGAACGAGTGTGTTGGCATCGGGGGGTAAAATGGGCCCCAAAATGAGAATGGGGGCTTGAATGCCAGCCTCACGAAGTTGTTGGCCTTCTTGAGGGAGGGCAACACCTAATGCTTTGGCACCGCCTTTAAGCGCTGCTTTGGATGCCAATTCTAAGCCATGCCCATAGGCATTGGCTTTGACAATGGCCATAACATTTGTTTGTTTGCCAACAAAATTTTGAATGATGCCAATGTTTTTGGAAATGGCATTGAGATCAATTTCTAACCAAGCTGGCCGATTTGTGGTAGACATTTAGTATAAGACCTCAAAGCGTGAGCCTTGATCGGGATATTTGGTAACTTCGATCCGCACCGGAAAGGCTTGTTTGAGTGATTCGACATGGGTGATGACCAGTATTTTTTCAAAGTCTTCACTGATGGCCTGAATGGCTTCGACCAAGTGATCTAGACCTTCGGTATCTTGGGTGCCAAATCCTTCGTCGATAACGAGGGTTCGCAATCGGGTGCCTGTGCGACTGGCCAATAATTTGGACAGGGCGATGCGGATGGCAAAGTCAACGCGAAAAGCTTCACCGCCTGAATATAGTTCATAACTGCGCTCGCCCAGTTCGTCACTGATTTTGATATCGAGGGTTTCTCTGGTGCCACCTTTTTTGAGGTCACGCAAGGATTCTAATGCAATTTGGGTACGGTTTTGTGTGAGGCTGGCCAATATGCGGTTGGCCTCTTCCTCAATTTCGGGAATGGCTTGTTCGATGATAAGGGCTTGGATGCCATCTTTGCCAAAAGCTGTTACCAACTCTTTGTGTATTTCAATTTCGCGTTGGGTTGCTTTGTGTTCTTTTTCTATGGATTCTTTATCTGCTTCAAGGGTTTCACAGCGTTCTATTTGGGCTTGGAGGGTGGCGCGTTGTTGTATGTGTTGATCGCGTTGTTGTCGACTTTCACGCAGTGTGGGGTGTAGCTTTTCCGATTCTTCAACGGCGTGTTGCGCTTTGGAAATATTTTTTTCTAACTCTGGTAATTGATGGGTGATTTTTGTTTTTTGTTCGGTAAATGTTTCTTTGCGTTTTTGAAATGTTTGAAGGCGTTGTTGGGCGCTGGCAAATTCGCGTTGGGCAACTTGCAAACGCTCGGTTTGGGTGGGTGCATCTTTGAGTTGGTCGCGCTCTTGGGTGATTTTCTGGTGGTGTACTGGGTCGTAATTTAACGCTATAATTTCTGCTTCAATATTGCGCAAAGTGTCTTGTTGTTTGGATGCGTAGAGTTTGTCAGTTAACCATTTATGTGCTGTTTGCCGTTTCTCTAGGTAATCGGGCAAGGTGGCTTGGGCTTTTTGAAGCCGGTCTTGGGCGGCCTGAAGTTGGGCCCTTCGCGTTTCTACACCCTCTAAATCTTTGAGCTTTTCTCTGAGTGTGCGGTGTTCGGCGGGGTTGTACGGGTTTTTAGATAATTCTTGTTTGGCCGATTGAAGCGCACGTGCCGTGGGGCTGTTGTTTTGCTGGGTGGCGTGTTTTTGCTCTAATTCTGCAATCTCATTTTGGGTGGTTGCTACTTGGGCACTGGCTGTTTCAACTTCTTTGAGCGCGGCTTCGGTTTCGGCTACGGTGCGTGTGATGTGTTCAAGGTTGGTGAGTTGGTTTTTGAGTTCTTGATAGTGTTTGCGCAGTTGTTCGCGCTCGGTTTCGGCTGTTTGAATGTTTGCTTCAAGGGTTTGTATTTCTGTTTGGTGAACCTGATATTGCGCATCGAGCTTGTTGGTGACTTCGAGGCGGTGTGTGTCGTCTAAATTGTTGCCACATAGGGGGCATTGCGAGTCGTGCACGTTTTGTAGAACATTTTTTTGTTGTAAGATGTCTTCACAAGCTTTTTGTACACTGTGTAACTGATTTCGGGCGGAGTCTATTTGGGGGGAATAGGCACTGCCCTGATCGCGCACCCGGTCGCGTTCGGTTTCGAGTGCTTTGGCTTTTTCGTGCTCGCGTTTTGCATTTTCAAAGGCGATTTGTCGGTTGTCTCGTTGGGCGACTAAGTTTTCGTGTTGTCGCAGTTGCTCACGCTTGGTGTTAATGGCAACTTGTAAGTTGGCATTTTCGGCGTCGAGCTGGCGTTCGAGATCGTGAATGTTTTTTTCGATGCGGTCGCGATTTTCACGCAGGGTTTCCCATTCGCGATCTTGCTCACGGGCTTTTGTTAAGGCGGCAACCCGCAGGTCTATGTCTTCTTGGTCTTGGAGCAACTCTTGTGTTTCTGCAATGTCGCGTTCGGCATCTTTGACGCGTATATCCCATTCGCCATGTCGGCGTTCTACTTCGTGGCGGGCTTTTTCTATTTCGCGTTCTAAACTGTTTTTTTGCTGTTCCAACGGGCGTAAGGCATGCAACTTTTTTTGCAGGTCATTTTCTTCATTTTGCAAGGTTTGATACTTTTCGGCGTTGTCTAATATGGTTTGTTTTTGTGCGATGGTTTTTTGGTAGGTGGCCACTTCTTTTTCAGTTGCTTCAATTTGTGATTGTACATCTTGCAACTCGGCTTCTATGCGCGTGAGATCAGTTTTTAGGGCATTATATTCGGCAATGAAGCGTTCGCGTTGGGTGAGGGTTGTGCGCAGGGTTTCGAGTTGTTTCTCAATGTGCTCAATGGTTTGTTCGGCTGCTGTTAAGCTTTCGGTGAGCACATTTCTTTGTTGAATAAGCCCCTCTTTTTGCTCAGTGGCGGCTTCAATTTCTTTGACTTTGTCTTCGGTTTTGCTGTGAGCCAATTCGGCTTCTTGTACTTGGGCACGCGCAAGTGCGGCCAAATCGTCGTAGCGAGACAGACCGAGGATGTCTGTAAGAATGGTTTTGCGTTCGCGTGCGTTGCGGCGGGTAAATTCGTCTGCACGGCCTTGCAAAATAAAGGCTGAGTTGATGAAAGTGTCGTAATTCATGCGCAACAATTTGTTGAGACTGTCTTGTGTTTTGCGCACAGATCCTTCTTCAGAGAGTGTTTTATAGCCACCACTTTCTGGGCTAAATATTTGCAGTTCAAGACGCGATGTGGCACTGCGGCCTGTTTTGCGATAACTGCGACTGACGCGGTATCGCTCTTCTTCTAAGCGAAATTCAAAATCGACCTGCATTTCTGTGGCCCCAATACGCAAGAGCCCGTCATTGGCACGGCGTTCGACACCGGCTTTGCGTGCTTCTCCCCATAAAGCATAGGTAATGCCATCTAAAAGAGCCGATTTGCCATGACCGTTGCGACCTGAAATGCAGGCCACGTGGAAACCTGTGAAGTCGAGTGGGGGAACGCCTTCTCCGTAGCTGAGAAAATTTTGAAGAGACAAGGAGATGGGAATCATCCAATACCTCCCAATTGTTCTTCGAGACGGGCGGCGCGATCTTGCAATTCGGGTTCCATTTTTTCAAGTGCTGGGTTGTTTTGTACGTAGGCGTGTAAGGCGTCTTTAACACCCATTTCTTCAGAGATACTGGCGCGTCGTTGATGGGTTTGTGTTTTGGGTTTGGGGGCTATGCTTGTGACCATAAAGGCATTGTCTAAGGCTTGTTTAATGGACTTGAGATCCACGGTGTCGTCGTGATCGGGAGAGAGATCGTAAATGACACGCACTATGGCATCGGTGAGTGTGTGCTGGCGAATGGCCTCGAGGATGACCGTGGTGGGGTCTTGGTCGTCGGGAATTTTGACTTCGAGCGTTTTAAAGGGGCGTGCTGGGGTGCGCACAAAACGATAGGATGTGACGTGTTTGGACGTGTTGGCATCGGCATTTATGGTGACCATGACAACACCTTTGGTTTCGTTGGCTTCTCCAAAGTCGATGCGCTCAATGCTGCCAGAATAGACAACGGGCGGTTGTGCATTGGCATTGAGGTCTTGAAATTTGTGTATATGGCCTAATGCGACGTAGTTGAATGCCGAATTGGCCAACGTGCTGGTTAAAAAAACAGGATCGCGGCCAATGATGGCGGTTTGTTCAGAACCCGATAAGGTGGCATCGGCGGCGGCCAAGTGGGCCACCAAAACGGCGGGGTATTGGGGGTCAATACGCGCGGCCAAACCGTCTATGATGGCACAGCCTAAGTCTTGGAGTTTTTCAACAATTTCTTCTTGCCCTAAGTTTTGGTAAGGCCCTTTGGTGAGCAAACGACTGCGGTGTAACCACGGCAAACACGCCACCTGAATGGGGCCCGATTTGGTGCGGATGGTGATGAGGCGGTCATCGGAGGTGACATAAACGCCTTCGGTGCCCAAGGTGCCAAAAATATCAAGTGAGGTGGCTTTGCCAAATGCAACGGGACTGTCGTGGTTGCCCGTGACCATCACGATAGGAATTTTTTCGGCACTGAGCATGCGAATGAGGGCTGCAAACTCGCGTTGATGTGTGGGCGATGGGTCGCACGAACGATAGGCATCTCCTGCAAAGATGACCAAATCTACGTCTTCTTTGAGGGCTTCTTCAAAGGCAAAACGCAGGCATTTGATAAAGTCTTGCAAGCGGGTATGGAGACCAGTGTTGCTGTCGAGGCGTCCATAATTTTCTACACCAATGTGTGTGTCGGCAACATGGAGAAATTTAATGGCCATGAAAGTATGCAATGCGGTAGGGTGAAGCAGGAAAGCGAGGGAGAGGAACTGTTTCAATTTAGACAGAAGGAGACAATGGTGCAAGTCTAAATGCAGATGTGGGCAGGTTGTGGACGGATATCTTAATGACGAAATTCGATTTGAATGGCCCAAGAAGAGGCGGGTTGGGCATTGGTGGTGCGAAAGCTGTAGCGTGTGGCAATGCGGAATGGGGTGGTTGTCCAAGCTAAAAGCAGACCGGATGCACGGCCTTTTCCTGTGCGTGTTTGCAAGGTGCCACTGCCCCATACATCGGGCTCATAGTCGTAAATGCGTGCGTCGTAAATGGGAATGTGATAAGCCGTTGTCCAAAGGGCAAGGCGATAGGTTTGGCCTATTTGGACGCGTGTGCCAGTTGCATATCCATTGGCCAGTTGGGTGACCTGCGTTCTGGCGCCCCAAGAGGTGGCGCGTAAGGCACGATGTGACCAAGTGAGTGTGGCGCGGGTTTCTGTGCGTGTGGGATCGTAGCGGGTTTTGCGGGTGCTGTGCGCAAGCTGGAGGGTAGCTGTTTTGCCCATGCGATGGCGAAATATGAGGCGAAAGCGGTGGCCGTAGTTGGGAAGGGGCTGTTGTTCGGGCATAATGTGTTTGTGGCGATCCAAGCTGAGTTCAATGCGCGTTTTGGATGTGGCGCGATATGTGAACCCCCAGAAGATGCCTTGTTCATTTTGTGGCGGTGTGCCATAAGCGGCAATGGGTGCACCGTGTAGGGAAGAAAATTGGGGATCGTATTTGCGCAGAAGGAGGTGAAGGCGAAACACACTTTTTTGCCAGTTTAATCCTGCAATAAAAGCTTGTGCCTTATGGGAACGGGCGATTTCACCAAAAAGGGTGGTTTGATGCCCTTGGGCACGTGCGTTGATGCTGAAATGATGTGTGGCGATTTCTTGGGGTTTGGCAGGTGAAAACGTGGTTTGTTGAACGGTTGCGCCAATGTGGTTTTGGGGTGTGCCAGCAGATAGGTGAACGGTGGCCAATTTTTCGTTGAGGGCATCTTTGCGCGCAATTGTGGTTTCTGATACGTGTGATTCGGTTCGGCGGATTTCTACAACGCCTTCGGGTGAAATATCGGCATCCCAATGGACTTGTCCATAAAGGGCTTGAAGGGTGAATAGGCGATGTTGAGTGGAAAAATGAATGCCTCGAATGGCGCCATATTCGGTGCTGTTTCGGTTGGCAATGCGGTTTTGTGAGCGTGGTTTGATGGTAGCCAAACTGGCCGAACTGCGCGTTTGGCGGGAATGGAGCAAACCTTGTCCTATCTCGGGTCGCACATCGCCTAAGATGACTTGCCCCCATTTGTGGTCAATTTGCAGATGTGTTGTGAGATAATCGGCCCAGTTGGGTTCTTTGGGGTCGCGGTCTGTGAGGATGAACCCTGATATAGAATTGCCGATTTGTATTTCGGCACGTTGCGTGAGGCGTAAGTGGTCGATTTGGTTGTTGCTGCTGGTGGGGCGCGTGATGCGTGTGGTGAGATGCCCTTGCCAGCGAGGGTGTTCTGTGAGGGTGAGGTAAGGTGATATTTGATCGAGGAGGTCGGGGGTGAGACCGGGAACACTGCGCAAGTCGCGCATGTTTTGGTAGGGGCGAAATGCTGTGATGCGCCAAGCAAGGTCGGGTGTGAGTCCTGGCAGTTCTAACAAGGCTGATTCGGGTGCTTTGTTAAGATGCAGTTGCAGCCCTTCTAAATCTTGTAAATAGGCCTCATAGGCTTCGGCTTCTTCGCTGGTGTCGATTTCTTGGGCGAAGAGTGCGATTGAGAAGGTGAACAAAATGTGCCCGACAATGAGGGCGATGTGAACGAATTGTTTTGGCATTGTGGTGAGTAAAAAAGCAAAAGCCCTGTGTTTTGAATGACTTTGGTGGTTTGACCAAAGCGAACACAGGGCTTTTTTGCAATTTTAATGCCAATAAAGAGTGGTTGCGAATGATCTTATTTGGGCTCCATTGGTATTTGCTCAGACAAGGGTTCGATGCGTTTGTTGTGGATGGTGAGCAAATACATCCAGGCATTTTCTCGGTCACCTTTGCTAAAGGAGACACGGCCTGTTGCACTGGGGATTTCGGTGAGGTTTTCGAGTTGGTCACGCAGTTTCTGGCGGTCACTGCCTCCGGCATCGAGGGCTTTGAGCGTGGCCAACATGGCGTCGTAACCGAGGGCGGCAACAATATTTTGTTCTTTGCCAAAGCGCGATCTGTAAGCGTTGATAAAGTCTTGGACGGAGTGCAGGCTGCTTTGGGGAAAATATTTGGATACAAAAACGGCACCATCTACATAATTGCCCCCGTCGCGGGCTACTTCGGTGTGATTCCAACCGTCGCTGCCCAACAATTGGGCGGGAATGAGTGCTGAGTGAAATTGTGGTGCAATGAGCAACAGGTCGGTGTCGTCACCAGCAATGAGAATGCCGTCGAGTGTTTCAACAATTTTGGGCTGAACGGTATCTGGGTCAACTGGAACTGGGGGAGGAGGTGTAACCTGAATACCGTTTAAGATGAGGCTGCTAATTTCGACGGCAAGGTCTTCGGGTGGGGTGAGGGCTTGCCCAGCACTGCGAATGCGCTCAAATTGGCGACGGTAGTCGGTGGTGCCCGATTCATACCATTCTTGAATGAGTACTTCGGCACCCAATTCTTCGGCTTTGGCGGTAAATTCAGTGGCGATGCGCCTGCCGTAAGTATCGCGCGAAGACAGGGTGGCCAACATGCGCAAACCTTGTCGGCGCACGGCATATTCGGCAATGCGCCTGCCTTGGGCACCGGGTGTGGCGTTCATTTGAAAGACATAAGGACTGAGTGATGCAATGCCATCGTCTGAGGCTGTTGGGGCAATAAGGGGCACTGATTGACCGCTGAGATAGGCGGCCAGTGGTGTGGTTTCGGCACTGGTAAGTGCGCCAATAATGGCAATCACATTGTGTTGTTCAATGAGGCGCTGAGCAGCTCTTACGGCGCGAATGGGATCGCCCTCTGAATCTTCAAAAACAAGCCCAATTTGATCATTGGACTTGAGGGGATTTAGCTCGCGTGCGAGCAAAATGCCGTCACGCAAATCTTCGCCAATGGGTGTGCCAAGTGGGGCGATAACGCCAATTTTGTAGCGCGCATTTTCTGGCTCTTGGATGGGGGTGTCGGGTGACGCCGTTTCTAGTTGGGGTTTGTCGGGGGCATCAGGTGTTTGTGTGGTGGTGCGCGTGGGCATAAGGGTTTGTTGTGCAAGTGGGGCCAGTTGGCTGTTGGGGTAGCGTTCGAGAAACATGGCCAAGCGTTGTTGACTGGTGGTGGGTTCACCCAATTTGAGGGGCCAGCGGGCTTGTCCAAAAGCAACGGCTTCGTCTATAATGGCACGCCCAAAGTCGCTTTGGAGACGTTCTATGTCGCGGTTGGAAAGGCGTTCGGCACCCACCATTTGACCCAA
Organism: Candidatus Latescibacterota bacterium; assembly: GCA_038279365.1. Lineage (GTDB taxonomy): Bacteria > Latescibacterota > UBA2968 > UBA2968 > UBA2968 > JABIFK01. The sequence continues at coordinate 1,248 of JAYODI010000074.1, read as the reverse complement.
GCGGTCTGCCGCACGCGCTTTGGTGCGCACTTCTGTGCGGCTTGTGAGCACGCGACCATATTGGGTGGCGGCACTGTAGACCTGCCCTTGATTAAAATAACAATCACCAATGAGGAGATCGCTTTCGGATAAATATCGGCTGTAAGGAAAGTTGAGCTGAAGTTCTACCGCCGAAGCGATGGCCAAGCTGTAGTCTTGGAGTTTAAAGTGGGTTTTGGCCAGCATGAGGTGGGCTGCTGAAGTACGTTGGTTGGGCGGATATTGTGTTAAGAGTTCTTGGAGGCTCAATTTGGCATCGTCATATTTGTTTTGAATATATCGGGCCAATGCACGCTGAAAGAGGGTTTCTGCCTCTTGGCTGTAGGTGAGGTCTGCGGGTTGTGCCTGCAAAATATTTGTGAACAAGAGACAAAGAAGAGCGATAATTGAGCCAATTTTTTTCATAATAATTTTCGTAGAACCTATGCTGAAAGGTTGATGACGTCTTCAATTTGAAGTTTTTGAAAGCGTTTTAAGAGTGATTCTTCGGTGAGGCCCGCTTCGTGTATGAGGGCTTTTTGTTTGTCTGCCACTTCTTCTACAACACAAATGGGCGCATCAAATTTAAGAGCCAAGACGATGGCGTCGCTGGGGCGCACATCAAATTTGAGTGTTTTTTCAGGAGATGCAACAGTTATCTGTGCCTGATAAATATAGTCTTCTATGTCTGTTATGACAACTTGTTGCACTTGCGCCTGAATGTTGAGCAGAACGGTTTTGATCAGGTCGTGGGAAAATGGTCGTGGCAATTTGACTTTGCCATTGGACAATTGAAGGGCCACGGAAAAGAGGTCATTCATGTCTACCCAAATGGGTACGGTGCGCGATCCATTTTGCTCTTTGAGTATAAAAACGGGTTCGCCGTTTTTGCGGTCGATGAATAAGCCGCTGATTTCTGCTTCAAATGTCATAATCAGTCACTACATTGCCAACAAATATGTTTGATTTTGTCTTTGGAACACGTCCTGTCGAATATAAGGTTTGGGGGTATGAGGGTCAAGGAGGAAGGCAGTCGTTAAATGGAGATGAAATGTAATAAGAATATCTTGACGTAAACATGAATTTATTGGTGTGATTTGTGTAAAATATCAAATTAATGCAAATGTAACTCTTGTTCTGAATTATAAAATTTTTGATATTTCATTGAGCTTGGATCAAATTTTTATTTTTGTATGATAATAACTCTATTTTACATCGTTTGAATCACCA
>JAYODI010000167.1:0-4433 GCA_038279365.1 Candidatus Latescibacterota bacterium | reverse complement strand
GGGTTCATGTGTACCTTTGAGTTGGAGAGGTGAGAATTGAGACGGGCAGACGGCAAACGGCAGACGGCAAACGGCAAACGGCAGACGGCAAATGGCAGACGGCAAACGGCAGACGGCAAATGGCAAACGGCAAACGGCAGACGGCAAACGGCAAATGGCAGACGGCAAACGGCAGACGGCAAATGGCAAACGGCAGACGAATCGACCGTGTGATTTATTGGGTTTTTTGTTTTATAGCTTTTAAAGGTTTCACATTTGCCGTTTCACGTTTGGCATTTCACGGGTTTTCACATTTGCCGTTTCACGTTTGCCGTTTCACTGATTTTATGATCTTATTGCACCAATGGTTTCAAGTACGCTTTTGGGAACTTTGCACACCATGGTATAGGCCGGGTCAAACATGTTACCCATGTCGTATTCAACGGCTTCACCTAAGAGCACATGTACTGTACGCTCGTCGATGCCATAATCAGATTTGAGCCAGTGGATCATTTCGGTTGTGGCGTGTTCGACGCATTGATCAAGCGGTCTGGCATTGCCAACGGTAAAGATATGGGTTGCATTTTCACCTCGTGGCCAGCCAATGGTTTTGCTTTTGTGTAATTCTACGGTAAAGGTGACATCAAAAGAGATTTCGATGCCCGTGCCGACAATTTCACCATCGCCTTGAAGTGCGTGGCCATCGCCAATATGAAAGAGTGCACCTTCGACAAAAACGGGAAGGTAGACGACAGTACCTTGGTTAAAACGTTTGTAATCCATGTTGCCACCGTGAGTTGAGGAGGTGGCCGTAGAAATGGCTTGACCTCGTGGTGGCGCAACACCAAAACACCCCGGGTGAGGATTGAGGGGTAAGGTTAATTTTTGGAGATATCCTGTGGCTGGTATGCCATCGCCCAGTGTGGTTTGATGTGAACCTTCGCAAACCTCTGCTGGGGTAGCTGTTTTGTTTTCAAAATCGATTTTCCAAATAATGCGTGAAATGTTGTTATCAAATTTGGGGGTGTAACCCGGGTCTAACACATTGGCTGCGACACGGGCAGATGTATGTCCCCAGGCTCGGTTGGGCATGAGGTGGTCAAATGTGACGGCAATGGAATCACCAGGTTCTGCACCTTCAATATAAAAAGGCCCTGTTTGTGGGTTGCCACCGGGTGTGGCTTGGTTGCCGTCTTTGTCTTTGCCACCGGCATCTACGGTGGTGGTGGTGACCGTGTCGCCACTTTTGATGGTGAGCACGGGGTCGTGTGATCCGATGGTGGTATGATAATGGGTGGGTGTAAAGTGATGGTGTGCCATAGGGCTCCTCGTTGGGTTTATATGTCATGAGTCAGGTATATTTTTGAAGTTGCTGTGTGGTCGCAATGTAATAGATCCTGTGTTGGGTGTAAACCCTTAAAAATAGTCAAGGACATGCAAAAGTTGGTTGACCCGTGGCACTTTTCCGAGTAACATGACGTAAATTTATAGACCCTTGGGGGATCAGACATCCATGTGAATGACTTGGGGCAGATGATTAAATAACGTGATCTATTAGGCAGATAAAAAAAGTGAGAAGAAAGAAGGGAGAGGAAAGATGAATTAATCGCTCTTTCTTCCCTTCTTCCTTCTTCCTAAACACAAGGCTTATTTAATCACTGATCCTTAATTGGTTACCATTAGGAGATGGATGATGGTTATTACTGTGACGTCGAAGGAATATGCGGCAGGTAAAATGTCGGAAGCTAAGGTGCAAAAAGCGGTTCAGGCGGTTCTTGAAGATGGATATGTGGTGATTGAAAACGCTGCCGATCAGGCGTGTTTGGATGTGCTTCGGGCGCGCATGAATGAAGACACCAAAGAATTGATTGCGAATAAACACTGGGGAGGCGCGGGTCGGGTTCAAGGGCATTTGCAACAAGGGCCACCCCCTTTTGCTCCCTATATTTTTCCAGATGTTGTGTCGAATCCTTTTGGTATTCAGGTGAGCAAAGCTGTTCTTGGCGATGGGGTTTATAACGCTTTTTACAATGGCAATACCAATACACCCGGAAGTGGTTTGCAGCCGGTTCATCGCGATTTGCCTCAGTTGTGGCCCCAATGGGATGGTGTGCATCCGCCGACCTCTTTGGTGATCAATGTTTTTCCAATGGATGTAAATGAAAACAATGGATGTACGGAAATTTGGCCCGGATCACATCACATACCGGGTGTGATTACGGATGAGATGGTTGAGGCGCGTTCTGCCGAAGTGCCCTCTATACGTGCGGTGGTTCCCAAAGGCAGTGTGATTGTTCGCGATTTGCGACTTTGGCATCGGGGTGTGCCCAATACATCGAATGAGTTTCGGCATATGATTGCGATGATTCACCATATTCATTGGTATGGGCGCAGGCAGAAGGTGCTTTTTGAAACGGGTTGTGAAAGTGCATTTGTCAGTGAAGATTTGGATCACAATGCAGAATTTGTGGATGAGCCGCTTGATTATTTATATGATCGACGTGCCACAAGGAGGGTTAAAGCGTGATGCAGTGGTTGCCAACAGAAGAACAACAGCGACAATGGGAAGAAAAAGGTTATTTTGTGATTAAGAATTTGATTCCTCAAGATGTTGCTTTTGAGATGCGGGGGGTCATTAAAAATGAATTGCTCAAACCCGAACCCGATGGTCGCCCCGATGCCGATCCGATGGACCCGATGGGAAATTCGCCAGAGGCCAAAGCCGCACGGTTTCGCAAGTTGGGTAATTTTTGTGTGTTGTCACCTTTGATTTGGCACACGTTTCATGCCGGTGAAAAGATGTTACCCGTTGTGCGACATTTTTTGGGTGATGATATTATTGTGAAGTTTAACAGTGTGTTTGTCAAACCTGCGCGAACAGGCACGGCCACGCCGTGGCACCAAGACAATGGGTTGTGGCGCGATGGTGAGACGGAACCTTTTAATGCCTGGATGGCTCTTGACCCTGCCACGCGAGAAAATGGGTGTATGCAGTTTATTCCGGGCAGTCATAAAACGGAGATTGTGCCACACGTTTTGTATGAAGACAGCATTCATGGTGAGTTGCCACGTGAGCGTGTGAAAGAAATGATTGATCAACATGGTGTGGATCATCAAGAGTTGTCTCCGGGGGATGTGGTTTGTTGGCACAGCAATTTGTGGCATTATAGCCCGCCCAACCCAAGTGACAAGAGCCGTATTGCCATAGCAGGTGTGTGGACGAATTTGGAGATTAATGGTGGGCGGGTGCGGGCAATGCATCGGTGGGCCATGAAAGGTGGTGGTATCTGTAATGATTTTCCACCTGAGCCGGTTGTGATTGAAAATAGTGTTGCGCATCAACCCGAGCCATTTGCCAAGGCGGTTTCATGAAAGGGATTTGGTTTGTTGAAAAAGGTCAGGCGGCTTTTGTTGATGAAGATCGCCCTGTTTGCCGATCAAACACCGTATTGCTTAAGACTTTGTATTCGGGCTTGAGCAATGGTACGGAACGCAACAAGTTGATGGGGGGTAATTATAACAAGGGCGGTTGGCCCGATCGCATTGGTTATCAGCATGTTTCAGAAGTGATAGAATGTGGTGCTGAGATTACGAAGTTTCGGGTGGGGGATGTGGTGTTTACGGGTACGTATCCAGGACATGTGCCGTATCATGTGGCCACTGAAAGTGATTTGATTATTCGGTTGCCTGAAGGCATGGATTTGCAGGCGGCGGCACTGATGGGTGTGGCATCGGTGTCGATGCACGATGCGCGTATTGCCAATGTGCGTGTTGAAGACAAGGTATTGGTGATGGGTGGTGGTTTGATTGGGTTGTTTGCCATGCAAGCGGCTTTGGTGATGGGGGCTGAGGTGACACTGGTTGATCGCAATCCAGATCGTTTGGATTTGGCGCGGTCGATGGGCGTCGATTTTGCTTTTGACAATACGGATGGAGGTGCTTGGAAACCTTTGGCCGATATGCCTCCCTATTCGGTGTGTTTGGAGTGTAGCGGTGCCGATGTGTTAGATAATGTGATTGGCACACGTGGTAATAAAGGTGTGCTTGAACGCCATGCGAGATTGGTTTTGGTTGCGGGGCGTTTTGAGACGGCATTTAATTTTAATGCGGCTTCTGGGCGACGTTTGGTAACGTATTCGACCTCACATTTTGAACAAGTTGATTTGGAGCAGGTTTTAAGGCTGAGTTTAAAGGGACGCCTTCACTTAAAAGCATTGGTGCGTGATGTGGTGCCCATTACTGAGGCCATTTCGGTATATGATACATTGCGCGATGAAAAGCAAAAGCTCTTGGGCACCGTATTTGATTGGACGGGTGATCATGGTTTTGGTTAAGATTAAAATTTGAGATGGTATGAAGCGCATATGAAAAGAGATGCGTAGAAGGAGTGTGGTAAGCCGCACTCCTTTTTTCTTTGGTATCGTATGTGGTTTTTTTACCATGTTAACGTGTTA
>JAYODI010000073.1:0-29315 GCA_038279365.1 Candidatus Latescibacterota bacterium | reverse complement strand
AGGTAACTCGCCGAAGGCAAAAAAGCCCCAGCAAGCATTTGCTGGGGCTTTTTATTTTTATACCATGGAACTCTTTAAGACGGTGGCAAATTACCACGACTCTGATAAACCTCATCCACAAGGCTTCGAAACCAAGCTGGGCGCGTAAAAACGACGTGCAACAAAACCAACCCTAAAATGGGAATCGGAATCACCATATCCACCAAACAAATGGCAATTAGTGTCACAACAAGCTTGGTCTTGGGCATTGTTCACCTCTACTTTTTCAAATCGCAAACGGGGTTGGTCAACAACTCAAACCCATCAATGCGACATGTTACTTCATCGCCATTGGCAATGGGTACTGCTCCTGGCGTTCCTGTCGAAATCACATCCCCGGGTTGCATGGTCATCACTTGAGAATGAAACGACACCAAATCATCGGGTGGAAACGTCATATTTGAAACCACATTGCTTGCGTGATCTTTGCCATTGATGACTGTGGCGACGTTTAATGCCATTACATCATCAATCTCATCGGGTGTTACCAACTCCGGTCCAAAAACAAAAAATGTATCAAAGTTTTTACACAAGGTTAAATAACGAGGGTTTAACTTCAAAATATCTTCCGCCGTCATATCAATAATGGTTGTAAACCCTGCCACCACATCCAACCAATTTTCTTTTGATACATCTTTGCACGTCTTTCCAAACACCACACCCAACTCCGCCTCGGCGGTTGTGCGTTCCGACAACTTTGGAATTTCTATGGTATCGCCTGGTCCAATTACTGTTGTTGATGATTTAATAAAACTTCCAGGATACACATCGGGCACTTTTTCCGACAAATCGCTGGCATGTGCCACATAGTTTAACCCAATGCCCCAAATGCGATTGGGATAACGATAAAGCGGTGCAAATGTATGGCTCTGTTCGGTTGGCAAATCCTCAAGAATATCTTTCCCATTTTTATCATACCACTTTTTAAGAATATCAAACTGATTTGACTGAAGTAAGATACGCAAGTCTGTTGGAAATTGTATATCTTGTGTGCCATTGATCCGATTTATCGATACATAGCCTTTTTCTGTTTTGACAGCCGCCATCTCTTGGCCGTTTTTTTTCAAAGTTGCAATACGCATAAATTATCCTGTCACTGTAAATGTGGCATGTTTTTCGTCACTCTCTTTGTAGCCTATTCGGATAGCCTTGGCGCGTATGGTGTGCTGTCCTTGTGCCAAACGGATGGGCCCTGTATACAAACGCCAATGGGTATCGCCTTCAAATTGATACGCCATAGATGCTCCTTGGGTGGCATTGTAAAACTGAACCATAAATGGTCCTTTAAAAGTGCCCCCCTCGGGTGCTGCTGATGTACCCGTATTTTCTTCGCATATTGGAACAAACACGGGTGCTGCTGTTTGAGGTTGTTCTTTGCCCTGATACATTTGAAATACCATTTGATCTTCAGGCACATCGCCCCACGTGTCACATTCACTGCGCCAATCATCCAATGCCATTTGCATGCGAACCAATGTATTGGCATGGTCGGGATCATTTGCCAAATTGTGGATTTCAAATGGATCATTTTCTGTATCATAAAGTTCATCTACGGGGCGACGTGTTTGAAACATAATTTTTTGTGGACCTTGTAGTTCATTGGCCAAATGCAACCGCCACATTTCTTCTAAAATAGGGTGTCGGTTGCGATACGGTATCCACAGCAAATATGGGTTTTCGGGGTGATAGTTGCGAATATACTTAAACCGCTTGTCTCTAACGGCCCGCATCATGTCGTAGGATTCATCGTAGCGATCTCGCAGGGCATAAATGTAGTCGCGCTCTGCTTTTTCTGGCCCCAAAAACGGTTGGCCATGCATATGAGAAGGCACATCTACACCACACAATGACAGCACTGTGGGCCCCAAATCGACCATGCTTACCAGTTGATCTGTTTCACTGCCTGCTTCAATTTTACCGGGCCACCGCACGATTAATGGAATCCGAATGCCCGCGTCATAGGGCCAGCGCTTGCCCCGTGGCAAACCTGCCCCATGATCACTCCACAACATCACTATTGTCTCATCTGCAAGTCCATCCGCTTCCAATTGATCCAACAACTCACCCAGGCGTCGATCGGCCTCTTCCAAATTGTCATAAAGCCGTGCAATGGCGATACGCGTTTTGGGTGTGTCTGGTAAATACGGTGGTACGTCAACCGCATTGGGATCTGTCGTAATCTCGGGTCGTTTTTCGGGCCACATCCCACTTTCGTGGGTTACTGTGGGATTAAACACCGCAAAAAACGGCGCACCCTCTGGGCGGTTTCGCCAGTGTGCGTCAGCTCCCAACTCATCCCAGGCTGTAATCGGTGGCGCAAACTGATAATCGGTCTTCAAATTGTTCGTGCAAAAATATCCTGCTGCACGCAAATATTCGGGAAAACATTTTACATAATGAGGGGGAACCGCATCATAAGGCGTGGGTAATTCTGGTGCGTGTTCGTTGGTATGACGCGTACGCATATGTTGCGCCCCAATGGCCGATTGATACATGCCGGTAATAATGGCGGCACGACTGGGTGCACACACACCAGCCGTTGAAAATGCATTGGGATATCGACACCCGCCTGCTGCCAAGCGGTCAATGTTCGGCGTACGGGCTACCTTGTCGCCATAACAGCCAAAACGTGGGCTGGTATCTTCAAGTGAAATCCATAAAATATTCGGGCGGTTGGTCATAAACAATCCTTAATCTCACACATAATGAATGGTGGCCTGATACTCTTCTAAGTCTTGTTTGATTTTGGCACACCATTCTTTGTTGAGTTGAAGTTCCATATCGTAACGATGCACATCTAATGCATAATAATCGTGGGTTACCTTTGTCACCTGAAAACCCATGCGTTCAAAAAAGCCACAGGCATATTGATTGGTGTCATTGGTTACCAAACACTTAGGAGATTGTTCGCAAATATATGCCAGGCGAGACAACAATAAAAAGCGCCCCAAACCTTGCTTGTGCATGTCATTTCGAACCATGCCCCAGCAAAGACCCGCCGTGGATTTGTCTGCAACAAATGTCACCCCGCCACATCCTATGATTTCGTGGTCACCATTTTCAACCATAAAAAAAGGATGGGGCAAATCGGTTAAAAACTGCTCAAATGCAGGCAACTCTGCCATGCTAAAAAAGCGTGGTGTATTGCCTTTGAACATAGACACACAAGTTGCGCGGTCTTGTTCAGCGAATGGACGTAAATGTATAGTTTTCATGGTGTTTAATATAACATGGTCGCAACATCTCACAAATTAAAAAAATACAAAATGGAATTTTTCTTTTGCTCAAATATGACCCATAAAATACGTTGATTGCCTAAAAAAAATGCGTAACTTGTTTACGCCTTCAAAATAATGGCAAAACAAAACAAACTGTGGTGAATTTATGAATCAACCTCTGATTGGTATTACGACAAGTTATACACCCACCCAAGATCAAAACAAAGCACAGCAATCTGTTAATCACGACTATGTGTTGGCGGTTGAACGGGCGGGTGGATGCCCCGTGTTGCTTCCCATGACAGAAAGTGCTCATTCGCTTGCTCCTATTTGCGCCTTATTAAGCGGCCTGATTATTACGGGTGGGCCTGGTATTACAGATGGACTCATTGGCGAATTGCCCCCAGACCTACCACCCGTTCAGGTCACACGCCATAACAATGACAAATGGGCTTTTGACTGGGCACAAAAAAAACAAATTCCTATTTTAGGCATTTGTTATGGCATGCAATTTATCAACGCCCGTTTTGGGGGCACCCTTTATGCCGATGTACAAAATCAATGCAACACATCACCTCATTCACCCAAACGCACCGATCACCCCGTCTTTCACGACATCAACATACAACCTCACACACACTTGGCAAATATTTTGGAGACACACATTACGAAAACAAACAGTTTTCATGTACAAGCCATTGAAAAACTTGGGCAAGGTCTGTATCTGAACGCTCAAAGCTCAGACCAAGTTGTCGAAGGGTTTGAAACCAAAGATGGCAGAATTATGGGCGTACAATTTCATCCTGAAAAAATGCCACAAACAGTGTTTGATCGCCTATTTGAAAACCTTATTCAAATGGCCCAAACAACACGCATCACCTGAAATGACGCCTCACCACAAAACGTACCTTGAGCCCATGAGGAACATTCATCCATTAGATCTCGTCTGAATAAGGAGTCTAAATGTCTGAATTAGAAACACCAGCAAATCCCGAAGACATCTCCTCCAAATGGCTCACGCAAATGTTACGCTGTGCACAAGCCATTCAAAAGACCAATTGACGCGACTTGGCAACAATTGTTATTGACCGTGTATCAACAGCACTCGTAGATCATTATTCAGATGATCTCATACCACATTAACATTTCATCTTTATCATCTTAGTCGCGGGAGACAACATGGAATACACAAAACACAATGCAGAAGTGTTACAAAGCATGAGCAACCCCAAACGGGAAGAACGTGCCCGTTCGTTATTGGACCTGATCGAACTCAAAGTATTCGATTTGGAACTGGCCGCTTGGTTTGTATCTACCGTATCTAAAGGCGCAGCCTTCATTACAGGTTCAGGCCCAGGTGGCATTGGCAAAACCACCACCATGCGCTCATTTTTAAGCTTCGTGCCAGGTCATTTGCGCTTTGACATTGCCCTGCCCGATGAAATCACAAAACTGGGCCAAGTGCCCAGTTGCATCATTTCGAATGAACTCAGTGATCACCCTCCTGTCACCTATTTGTGGGACCAAGACTTGCGTGATTTTTTTGCACACGCCGACAATGGGCACACATTGGTCGGTAATGTACACGCAGATGATTTGGCAGACATACAAAAAGAAATTGTAGGCGACTGCAATGTGCCCGAATCACAATTTCGAAAAGTGAACTTGTTTGTCTTTATTTGTTTAGAGGGTGGTAACCCCCAAGGCCGTGTCAAAGACACAACCACACGGCGCGTGATCAACAAAGTGTTTTATTCCGATGGCACAGCACCTCACCAATTGGTTTATTCCGATGCCGATGGTTTTGCATCAACGGCACCACGAGATGCGGAACACGAAGCCAAATGCCGCGCATTTTTAGAAACCGCACTCAAAGGCCCCGAGCGGACATTAGAAGGAGTACGCGAACTGTTTTTGGCACAGGCCTAATATTTGACCTAAAAAACAAAGGTGGCCTGAGCAATGCAGGCCATCTTTGTTTACGAAATTACTTTATTCTTCACATTATCTCAGGGCACCATCATGGAATTTTTCAGGCAATCAACCATTGACATCGTCACCTTAGATCAAGATCGCATATTGCAAGCCGCACAACAGCACCTGAATCAGTCGCCCTTACACATTACAGATGCGCCTGCCACCATGAGTGAAGGAACGTCCAACGACTTTTATTCCAATGGTGATTATTGGTGGCCAAACCCCGACACACCCAATGGCTTGCCTTATATACGCCGCGATGGTGAATCCAATCCCAATGCATTTTTAGAGCATCGCCGGATCATGCGCGCTGTTCGCACAACTGTTTCTGCACTTACGGCCGCATATTGCATCACCAATGAAGAACAATATGCCCAATGTGCGGTCCAATGGCTGAGCGAATTTTTTTTAGATGAGACCACCCGCATGAATCCCAACATGCAATATGCACAAGCACTGCCTGGCATTTGTTCGGGGCGTTCGATTGGCCTTATTGACACGTTGCATGTTGTGGAAATTCCTGTTGCGATTGACCACTTAAGGTCTTCTCAAGCCCTCACCTCAGAAATTGAACAAAACCTCAAAAATTGGTTTTCTCAGTTTATAGATTGGATGACAACTCATCCTTATGGCGTACAAGAAATGGAAGCCCACAACAACCACGGTGTGGCTTGGGCCGTGCAAGCATCTGTATTTGCCAAATACACAAATCACAATGATATTCTTGACCAATGTCGAACACGTTTCAAAACTGTTTTTTTGCCCGAGCAAATGGCCGAAGATGGTAGCTTTCCTGCTGAACTTGCTCGGACCAAACCCTATGGATATTCTATTTTTCAGTTAGATATGATGGCCATGTTGGCTTACACACTTTCCACACCCACTGACAACCTCTGGACATTTACCTTGGACGATGGGCGTGGCATGCATCGCGCCATAGAATACCTTTATCCCTATCTCAACGACAAATCAAGCTGGCCTTTGCCACCTGATGTTCAGCATTTTGATGGCTGGCCTATGAGACAACCTGCCTTATTATTTGGTGGTTTGGCATTGCGTGAACACAAGTACTTAGACTTGTGGCAACATTTAGAGCCCAACCCAACAGACGATGAAATCAGACGCAATGTGGCCATACGCCAACCGTTGCTCTGGGTCTAATTTTTAGCAATGGGATACCCCTCTTTTTCCCAATATTCAATTCCACCAATCATTTCTTTGACCGCAAAACCAAGTCCACTTAATTTATATGCCGCTTTGGTTGCGCCATTGCACCCTGGCCCCCAGCAATACACCACAAAAATTTGCGCCTTGAGAAACTCAGCCATCCGTTCTGCGGTCATATCTACATGGGGAATATGAATGGCCCCTTGGGCATGCCCCGACTGATAGGCCTCCAAACTGCGCACATCCACCAAAACAAAATCGTTTTTTTTATTTTCAATATCGGCATGCACATCCGAAGGATCGGTCTCACAAGCCAGCTTATTCAAAAAATAACGATGTGCGTCCTTTGCAGGTGCGGGCGGTATTTCCAACACACGCGAAAACATATCTTCACAAACGGTCATACATACCTCCTAAAAGTGAATAAAAATGATCTATGATTGATCTGCACTTTTAGATATAATTAGAAAACTCGTCCCTGTCTATTCACAAGACCTGAAACGTGCATTCAGAAAAACAGAACGCTCATGGAACTCTATCATTTACGCACATTTATCACCGTGGCGGCAGAACAAAACCTCACCCGTGCGGCACAAAAATTATTCACATCGCCCCCATCTGTGAGTGCTCACATCAAAGCACTCGAAGAAGAACTACACGTGGTTTTGTTTACACGTACCCCAAAAGGCATGACATTAACATCAGCAGGAGAAGCCCTTAAAGAAAAAGCGGTACATATCTTAGACTCTGCCCAAGACCTCATGAGCACCGCACAAAACTTGAGTAATGAACCCACGGGGCAAGTCACATTTGGTTTGAACATACCGCCCGAGTGGTTACGCATCTCAGCCCTTTTTGAATGTATGCACACTTTTTATCCACAAATTACTGTAGAATTTATATCTTCCTCGACTGGCCTCATCACAGAAGCTTTGCTCAACCAAACCATGGACGTTGGATGTATGTATGGCACGCCCACATCCAACCTCATTGCCGCACACCATTTGCTCACCGTCGAATTGGCCATTGCGGCCCCCATCCTTTGGGCCGACAAAATCAAAAAGGCCACGTGGAGCGATATGGCCCAAATGCCCTGGATTCGAGACACACACTATTGTCCTTTTCAGGATTTGACGGATGATCTGTTTAAAAAACGAGGGTTCACGCCTCGCCAGGCCATGTCCACCAACGACGACGCCACCCGCTTCGAGTTGGTTAAGGGCGGTGTGGGCCTCTCCGTCTTAGAACGTCGCGTGGCAGAAACATCCAATCAAGTTGCCATTTGGGAAGTAGACGAACCGCTATACTGCGACCTGTATTTCACACACCTCCAAGCGCGCGCCAAAGAACCTGTCATCCACGCCATTACCGAACAAGTGGTTTCTCTCTGGCGATCCGACTCAGAAATGGCAAAGGTGGGATAACACCACTCACAAAATCAAAAATATGACACCCTATTCACAAATACAAACCGCACTCCAAACCCACCAGCCCAAACGATTTGCAGAGCCTGACAAAAAACAGGCTGCTGTTGCAATTCTTCTTCATTCAACTGAGAACGATTTGCAGATTTTATTTATCGAGCGTGCGGCACACCCCAAAGACCCTTGGTCGGGGCATATTGCTTTTCCGGGGGGCACCATTGAATCTGAAGATGCAAACTTGCAACAAACGGCTGAACGAGAAACACGTGAAGAACTTGGTTTGGATCTCTCGCAAACGCAATTCTTAGGCCAATTAGACGACGTAACGGGTGCATCTTTGCCCATTCAAGTATCGGCCTATGTGTACGCCACACATCACAAACCCACGCTTTGTCCCAACGACGAAGTCTGCGACGCTTTTTGGTCTTCGTTCCACGACATCATCAATCCAACCCGTTTGCAAACCCTCCAACTCAAAAACTGGCAACCCTTAAAAGAAGTGCCAGCCATTGACCTCTTAGGCCCCAATCGTCCTGTTTTGTGGGGCCTCACATATCGCCTCGTTGTTCAACTTGCCAGCTTTACAGGCCACACCCTGCCATCTATGTTCTAATCCCCTCTTTAAAACACTACCAAGATGCCCCACTTTTTTGTATAAAGAAGGTCAGGTTTCAATCACCCAACCATGTGTCCATGCATCAACTGATTCATGCAAAAGGAACAACCATGATCTACGACGTACACTGCCATGCGTGGGCTTATCCCCAGCATTTTGGTGACGATTTCCGTATGCAAGCCGAACGTGCTTGGAAAAGCAATGGCGTGGATTTAACGGTGCGTTATGAAGACTATCGCGCCACAGCCGATGAAGAAACCAAAACCATTGTCTTTGGTGGCAAAGCCAAATTAAGTGGGTTGTGGGTAGACGATCATTATGTGGCCGATTATGTCGCAAAACATGCCCATGATTCTGTCGGCTTTTTATCTGTTGATCCCACACAAGATGGATGGCAAGACGAACTTCGAGAGGGCCACCAGGACCTGGGCCTTAAAGGCATCAAACTCTTATCGATGTATGCCGGTTTTGTGCCGAGTGATCCTTTGCTTAATCCGCTCTGGGAATATTCCACCCAACATCACCTGCCCGTTTTGCTCCACACAGGCACCACATTTATAGCCCAAGCACCTTTGCATTGTACTTTACCGCGTCATATTGACGATGTGGCCATCAAGTTTCCCGATGTCAAAATCATTATGGCCCATCTGTCGCATCCTTACGAAGGCGAGTGCGTGGCCACCATTCGCAAACACCCCAATGTTTATGCCGATGTGAGTGCCATTTACTACCGCCGTTTCCAACTCTATCAAAGTTTAATGCTGGTGCAAGAATACGGCGTGTGGGACAAACTGTTCTTTGGCACCGACTATCCCTTTGCAACCGTTAATGGTTCTATAAAAGGGCTGCGTTCACTTAATAACATGCTCGAAGGCACCGCCTTACCCAGATTGGATGAGGATGAAATTGAAGCTGTCATTTATCGCAATGCGTTTGAGATTTTGGGTTTGGAATCTTTTTAGGAGTTGTACCACATGATCATTGATGCACACAATCACATCTACTATCACGGGCTCAATGCCGAAGGTGTTTTAGAGGAAATGGATCGTTTTGGTTTTGATGTGACTTGGCTGCTAACCTGGTATTTGCCCCCTGGCGAACACATCAAAAACAACTATCGCGTATTTAACCCATGCAATGTGCGTCCTGATGGTACCCACGCAGGTGCTACTTTGGACGATCTTTCTCGCGCCTGTGAAAAATATCCCAACCGCTTCATAGCTGGTTACTGCCCCTGCCCCACAGAAGGCAATGCCTCGGCCATGTTTGAAGCCGCTGTGAAAATGCACAACGTGCGCATCTGTGGAGAATGGAGTTACCGCACCGTCTTAGATGACCCACGCGCCATCGAATTGTTCCAAACCGCCGGATCACTCAACACGCCCGTTGTTTTACACATCGACACGCCCTATCTCAATGGCGTCTATCAAGAGGATTGGTATGGTGGAGAAATCGACACCTTAGAACGCGCCTTATCCAAATGTCCCAACACCATATTTGTTGGCCACGCCCCTGGCTTTTGGCGACACATCAGTGGCAACGAAGCCACCGACTCCGAAAAGTATCCTTCTGGCCCAATCACACCGGGTGGCAAGCTTTTCGATCTGCTTAATCAGCACACCAACTTATGGGCTGACCTATCTGCAGGATCGGGTCTCAACGCGCTCAAACGAATGGACGATGGTGGGCTCAACTTCCTCATCACCAACCAAGACCGCTTACTCTTTGGGCGCGATGCCCCCGGCAATGCTTTGCAAGAATATCTCAACACATTGAACATACCCGATGAGGTTGCGGCGAAGATTTATTCTCAAAATGCGTTGCGATTGGTGCCGTTGTTGTAAACCTTAAAAGCAAGGGCAGGGGGACCCTGCCCCTACGGTGATTTTTATGCCTTATGATTCTTTTAAACACCATCGCCGTTCAATTCGATTAAAAGGATATGACTATTCTCAATCTGGTGCATATTTTGTAACCATTTGTACACAAAACCGCGAATGTGTTTTTGGGGAAATAACAAATAATAAAATGGTTTTGACACATTTGGGTGATTTGGTATCAAAATGGTGGTTGGATATTCCAAATCATTTTCCAACCGTTCGTATAGATGAATGGATTGTAATGCCAAACCATCTACATGGTATTATCATAATCGAAACGGACCGTAGGGGCGAGGTCCCCTCGCCCTCACCCTCGCCCAAATTGGGCAATGTAATCGCATATTTCAAATATCAATCCACAAAAGAAATAAATCAGAAAAGAAATGTTTCAGGCATGCGGTTTTGGCAACGCAATTATTACGAGCATATCATTCGCGATGATAATGATTTAAATCGCATTCGCAAATACATAGAAAACAATCCAAGCAATTGGGACATAGACGATAATTATCCCACAAGTGCAAAACAAGAGGACAGCCATGACCAATAAACCCAACATCCTATTTCTCATGCCCGATCAATTACGTGCCGATTTTTTGGGGTGTTATGGTGCCGATTTTATCGACACACCCAACATAGATCGCTTGGCGCAAAAAGGCGTGCGCTATTCAAATGCCTGCACACCATCACCCATTTGTGTACCTGCCCGATCCGTTTTATTAGCCGGTGTCAACGCCATTCGCACAGGTGTTTTGGGCAATGGGCAATTTTTACGCCCCGACTTGGCTCAATGTGGGATGAAAGTCTGGCCCGAGCATTTAAACGAAGCCGGTTACGACACATCAGCCATTGGCAAAATGCACTTTTATCCGTGGGAAATGTCTATGGGCTTTCAACACCGTGTCATTTGTGAAGACAAACGGTGGATCAACATAGAAGACGATTATGACCGACACCTAAAAGCAAACGGCCTCAAAAAATTTCACGGCAACGAACACGAAGGCTATCAAGAAAACCGAGGCGCCATTGTCAGTCGTTTGCCCTACGAACATTCTTGGGATTATTTTGTAGGCGAAGAAGCCGCCCAATACATTCGCAATCACAATGGTGAAAAACCCTTTGCCATGATGGTCGGTTTCCCTGGCCCACACTGTCCTTATGATCCCTCACCCGGATTTGAAAATTTATACGATCCCAACGACATGCCCGAACCCGTTCCCGAATCACCCGACCAACCCCAACACTTTCGCCAAGGCAATATCAACGGCAACAAAAGTGAATGGAATGGTGTGGACTACACTGAGTTTACCACCGCGCACAAAAAGAAAATTCGCGCGCACTACGCTGGCCTTGTCAAACAAATTGACAACAAAATTGGCGACATTTTTGATGCACTGGAAAAGAGTGGGCAATTAGATAACACGGTTATTATTTTTTGCAGTGATCATGGCGATTATTTGGGAGATCACGGTCTTATTGGCAAGGGCACTTTCTATGAATCCAGTATCAAAGTGCCACTCATTGTCCACCTACCTTGGGCCACCGAAGGCAAAGTATGGGATGGGCCAGTGAGCATCGAAGACATCACCGCTACCATTTTGCACTATGGCGGGTGTGACATTCCAAAATACTTCGATTCGATACCGCTGCCCGAACTGGGAATTGATGCACCCATTCGAGATCGCGTCTATGGATTTTTAGGTGGTGGTTGCATGATCTACGATGGCGAATGGAAGCTGTCCAAATACACAACGGGCGTTGTTCAATTGTTCAATGTCAAAGAAGATCCTGGCGAACAAAACAATCGCATAGACGACCCAGCGTGCTTCAAAACATTTCGGAAATTGGATGCAGAACTCACCGCACAAACCATGCGGTCTATCAATGCAGCTCATGCTGAAAAACTGGTCAATGCCAGTTGGGATGATTTGGAATTTGGGCGCGGCGGTTGGCAACGCACCTATCCACAACCCATTTAATTTTATAAGCAAAAAACGCCACAAAAAAATCCTATAGAACAAGCCTAAAAACCAACGACATTATGGCTTGTGAGATAAGGAGACTTAATCATGAAAGTCAATGTATTTACCAGTGGAAATGACGGATATCATTCATACCGCATTCCATCTATTATCCTCACCCAATCGGAAACCTTGCTTGCCTTTTGCGAAGGGCGTCGCAACAATCGGCGTGATCATGGCGATATTGACCTTTTGGTTAAACGCTCAGAAGATGGGGGCAAAACTTGGTCGGCTCAGCAAGTTGTTTATGGTGAACCGGGTGAAATTACGATTGGCAACCCGTGCCCCGTTATTGACCAAGACACAGGTACTATTTGGATGTCATTTTGCCGAGACAACAACGATGTGCTCATGACCCACAGCAATGATGATGGTCTCACGTGGTCGGCTCCAATTGATATCACATTGTCCGTTAAAAAACCCGATTGGGGTTGGTATGCCACTGGGCCAGGTGTGGGCATCCAACTTCAAAACAGTCAATATAAAGGTCGGTTGGTCATGCCGTGTGACCACCGCAACGACAAAACCTATGGCAATGGCTCACATGCTATTTATAGCGATGACCATGGAAAAACGTGGCACCTTAGTGCTGTCATTCAACCTGGTGCCAATGAATGTCAAGTGGTTGAATTGGCAGATGGAACACTTAAAATGGATATCCGCATGCAAAACCACAGCGAAGGATACCGCGCCACATCAACAAGCCAAGATGGAGGGCACACCTGGACGTCCATTGAACATGACACCCACCTCATTTGCCCCAAATGCCAAGCCAGTTTCATCGGTGCAGGTGGCAATCGCGTTTTGTTTTCAAACCCAGCTTACAATGGTGCGCCCAACCCAAATCGAGGTCCACGTGAAAATATGACGGTTCGTCTAAGTGAAAATGGTGGTATCCATTGGGCACAAGAAAAAGTGCTTCATAAAGGCCCATCAGCCTATTCTTGTTTGACCACATTTCCCAATGGGGATGTTGCTTGTTTTTATGAGGCTGGCCAAGACACCCCGTACGATCATTTAAAATTTGAACGGTTTAGATTTTAACCATGACAAAAACAATATTGAGGTATGTGTTTGTTTTCATCTTTATCTTCCAATTAAAAGTCGCAGACACAAAAGAGAGTGCTATCATGGTGACATCAGAAACAGAATTTCAAACAGCCATTGATCAAGCCAAACCTGGCGATGAAATTGTCATTGATAATGGTTTGTACGCCGATTGGGACGTGACCCTATCTTGTAAGGGTAAAGAAAATGCACCCATCATGATTCGTGCACAAACGCCACAAGGTGTGACATTTACTGATGAAAGTACATTTAAAGTGTTGGGTTCATACATTATCATTCAAGGTTTTCGTTTTGAAGACTGTCGGCTCTTAGACAGTTGTGTGTTGTTAGAAAACGCACTCGATGTACGCGTCACGGCTTGTGTTTTTGAAGGCGCGTTTGGCCGGGCACCTGTCATTGGTATTAAAGGCCAGTCTGTGGGTTGTCGGATTGATCATTGTCGTTTTATCAAACCTGAAGCGCGATCCATTCAAATTTCTGTACGCGGTGAAAAATCACCCATGCGCACCCGCATTGATCACAACCTCTTTCAGGATGTGCCTCCTATTCCTTCGGGCAATGGCAGAGAAACCATCCAAATTGGCCAAAACCAACCCACCTGGGGATGGTTTTCGCCTATGAGTATTGTGGAACACAACACCTTCTTGCGCTGTGATGGCGAAATAGAAATCATCAGCAACAAAAGTTCCCGCAACATTTATCGCCATAATCTTTTTAAGGATTGCAAAGGTGAGCTCGTTATGCGCGGTGCTTCACATTGCACCATTGAGGGCAATCGCTTTGAAAACTGCACGGGTGGCATCCGCTTATCAGGCACCCATCATCGCGTTGAAAACAACCTCATTATCAACAGCCAAAAGGTGGGCATTCAACTGCGATATGGCATGACCAAAGAATTGGGTGGGCATTATCAAGCTGTAGGCCATTGTCTCATCAAAAACAATACGGTGATCAACTCGGGTGCCGTTGGCCTCTACGTTGGCTCTTCAAAAAACAGCGACGCGGGTGAAAAAGGCATTGCCACCATTGCACCATATGGCAACCAAATTGTCAAAAATATTGTTATTGGCAACCAAGGTGACGTGGTCAAAATAGATCAGGCGCCCGACAATATGATCACGCAAAACTGGTTTTATGCTACGGACAATGCTTCTGTTTTAGAAACAGAGGGTAATGTTATTGCCGATCCTCAATTGTCCAAAGATCACCAACCCAACCCTGAAAGCACGGCCAAAGGTGCGGGTGCATCTATAACCGATCTCAAAACTGGACCTGATGCCTGAACCTCTCAATTTTCCGACTCATTACAATTTTGACATTGTGATACGCGACGGACGCGAAATGATTTTGGACACCCTTCGCCACAAATATGTGGCTCTTACACCCGAAGAATGGGTGCGTCAAAACTTTGTGCGTTACCTCATTGAAGACTTGGCATACCCCAGTGGGCGCACGGCCATTGAAACGGGGTTTGTGTTTCAAGGCATGCAATGTCGGGCAGATGTACTGATTTACAACAAACAAGGCAAAGCTTTGCTCATGGCCGAATGCAAAGCCCCTGAGGTCAAACTCAAACAGACTGTCTTTGATCAAATTGGACGTTATAATACCGTTGTACAAGCAGATTTTTTGGTCGTTACAAATGGCTTACAACACTATTGCTGTCAAATTAATCGCGAAAAAAATACGTATCAATTTTTAGATGCAGTACCTCATTTCAACACCATTTAAAGCCGCTGACGCGGCCTTTATTTTGTGAGACAAATATGGCAAAAGGTGATGTGTTACAAAGCAATCGCACCGTTTTCACAGATGAAAAAACAGGGCGTGAAGTATGGCAAATGACCAGTTGGCCCGAATGCCATTGTTTGGCCACTTATATGTATTTGAAAGCATTTACAAAAGATGGCAAATATTTGGCATTTGCATCAGACCGTACAGGCGCATATGAGTTATATCGTTTAACAATCGAAACGGGTGAAACACATCAATTAACAGACCGATCAAAAATTGGTGAAGACGACAAAACCATCACACGTTACAATGTGCACCCCAATGGTCGTGAAGTGGTTTTCCGTGATGGAAATGGGTATTGCGCCATTGATCTGCATTCCTTAGAAGAACGACAGATTACACATTCTGATGATCCCAATTTGAAACCCGTAGGGTCACCCACCTTATCGGGTGATGGAACCATGCTCATCTGCCGGTTTGTAGATGCAAAAGAACGACAGGGTTTTGCACATGTACCTTATGAAGGCGGTACATTGGAAAAGATTTATCAATTGGATATACCCAATCGCAACTTGTCGCACACATTGGGTGCAACGGCCCCAGGATATGCCCTGTCTTTTGTCATTTTACCCGACTTTCAAAACAACCCAAACGAATCACGAGAAAACAGAGCCCGTGCTTGGAAATTAGATATCAATACAGGAAAAGCCGAACCATTTTTGGTCATGCCTCAAGGTTATCGTGCGACACATGAATATTGGGGCCCTGATGGTCGGTTGTATTTCCACAAAAAATCGACACCAAACTGGACGCCAACAAGCATCTCGTCTATCGACATCAATGGTGAAGACTTTCAAGACCACTTTGTCTCACAAGATCGAAAGTTGGGCCATTCCAACATTTCACAAGATGGAAAACGCATTGTCAGCGATGTGCAAGATTCTACAGGAAACGAACTCTACGAAATCAATTTGGAAACTGGAAAAAGTGAGATCTTGTGTTGGCCCAATTCAAGTTTGGTAGATGGTCTGGTCGGACACGTACATCCCGCTTATGACTTTTCGGGCAATCACATTATTTACACCTCCGACAAATCAGGTAAAGCAGCTGTATTTGTTGTTCCGCTATAGCGATAGAGGGCATCAAAATGGAATACACCACATTGGGTCGCACGGGTCAAAAAGTGAGTCGTTTGGGTTTTGGTGGGGCCACTGCTGGATTGAAAAATTATTTGGAAGTCTATGACCCCGAAAACGCCGAACAACGTGCAGGGGTTATTGCCGCCATTCACAAAGCGTTGGAATTGGGCATCACCTATTTCGACACCGCACCAGGATATGGTTTGGGAGCCAGTGAAGCCATGTTTGGCGAAGCATTAGAGGGTGTTGGAAACGAAATCTTTTTGGCCACCAAAGTCCCTCGTCAAACCGACAATGCGCGTAAATCCATCGAAGACAGCCTCAAACGTCTGCGCCGCGATAGTGTCGATCTGGTACAAATTCACGGTTCAAGCTACACACCCGAACTCACCGACAAAATATTGGGCGATGGCGGTATGCTCGATCAGTTAGAAACATTGCGAGAAGAAGGCCTTCTCAAATATATTGGCTTCACCAGCGAAGACACCAATGACGCCGTCTACCATTTTATTCGCAGCAACCGTTTTGACGTCATGCAAATATGTTATAACTTCATCTACCAACACCCCTATGAACCCAGCCGTCCTTTTGGCAGCATCTTAGAAGCCGACAAGGCCCAAATGGGTGTGGTCACCATGCGATCCATGACATCGGGCACCTTACAAACGTGGATTGACATGGTCAACCCAAACAACAGATTTGACTACACACCCGCCTTATTGCAATTTGTTCTATCAAATGAATTGGTAGATGTCGCACTGGTGGGCATGCGCGATGTCGCCATTGTTGAACAAAACGTGGCCATTGTCGAAAATACAGATGGACGCATTTCCTTAGACAAACTGCATAAACGGTATGTGGACTAACTTAAAATCTGTTTTATCGCAAATGTGGGTATCAACATACTGAGGCAGATTTGTTGATCCTCACGGATTAAAGGACATCAAATTGATCGACGCATATTGTCACGTGGGCTTACCACGTTTTGGCACAGCAGAAGAGGCGCTCACCATTGCAGACCTCTACAACATCCAAAAATCTGTCTTGGTCTTAGGCCCGCAGGTGCCCGACTTTGAAACATTGATCCAAGCCATACAACAACACAGCAATCGCATTCGTGGTGTCGGAATCCCATTTGGTAACACACCCGCCCAACAAATTGAAAGCACAGAAATACTCCTACAAGCGGGTGTCATAGCCATGCGTCTCCAAGGCAATGAATGCCTACCAGAGATCCTCACCCAAATTGGTGAATCAGATCGTTGGATCTACGCCATTGGATTGCGCAGTGGGGGCACACTGGCCCAAACGCACATCAACTGGTTAGAAAAATATCCCAACGGAAAAGTATTCGCCCCACACTTCTTATCACCCAATGTTGCCAATATCGACGGTGCCCTCATTGACTTACTGAAACACCCTCGCTTCTTCCCCATCTTCTCCCGTCACGGTGGCTTAGGCAGCCAAGAACCCTATCCGCACGAAGACCTCAAACCGTGGGTCGAACGCGTTATAGAATTGGCAGGTTATGATCGCATCATGTGGGGCAGTGAATGTCCTGTCTTGTATTGGCGCAATGAAACCATGCCCACGTGTCAAAACTGGTTAAGCGAATTATTGAGTAATGAAAATCTAAATGGCTTTTTAGGCGAAAATGCCCAACGAGAGATCTTCGATTCACCCATCCCCAAAAGCGAAACAGTCACCATACCAAACTGGATAAAAGAACAATTTGATCACACCCGCACCGTTCCCGTATTTGACTACGGCGGTTTAGAATTACCCATGAACACATATCAACAGCTACACCACCGATATGTCAAACAACTCAGCCAAAACACAAACCTGACATTTGGTGATTTTGTAATAGAACTATTAGCGGAGAACGTGTCGTGATCAGGACAGAAGAAAAGAAAAAAAATCTTAACTTACCGTTTTGGAGAATGATCTGTGTCATCCTCCTGTTCATCGGCTGCGGTGAAAAACCACACTACGATTCACACATTGAATTTCCCATCGTCACCCACTATCCAAAACAGGGTGACACCCAAGCCGACAAAAATCGAAAAGACTCACCAGGGTGGGGCAACTTTAGCGCGGTTACAACCGACCACACCGCACCCTCCAAAGACCGCGTCATTCGATCAGTACGCCGTTGGGAAAAAGCCGGTGACTGTCCCGTTGACATCTACAACCACATCGACAGCCTCAAGTCTAACGTGGCCCGTTTGCAAGTCATCAACAACATCATCATTGGCAAATCACTCTGGACATTTTTCATTGGCCCAAACTGGAACAAAGAACAAAACGATTACATCTTCGTCATCTCAGGTCGCACCGGAAGCGCCTCCAACAACAGCACAGCATACGGTGGAGGTGGCCCACTCAAGTTACCCGAAGCTGTTGCCAAAGCAGGTATGGCTGGGCATCCATTTATTGTGGCATTTGTCAATCAAGGTGGGCGCGAATCACAAGGCAACCATCCCGACGTTCTCAAATCAGTCGGTGAAGGCATCACCTTTGCCAAACAGCATTTTCACATCAACGACCAGCGCCTCGTCTTTGCAGGCAAATCACGCGGTGCGGCATCCGCACTTATGTGGGGTGCAAACCCGCTCAACCTCAACTACAAAACCGCCGCCATTTTTGCCCACGCCGCCCCTACCAACTATGGCACCATTGGTTATCAACCCAATGGCACCTTTCCCATATTGGGCAACTTGGTCGCCAAAGAATTATCGCCCAATCGCAACTCAAGTTGGCTACCCGGCGAAGAACATGATCGCCAAATGTCTATTCTCAGAGACTGTATGGCAGGCTCTCAAAACCCCGACACCATGAAAACACGATCACCCATTGCCTTCATCGACAAATACAAAGATGTCTATTTGGCCTTGGGGTGGAGCACACACGATCCCAGGGTGGGCCCACAAGAAGGGTTTGACTTTGTTCAAGCCTTAGAAGAAAAACACATCCCCTATTTTGCCGAATTCACATTGGGTGGCACACACAGCAATTTTCCCAGCATTGAAAATGCCTTTGAATTATTTATGCTCAAACAGTTTGGCAAATCCACGGACCCCTTACCCACAGGTCGCCTTTGGAGTCAATTCACTCTCCAAAACAACAAAGGCCCTTACCAAACCATTGAAGACGGCAGTCCCGTTTGGACGATCTTACCCCAAATCACCACTGCCAACCGCAACAACGCCGTTTATGTGGGCGCACCCGACGGTTCTGAAGTCTATCTCTTGGCCGAGTTGGAAAACAGCGAGCACGTTTGGTACGAAGCCGATGCCTTGGTCGAATGGGATTATGTGCGTGTCGACTTGCCTGCACCACCCCAACCTGGGCGTTATAAATGGACTATTGTGGTGGGCAATGTAGACATTCCCCACGAAGCCATTTTGGGGCATCAATTAGAGGACGAAGTACAACCTCCCGAAACCCTTGTCCTCGAAAAAGAACGCGCCCTTGATGAATTATTTGACGCTTCCGAAAATGCGCGCACATTTGGCCACGCTTGGGTTTGGCCATTCTAATTTGAAAATGGTGTTAAAACACAGGTGAATAAAAGATTGTTTTTGGAAACAAATTTTTAAATAATGTAAGTTGCTTCAATGCATTGATAATGATTTCATGAAGCCTTTGATCTTTAGTCCGAAGGACTTTTTTTATATTTTGCGCGGGAATTTATTCCCGCGATAATCAAATCAAAACCAAGAAACCAAATGTTCATCATCTTATTTTTAATTAGTACATTAAGCCTACACGCCGAGGAGACAAACATGAGCAAGTTGGTATATCCAGGCCAAGATGGAAAACTCGTTTACACACCCGATGAAAACGGCACCATCATACCCGACTTTTCACATTGTGGGTATATGGGCGGCGGTGTGGCACTGGCCAATGTGCCTGTTGTCGCAACCGTCGAGCCCACCGCCAATGGCGACGACACCGCACGCTTACAAACCCTCATCGACAGCGTCTCCACACGCCCCATAAACACCGATGGATTTCGCGGGGCCATTCTATTCAAAAAAGGCGAATACCGCATCGCCACAACCCTGCACATTCAAGCCTCAGGCATCGTATTGCGCGGTGAAGGCAATGATGAAACGGGTACTCGGTTTATTGCCACTGGCACGGGTAAACGCACATTGGTTGCTTTTTCGGGTGCAGGCAAACCGCAAGAAATAGACGGTACACGGCAATCTATTACAACCGAATATGTGCCAGTGGGTTCACGCACCTTCGAAATCGAAAACGCATCAAACTTCGCCGTGGGTGATCAAATCATCGTTCATCGCCCCAGCACCGCCAAATGGATCTCGGCACTTGGCATGGATCGCATTGAGCACAAAGAAGGATTGCGTCAATGGGAACCCGGCACCTACGACTTTCACTTTGACCGCATCATCACCCAAATAGAAGGCAACCACATTACCATAGACGCGCCCTTGGGCAATGCCATAGAACGCGAATATGGCGGTGGAACGATCTACAAATACAATTACCCCGAGCGCATCGAACAAGTAGGCATCGAGCACATTCGAGGCATTTCAGAATTTGACAACAACATTCCCGATCGTCGTCACAAAGATGAATTTGCCGATGAAGATCACGGCTGGGATTTTGTGGTCTTTTCACGCGCACAAAACGTTTGGGCACGCCATATCACATCGGTTCACTTTGGTTATTCTTGTGTCACTGTCGGCGCCTTGGCCAAATGGATGACTGTAGAAGACAGCCAATGTTTAGACCCCGTTTCACAAGTCACCGGAGGCCGACGTTATTCCTTTCCCATTCACGGGCAGTTGTCACTCGTACAACGGTGTTACACACGCCGAGGCCGTCACGATTATGTTTTACACGCACGTGTACCTGGCCCCAATGCATTTGTAGACTGTGTGGCAGACATCGCGCACTCAGACACAGGCCCACACCACCGGTGGTCGGTTTGTACTCTCTTTGACAACGTCATTGTTAAAGGCAATGCCATTAACGTACAAGACAGACAAAATTCAGGCACCGGACACGGTTGGGCTGGTGCACAAAAAGTATTGTGGAATTGTGAGGCAGAAAGTTTTGTGGTGCAGAAACCACCCACGTCACAAAATTATTGTATTGGATGTATCGGAGAGAAAAAAGACGGTTGGCACAAACGAGAGGATGGCTACTGGGAATCACACGGTCAAAAAGTGACACCCCGTAGCCTTTATTGGAAGCAATTAGAAGACAGATTGGGAAAAGGTGCTGTTAAAAATGTGGCAACAGACGCACAAATAGATGGCACATACCACACACCTTAAGAACCATCAAATAACGATGAAAGTTTTATAATCCGAGTGTGACGGCCACACCACACATACAGATGGCAAAACCTGCCAGTGCGTGGCTGTATCGTTCAATGGGTTTGAGTGGCAAACGTTCAATGCCCAACGATGCCGTATAAACCACAGCAAGCATGGTTATAATTGTAACTACACCAAAAACCAAGGCTATCCATGCAGCGCCCAACACACTTTCTTCGGCGGCCGGAAACATCAGGAGCGGAATCAATGGTTCACAGGGGCCAAGCACAAAAATGGTAAACAACATCCAAGGGGTCAATGTTCTATCTTTCGCCGTATGCACGTGTGCGTGTTCCTTTTGATGTGTATGCACATGCGTGTGTAACTTGCCATCCCCATGAATATGCAAATGCCTGTGTGGGCGATTTTTATAGGCTTGGCGCAAGCCCCAAATGCCATAGGCCGCACCAAAAAATATCAAGGCATAAGCTGCCAAATCACCGCGATAGGCTTCAATGGCTTCTAAGTGAAACAATTGAACGCCAATCCAAAGGCCTACTGCACCTAACAAGATGGAACTCAACACATGGCCCAATCCGCACAATGTTGTTACTGTGAGCATCTTTACGCGCGACCATTGGCGGGCCTTGGCCATGACAATAAATGGTAAATAATGGTCTGGCCCAAGCAGCGTATGAATAAACCCAATCGACGCCGCAGTTACGGTAAGCAGTTGCAAATGTTCGGTCACTGTGATATTCCCAAATGAAGAGTCACGCACATCAATAATAAAAAAATGAGACCATAAACCGAAGATCTCAAATCACCGCCGTAAATATACACGAATTAAATACCAAAAAAAAGAAAAGAGCACACAAAATGGCAAAACGCAAAAAAAAGCCACAAATTGGCCCCGACTTTATGCGACGCACACAATTTCAAAACTTAGAACCCTCAGGTCAGCAACGTGGTATGCCTCCCCCCATGCCTGAATTGCCTTTTCAAGGTGAAACCATTGAACTGCCTGATCCTCATTCAACAGAGGTAGAAACCATCGATCTTAAAAAAGCCATCGAAAACCGCAAAAGTGAACGTGTCTTTTTAGATGGGTCACTTTCTTTGGGCGAATTGTCTTTTTTGCTTTGGGCAACCCAAGGGGTTAAAGAAATTGATCAGGGCGAAACCTTTCGCACGGTTCCTTCGGCAGGTGCACGCCACGCATTTGAAACCTATGTTGTGATTCACAAAGTGGAAGGATTAGAACCTGGCCTCTATCGTTACTTGGCACTCTCTCACCGTTTGGGCATTGTCGGTCTCTCACCTGAAACAAACGCCCGCATTGCCCAAGCCACCTTGCAACCCGACCTCATCCAAACCAGTGCTGTCACCTTCATCTGGACAGCCGTTGTGGGGCGCATGAACTGGCGTTATGGCGAAAGAGGGTATCGTTACCTGCACTTAGATGCTGGCCATGTCGGGCACAGTTTATACCTTGCCGTACAAGCAGTAGGGTGTAACACCTGCACCAGCGCGGCCTTTAACGACGATGATCTCAACCGCGCTTTGGGTTTAGATGGTGTACAACATTTTGCAATTTATTTTGGATCGGTGGGGAAGTAAAACTGCCAAAAATTTCTCAACGAGCTGAAGACGGATATTCTTGCGTTTAGCGCGCGTTCTTGGCGTGGCTCTGTTTCCATTCCTCAGCGCTTATTGCACCGGCAATGATGTGGCTGTTGTTGCCCATGTGGTCTGGCTGGCGCAGTTCTGGTTGATCAACAAACCGAGCGCGCATCGCCTTTTGTTGGTTCTCTGGCTGCAACACATCTTCTTCATCTTCGGCAATGTGTCTGTACAACAGTTTCAGCTCAGGAGAAAACTTCGCATACACCTCCTTTGGCACATACGTTCTCAACGTGTGTCCGCCCGAGTGTAAATTGCCAAACTCATTTCCCGAAAGCCACCATGGTGCGTAGCGACACACCACTGCCGTGCGCTCGTGTTCGCTCTGGTTAATTGCGCTTGAGTGCCAAATCCGCGTGTCTTGCATAAACACCGAGCCTGCAGGAGCCGAGACCTGAAATTCCCCTGGAATTGGTGCACGCTCGTCAATCCCGTCGTCAGGCCCACGCGGGTTGCGCGGATCTTTGTGCGACCCTGGAACAATCCACGTGCCGCCATTAAATGGGGTGACGTCTTCTGGCCCGAGGTACCAAACTGTAGACAGCGCCATGCAAACATCGGGAAAGGGCTGGGCAACCGCCCCGCAATGTTTCCACGGTTGTTCGCTGTTTGGTCCATATGCGCTCAAATCGTGTGGCCAATCTGAATGCCAACTTCGGCGTCTCAATTGCGCCTCAGATAACGGCTTTTCCGCTGGCCGCGACGACTTGTTTACCTCCGTCTGCAAAATACGAATGTGCGGATCAAGCATGGCCCTGGCCACCCGAAGCACACGTGGTTCTGCAAGATATTCGGCAAAGGTCTCACATCGTGCGATATCGCACAACTCGGCGTGGGGTGGAAGAGGGGGCCGCACGGGGTCTGAACGCCACCGTTCAAAACGTTCGGGACTGTCGTCGATCTCTACACCGGGCATTCTGTTACGCTCCAGTTTGATGCGCTTGCGACGCTCCACCTCACGGTCTTTCTGCAACAATTCGCGGCCCCGATGCACGCTCGTGCGCACCGCAACGACCTGATCCTCGGGAATCACCCGCTCAATGACACAAAAACCCTGGATGCGCAGCGATTGCAAATACCCCTCAATCTCTGCATCACCGCCTTTGGGAATGCCCGTGCCAATGGAGTAGGGCACGCGCAACCGTTCATCTAAATTTAAGTGTTTTGACATTATCAACTCAGTTGGTTTAAGGGTTGAAAAAGACAAACGCATTTGATATGTGTTCGGTTTGGTTTAACGTGTGATTAAGGTCGGCAACATCCATCTTTTCTGCAATAATGAAACTGTGTTTCAATGACAACACAGCACAGCGTTGCTGATTTTTCAAAATCAGATTGAAAGTCGTGCTCTTCTGTAGAACACCCCCCAATAAATGTTTTTAACTACCGTATACCTCGGCACTTTAATCCGTATTTGAACCCAAAAATTTTGGCAAATCCTTCACAGTCGCACACCCCAACTGCCCCATCGTACACTGCAACTCGGCCTTGAGAATACCCATCACATGATCCCCACCCAAGTGATCCAATGCGGCCACTGCAAACAAAAACGGCCGTCCCATCATCACAAAGTCAGCTCCCAATGCCAACATGCGTGCAATGTCCAACCCAGAGCGCACACCGCTGTCTGCAATGAGTGGCACATCGGGGCCAACGGCTTTGCGAATGTGAGGCAACATTGCCACCGAAGAAGGTGCCGCATCCAATTGTCGTCCACCATGGTTTGAAACAACAATACCATCGGCACCCAACGCGATATATCCTTTTGCATCCTCTGGACTCAGCACACCTTTTACCAAGATCTTTCCCGACCAATGATCCCGAATCTCACCAAAAATATCACGATCAATATGCACCCCAAACCGTTCCTTAATAAATCGCACAGACTCTTTTATTTCATCAGCGTGTCCACGCAATTTACTTTGATCGTAATATGGAGCCAAATTCACAAATTTAGGCACTCCTGCACGAAGCATGCGCAAGGCCCAATTGGGATGTCGAAACATTTGTAACAGTGTTCCCAAATTAAATTGCGGTGGCACAGAAAGCCCGTTGCGAATATCGTGATCACGACGTGTGAGATAGGGCACATCAGCTGTTACAACCAATGTCTCATAACCTGCTTGCTCACAACGACGCAACAAATCTTTCCGAATATCTGACTCACGGGGTGTATACAGTTGAAACCAACCGTTATCCCCTGCTACCTTGCGAATATCTTCAAGTTTTGCTGTTGAAACAGTACTTAATACATATGGGATATTGTGTGCCTTCGCCGCTGTTGCCAAAAGAGTTTCGGCTCTGGGCCAAATTAAACCTGACAGACCCACAGGTGCCACACCAAATGGCGCATCATAATTTTGTCCAAACAAACGACAAGAAATATCGGGGTTATTCACATCACAAAGATAACGTGGCAACAACTCAACCCCATTTAGCGCCTCGCGATTTTTTCGAACATTTATACCATTGCCAATACCACCTGTTAAATAGTCTCGTGCAAATTTGGGAAGACGAAGAAGTGCCGCAGCTTCAAGATCTGCAACACAAGGAAATTGCTTTTCAATATTCATTATTTTTTAAACTCTTCTCATAAAAGATAATGCTCAGATCCATACAGCGACCTGAGCAAAAATGGGAAATTTGCAATGCCAATTCTACGACGCATTCACGGCTTGTAGTGCGGCATGAATATAACCATAAGAATATGCAAAGCCGACCTCGCGTGGAGATGGCCCTGAAATTTTGGGCACGTGATCGGGCATAATCATGTACTCGTATCCCACTTCTTTATACACCTTAAGCGCTTCAATCATATTGATATCGCCTTCATCGGGAAACACTTCCACAAAATTATTCAGCCCGCCCTTAATATTTCGAAAATGCACATTAAAAATTTTCTTTCGTTCACCAAAGTAGCGAATGACATCCAAAATTTCTGTTGCAGGATTTTCCAATGCCTCAGACATACATCCTTGGCAAAAATTCAATCCATTATATGGGCTGTCATACAACTCAATAAATTTTTTAAACCCTTCTGGCATACCCAATGGACGGGCTACGCCACGATACGTCTTATCCATGCCGATGCCCGGATCTGATGGGTGACAGGCCATTTGTACTTTGTATTCTTCTGCAACGGGAATCACGCGCTGTAAAAAATAATCAATGCGTTCCCACATCGTATCTTCATCTGCGGCGCCGCCTTCAAACTCGCCCAAAGATTGATCGAGCTTATCAAATTCAAATGTCGAAAGCGTCGCGCCACCACGCCCTTTTTTGGCTGGCGTTCTTAAATGACCCAATATGGTGATGTTGTAATTGAGGCCTCGTAAACCTGCCTCTCCAGCCATGCGAATCACATTGCATACCTGATCAATTTGACGATCTCGTTCATCACTTGCGCCCAAAAAAATTACACCTGCCGAATTGGGTTGCCCTGCTCTCCCGGTGGTATCTTTGATGGCTGGCCTTCCTCGAAGAGGCAAATGCATCATTTCAAGCCGAATGCCGTGTCGATCAAATCGTTCACGTTGTTCTACTATCATATCTGTTGTCCACTCCGTCCAGGGTGAAGACGGTGTATGATCGACATAATTTACACCCAATTGCGCCAGCACTTCTAATTCCACATCGTCATTAAATGTTCCTTGAGTACCCAAATACATGTCTTTCTCCCCATCTTAAATATGGATTGATATCCATAACTTGTGTGCCATTAATAACCGCTTAGTAAACTTCGCAACTGAGCCACTGCAAGACGTACTTGCTCAACGCGGTCTTCGTGTTCGCCTTCATACACAATGGAAATACAACCATTGTAATTCACATGCTTAATGATCTTGGCAATGCGTGCATAATCCAACCACTCTTCTGTGCCACTTTCATTTTTATAAAATTTGGTACGAATATACATCGCATACGGAATGGTTTGTTCCATAAATTTATAAAAATCGATATTTGGGTCTGTTTCACCGCGCGGTGCCGACCCTGGTGAGCCGACCCACTGCCCTGTATCCATAATAAAATTAAAATTTTCACGGTCTGTTTCTGCGCGAATTTGCAACATTTCATCACCCGTAGAAGGGTGATTCTGCAATCCCACAGCAATGCCTTTGGATGCTGCATAGTCGGCCACATCTTGATATCCTGCAATCATCGCAGGCCAGGTCTCTTCACCATCGCCATTCTTTTTGGGAATTGTTGAACAAAACAAACGAATGATTGGCGATCCCAAAAAAGCGGCCAAATCTACGGCTTCTTTGGCCGTTTTGGCATGTTCGGCCCGCTCGGTTGATGTGCCGTGAAACAATCCGCTGACACCTATATATCCAATGGGCAAACCATATTTTAAACACAATGCCTTAATGCCACCCAAATAAGCAGGATCTGTCGATTCAAATGCCCGCTGATGAAAATCTACCACATCCAATTTTAGATCATAACTGGTTTTAATGAAGTCTTCAATGGTGGTATTTTTCAAACTTAAAAAGTTTGAGCCTATTTTAATCATTTGACGATCCTCTTATTTGAAACACCCATTTGTGACATATAAGCTCCATTTCATGTGCTACAAGCTAAATCATTTGGATGACAATATCAAGCGCTTCTCAAAGAGGCGACTGACAGATAAATAAAAAAGCGACCGTCTTTAAAGACTGCCGCTTTTTTTAAAAAAATGTGAGATGATTAAGCTTCTTAATCCCATATACCATCAAAGGTTGAAATTGGGTTTCATCTCCATGAGATGGATAATGCCTTACTTGCGCCCATATTGACGAATAAAGTCATCTGTCATTTGTCGTGCTTGATCATCGCTAAACTGCTTGGGAGGTGATTTCATAAAGTATGATGAAGGTGCCAACAAGGGGCCTTTAATGCCGTGTTCAAGGGCCAATTTACAACACCGCACCGCATCAATGACCACACCCGCAGAGTTGGGCGAATCCCACACTTCCAATTTCATTTCCAGATTCAAAGGCACACCACCAAACGTCTCACCTTCCATACGAATATGGCACCACTTGCGATCTTCCAACCAAGGAATATGATCACTGGGGCCCACGTGCACATTGTCATCGCCCATATCATAATCAAGCTGAGAGGTCACCGCTTGGGTTTTGCTGATTTTTTTCGACTCCAAACGGTCGCGTTCTAACATATTGTAAAAATCTGTATTGCCACCAAAGTTTAATTGATACGTTCGGTTCAATTTCACACCCCGCTCGCGGAACAAACGCGTTAACACACGGTGTGTAATGGTTGCACCTACTTGTGATTTAATGTCATCACCAATCATTGGTAAACCACGTTTTTCAAATCGTTCGGGCCAATGTCCTTTGCTGGCAATAAACACAGGCACACAATTGA
The DNA here is from genome assembly GCA_038279365.1 of Candidatus Latescibacterota bacterium. GTDB lineage: Bacteria > Latescibacterota > UBA2968 > UBA2968 > UBA2968 > JABIFK01. Next base: position 685 of record JAYODI010000073.1, on the reverse strand, counting down.
CAAATGCACAACCTGCTTGCAAAATTTGCTCCACATACCACTTGGTGGCTTCTTCACTGCCTACGGGCAAATAATTGACCACCACATCTGTCCGTGTGGCCTTCAGGATTTCGGCCACATCCACCGTATCACCTTCAGCTTTTTCAATCATTTGCGACAAATACTTACCCAGACCATCATGCGTCATCCCACGATGTACAGGCACATCCAAATGCGGCACATCGGCAAATTTAATGGTGTTGTTTGGATATGCTGCAATGGCTTCACTTAAATCTTTGCCCACTTTTTCTTTGGCAATATCAAATGCGGCAGAAAACTCGATGTCGCCCACATGTAGCCCACCCAAATTGGGGTGCATCAAACCCGGAATAAATTCATCTTCTTTTGCATTTCTGTAAAATTCAACACCTTGCACCAAAGATGATGCACAGTTGCCCACGCCAATAATGGCAACACGTACTTTGCGCCCCATACCAAACCTCCTGATGTCATTCATTGCAAAATTGTGTAAAATTGCGTAAAAACCATCTGCAAATTCACACCTGAATCATTATCGAAGATAAACTTCAGCAATTAGCACTTATCAGACAAATCAATAATTATTATATTATTTATAGATAAACTCTATAAATACTAAGGTTTGGACAATAGGTTGAAAAATGAGCTATAAAAAATGAGCAGGACA